>NZ_JBVHWT010000008.1:0-306269 GCF_055564055.1 Streptomyces sp. NPDC029159
GTGCCCCTTCCCGCGGTGCCGGCGGGGTTTCCGCCGGGGGGGGAGAAAAAATGCTCGATAGGGGGGATGCGAGGAGGGGGGGGGGGGGGTGGGGGCCCCCCCCCCTGCCCCCCCCCCCCCCCCCCCCCGCGCCTCTTCCGTGTGCGGGGACGCCGGGCCCGCGCCCCCGCCCCTCCCAATTCCGACGTTTCCGGCATCGTGGGACCACCGTCGGCGAAATACCCCGCTGATCGTTCCCCACACGGGGCGTCGGGGCGTCACTATGGAGGAAAAGTGGGGGCAGCAGCACCCGAGAGGCGGCCGAAGCGCACCAACCACCGCGCCCCGTACGCAGTTTGGAGAGGTGATCGATGGGGGTCTTGGGACCCTTCCCCGGATCCGCGGAACGGCCGCCCGGCCAGGCGCTGGACCGCGAGGAGGCCGACCGCGCAGTGGAGCGGCTGAGCGCCGAGTACGAGGCGATCGAGTCCTCGCTCCAGGCACTCCAGGACCACGCGGGGCGGCGCCTCCTGGAGGGCGCCGAGCTGACCGGTGTGACCGCGGAGCGCTGGGCGGCCACCGAACGCTCCCTGACCGCGCTCTGGGCCGACTTCGACGCGTACACCGAGACGGTGGAGGCCGTCCGCGCCCTGCGGGAGCGGCGGCGCTGGCTCTCCCCCGACGACCTCGCCGAACTGACCGGCCTGCTGCGCGACACACCGATCCCGGCCACCGCCGACGGGGCCGACGGCACCGGCAGTGCCGACAGCGCCGACAGCGCCGACAGGGAGCTGTGCACCCTGCGCGAACTGGTCGCGCGGCTCAACACCCGCTACGCCCGCGCGCTGGACACCATCGTCGCCGCGGACGCGGTCTGGTCCGCCCTGCCCGCCCGGATCGATCTGCTCGCCGAGGAGCTGCGGCGCACCCGCTCGCTGGCGCACTCCGTGGGCGTCCGCCCCGGCACCCACCCCTCCGGCGACGACCTGGAGGACATCACCGGCGAACTGACCCGGCTGCGCGCCGAGGTGATCACCGACCCGCTGGCGTTCTGGGTGGCCCCGGCGGGCGGCAGCGCCGCACCGGGCGGCGGCCGCCCCGACACCACGCGCTACGACCGGGCCGCCCGCGCCCTGGAGGACGTCCGCCGGGAGATCGAGGCGGTGCTGGACGTACGGCAGGACGCCGAGGCGCGGCTGATGCGGCTGCGGGACGTCCTCTCGCGCGCCGAGCGCACCCTGACCGAGGCGCGGCAGGCGCGCGGCGAGGTGCTGGCGAAGATCGCGTCGTGCGAGGTCCCGGCGGTCAGCGGCCCGTCGACGGCGCTGCACGAACAGCTCGCGGCCGCCGCCGCTTTCCGGCGCCGCGCCCAGTGGCACCGCCTCTCGCCGCTGCTGGACCGGCTGGAGGAGAGCGCCGAGGACGAGCTGCTGCGCGCCCGGGAGTCGCTGACGGCGGTGACCGCGCCGCTCGCGGTCCGCGCCGAGCTGCGCGGCCGTCTCGACGCGTACCGGGCGGAGCTGGCCCGGCGCGGTCTGGCGGGCGATCCGCTGCCGGGTGAGCGCTACGACGCGGCGCGGCGGCTGCTGTGGAGCGCACCGTGCGACCTGCGGGCGGCCGAGGCGGCGGTGGCGCGCTACCAGCGGGCGGCGGCGGAGGCGCTCGCCGGGGAACGGCCGGGGCCCGGGGGCGGGGCGTGAGCGGGCCCGCGGCCGAACGCACCGGCCCGCCCGCCGACTTCGGGCGGGCGGAGCGCACCGGGAGGATCGGGCCACCGGGGGCGACCGGAGTACGGAACCCCGCCGCGGACTGGGTACTCTCCGGGGGCCACGGTGCCCGTCCGGCCTAGGGCGTGTCCGTGAAGTCCCGTCGTCCGCCCGGAGGGCGTCGCAAGCCAGGCGGGACTTTGCGGACACGCCCTACGGACCGGGCCGTGCGGTGCGGCCGGAGGGGCCGCACGGCCGGCGGCGGCACCGACCGCGCGGCAGGGCGCGGCGTGGCGAGACAAGGAACGAGCTGGTGGAGCGGGCCGACCGTTTCCGCCCCGGGACGTGGGTGTGACATGGGTGTGACTGGGCCGTCCAGGTGTCCGAGCTGCGGCGAACCGCCGAAGGAGGAGGGCGCGGGCTGCGGGCGCTGCGGCGCCGGGGTTCCGGCGCCGCCCGACCCGCAGACCCGGATCCCCGACCCGGCGCCGGGCGGGGAGGCGGCCGGGCGGCAGCCCGCCCCCGACCCGCGGGTCGCCGGGTACGAGGCGGTCGCCGACGCCGCCGAGCAGACGCCGGTGCGCGGCACCCGCCGGTGTGTGCTGTGCGGCGCGGGCGGGGTGGACGCGGCCGGGTACTGCCCCCGCTGCGGACAGGCCCAGCCGCGCGAACGCGACCACATGGAGCGGGAGTTGGAGGGCGTCGGCGCGGTCAGCGACCTCGGCCGCCGTCACCACCGCAACGAGGACTTCTTCGCGGTGTCGGCGACCGCCCTCCAGGACGGTTCGCCCGCCGTGGTCGCCGTCGTCTGCGACGGGGTGTCCTCCGCGACCCGGCCGGACGAGGCGTCGGCCGCGGCGTGCGAGGCGGCGTGCGAGTCTCTGCTGGAGTCGCTGCCGCGCGGCGTCCACGCCCAGCGGGCGATGCACGACGCGGTGGTGACGGCGGCGACGGCGGTCAACGACCTCGCCGGGCCCGACGACCCGCAGGAGCCGCGCCGGGAGAACGCCCCGGCCTGCACCTTCGTCGGCGCGGTGGTTGGCGGCGGACTGCTGACCGTCGGCTGGGTCGGCGACAGCCGCGCCTACTGGGTGCCGGACGACCGCAGCGTCCCGCCGACCCGGCTGACCGAGGACGACTCGTGGGCCGCGCAGATGATCGCGGGCAATCTGATGTCCGAGGCGGAGGCGATGGCCGACGAGCGGGCGCACGCCATCACCGGCTGGCTGGGCGCGGACGCGTACGAGGTCGAGCCGCACACCCGGCACTTCCAGCCGGACGGTCCGGGCGTCGTCGTGGTCTGCACGGACGGGCTGTGGAACTACGCGGAGTCGGCCGAGCAGCTGGCCGCGGTGCTGCCCGCCGACGCACACGCCCGGCCGCTGGAGAGCGCCCGGACGCTGGTCACGCATGCGCTGGACGGCGGCGGACACGACAACGTCACGGTCGCGGTGGTGCCGTTCCCGGCACCGGCGGGGCACTCGACGGCCTGATCCGGACCGTCCGGTGCCGGTCCGGCGAAACGTTGCGGACACCCGTGGGTGGGACGTACGGATTCGTCGGATCGGCACCGTTTCGGGTGGCGCGTGACGCACTCCACACACCGGGGCGGACGGGACCCGCGACGCCCGGTGGGGCGCCGGTGGCGGTCCTTCCCCGCTCCGAGGCGGGCGGCGGTCGCGAGGTGGCGAACGGTACTGTGCGACGGGGCGGCGGCTCCGGCACGCACGGGGCGCACCCGCCACGGCCGTGAGACAGTCCGCCCCACGCCATGACAGACCAGCGACAGCGCCGGCCGTGAGCGCCGGAGACGGTACGGAGGGGGAAGAAACCGACATGCCTACCTGCCCGAACGGACACCAGTCGGTGGCCGAGGACTGGTGCGAGGTGTGCGGCCGGCCGATGGCGGGCGCCGTCCCCCCGCCGCCCTCCCTGCCCGCCGGCTTCCTCAACACCCCGGCCGCCGGAACCCCCGGCCCGCCGCCGCCCCCCGGCCAGGGCTTCCCGCCGCCGCCCGGCGCCCCCCAGGGCGGCCCGGGCCCGCAGGACGGCCAGGGCTTCGCACCGCCGCAGGACGGTCCCGGCTTCCCGCCCCCGGGCCAGGCCGGTCCGCCGCCGGGCGCGCCCACCGGCCCGCCGCCCGGCCAGGCGCCGCCGCCTCCCGGTGCGCCCACCGGTCCTCCCCCGGGCCAGATGCCGCCGCCTCCGGGCGGCCCCCAGGGCGGTGGCTACGGTTTCCCGCCGCCGCAGGACGGTCCGCCGCAGGGTGGCTACGGCTTCCCGCCGCCCGCCGCACCGCAGGGCGGCCCCCAGGGCCAGCCGCAGGACGGTCCGGGCTTCCCGCCGCCGCCCGGTGGCCCCCAGGGCGGCCCGGGCTTCCCGCCGCCCCCGGGCGTGCCGACCGGCCCGCCCCCGGGCCAGACACCGCCGCCTCCCGGCGGCTACGGCTTCCCGCCGCCGCAGGACGGTCCGCCGCAGGGTGGCTACGGTTTCCCGCCGCCCGCCGCACCGCAGGGCGGCCCCCAGGGCGGCCCCGGATTCCCGCCGCCGCCCGGCGGTGGCCAGGGCGGCCCGGGCTTCCCCCCGCCCCCGGGCGCGCCCGGTCCCGGCGGCCCCCAGGGCGGCTACGGTTTCCCGCCCCCGCCGGGTCCCGGTCCGCAGGGCGGCCCCGGGCAGCCGCAGGGCGGTCCCGGCTTCCCGCCGCCGCCCGGTTCCGAGCAGCAGGGTGCGCCCGAGGCGTGCCCGCAGTGCGGTACGCCGCGGGCCGCGGGTGCGCCCGCCTGTGAGGAGTGCCGTTTCTCCTTCGCCGGGCAGGCGCCCGCATCGTTCGCCCCGCCCGTCGGCGCCGGTCAGCCCGGTCCGCCCCAGGGCGGCTACGGTTTCCCGCCCCCGCCGGGCCCCGGTCCGCAGGACGGTTACGGCTTCCCGCCGCCGCAGCCCGGCCCGCCGCCCGGTATCCCCGGGCCCGGCGGTCAGCAGGGTGCGCCCGGTCAGCCCGTCCCGCCGCAGCCCGGGGACGACTGGCCGCTGAGCCCGCCGGACGCCCAGGGCGCGCCGCCCGCGCCGCCGGCGCCGTTCGGGCAGCAGCCGCCCGGAGCCCCGCAGGGCCCGGTGCCGCCGCAGCAGCCCGGTCCGTACGACCCGCAGCAGCCGCCGCCCCCGCCGGGTGAGCAGCAGTGGGGCGGCGGCCCGGCGCAGGCTCCGGAGGCGCCGCAGGGTCCGGCGCCGGTCGTCGGGGACGGCTGGGTCGTCGCCATCGCCCCGGACCGTGCGTACTTCGCCGCGATGATGGAGCGCAGCGGCCCGGAGGCCGCGGGGCTCAACCTCCCGTCGTACGGCCCCGAGCAGCAGCTGCCGCTGGCCGGTGGGCAGATCGCGATCGGGCGGCGGCGCAACAGCACCGGTGAGTCGCCCGACGTCGACCTGGGCCGCTCGCCGGAGGACCCGGGCGTCTCGCACCAGCACGCGCTGCTGGTGCAGCAGCAGGACGGCAGCTGGGCCGTGGTGGACCAGAACTCCACCAACGGCACCACGCTCAACCTCGCCGAGGAGCCGATCCAGCCGTACGTCCCCGTCGCGCTGCACGAGGGCGACCGGGTGCACGTCGGCGCGTGGACAACGCTGACCGTCCGCCGCGGCTGAGGCCGAAGACCCGGGAACGGGGCGTGACCGCGCAGGTCACGCCCCGTTCGGGTATCCGCCCAGCTCCCAGGCGTACGGGCCGGACGGGTCGTCCAGCCAGAACCACTGGCGGTCGCCCTCCACCGTCACGCCGTACCGCTCCCGCGGCGGCCGCCGCTCGCGCCGCCACAGCACGTACGCCTCCTGCGGCAGCAGCCCGGCCGCGCCGATGCCCAGCAGGAAGCGGAACCGGTCGTCGCCCAGCGCCTGGCGCGGCAGGCCGAGACCCACCGCGTCCGCCTCGTACGCGCCGTCGGCGCCGGCCGCCGGGCCGGGGGTGCGCAGCGGGACGAAGTACACCGGGAGCGGCAGGAAGCGGCCCTCGGCGCGGCCGTCGGGGGCGACCCGGAGCTTGAGCAGGCCGGTGCCGAGCGGGGCGAGGATCACCGCGTCCGCCGCGCACTGCCGGGGCCAGGCCGTCGGCACCGCCCCCAGGGAACAGGTCGCGAGGATCCGGTCGAAGGGGGCGCGCGAGGGGCAGCCGAGCGCCCCGTCGCCGGTCACCACGGTCGGCCGGTATCCGGCGGCCGCCAGCCGTTCCCGGGCCGCCGCGGTGATCTCCTCCTCCAGGTCCACGGTGGTCACCGCGGCGCCGCCGAGGCGGTGGGCGAGGAGCGCCGCGTTGTAGCCACTGCCGGTGCCGACCTCCAGGACCCGGCAGCCGTCGGTGACGTCCAGCGCCTCCAGCATCCGCGCCATCAGCGACGGCTGGCTGCTGGACGACACCAGCCGCCCCTCCTCGTCGACGCGGAGCGCCAGCGGCGCGTCCCGGTAGACGCCGTGCAACCAGGCGGCCCGGCGCAGCGGATCGGCGTCGTCGCCCGACAACCGTTCGTAGCCGCCCAGGACGCTGTCGTGGAAGGCCGGGACGAACGCCTCGCGCGGCACCTCCTCGAACGCCGCCCGCCAGCGCGGATCGCGCAGCCCGCCGCCGCGTTCGATGCCGCGCACCAGCCGCCGGCGCTCCGCGGCCGCCGCCGCGGGCCCGGCGGGGTCGCCGTCGCGTTCCGCGTCCATGTCTCCACTGTCCACCCCGCGGCCCGGCCCGCGCCGGTCGGCGTGTCTGACACCATGGACGGGTGACTGACGACCCGCGCACCATCGATCCGGAGCTGACCTTCTACGACCAGGTCGGCGGCGAGGAGACCTTCCGCCGTCTGGTGCGCCGCTTCTACGAGGGCGTGGCCGGCGACCCGCTGCTGCGGCCGATGTACCCCGAGGAGGACCTCGGTCCGGCCGAGGAGCGGATGACGCTCTTCCTGATGCAGTACTGGGGCGGACCGCGCACCTACAGCGAGAACCGCGGCCACCCGCGGCTGCGGATGCGGCACGCGCCGTTCACCGTGGACCGCGCCGCGCACGACGCCTGGCTGCGGCTGATGCGGGACGCGGTGGACTCCCTGGACCTGTCCGAGGAGCACACCGCGCAGCTGTGGAACTACTTCACGTACGCCGCCGCCACGATGATCAACTCCCCGGGCTGAGCGGCCCGGTGGCGTCGTACGTCACAATCCGGACACGGCCCGGCGGACGGCTGACGGTACGGGCCCCGCTCTGACAGCATCCGAACAGTGTTCGGTTGCTGAGCGGTGCAGGGGGACCCGTGTTCGGCTTCGTCATTCCGCGTCTGCGCGCACACCGGCTGCTGCCGGGTGCCGCGCTCGTCGCGGTGCTGCTGACCACGACGGTCCTGACCACCCTCACCGGCTACGCGGACGCCGTCGGCGACGCCGGACTGCGCCGGGCGCTGGCCACCCGCGCCGCGCCCGCCGCCGCCCTCCGCGTCACCGCGCAGCTGCCCGCCGACGCCACCGCACCCGCCGACCGCGCGGTGCGCCGCGGCGCCGACCGGGCCTTCGGCGGTCTGCCCTACGGCGTCCGCACCCTGGTCCGCTCCGGCCCGTACGCACTCCCCGGCGACGCAGGACGGGTCCGCCACGGCGGCGACCCGGACCTCACCCAGCTCGCCGCCCTCGACACCTCCCGCCTCACCTTCACCGCGGGCACCCGGCCCGCGGCTCCCACCGGCGGCGGGCCGCTCCAGGTGGCGCTGCCGGAGGCGGCCGCCGCCCGGCTGGGCCTCGCCCCCGGCCGCCGCCTCACCCTCACCGACCGGCTCTCCGGCCCCGACCTGACCGTCGAGGTCACCGGCGTGTGGCGGCCGAAGGACCGTACCGACCCCTACTGGAAACTCGACGAACTCGGCGGCCGGGGTGTGCGCACCCTCGGGTTCACCACCTACGGGCCGCTGCTGACCGCCCCGGAGGCGTTCCGCGGCGGACGGGTCGCCCAGGAGTCCGCCGGGTGGCTGGTCACCGGCGACTTCCGCACCCTGACCGCGGAGCGGCTGGACGCGCTGACCGACGCCGCGCGCCCGGCCGCGAAGGCGCTGATGGCCGATCCGGCGTTCGCCGGGCGGGCCACCGCGAGCACCGAACTGCCCGACACGCTCGGGGAGTTGCGGCGCGCGTTGCTCGTCAACCGCTCCGGTGTGCTGATCGTCGCCCTCCAGCTGATCCTGCTCGCCGGGGCGGCGCTGCTGCTGGTCGCCGGGGCGCTGAACGGTGAACGCGCCGCGGAGAGTCTCCTGTTGCGGGCCCGCGGCGGCGCCCGCCGCACGCTGGCCGCCGCCGCGCTCGCCGAGGCGCTGCTGCTCGCGCTGCCCGCCGCCGTCGCCGCGCCGCTCCTCGCCGTCCCGCTGCTGCGGCTCCTCGCCGCCGACGGTCCGCCGCTCGACACCGCGCCGACCGCCACCACCTGGGCCACCGGCGCCGCCGTCGCGCTGGGCTGCGCCCTCACCCTGGCGGCGCCCGCCCTGCGCACCGGTGCGGCGCGGCCGGGCCGCCGCCGGTTCGCCGCGCCGCCCGGGGCGCTGCGCGCCGGGGCCGACCTGGGGCTCCTCGTCCTCGCCGCGGTCGCCTTCGTGCAGCTGCGGCAGCACTCCGCGGACGGCGGCGGGGTGCTGACCGAGGACGCCGCCGGGCGGCCGGTCATCGATCCGGTGCCGGTCGCGGCGCCCGCGCTGGCGCTGCTGGCGGGCGCCGTGGTGACGCTGCGGCTGCTGCCGCTCGCCGCCCGCCTCGCCGAACGCGCCGCGGCCGCCGGGCGGGGTCTGGCCGCGGCGCTCGCCGCCTGGCAGATCGGCCGCCGCACCACCGGCGCCACCGGCCCGGTACTGCTCCTCGTCCTCGCCACCGCGCTGGGCATGCTCGCCGTCGGCCAGCGCGCCTCCTGGGACCGCTCCCAGGACGACCAGGCCGACCACCGCGCGGGCGCCGCCGTCCGCGTCCTGGCGGGCCGCGCCCCGCAGTTCGGCGCGGGCGGCGCACTGGCGGCCACCGACGGCGTGGCGGCGGCGCTGCCCGCCGGGCAGGCCACGCTGAACCTCTCCGACGGCCACAGCGCCACCCTCCTCGCCCTCGACACCCGCGCCGCCACCGGCGCCCTGCTGCTCCGCGGCGACCTCGTCGGCGGCTCCGCCGACACGCCACCGGGCCGCGCCGCCGACCCCGTGCTGCGCGCCCTCGCCCCCGCGCCCGGCGCCCCCGGCGTGGCCGTGCCGGACCGCACCGCCCGGCTGCGCCTGACCGTCACCCTCCGCTCGCTGCGCACCCTCACCGCCGCGCCCGGCGCCCCGGCCCACGACACCGGGCCGGTCCCCGCCGACCTCGCCGTCCAGCTGACCGACGGCCACGGCGCGCCGTACCCGCTGGCCCTGGGGCGCGTCCCCGCCGACGGGCGGCCGCACACCCGCACCTCCGACCTCACCGCCGCGGCCGGGCCCGGCGGCAGGCCCGTCGGGCCGCTGCGGCTGACCGCGCTCACCACCACCTCGGCCCAGCCGCCGGTCGCCCACCGCCAGCAGCTCACCCTCACCGCCGCCCGCGCCGACCTCCCCGACGGCACCCACCGCGCCCTGCACCCGCCCCGCGGACTGTCCTGGACCGGTGCCCTCGGCACCAAGAGCACCTACGCCGACCAGGACTTCGGCCCCCGCACCGGCGCCACCGCCGTCCCGCCGGGCGCGCTCGCCGCCCAGACCTACGACACCGGCGCCCGGCCCGCCGACGGCTACGGCGCCGCCGTCACCACCGTCCGCACCCTCGCCGCCCATCCGCCACGCGGCCCGCTGCCCGCCGTCGCCACCGACGCCTATCTGCGCGCCAGCGGCTCGAAGACCGGCGCCACGGTGGACATCACCGTCAACGGGCAGCCGCTGCGGACCCGGATCGTCCGCGCCGTACGGGCACTGCCCGGCCCCGCCGACCGGCCCACCGACGGCGCGGGGCTCCTCGTCGACTTCGCCGCCGTCAACGAGGCGCTCACCGACCGCGACGCGGCGCCGCTGCCCGCCACCGAGTGGTGGATCCGGCCCGCGGACGGCGACGCGGCGCGGGCCGCGGCCGCGCTGCGCGGGCGCGCCGACACCGAGCACGGGCAGGTCCTGGTCCGCGACGAGACCGCCGCCGCGCTCCACGGCGACCCGCTGGGCCGCGGCCCGCGGGCGGCGCTCGCCGCGGCCACGGTGGTCGCGGTCGCGCTGGCCGCGGCGGGCTTCGCGGTCGGCTGCGCCGCCGCGCTGCGCTCCCGCGCCGCGGAGTTCGCCGTGCTGCGCGCCCTGGGCACGTCCCGGCGCCGCCGGGCCCGCGCGGTCGTCGCCGAACAGGGCCTGCTGATCGCGGCGGCCACCGCCGTCGGCGCGGCCCTCGGCGCACTGCTGACCCACGCCGTCGTCCCGCTGATCGTGCTGACCGAACACGCCGACCGGCCCGTCCCGCCGGTCCTGGTGGAACTACCGGCCGGACAGGTCGCGCTGCTGATCGCCGCGGTCGTCGCGGTGCCGCTGCTGACCACCGCCGCGGCGGCCGCGCGGCGCGGCGACACCGTCCGGGACCTGCGCGGCCAGGGAGGCGTCTGACATGAACCGCGCCACCGCCCGGCACCCCGCCCACGGCCCCGCCGTGGCCCTCGGTGTGCTGGTGCTGCTCACCGCGTTCCTCGCCGCCGGGTTCGTCGGGGGCGTCGACGCGTACGAGACCCGCGGCGCCCGCGCGGCCCTCGCCACCGCCCCCGCCGAACAGCGCACCCTCCAGATCTCCCTCTCCCGCACCGACACCACCGCGCCCGGCACGGACTTCGCCCCCCGCCGCACCGACCGCGAGGACCGCGCCCTGCGCCGCACCCTGGGCCTGCCCGTCGCCCCCGGTGACGCGGTGCACGGCGTCCGCACCACCGTCCCGCTCACCACCCCCGACCCGAAGCTGCCCCGCCCGGACGGCGCGCCCGCCGCGTTCGCCCTGTACGCGCCCGCCGGACTCGACCGCCACGCCACGCTCACCGCGGGCCGGCTGCCACGCGCCGCCGCGCCCGGCGCCCCGGTGCTGGAGGCCGCCGTCACCACCGCCACCGCCCGCACCCTGCACCTGCGGCCCGGCGACACCCTGCACCCCGGCACGCTGACCGTTCGGATCACCGGCCTGCTCACGCCCCGCCCCGCCACCGGCGCGTACTGGTCCCTCGACGACCTGCTGACCGCCCCGCACCTGGCCCCCACCGACGGCGTCCCCCCGCTGCGCGCCTGGCGCGGCGCGCTGCTGCTGGCGCCCGGGGACGGCGCCGCGCTCGCCGCCGACGACCGCGGCGCCGCGGAGAAGTTCTGGTGGTACGGGCTCGACGCCCGGTCCCTCACCGCCCGTCAGGTCCCGGCGCTGCGCTCCCGGCTGGCCTCCCTGGAGCACGGCACGGGCCTGGCCGCCGTCCGCGCGGTGACCGGCCCCGACACCGTCGTCGACACCGCCGCCGACTCCCTTCTGTCCGGCTACGCACGCTCCCGCGCCGCCCTCACCCCGGTCCTCGCGGTCGCCGCCTGCACCGTCGCCACCACCGCCGCCGTGGTCCTCGTCATGGCGGGCTCCCTCGCCGCCGCCCGCCGCCACGACGAGTTCGCCCTGCTGCGGGCCCGCGGCGCCGCCCTCCCGGGCCTCGCCGGACGCCTCGCCGCGGGCACCTGCGCGGTGGCGCTGCCCGCCGCCGCGGCCGGATGGGGCGCCGCCCGCCTCCTCGTCCCGGGCGCCCCGGTCACCGGCCCGCTGCTCGCCGCGGCCGCCGTCGCCGTGGTCGGCGCGGCCGTCCTGCCGCTGCGCGCCGCCCTCGTCCACCGGCGCCCGCACCCCGCGGCCCGCCACGACACCGCCACCGCCCGGCCCTCCCGCCGCCGCACCGTCGCCGAACTCACCACCGTCGCCCTCGCCGCCGCGGCCGTCGCCGCGCTGCGCCGCCACGGCCCGGCGGACGGCCCGGACCTCCTCGTCAGCGCCGCGCCCGTACTGATCGCGGTGATCGCCACCCTGCTGCTGCTCCGCCTCCACCCGCTGCCGCTGCGCGCCCTGGCCCGGCCCGCCGCCCGCCGCCGCGGCCTCACCGGCTTCCTGGCGCTGGCCCGCGCCGGCCGCGCCCACCCCGCCACCGGACTGCCGCTGCTCGCCCTGCTGACCGCCCTGACCTGCGCCTCCTTCGGCGGCGCGGTGCTGTCCGGCGTCGGCCACGGCAGGGACGCCGCAGCCCTCGCCACCGTCGGCGCCGAGGCCCGCATCACCTCCGACCGGCCCCTGCCGCCCGCCCTGCGCACCGCGCTGACGAAGGTCCCCGGCGTCACCGACGCGGTCCCCGTCCGCGCCGAGGTGCAGCCCGCCCCGGACAACGGCCCGCCGCTGACCCTCGTCACCGCCGACGCCGACGCCTACGCCCGGCTCTCCCGCGCCACCGGCCTCGGCGCGTTCGGGCCCCGCACCCTCGCCGACCCCGGCGGCGACGCCCCGCTGCCCGCCCTCGTCTCCCCCGACGTCGTCCGCCGCTTCGGCCACGACCCGATGCCGCTGCAGCCCGAGGCCGGCTCGCTCGTCGTCCGGCCCGCCGCGGTACGCGCCGACACCCCCACACTGCCCGGCGGCTCCTTCCTCGTGGTCGCCGCCGACACCGTCCGCCATCGCCACCCGGACGCCGACACCGCACCCACCGCCCTGCTGCTCTCCGGCGCCTCCCCCGACCCCGCCGCGCTCCGCGCCGCCGTCCGCGCCCACACCCCGCCCGGCGCGCACCCGGTGACCGTCGTCCGCGGCGAGGTCCGCGCCCGCCTCGCGGACGCGCCGCTCCAGCAGGGCGCCGAGCGGCTGTACGCCGCGGCGACCGCCGCCGGCGCCGGATACGCACTGCTGGCCCTGGTGCTCGCCGGGCTCCGCGCGGCGCCCGACCGCGCGCCGCTCCTCGACCGGTTGCGGGCCCTGGGCATGACCCGGCAGCAGGGGCGCCAACTGCTGCTCCTGGAAGCGCTGCCGCAGGCCCTCCTCGCCGCGGCCGGCGGCGCGGCGACCGCCGCCGTCACCCTGTGGCTGCTGGGCCCGGCGACCGACCTCACCCCGCTGGCGCTGCCCGGCGGCGCCGCCCACACCGTCCCGCTGCGCTCCGGAGGAGCCACGCTGCTGCTGCCGTCGGCGGGCGTCCTCGTCCTCACCCTGGCGGCGGCCCTGGCCCAGACATGGCCGACCGGACGACGGCGGTCCCCCGACCGGAGAGCAGGTGACCTGTGACGGAACGACCCGCACACCCCGACGGCACGCCGGACGGCGGTCCGCGCGCCCCGGACGGCACCGCCCCGGCCGACCTCGCCGAGCTGGAGCGCCGCGCCGCCGCCCGCGGCGACCGCCCCGCCTACGGCCACGACGCGCTGATCGCCTGCGACCGGCTGGTCCGGGTCTTCGCCACCGACGGCGTGGAGGTCCAGGCCCTCCAGGGGCTCGATCTGCTGGTCGCCGAGGGCGAGTTGATGGCGCTGGTCGGTGCGTCCGGCAGCGGCAAGTCCACGCTGATGAACATCCTCGCCGGACTGGACGTCCCCACCGCGGGCGCCGCCCGCGTCGACGGCCGCGACCTGCTGACGATGGGCGCCCGCGACCGCCTCGCCTACCGCCGCGACACCGTCGGCTTCGTCTGGCAGCAGACCGCCCGCAACCTCCTGCCGTACCTCACCGCACTCCAGAACGTCGCCCTGCCGATGCGACTGGCGGGCCGCAAACGCCGCGCGGAGCGGGCCCGGGCGGCCGGGGACCTGCTGGCGATGCTGGCGCTCGACCACTGCCGCGACCGCCGCCCGCACGAGATGTCCGGCGGTGAGCAGCAGCGCGCCGCCATCGCCGTCGCCCTCGCCAACGCCCCGAAGGTGCTGCTCGCCGACGAACCGACCGGCGAACTGGACTCCGCCACCGCCGAGCAGGTCTTCGCCGCCTTCCGCACCGCCAACGCGGAGCTGGGCACCACCGTCGTCATCGTCACCCACGACCAGGCCGTCGCCGACGAGGTCCGCCGCACCGTCGCCATCCGCGACGGCCGCACCTCGTCGGAGGTGCTGCGCCGCACCGAACGCGATGCGGCGACCGGCGCCGAATCCCTGGTCTCCCGCGAGTACGCGATGCTCGACCGCGCCGGACGCCTACAACTCCCCGCCGACCATCTGACGATCCTGGGCATGGCCCACCGGGTGCTGCTGGAACTGGAGAGCGACCACATCGGCGTCTGGCCCGATCACACGGCGGACGATGCGGCCCGCAGCCGTACCGGCGGGGAAGCGGGCGGCGGCGAGGGCGCTCCGGGCGGGGCGTCCGGCGTCTGAGCCGTCGCCCGCGCCCGGTCGCGGCAGGTCGTGCGCTCAGGTCGGCGTGACCGTCAGCCCGGACAGCCCCGGGCCCGCGACCCGTACCGCCACCGACCCGTACGGCGTGGACAGCCGCAGCCAGCCGCCGGCGGCGAGCAGGACGGGCGGCTGCGGGGCGGGCGCGGTCAGCGTCCCGCCGCCGGGCGCCGCCGGGACCTGCGCGGGGCGCAGGAAACCGAGGGAGCGCGCGGCGTGCACGGCGCGCAGCGGCAGCCGGGTGTCGCCGAGCGTCCGCGACCAGATCTCCCGGCCGATCGCGTCCCGCGCCGCCCGGGTGCGCTCCTGCGGCGGCAGCGCCTCGTCCCGGGCCCGGAACTCCGCGACCGCCGCGGCGACCGCCCGGCCCAGCGCCTCGGGACCCGGCAGCCCGGGCACCCGCCGCCAGCCCCCGCGCGGCGGCAGCACCCCGGCCCACGGCGGCCCGGTGACCGCCGCGGGCACCGTCAGCACACCGGCGGCCTCCCCGGTGGCCTCCGGGTCGATCGCCTCCAGCAGATCACCGGCCGAGACGGTGGTGTCCAGCCGCATCCCGTCGGGGCCGCCGGGACCCCGCGGATCGGCGAGCCGCGCCGTGCGGATCGCCAGGACCTCGAAGGACGGCGGCCGCCCGAAGACGGCCAGCGCCCCGCCACCGCCCTGCAACCGCACCGCGGCGGCCTTGTCGTAATGCAGCAGCCGGCCCAGGAAGGCGGCGAGGTCCGCCGCCTCCCCGGCATCGGCCAGGCGCAGCACCGTCATCCGGCGACTGCCCCCTTCGTCTGCGCGGCGTCGTCGAGGTACTCCTTCAGCTGCGCCTTCTCCTCCGCGGTCAGGCGGCGGGGCCGCTCGGCCTCGAAGTCGTACGGCACGACGACGGTCGAGGCCCGCAGATACAGCGTCCCCTCGTCCTTGACCTCGTAGGCGACCGTCATCGACGCGGCACTGATCTTGGTGACCCACAGCTCGACGGTGACCGGCGCGTGCCGGTGCACCAGCGGGCGGACGTAGTCGATCTCGTGCCGCGCGACGACGGAACCGCCGGTGAACGACACACTGCCGTTCCCCGGCGCCAGCCGGTCCATGAAGTCGATCCGCGCCTCTTCGAGATAGCGCACGAAGACCGCGTTGTTGACATGACCGAACGCGTCCATGTCGGACCAGCGCAGGGGGCAGGCATAGGTGTGACGCACGATGTCAGCCCCGGGTCAGCTTCTTGTACGTCGCACGGTGCGGACGGGCCGCGTCGGCACCGAGCCGCTCGACCTTGTTCTTCTCGTACGACTCGAAGTTGCCCTCGAACCAGAACCACTTGGAGTCGCCCTCGTACGCCAGGATGTGGGTGGCGACGCGGTCGAGGAACCAGCGGTCGTGGGAGACGACCACGGCGCAGCCGGGGAAGTCCAGCAGCGCGTTCTCCAGCGACGACAGGGTCTCGACGTCGAGGTCGTTGGTCGGCTCGTCGAGGAGCAGGAGGTTGCCGCCCTGCTTGAGGGTGAGCGCCAGGTTGAGGCGGTTGCGCTCACCACCGGAGAGCACCCCGGCCGGCTTCTGCTGGTCCGGGCCCTTGAAGCCGAACGCCGAGACGTAGGCGCGCGAGGGCATCTCGACCTGGCCGACGTTGATGTAGTCCAGCTCGTCGGAGACGACGGCCCACAGCGTCTTCTTCGGGTCGATGTTCTCGCGGCTCTGGTCGACGTAGGAGATCTTGACCGTCTCGCCGACCTTGATCGAACCGGCGTCCGGTGTCTCCAGCCCCTGGAGCATCTTGAACAGCGTGGTCTTACCCGCGCCGTTCGGACCGATGACGCCGACGATGCCGTTGCGCGGCAGCGTGAACGACAGGTCGTCGATGAGGACCTTCTCGCCGAACGCCTTGGAGAGGTTCTCCACCTCGACGACGATGTTGCCCAGGCGCGGGCCCGGCGGGATCTGGATCTCCTCGAAGTCCAGCTTCCGCATCTTGTCCGCCTCGGCGGCCATCTCCTCGTAACGCGCCAGACGCGACTTGGACTTGGCCTGCCGCCCCTTGGCGTTGGAGCGGACCCACTCCAGCTCGTCCTTGAGCCGCTTGGCGCGCTTGGCGTCCTTCTGGCCCTCGACCTTCAGACGGGTCTGCTTGGTCTCCAGGTACGTGGAGTAGTTGCCCTCGTAGCCGATGGCGCGGCCGCGGTCCAGCTCCAGGATCCAGCCGGCGACGTTGTCGAGGAAGTACCGGTCGTGGGTGACGGCGACGACGGTGCCCGGGTACTTCGCGAGGTGCTGCTCCAGCCACTGCACGGACTCGGCGTCCAGGTGGTTGGTGGGCTCGTCGAGAAGGAGCAGGTCGGGCGCCTCCAGCAGCAGCTTGCACAGCGCGACGCGGCGGCGCTCACCACCGGAGAGGTTGGTGACCGGCCAGTCACCGGGCGGGCAGCCCAGCGCGTCCATCGCCTGCTCCAGCTGGGTGTCCAGGTCCCACGCGCCCGCGTGGTCGAGGTCCTCCTGGAGCTTGCCCATCTCCTCCATCAGCTCGTCGGAGTAGTCGGTGGCCATCAGCTCGGCGACCTCGTTGAAGCGCTTCAGCTTGCCCATCACCTCCTTGGCGCCGTCCTGGACGTTCTCCAGCACCGTCTTCGACTCGTCCAGCGGCGGCTCCTGGAGGAGCATGCCGACGGTGTAGCCGGGGGAGAGGAACGCGTCACCGTTCGAGGGCTGCTCAAGACCTGCCATGATCTTCAGCACCGTGGACTTACCGGCGCCGTTGGGGCCCACGACACCGATCTTCGCGCCCGGCAGGAAGCTCAGCGTGACGTCATCGAGGATGACCTTGTCACCGTGGGCCTTGCGCGTCTTGCGCATCGTGTAGATGTACTCAGCCAAGAGAAACCGTCCGGCAGTCTGGATCGTGCGGGTCTGTAGGGGCTCCGCCGCGTGGGCCATGAAGCGGCGTGGCCGCGCGAGGGCAGATACACCCATCTTGCCGTACCGCCCTGCCCTGGCGGAAACGCGTAACGGAACGGGCGGGGACGGGGCCCGCGGAGCAGCCCGGCGGAGGGCCCGCGCGGCGGGTGCGGATCAGGTGAACCAGGACACGTCCGGGAGCAGCCCGGCCGACGGGGAGCGCGGGCCTGCCGCCCGGCCGCCCGTACCCGTGGCCCGTGGTCCGGCGGCTCCCGGCCGTCCGCCCCGGAGCCCGCGGCCGTCCGCACATACGGCGGCGGGCGGCCCCCCGTCCCAGGGGTGCCGCCCGCCGTCACTCAGGAGGAGGTGTTACGCGGTCTTCTTCCTACGGAGGAAGAACACCGCGCCGCCGCCGATCAGCACCAGCACGACCGCGACGCCGGCGATCACCGGGGTGGCGTTGCTGGAACCGGTCTCGGCGAGGTCACCGCCGCCGGTGGTGCTGCCACCGTTGGTGCCGCCCACCGACGCGGGGCTCGGCTGCGGGGTGGGCTTGCCGCCACCGGAACCGGCGGTCTTGCAGTCCAGCACGCCCGAGAACGACTTCTCGAAGCCGCCCGCACCCTTCACCGTGATCTTGTACGGCTGGTCCTCGCCGACCGGCACCGTCACGGTCTTCGACTCACCGGGACCGACCTCGTAGTCCTTGCCGGACAGCGAGAAGGGGAACGCCTCGTCACCGCTGTTGGTGGTGGTGACGTCCACCCCGCCCTTCGAGCAGTTCTTCTGCGCGGTCACCGCGGGGACGGCACCCTGCTTCTTCCACGACGCGGTCGCCGCCGCCGACACCGTCGACTCGCTGGAGCCGGCCAGGATCTGCGTCTGGCTCTTCGCGTGCTCACCGATACCGGTGAAGGCCCGGCCGACCGGCACCTTCGTCGCGGCCTGCACGGTCAGCGAGGTGCTGCCGTCCTCCGCGCCCTTGGGCACGTCGAAGAAGAGCTGGGAACCGTCGGCGGCGCCGGTGACGGGCTTGCCGTCCTTGCCGACGATCTTCACGCCCGACGGCAGATCCGCGGCCGGGGACACCGCGACGCTGTCCGCGTTGGTGTGCACCGTCACCGGGCCGAGACGGCTGCCCGACTTACCGGAGACCGCCGGCGGGTCCAGCGTCAGCGACGCCTTCGGCTCCGAGAGGTTGCGCGCGCTGCGCTCCAGGTAGTCGGCGAGCTTCTCGGCCGCCGGGTTCACCGCGTCCACCTTGACGTGGTCGGAGAACCGCCAGATCGCGACCTGCGTACCGGCCGCCGCGGTCTTCTCCGTCAGCCCCTGCGCACCGGCCTTCTGCGCCAGCGCCGCCAGGTCGTTCACCTGCGGGTACGAGTTCTGCAGGATCCAGCGGATCTTGCCGGCGTCCGCGTTGTTGTGCAGCGACGAAGCGCTCCAGGGCACTTCCTGGTACTTCGCCTGCTGCTGCGTCGGGTTGTGCACGTCGATGCAGTACGTCTGCAGCGTGCCACCGTTGTCCACGGACATCTCGAACAGGCCCGCGCCGAGGGGCTGGTCCCCACCCTCACCGTGCACGATCGCCTGGTCGTAGACCTTCAAACCACCGAGCGTGGCCGTGGCACCACCGTGCCCCGCGACCGTCTCGTCCGCCACGGCGGGCCCCGCCGTGGCTATCGCACCCGCCGCGACCAGGCCCGAAGCCAGGACCGCGGCGGCAAGGCGGGCTGCGCCCCGCCTCTTCCTCGAAAGCATGAATTTCCCCTCTGGGCGAGGCGGTCGAGTGGGGAGAAGCCTCGCCGGAAAGATCCCAGACAACTCAACAGCTGAACAGATCAGCCCCCGTGAGTACTCGTCGGATCCTAGGGAGAAGCCGCAAGCCGGTCCCCAGGATCACACCCCTGCAAGCGATCCGAATCGCAATCGTTATCGAGAGGGGAACGTGGGGGCTGGGTTTATCGATAAATCGGCGCTGGGGAGCGGGTCCCCCTCCCCCCACCTCACCCCGCCCCGACCCCCTCCAGGGCTTCCTTCTCCGCCGCAACCGCGCCCGGCGCCGCGCCGTCCCCGGCCCGTGCAGCCACTTCGGCCGCGCCCCCGCTCCCGCCGCCCGCGCCCCCGTCCGCCGCAGGCACTGCCGGCGACGACGTCGCTGCCGGCGTCGAATCCGCCTTCCCCCACGCCCCCGTTCCTGCCCCCGTGGACCAGTCAGGTCCCAACTCGGCGCCCTGTCCGCTGCCTCCGCCCGGTTGCAGCTCCGTCCGTGGCCGGGGCGATGCCCTGCGGAACGCCGCCGTTCCCCGGCTGAGGTCGTGGCCGATGGCGACGGCCTCGACCTCCGCCGCGAGCCAGCGCTGACCGCCGCGGTCCGCGGACTGTTCGCCCTCCCGTACGCGCAACCTGCCCTGCACCAGCAGCGGTTCGCCCACCGTCACGGACGCCGCGACGTGGTCGGCGAGCGCGCGCCACGCCTTGACGGTGAAGAAACTGGTGTCGCCGTCCATCCACCGCTCGCGCGCCCGGTCCCAGCGCCGGGGCGTCGCCGCCAGCCGGAACCGCACCACCGGCACGCCCGTTGGCGTCGTCCGGTGCTCCACCGCCGTGGCGGCGTTCCCCACCAGCGTGACCATCGTGTCGTTCATCGCATCCCCCTCATCGGGCCGCCGTCACCCGGCGCCCGCTCCTCGTCTTCATCCGCTCGTCCTCGTCCGC
Source organism: Streptomyces sp. NPDC029159 (assembly GCF_055564055.1). NCBI lineage: Bacteria > Bacillati > Actinomycetota > Actinomycetes > Kitasatosporales > Streptomycetaceae > Streptomyces > Streptomyces sp. NPDC029159. The sequence continues at coordinate 19,651 of NZ_JBVHWT010000008.1, forward strand.
GGGCATCCCTTCCACACCCGCCGCACGTCCGCCGAGGCATCCGGCGCCCGCACTCCGCGAACCGCCGCTCCTGCGGTGGACGGTTCTCATGCTGCGCGCATCCGCCAGACCCCGCTCAGGGCTGTGGACGGCACATCACCTTGTGGACAACTCGGCCACCCGAACGGTGAATTCACGGCCGAAGACACACCGGCCGGAGAGGACGACGAAAGCGGGCACCAGCCAGAACCAACGACTGATGAGGTTCGAACGTGGCAGCCTGGGTCACCAACGTGAAGCCCGCGATTACGGACCTGATCCTGTGGTGAGACCCGTCCCGCCAGGGCCTTCACAGCCGTTCTGGCGTTCTGACCAGGGCGCACCATATGGGAGGCCAGCAGTGCAGGAACTTGGTTCAGCGGTCGTGCTCGTCACGGGGGTCATGGCATCCGGGAAGTCCACCGTTGCCCAGCTGCTGGCCGAGCGGCTCCCGCGCGCCGTGCATCTGCGGGGCGACGGGTTCCGGCGGATGATCGTGTCCGGCCGCGAGGAGTTCACGCCGCAGCCAACCGCTGAGGCGACGGCGCAGTTGCGGCTGCGCTACCAGGCATCCGCCGCGGTCGCGGACCTGTACGCACAGGCGGGATGGACCGTCGTCGTCCAGGACGTCGTCCTCGGCGAACACCTCGATGCCTACCTCGGCAACGTGACGACCCGGCCTCTGTACCTGGTCGTCCTCGCCCCGACGCGCGGAACGGTCGCGGCGCGTGAAACCGAGCGCCCCAAGAACGGCTATGGCGGCCCCTGGACGGTCGACACCCTTGATGACGTCCTCCGCGCGGAGACCCCGCTCCTCGGGCTCTGGCTGGACACGTCGGACCAGACGCCCGACGAGACCGTGGATCAGATCCTCACCGGCCTCGCCACGGCCCGCATCGCCGGCGACCGAAACAGCCCATCAGAAGATCGCTGAGAAAACCTCACCCGGCAAACCCACCCCTACGGCCAACCTGCCACCACCAGCAGCAAGTTGAGCGGCCGCCCCTCTCAACCCCCCGAAGCCACCGCGTACTGCTCCCGGACCTCCTGGTACCGCAGTAGTTCCGCGGCGACCGGTTCGAGGACATGGGCCCTGCCGCAGTGGGCCGCCGCATCGCGCAGGCGGCGCTCCGTCTCCTCGCCGTGGCGTCGGGCCGGGGCCCGGGCCGCGGCCGCGCATGCCCAGGTCAGCGTGGGGGCGCCCAGTACGCCGAGGGTCGCCACGGCCAGCGCCGCCGGCCATCCGGTGACGTCCGCGGGCCCGGTGAGCGTCACCAGCAGCCACACCGTGCCGAGGAGCTGCAGGACGCACATCAGTCCCTGGAGGCCGGCGGCCACCGTCCACCATCTGGGCCGGTCGGGACCGGGCCGCAGCGCCGCCTCGGCGTCCGCGGCGACCTTGTCCAGCGCCGCGGGCAGCTCTTCGGCGCCCCGCCCGGCGGCGTCCCGCACGGCCTGCGCCCACGGTGCGGGCAGTCCGCGGGACGCCTCGCCGACGAGGTTGCGTACCGCCTGTTCGACGACGGGACGGGCGGCGGCGCGGTCGTCGGTGGGGCGGGGGGTGTCGGTGGTGGGGCGGGTGCGCCGGTGGTGGAGGCGGGTCCAAGGGGTGGCGCAGGCGCGTTCGGCGTGGCGGAGCCAGTCGTGTTCGGCGGTGCGGCCGGTCGCTGCGGCGCCGACGGCGTCGGCGAGCCGGTCGTCGAAGGTGCGGCGGGCCTGTGCGGTGAGCGTCACGCGGCCCTGGGTGGTGTAGGCGGGGCGCAGGCGGGTGGCGGCGGCGTCGACGTCGGCGGCGAGGCGGCGGTCGGCGGCGCCGTGGTCGGCGACGAACCGGGCGAGGGCGTCGCGCAGTTCGCCGACGCCGGTGCCGGTGGCGGCGGAGAGGGCGAGGACGGTGGCGCCCGGTTCGCCGTGTTCGCCGAGCGCCATGCCGTCGTCGTCGAGCAGCCGCCGCAGGTCGTCGACGACCTGGTCGGCGGCGTCGCCGGGCAGCCGGTCGATCTGGTTGAGGACGACGAAGGTGACCTCGGCGTATCCGGCGTGCGGGCGGAGGTAGCGCTCGTGCAGGATCGCGTCGGCGTATTTCTCGGGGTCGACGACCCAGATGACGGCGTCGACGAGGGCGAGGAGCCGGTCGACCTGTTCGCGGTGGCCGGTCTGTGCGGAGTCGTGGTCGGGCAGGTCGAGGAGGACGAGTCCGTCGAGTCCGGTGGCGTCGCGGGCGGGGGTGTGGCGGCGGTGCGGGGGCACGCCGAGCCGGTGGAGGAGGCCCTCGGCGCCGGGGCGGCCGCCGCTCCAGACGCAGGCGACGGGTTCGCCGGTGGTGGGCCGCTGGGCTCCGGCCCGGGAGCGGGGCGCCCCGGCCAGGGCGTTGAAGAGGGAGGATTTGCCGCTCCCGGTGGAGCCGGCGATGGCGACGACGGTGTGCCGGGTGGACAGCCGACGGCGTTCGTCGGCGGCGTCGAGGACCTGTCCTGCCTCGTCGAGCGTCGTACGGTCCAGGCGGGTGCGGGAGAGCTCGATCATCTGGCGCAGCGCGTCGAGGCGGGCCTGGAGGGCGTCGCCGGGGTCGGGGCGTCCGGTGTCGGGGAGTGCCCAGCCGTACGGGGCGTCCTCGTAGGGGGCGTGTCCGGGGTGCCGGTGGGTGTCGCGGGGTGCGGGTCCGGCCAGTGCGGGGCCCGGGGGGCCGGCGGGTCCGCCGTCCCACTGCGGGCCGATGCGGCCGCCTTCGGGGAGTGGCGGGCGGTCGGTGTCGTCCGGGGTACGGGGGCCGGTTCCGGTGGTCCAGGGGGTGGGGAGGCGGCGTCGGCGGCGGGCGGGGTCGCGGGGTGCGGCGGCGGGGGCGCGGCGGGCGATGAGGCCGTCGTCCCAAGCCGCGGCGCCGGTGACGAGGCGGCCGTCGGTGCAGACCATGGTGCCCGCCGCCCAGGCCGGGTGGTCCTCGGGTTCTTCGGTGCCGTGCTCCGCACCGGGCCCGTCGGGGGCCGGTCCCGGGGGCGGTGTCGCGTCAGCTCCGGGGGCCGGGGGCTCGTCGGCGTGTTCGCCGTGGGCCCGGCAGGCGGGGCACACACCGGTGCGGCCGCACGCCCCGCACGGTGCGGGGCGTGCGGCCGCCGGGCCCGGCCCGTCGGGAACGTCGCCGGGTCCGCTCGCCCCGTTCATCCGGTCACCTTCTCCCTCTGCAGTACGGACAGTGCGGCGATGAGTTCGGCCTGCTGGTCGGGTGGGACGGCGAGCCGTTCGAGGGGAGCGAGGCGGCGTTGGCGTTCGGCGGTGAGGGCGCGGTCCAGGTGGGCGGTGAGGAGGCGGGTGCCGCGGTCGTGGAGGCGGAGGGTGCTCTGTGCGCCGAGGAGGGTGGCGAGGCGTTCGGCGGCGGCGCGGGCGCGGTCGCCGCCGAGGAGGGCGGTGGCCAGCAGGGCGGTGGGTTCGTCGGGGGTGACGGAGCCGGGGCGTTGGGCGGCGCGGCCGCCGCGGGCCTCGCGGATCTCCTCCTCGGCGAGTTCTTCCAGGCAGCGGCGCCAGCGGCGGACGGCGACGCCGAGGCGGTCGGAGGTGCCGGTGGTGCCGGTGGCGGCGGTCGGTGCGAGGTCGGCGGCGGCCGGGTCGCGGTGCCAGGCGTCGGCGGTGCGTTCGTCGGCGCGTTCGACGGCGCAGGTGAGGAGGGCGGTGAGGCCGTGGGTGAGGGCGTCGAGGAGGTCGTCGGGGCGGCCGCCGAGGGCGTGGTCGCGCCAGTGGGCGCGGGCGTCGCCGGAGAGCACCTCGCCCGCGGCGATCTCGCGCCGTACGCGGGTGGCGGCTTCGCCGTACGTCTCCTCGACGCGGGCGGCGAGGCGCAGTGCGGCGGCGTGCTGGGCGGCGGCGGCGCCGGCGAGGGCGGGCAGGCGGCTGCGGAGGGAGGCGATGACCCCGGTGGTGGTGCGGTTGGCCGCGGCGGTGCGGGCGGGCGGGTCCTGGGCGTGGCGGGCGAGCCAGTCGCGGAGGGCGGCGACGGCGGTGGCGGGCAGCAGTCCGCTGCCGCCGCCTGCGGATTCGGGGAGTTCGGGGATGGTGAAGCGGGGGACGTGGCCGAGTCCGGCGCGCTGGAGGAGGACGGCGTAGCGGGCGGAGATGTCCGTGGCGATCTGGTGCGGTACCCGGTCGAGGACGGTGACGAGGGTGACGTCGTACTCCTTGGCGGTACGGAGGAGGTGCCAGGGGACGGCGTCGGCGTAGCGGGCGGCGGTGGTGACGAGGACCCAGATGTCGGCGGCGCAGATGAGTTCGGCGGCGAGTTCGCGGTTGCGGGCGACGAGGGAGTCGATGTCGGGTGCGTCGAGGAGGGCGAGTCCGGCGGGGAGGGCGGGGTCGGTCTCCAGGCGGAGGGTGGGGACGGCGGATTCGTCGCGGGTGGTGTGCGGGAGGTCGTGCCGTCCGGGTGCGGTGCCGTCGCTCAGGGGGGTGTCGCCGGTGTGGTGCGTTCCGCTTGCCCCGTAGGTGGGGTACGGGGGTGTGGCGCGCGTCGCGGTGCGCCGGGGTTCGCGGGTGACGGGCCCGGGACCTTCCTGTTCGGGGACCCAGAGGCGGGCGAGGTGGGGCAGGACGCGGCGCCCGGCGAACCAGTGCAGGTCGTCGGGGTGGCAGACGAGGACGGGGGTGCGGGTGGTGGGACGCAGGACGCCGGCCTCGGAGACGCGCCGGCCGACGAGGGAGTTGACGAGGGTCGATTTTCCGGCGCCGGTGGAGCCGCCGATGACGGCGAGGAGCGGGGCATGGGGTGCACGGAGCCGCGGCATGACGTAGTCGTCGAGCTGGGCGAGCAGTTCGTCCCTGCTGCGGCGGGCGCGGGCGGCGCCTCTCAGGGGCAGCGGGAAGCGTGCGGCGTCGACGCGGTCGCGCAGTACGGACAGGGCGTCGATGAGTCGGGGTCGTACGTCCAAGGTCGCCACATGTGCAGAATGCCCAATTTGGTTGGGTTTTTGAAGCGTATACACCTGTGTGCGCGCCATAAAAACCACCACAGAACGGTACGAGTCGCGCGTGAGACGATCGAGGCGAGCGGCCCGCAGGCATAACGACTGCACAACAGCCGACGCCGGAGTGGCCAAAACCGATGCAGGATTCGTACCCGCCTGCGATTATCGGGACCGCTTCACGGAATCTCCACAACGTGCCACGGAGGTGAAGCAACCGGGACGAGGCACCCGGACCCCTATCCTTGTCCGCGGTCCGTGATCCACGTCCACCACCGGCCCCCGTAGCTCAGCGGATAGAGCAGGCGCCTTCTAAGCGCTTGGCCGCAGGTTCGAGTCCTGCCGGGGGCGCCATACCTCAGACCCTCCTTCGGGAGGGTCTTTTTGCTGGATACAGAAGGCCAGGGCACCGGACGTGCCGGACGGCGAACGCCTCCCCGCCCCGCACTCATCAGCCGGCGGATGCGAGGTTCACAGAACCAAAGCGATGGCGGCGCCGACACCTCCCAGGCCGAGGGCAACCGCAGCCTGGGGCCAACCTCCCGTACCCCACCGGAAGAAGCGGTCCACCGCCAGGCGGCCGGGGCCGATGGCGGCGATGCCGAGGGCGACCACGGCGATGGCCACGTTGTACTCCACTCCGCCGTCCGTCTCCCAGAGACCGTGGGCCCCGGTGACGGTGACCATGGCGTTGATCATGACGCCGATGAGGGCGGCGGACGCGAGCGGGGTGAGCAGCCCGAGGGCCAGGCCCAGGCCACCGAGGAATTCGGAGAGGCCCCCGATCACGGCGAAGAGCTTACCGGGCTGGTAGCCGAGGGTGGCGAACCCCTTTCCGGTCGCCGTCAGGCCGGCGCCGCCGAAAATTCCGAACAGCTTCTGAGAGCCGTGCCCGGCCATCAGCAGCCCCACCGCCAACCTGATCAACAACAGCCCAGCATCGGCGGCGGAGGATCTCGCCGGGGCAGGGCCCCGCGCCGACGGTTCCGTCGCGGCCAAGGGGCGGTAGTAGTTCATGAGCTTGGTAAGCATGAGAACACTCCGGTCAAAGGCCGCCGCGATCGCCCCGTGACCGCCGCCCACCGCCACCTTGACGCCGCTACCGCACCCTGAACCTGTCGGCCGAACCCGGCCGTGACGCCAAGCAGCGCCGGCGACACCCTCGGTCGAGGACTCGAAGAAGCCCATTGCGATAATGTGACCCGCATCACAATTTTACGGTAATGCCTCCGTCGCCGGCGCATGCGTCGAGACGACCGGATCAGAGGAGCCCTCCTTCCCCCGGCCCCGACCACGACCACGACCCCCATCGAAGCGCGGATGCGGGAACAGCCGACGTGGCAGCCCGCTTCCCGCCACTCTGATGCACGACGCGCGAACGGGCGCCGCGCGCCGGGTCGGACCCGACGGGGACCTCGCCATCAGGGTGCCGCAAGCGCGCGACAAGCGGATCGCCGCCTCTACGGAGCCAGGCTGCCAACCACTGCGCCCGTCGCGATGCCGACCCACCTGCCCCCACGTCCAGCCCCTCGTACGCGGAGCGGCGATCACAGGACGGTCAGCTACGGGCGGCAGGGCACAGCATCCACAACCGGAGATGCTCATCGGTCGATTCACCGAGGTCGAACGCCGGCCGCCGCGAGACCCCCACCCCGCAATGCGCCCCCGATGAGATCATGAACCCTTGCGCCGGACCCGGCGGGCCGGGGTGGACGGCGCGAGCCGGCGCCCCGTGCGGGCGGCCGTAGGGCGACGGAGGGGGACCAGTGAACGACGCGTGGATACGCGTACCGGTCGGCGCCGAGGCAGGTCGGTGGGACACCCGGGGGTCGGTGCGGCGGGTGTTGCTCGTGGTGCACAACGTGACCTCCGCGACGCGGCTGCTCGATGTGCTGCCGCTGCTCCGTGACTGGCGTATCCAGTTGCTGGCCACCTGCACCGGCTCGTCCCCCTTCCAGGCCGGGGTGCCGGAGCTGCTGGACGAGGTCGGGGTGCCGGTACTGCCCTGGGCGCAGGCGCTGCGGACGCGGGTGGACCTCGCCGTCTCCGCCAGCTTCGGCGGCCAACTCCATGAGATTTGCGGCAAGTTGGCCGTTTTGTCGCATGGGGTTGGCTACAATAAGACGCTGGCGACGCCGGACGCCGGACGCCGGACGCCGGACGCCGGACGCCGGACGCCGGACGCCGGACGCCGGACGCCGGACGCCGGACGCCGGACCCGGTGTTCGGGATGTCGGAGGCGTGGCTGCTCGTCGACGGGGAGCCGGTCGCGGATGCCATGGTGCTCTCCCATCCCGAGCAGCTCACGCGGTTGCGGGAGGCGTGTCCGGCCGCCGCGCACACCGCGGTGGTCGCCGGGGACCCCTGCTTCGACCGGCTGCTGGACGCCCGCCCCTACCGCGAGCGTTTCCGCCGGGCCCTCGGGCTGCGGGCCGGGCAGCGGCTGGTCGTGCTCAACTCGACCTGGAATCCCGCCTCGCTCTTCGGTGACGGCGGTGACGATCTGCTGCCCTCCCTCCTCCCCCGGCTGACCGGCGAGCTTCCCGCCGACGACTACCGGCTCGCCGCCGTCCTCCACCCCAACATCTGGCACGGTCACGGCCCGGGGCAGGTACGGGCCTGGCTGGAGCGGGCGCGCCGTGGCGGGCTGGCGCTGCTCGATCCGCTGACCGAATGGCGTCAGGCGCTCCTCGCCGCCGACCTGGTCATCGGCGACCACGGTTCGGTCACGTACTACGCCGCCGCCCTCGGCACCCCCGTCCTCCTCGGCGCCGCCCCGCTCGACGGGCTCGATCCCGCCTCGCCCGTCGCCGACTTCGTCCGCACCGCGCCCCGCCTCGATCCGCTCCGGCCGCTGCGCCCGCAGCTGGAGTCCGCCCTCGGCGACTACCGGCCGCACCCCGGACCCGCCGCACTCACCACCTCCGTCCCCGGCGAGTCGGCCACGCTGCTGCGCGCCCTCTTCCACGGCCTCATCGGCATCCCCGAACCCGACTCCCCCGCCCTCCTCGACCCGCTGCCGCTGCCCGACCACACGCCGCCGCGCCACACCACCTCGCTCCGCGTCCTGACCCGCCTCCTCGGCCCGTACGAGGTGGCGCTGCGCCGCTACGCGGAACCGTCGTACGAACCGGAGGAACCCGACGAGCCCGAGGAGCCGACGGACGCGCCCGTACAGGAGCATCTGGCGGCGCACGAGGACACCGCGGACCGGGCGGCGGTGGCCACGGCGGATGTGATCTTCCGGGACGGCGCGGCCGACGATCCGCGGCTGGGACCGCCCGCGGCGTGGTGCGCCGAGGTGCTCGCCCGCCACCCGCAGTGCGCCCTCGCCGTCTACGTCAGCGCTCCGGGCACCTGCACCGTCCGCAGCCGGACCGCCGGTACGTTCACCCTCACCGCCGACGCGTCGGCGGCCGACCCCGCCGCCCATGCCTCGGCGCTGTTCGCCTGCCTGGCCGCGGGCACGGCGCCGCGGAGCCTGATCGCCAACGGGCTGACGGTACGGACCGCCCGGGCCCGCCACCGGGTGACGGTCGCCCCGGCGGACGACGGCGCGGGTACGGCAGGCTGACCCGCCGCCCTACTCCGCGTCCCGCGCGACGGCCTCGCGCAGCTCCCGCAGGCGGATCAGGTGGTACCCCGCGCCGCCCTCCGCCAGCAGCTCGGCGGCCTCCTCGAAGTGGGCCAGCGCCTCCCGCGGCTGCCCGGCCTCGCTGCGGGTCTCCGCGAGATCGGTGAGGGTGCGGGCGGTGTTGTACGGGTCGTGGGCGCGGAAGAACTCCAGCGCCTGCTCCAGCCACCGCGTGGCGTCGTCGCAACGGCCCAGACCGCGCAGGGCCCGGCCCCGGTGGCGGCGGAGCAGGGCGCGGGCGCGGGGGACGTCGCGGCTGCCCTCGCCGCCGTCCGGGACCGTGACGAGGACGGCGTCGGCCTCCTCGAAGAGGTCCAGCGCCTCGGCGTACCGCCACTGCCGCAGCCGCAGCAGGCCCAGCGTCTCCACCGCGGTGGCCTGCCCGAGGCGGTGCCCCGCCGACTGCGACGCCCGGGCCGCCTCCCGCAGCTCCTCCTCGGCCTCGGCGAAGTGGTCGGCGCCCAACTCCGTCAGGGCCAGCGCGAGCTGGGTGTGCATCCGGGCCCGCACCCGGACCGGTGCGCCGGACGCCTCGGACACCGGGGCCGGGTCGGCCTCGGACGCCAGGGCGCGGGCGGCGCGGACGCCCGCCCGCAACGCCGGCAGGACCTGCTCGTGGCGCCCGGCCTTGAGCTGCACCGCCCACAGGGCCTCGCACAGCTGCCAGACGCTGTGGTGATCGCCGTACGCCTCGGCCGCCAGCACGGCGGCCACCAGCGTCGGGAGTTCGCAGTCCAGGGTCGCCAGCGCCGCCCGGGGGCCGTCGTACGGGCCGGGCGGCAGCAGGTCGTAGAGCGGGCCGAGGTGCCAGCGCTCCGGGAGGGCGGCGCGGTCGGCGGGCACCGCCAGGCGCAGGGCCCAGCTCACCGTGCGCGAGACGGCGGCGGAGCAGCCGGCGGGCCGGTCCTCCCGGGCGGCGAGCGCTTCGGCGTGCTGCCGGACGAGGGGGCGCTGGTGGAACCGCACGCCGTCGCGGGTCTCCAGGAGTCCGCGGGTGACCAGCTCGCCCAGGAGGCGTTCGGCCTCGGCCCGGGTGATCTCCGCGGTGGCCGCCGCCTGGTCGGGGCCGATGGCGGGCCAGGGGTGCAGTGCCAGCAGGCGGTGGAGCCGGGCGGCGTCCGCGGAGAGCGCGCGGTAGGCGGTGTCGGCGGCGGCGCGTACCGGGTCGGGGTCCGGTGCGACGGGCTCCCGGGCGGGCGGAGTGGTGCCGTCCGGAGCGGGGTCCTGCGGCAGGGTCAGGGAGGTGGCGGCGGTGCGCAGGGCGTACGGGGAGCCGCCGCACCGGTCGAGGACGGCCTGGAGCACGGCCTCGTCGTCACCGCGCCACCGCAGTCCGGTGAGCCGGCGGAGGAGGGCCCGCGCGTCCTTGGCGGCGAGCGGCCCGACCGGGACGGGTACGGCGTCGAGTCCGGCCGGCGGGCGGCGCGCGACGACGATGGTGAAGACGCCGGGGGCGCCGGTCAGCAGGGGGCCGACCTGGGCGGCGGACCGGGCGTGGTCGAGGACGACGAGCAGTCTGCGGTCGGCGACGAGGGTGCGGTAGAGGTCGATGCGGTCCTCGGCCGCGGGCGGTACGTCCGCGTCGGCGACGCCCAACTTGCGCAGGAAGTGGCGGAGCACGGCGGGGGCGTCGAGACCGGCGCCCGCGCCGCCGCGCAGGTCGAGGTAGAGCTGGCCGTCCGGGAAGCGGTGGGCGTTGCGGCTTCCCCAGTGGATGGGGACGGCGCTGGTGCCGATGCCGCCGGGCCCGTACACGACGGCGACGCGGGGCAGGCCGTCGGCCTTGCGTCCGGCTTCCTTGTCGAGCTGTTTGAGGGGCCGGCGGCGGTCGGTGAAGAAGCGGGCGGTGGCCGGGAGCTGGCGCGGGACGGCCGTGGCGCTCGCGGGGGCGGGGGCGGTGCGGAAGAGGACACCGAGGGCGCGGGCGTATTCGGGGTCGCGGGCGGCGGCGCCGGCCAGCACCGCCGCCAACTCGCCGCGCTCCTCGGCGCCGACCGGTGCGGGCACCTCGCGTCCGGCGACCCGGCGGGCGAGTGCGCCGAGCGATTCCCAGCCACGTTTGCCCGCTTCTGTCGCCATGGACATCGCCATGGTGGACAGCAGGGACGAAACCGCCGCCATCGACGTGGGATCCAGCATGCCGTCACTCCCCCTGTACGCCGTCCGGTACCACTGCCGGGCGGCCGTGCCGATCCGTCTCCCGCCCGCCGTCCACCGTAGTGGTGGGCCACCGGGCGCCGCGCTTGTCCTGCACATCCTGCCGGGAGGGGCCCGGGTCCGGAACTCCCTCCGGCCGAGACCGCACCCCTGGCGCCCCGCTGTTCACACCGTTTGCGACTGACACCGCGTCCAATCGCTTCGTCCGTAGGTGTTCTGACGTCGCGTCTACTGGACGAACGTCATGTTGGCGGCATTCGACGCGCCCAAAAGTGCTTATTTTTGGCTTGTTTGCATATGACTCTGATCACGTGGAGGCCGAACCCGGATTGCGAACGATCACTCTCGGGCAGATCGTGTGGGCCCGGAGTGTCTGGTTCCGGCCCACCCCCCGACCGGGGCGCCGGATGCTACCGGCGCACCGGACTGTCTGCCCATCGGAGTTGAAACATGGACAACAACCTCGTCATCGACGCGGCGGTCCCCGGCCAGTCCGGGTTCGACGAGAAGCAAGTTCCCCTCTATTACACGCGCAAGACCAGGGACATCCTGCACAAATACGGCCCCGGCCCCCGCGTCCACTTTCATATGGGGATATTTGACGAAGGTTCACAGCCCAACACGACGGTCGCGCAGCGCGTTCTGCGGCGGCGCATCGTCGAATCGCAGGAGGCCGTGCTCGATCACGCCGCCGAGCTCTGGGACGTACCGCGCAACCCGCACGGACACCTCCTCGACATCGGCTGCGGCGTCGGCGGCGGCTCGATCTACTGGGCGCAGAAGTTCGGTGCGCAGGTCACCGGCATCACCGTCACCGGCGAACACATACCGGTCATCGCCGACCTCGCCCGCCAGGCCGACGTCGCCGACCGGATCACCCCGGTCCTCGGCGACATCCACGACCTGACCGACGAGAACCGCTACGACGGCGCCGTCGCCATCGAGAGCTCCGGCTACATGGACCGTGAGCGGCTCTTCTCCGTCGTGGCCAAGGCCCTCAAGCCCGGTGGCTGGTTCGGCATCCAGGAGCACTTCCTGTGCCGCCCGGAGTGGACCGAGTTCATCGACGACTACTACAAGACCCGCCTGGGCACCCTCACCGAGTACATCAACGCCGCGCACGCGGCCGGTCTGGAGCTGGAGCAGGACGAGGACATCACCGACCGCGTCGCGGAGTTCTGGATGCAGTCGATGGCCTGGAGCACCGCGGAGGTGGAGACGATGGACCGCACCGGCGTGCCCTCCCCCATCGCCCGCGACCGGCTGCTGGAGTCGGAGCGCACCCACGGCAAGCTGTTCCGCATCTGGCGTGACCACGCGGTCGAGACCCGCCTGCTGCTCTTCCGCCTGGGAGGCAACTGACCATGACCGTCACCTCCGACGTCCGCACCACCCCCGGCGGCGACCGGTCCCGCCCCTCCCCCATCGGCTGGCAACTCCCGCCGTTCTACTGCCCGATCACGCTCACCGGCGACATCCATCCGCGCCACCCGGAGCTGGAGCGGCGCGCCCTGGAGTGGATCGACAGCTACGGCCTCTACCCCGACGCCACCGAGCGCGCCTGGGGACTGGCCACCCACAGCGCGGAGTTCAGCTGCCGGATCATTCCGCACGGCGAGCCGGAGCCCCTGCTCGTCTTCATGATGTGGAACTACTGGGCCCACGCCGTCGACGACTGGCTCGACTCCGGCAGCAACGCCACCGCGACCGGCAAGGTCGTCGACACCAGCATCCGGCTGCTGCGCGCCCTGGAGTACCCCGGCTCGGCGATGATGCCGCCCAGCCCGTACACCGACGCCCTGCACGACCTGGTGCGGCGCACCCGCGCCGTCCTGAGCCCCTGGCAGCTGCGGCGGTTCATCGACGGCATCCGGGACTGGCTGTTCGCCTCCTCCTGGCAGACCGCCAACGCCGAACGCGGCGTCATGCCGAGCCTCAACGACTTCGCCGCCATGGCCGTCTCGATCAACGGCACCCGCTTCTCGCTCACCTGGGGCGAGGTGGCGAACGGCGTCGATCTCCCGCCCGACGTGCTGTGTTCCCCGGCGGTCCAGGCCCTCACCGACGCCGCGGGCTTCCTCGTCGGCACCGACAACGACCTGTTCTCCTACGCCAAGGAGGACCATCTGGAGATCCCCGAGCAGAACCTCATCAACGTCATCGCCCACGAGCGGGGCTGCACCCCCGCCGAGGCGCTGCCCGAGGCGGTCGGACTGCGCGACCGGACGATGACGCTCTACCTCCGGCTGCGGGACCAACTCGCCGCCGACGGCGACCCGATGATGCGGCGTTATCTGGACACGGTGGGCGACTACATCGCCGGATGCATCGTCTGGCAGAACAACGCCCCGCGCTTCGCCAGCCCCCGCAACCGCAATCCGCTGCCGGTGCCGGGCTCGTCGTTCCACATCACCTACCGGGACACGCCCAGCGACCCCGCGACGGACGCACCGGCCCTCCCGGCCATCGCCTGGTGGTGGGACCAGCTGACGTCCCCCGACGCTCCCTGAGCGTGGTGTCCCGCCCCCACCGGGACACCCCCACCAACGGCGGAACCGGCGGCACATCCGTACCGCCGGTCCGTTCATGCCCCTGCCCGCGACGCGTGGTCGTACGTCGGCAGGGCCGCGGCACTCAGTGGCCGCTGAACCAGCGGCGCCACCAACTGCTCGTACGGCGCGTCGTCTCCGCCGTGGGCACCGCGACCGGCGGCCGCGGACCGGCCGCCTCGGGCAGCGGCTCCGAACGGCGCGGCGCGGGCAGCTCCGAGCCGGCGGTCTGCGCCGGCGTGCTCGGCTTCGGCGTGAACTTCACCGGCAGCTCGATCATATGACGGGACATCAGCGACGACCGGTACGGGATGTCGTGCTCGGCGACGGCCAGCTGAAGGTCGGGCAGTCGGGCGAGCAGGGTGTCGATACCCGTGTCGGCGATGGCGCGGCCCACATCCTGACCTGGGCATTCGTGCGGTCCGCCGCTGAACGCGAGGTGCGAGCGGTTGCCGTGCACCGGCTGTGTGAGGTCGGGCCGGATCTCCGGGTCGACATTGCCCGCCGCCAGCCCCAGGAGCAGCATGTCGCCCTCCTTGATGCGCTGACCGCCCAGTTCCGTGTCGCCGGTGGCCCACCGTCCGAGGATGGTGGTGAACGGCGGCTCGTCCCAGAGCACCTGCTCCAGCGCGTCCGGCAGGGTCATGTGACCGCCGGAGAGACTGGCGCGGAACCGGCGGTCGGTGACGACCATCAGCACGGTGTTGGCGATGAGGTTGGCCGTCGTCTCGAACGCGGCGATCAGCACCACGCGGAGGTGCTGGACGGCCTCGTCGTCGGTGAGCGCGGAGCGGTGCTCCAGCAGCCAGGTGGTGAAGTCGTGGCCGGGGGTGGCCCGCTTGCGCTCCACGAGCTGCTGCAGCGTCTGCATGACGAACTCGTTGCTGGCGACAGCGGTCTCGGTGCCCTTGATCATGTCGCGGGCGGCCTCGACCAGCCGGGGGCCGTACGACTCCGGCATACCGAGGAGCTGCGTCATCACCAGCATCGGCAGATGCTCGGCGAACCGGCTGACCAGATCGGCCTGACCGGCACCGGCGAACTCGTCGATCAGCTGGTTGGCGAAGCGGGTGACGTAGCGGCGGATGCCGCGGCGGTCGAAGCGGTTGATGGAGTCGGTGACCGCGGCCCGCAGCCGCTCGTGGTCGGCGCCGTCGACGAAGTTGCACACCGGCTGCCAGGCGGCGACCGGGGTCAGCGGGTGGTCCGGGCCGACCCGGCCCTCCCGCATGTCGCGCCAGCGGCGTGAGTCCCGCGAGAAACGGGACGGGGTACGGGCCACGTCCAGATTCTCGCGGTGCCCCAGCACCAGCCACGCCGGGAGGTCGCCTTGCAGCAGAACCGGCGCGACCTGACCGTGTTCGGCGCGCAGCTTCTCGTACAGCCCCATCGGATCGGCCTCGGCCTCCGGACCGTACAGCCGGCGCAGGCCCTCCGGGCCGACGCCGTGGGCCGGGCAGCCCGGGGGCGGGGTGGGGGAAGTGCTCACAGTGGCTCCTTGGCTCCTCGCCGGCTCACGCCACGGCGAGGGAATGCAGATACCGCATCAACGTCATCAGTACGTCGCGGCTTGACGGGCGCAGCCGGGCGTCGCAGTCGACTATCGGCACATCGGCCGGCAGGTCGAGGGCGGCGCGGACCTCCTCGACCGGGTGCGCCGGTGCGTCCGGGAAGGAGTTGATGGCGACGACGAAGGGGACGCCGCGCTCCTCCAGCCGCCCGATGACGTCGAAGCTGACCTCCAGCCGGCGGGTGTCGATCAGCACGACGGCGCCGAGGGCACCGTCGAACAGGCCGTTCCACAGGAACCAGAAGCGCTGCTGTCCGGGGGTTCCGAAGAGATAGAGGACGAGTTCGTCGTTGAGACTGATCCGGCCGAAGTCCATCGCCACGGTGGTGGAGGTCTTGCGTTCCACCCCGATGGTGTCGTCGACGCCGACACCGGCCTGGGTCATCGTCTCCTCGGTCGTCAGCGGACGGATTTCGCTGACGGATCCGACGAGCGTGGTCTTGCCGACGCCGAACCCGCCGACGATCACGACCTTGACCGCCGCTGCCGCGCTGTCCGGCAGTTCGTCCTCGGTCCGTGGGCCCTCGGCAGGGTGCTCGACAAGCGTCTCAGAGCTTTTGAAGTCCATGGATCACCGCCTCAATAAGGGCACGGTCGGGAAGTTGAGCGGGGGGTACGGGTGCCCGTGCGACGACGCGGCTGTCCGCCAGCAGGTCACCGAGCAGAACGGTGAGCACGCTGACCGGCAGACGCATGTAGGCGGAGAGCTCCGCCACGGACAGCGGGGAATGGCACAGCCGCATGATCGTGGCGTGCTCGGGCTGCATGCCCGGTTTGGGGCTGTTCTTGGACACGATCAGCGTGACCAGGTCGAGGGAGGCCGACTTTCCGGAGGATCCGCTGCGCCCACCGGTGATCACATAAAGCCTCTCCGGGTTCTCGTCCTCCCAGCCCTCGTCCGCATCGCTCACTCCGGAGACCCTCTTCCCCCTCGGCAGGGACGCCGCATGTCCTCAACACGTTCGACGACCCCGCTCATACGACCTGTCCGTTGTGGCGCGGTGGGCTGCTCAAGTGCTCGCCGATACGGGCCACGAGATCCCGCATCCGCGCACCGATCAAGCCGGCGTCCACGTCCTCATCGGCCAGCACCGCGAGGTATGCTCCGGCACCTGCTGCCATCAGGTAGAAGAACCCACCGTCCAGTTCGATCACGACCATACGCATCCGGCCGTCGCTGCGGGGGAACTCCGAGGAAACCGCTCCGGCCAGGCTCTGCAGCCCGGCGCAGGCGGCCGCCAGCCGGTCCGCGGTGTCGGTGTCGGTGCCGTGCTGCGCCATCCGCAGGCCGTCCGACGACAGCACGATGACGTGACGGGTCTGCGGCACGCTCTCCGCGAGGTCCTTGAGCATCCAGTCCATGTTGGGCCGGTGCTGAATCATGGCTACTCACTCTTTTCCGAGGACTCGTCACTCTCACGGGCTGCACCGGCCTCACCGGAGGCACCGGTGGGCGCGGGTGTCTGGCTCTCGCCGGACAGGCCGCTCTGGAACGCCGCCAGCCACATACCGGGCTGCACCGGCGGTGCCTTGTCCGGGGCGGGGGTGGGGGCGGGAACAGCGGGGGCCGGCGCCGGGGTGGGGGCGGGGGCGGCCGGGGGCGCCATGGGGGCGGTCGCCCGGGCCTTGCGCCGTCGCTGGGGAAGTCCGGTGGCGGTCCGCTCCGTCACCACGGGGATGTCGTCCATGGTGTCGCCGGGGTATCCGCCGTTGACCGCTGCGGGTGCGGCGGGGGGCGCCGCCGCCACGGGGGCGGCCGCGGGAGCGGCGGCGGGGCGGGAGGCCCCGGCGGGACGCTCCGGGCGGGCGGTCAGCGGGCCCGAGGAGGCGCCGATGCCGTGGGCCCGGCCGGTGGCGGGGGCGGTGGTGATCAGGTCCTGCGGGACGATCAGCACCGC
Organism: Streptomyces sp. NPDC029159; assembly: GCF_055564055.1. NCBI lineage: Bacteria > Bacillati > Actinomycetota > Actinomycetes > Kitasatosporales > Streptomycetaceae > Streptomyces > Streptomyces sp. NPDC029159. The sequence continues at coordinate 36,426 of NZ_JBVHWT010000008.1, forward strand.
GCGGACACCGCCGTAGGCGGAGGTGCGCAGCGACACCTGGAAGTTGTAGACCTGCGCGAGGCGGCCGACGACGGCGAGGCCGAGGCGCGGGGTCTCGCCGAGGTCGTTGACGTCGATGCCCTTCTGGGCCTGCTCCAGCATCCGTTCGGCGCGCTTGCGCGCCTCCTCGCTCATGCTGACACCGCCGTCCTCGATCTCCACCGCGATACCGGACTGCACCTCGACGGCGGTCAGGTGCACCCGGGTCTGGGGCGGGGAGTAGCGGGTGGCGTTGTCCAGCAGCTCGGCGAGGGCGTGGATGAGCGGTTCGACGGCGGGGCCGACGACGGCGACCTCGGAGACCGAGTGCAGTTCGACGCGCTGGTAGTCGAGGATCCGGGACATGGCGCCGCGGAGCACGCTGTAGAGCGGGACCGCGCGGCTCCACTGACGGCCGGGGCGGGCGCCACCGAGCACGGCGATGGAGTCGGCGAGGCGGCCGATCAGGGCGGTGCCGTGGTCCAGCTGGAGCAGGTCGCCGAAGACCTCGGGGACGTGGCCGTGGCGGTCCTCCATCTCGCGGAGTTCCTGGGCCTGCTGGTGGACGATCGCCTGGACGCGCCGGGCGATGTTGACGAACGCGCGCTGGGCGGCGTCACGGAGGTCCTCCTCCGCGACGACGGCTTCCATGACGGACCGCAGAACGGCCTGGTGGGCGCCGTGGAACTCGGGGGTGAGCTCCGCCTCCTTGGCGTGCTTGGCGAGGCGCTCCCCCATGGCGTTGAAGACGTCTTCGGGGAACTCGCCGCGGCTGAGCCGGTTGACCATCTCGGGCAGCAGGTCCTTGGCCAGGCGGATGGTCTCCGACTCCTGGCGGGACAGGGCCGTGCGGTACTCACGGTCGCGTTGCCGCAACCCGGCGATCACCCTGGCCCGTCGGGCCAGCTCGGCCGTGACCAGTGCGACCGCCACAGTGGCGATCACCCCGACCCAGGCGACCGGTGTACTCGCCTGGGAGGGGACCGTCACCGCGGCGATGACTCCGGCCACGGCCGTCACCGCGGCGGGCACGGCCCACGCAAGAACCGAGACGGGACGTGACCCCCCGGGTGACGATCCTTCTCGAACCATCTGCACCCTCAAAACCCTCAAACATTGAAAGATCGGGACGACTTGCCGAATCCGCGACACAACGGACAGCGCTGCCACGGTGGTTACCGTGCAACGCTTCCAGGGGGGCGGCGGACCGGAAGTAGCATAACCGGGTTTGATCGCAGTCTGACGCCAGGTCACTACGCCCTGAACAAGCGGAAATCGAACCTCCCCTTCACATTCGACACTCCGTCAGCACCCTTTCGAATTCGGGGTGAGTCGTGTCATCGGACGGGTTTTCGGCAGTCTGGCGGGAGTGGTCCGGCCGTGCGATCCCCTCGGAGGCCGACGCCCCTCGCCGGGTGCGGCGGCACATGCCAGTGGTGTGTTCAACGGAGCGTGGCGGGCGTCGATCGCCTCGCGGGTGCGGGGCGCCAGGAACTCTCCGACCTGGTGTCCGCCCCTCCGCCACCGGGTGGCGTAGGGCCGCATCCGCCGTTCGTAGCGGACGGGGGCGAGACGGGGGTCACCCCGGGCGGCGGAGAGTTCACCCGTGGGGATGTAGGCACCCGGGAGGGCGGCGGCGGTCCCGGGCCGTCGTCCGGCGTGGGGCGGCGCGGAGACAGCGGGAGCGGCGGGTGTCCCGGGCGCCGTGGACCGGCGCCCGGGGTGGGCCGTGGCGGGGTGCGTACTAGAGGCGGACCGCGCGCCGGGGCGACTGCTTGGCGTCGGAGAGCAGGCCCTTGAGGGTGGCGAATTCGTCGACGCACTTCGCGGTGCCGTTGACGACGCAGTCCAGCGGCTGGTCGGCGACGGTCACCGGCACCCCCAGCTCCTGGCGCAGCCGCTGGTCGAGGCCGCGCAGCAGGGCGCCGCCGCCGGTCAGGGCGATACCGCGCTCGACGATGTCGCCGGAGAGCTCCGGCGGGCACTCGTCCAGGGTGCGGTGGACGGCGCGGACGATCGCGTCGACCGGCTCGGCGAGGGCCTCGCGGATCTCCTCCTCGGTGACCTCCTGGACGCGCGGCAGCCCGCCGACGTGGTCGCGGCCGCGGACGGTGTACGTGGTGGGGCGGTCCGGGGTGCCGTCCTCGTCCTCGACGACGGGGGTCCAGGCCGCCGAACCGATCGCGATCTTGATGTCCTCGGCGGTGCGCTCCCCGATGGCCAGGGCGTGCTTCTTCTTGACGTAGGTCATGATCGCGGCGTCCAGCGCGTCCCCGGCGACGCGTACGGACTGGGCGGTGACCAGGCCGCCCAGGGAGAGGACCGCGACCTCGGTGGTGCCGCCGCCGATGTCGACGACCATGCAGCCGACCGGTTCGGCGACCGGCAGCCCGGCGCCGATCGCGGCGGCCATGGGCTCCTCGATGAGGTGCACCTCACGGGCGCCCGCGCCACGGGCGGAGTCGATGACGGCGCGCCGCTCGACGCCGGTGATCCCGGACGGGACGCAGATGACCACGCGCGGCTTGGAGAAACGGCGGGTGGGCAGCGCCTTCTTCATCAGGGCGCGCAGCATCTGTTCGGCGGCGTGGAAGTCGGCGATGACGCCCTCGCGGAGCGGGCGCAGCGCGGTGATCCCGGACGGGGTGCGGCCGATGGTGCGCTTGGCCTCGGCGCCGACGGCGATGACGTCGCCCGCGGCGTTGACGGCGACGACGGACGGTTCGTTGAGCACGACCCCCTTGCCGCGTGCGTGGACCAGGGTGTTGGCGGTACCGAGGTCGATGCCTATGTCGTACGTACCGGACGAGGTGCTGGGCGCCATGGGGAGTTCGTCGCTCTTTCTCACACTGGATGACAGGACCCGGCGGGCGGGTCCTCGGGCATCGCGGCCCAGAGGCACCAAGGGCGTACCAATGGCGTCATTTTCGGGCAATTATCAAGAGTACTGGGGTCGCGGATCGGTTCCTGCGGTGGGGAAACGGGCGGGCCCGCGGACAGGTTCCGGAGGGGTCGGCGCCCGGGGCGGGGCGGTCTCCCTACCGTTTCCCCGGGCGGGCCGGTTCCACGCCGGCGCCCCCGGGGGGAGCCGCACGGAAGCGGTCCGCCGTCACCGGCTGCTGCTGCCGAGCCTGCCCCGGGCGGCGCGGTTGCGGCCGCCGGGGCCGCGGGAGAGGGCGTGGGCGAGGTCGTCGAGAGCGTCGAGGAGGAGGTCGGCGCCGCGCAGGGCGACGCCCTGGCTCTCGTCCTCCGCGTCCCACCGCTCCCACACGGCGCGCAGTTCGCTCCAGTCCAGCTCCTCGCGGTCGCGTACGGCCCGGGTGGCGCGTTCCAGGGATTCGCGCAGCTCGTAGGCGAAGGCGGTGGCGCCGATGGAGGGTTCGGCGTCCTTCTTGGGGAGGTGGGCCTCCAGGATCATCGCGACCCGGCCCATGGTGGTGAGCGCGGTGGTCGCCGCGGCGGCCGAGGTGCGGGAGAGTCCGCGGTGGCGTACCGGCTCCTTCTCGGCGCGCTCCTCGGACTCCTCCCAGGCGGCGCGGGCGGCGCGGGAGTCCAGCAGGGCTTCGCGGACCTGGCGGGGGCGGCGTTCGGCGGGGCGGGCGTGGAGTTCGAAGACGGCGAGGGCGTAGCGGCCGTTGGCGTCCAGCCATTCGGCGAGGCGGCGGCGGAGCCGGGGCGTCTCCCAGGTCGGGAAGAGGGCGTAGGCGGCCATCGCGAGGAGTCCGCCGACGGCGGTGAGGACGACGCGCTCCAGGACGGTCTGCTCCCAGCCGGTGCCGGCGATGCCGAGGAGGAAGACGACGTACGCGGCGACGCAGGCGGAGGTGACCGAGTGGCCGGTGCGCATGAGCAGGTACATCAGCAGGACGCAGCAGAGGGCCAGCGCCGCGTCGACGTAGACGCCGGGGTGGAAGAGCGCCATCACGGCGCCGCCGATGGTGACGCCGACGAGGGTGCCGCAGAAGCGGGCGACGCCGCGGGCGTAGGTCTGGCCGAAGTCGGGGCGCATCACCACGACGGAGGCGAGCGGCACCCAGTAGCCGTGGCCGAACGGCAGCACGGTGCCCAGGAGGTAGCCGGCCGAGGCGACGGCGCTGAGCCGTACGGCGTGCCGCAGGAAGCGGGAGGACCAGCGCAGTTCGCGGTGGAGGGAGCGCAGTGCGGCCGGGATCAGCCGGGGGACGCTGGGGCGCAGCAGATGGCGTTCCTGTTCGGCGGTGGTGGGGCGGGTGGACTCGACGGGCTCGTCGCTGCTCTCGACGGCGTCGGCGAGGAGGGCGATCAGGCGGTAGGCGGAGCGGCGGGCGGCGCCCTTGAGCAGCGGTCCGGACGGCGGGACCTCCAGGGTGGCCATCGTCTCCGGGGTCAGCCGTACGGGGCGGTCGTGGCGGATGGCGTGGGCGACGGCGTCCAGGACGGTGGCGGCGGCGCCCAGCAGGTCGCGGGTGCGGTCGCGTTCGGGTCCTTCCAGGGGGGTGCCGACCACGGGGTCGGCGAGGGAGGCGAGGACCGGCCGGATCTGTTCGGCGATACCGCGGGGGCCGTGGAGCTGGACGGGGCGCCGTTTGGCCTGGCGGGGCGTCACCGCGGAGGCGAGCCGGGCGTCCATGAGGGGCTGCGGGTCGAAGGGGGCGACGGGGTCGTGGCGCAGCCGCCGGGCGTAGTCGGCCTCGGCGGCGAGGGCGTCCGCGAGGGCGTCGCGCTGGACGCCCCAGGGGCGTACCGGGAAGACGATGATCAGCGTGGCCTGGATGAGGCCGCCGAAGGCGATCAGCGCGGCGTGTTCGAGGGCGCCGAGCACGGAGGTCGGCAGGGTGACGGTGACCAGCATGATCGAGATGGTCTGGGTGCCGACGAGGCCGGAGATCGGGCCGATCGCCCAGGCCAGCCCGGCGAGGAAGGTCCAGCCGGCGAGCAGCAGCAGGAAGGCGAGGAGGTGGGCGGCGGCGAGGTAGCCGAGGAAGGTGGAGAGGGCGAGGCCGCCGGCGACGGCGAGCGCGAGGACGGGGCGCGGGCGCCAGCTGCGCTGGAAGGTGACGGTGCCCGCGGCGAAGGCGCCGAAGGCGGAGGAGACGGCGAGGGTCGGATCGCCGCGCCACAGGCAGAGTCCGATGACGAGGGCGACACCGACGGTGCCGCGCACCGCGATGCGGGGGGTCAGCTCGGCCCGCTCGATGGTCAGCCCGGAGCGGGCGGTCTGCTTCAGCGCGCTCGACCAGGTCATAACCAGAGAATACGGGGCGAAATGCCGCGCTTCGGGGCGGCCGGGACCGGCGTCCCGCGTGGCGCGGGGCCCTTACGGGAGGCCGTCGGTCGGCCGGTACGGGAAGCCGTCGGCGGGGCCGTGCGGGAGGCCCGGGGACGGGGCGCGGGCGGGCCCGGCCGGGGCGCGTCCGTTCCGGCGCGCGCCCCTCAGGACACCACGTCCTTCCGGGCGAAGCCGCGGAACGCCAGGGCGACGAGGACCAGCGCGTAGGCGACCGAGACGGAGGCGCCCTGGAGCATCCCGGACCACTCCATCTTGGGCTGCAGGGCGTCGGCCCAGGCGAACTGCCAGTGGGCGGGGAGCACATCGCGCCAGCCGCCGAGGGCGGTGACCTGGTCCAGGACGTTGCCGATGATGGTCAGCCCGACCGCGCCGCCGACCGCCCCCAGGGGCGCGTCGGTGACCGTCGACAGCCAGAACGCCAGCGCCGCCGTGACCAGCTGACTGACGAAGAGGTACGCCACCACGACCGCGAGGCGCCCCACCGCCTCGTCCGGCGGCAGCGCACCGCCGGTGGGCAGGGTGAGCGGGCCCCAGCCGTACGCGGCGGTGCCCACCCCCAGCGCGACCAGGGGCAGCAGCACCATCGCGGCGGCGCTGAAGAGCAGGCCCACGGTGAGTTTGCTCAGCAGCAACCGGGCGCGCGGCACCGGCGCCGCGAGCAGATAGCGCAGCGAGGACCAGCTCGCCTCGGACGCCACCGTGTCGCCGCAGAACAGCGCCACCGGCACGACCAGCAGAATGCCCGCCGAGACGAACAGCACGGTGGCGGTGAAGTTGCCGCCGGACGCCGTCGCGGTCTCCATCAGGGTGATCCGGCCGTTCGCCCGCCGCCCCGGGGTGCCGCCGATGGCGAAGGCCACGACCAGCACGAACGGGAGCAGCGCAAGCCCGGCGCCGATCACCAGGGTGCGGCGGCGCCGCAGCTGCCGCAGCGCCTCGATGCGCAGCGGCAGGGTGCGGTGCGGACGGTAGCCGGGGGCGGCGGCCGACTCCGGGGGCCCGGCGGCCGGTGCGGGGTGCGGCTGCGGCGGGGTGGCGGTCATCGGTCGCCTCCGATCAGGGTGAGGAACGCGTCCTCCAGGCGGCGGTGCGGCCCGACGCGGTGCACCGGCAGGTCCAGCCGGAGGAGCCCGGCGAGCAGGCGCGGGGTGGCCGCGGGGTCGTCGAGGCGGACCAGCAGGCCGTCGTCGGCGCGGACCGCCGCGACGACACCGGGCAGCTCGCGGACCTTCTCCAGCACCGTGTCGGTGAGCGTCTCGGGATCCGTGACGCCGACGAGGACGGTGTCCTGGGCGCCGGTGATCTCCGCGACCGGCCCGGACCTGACCAGGCGTCCGCGGTCCATGACGACCAGATGCGTACAGCTCTGCTCGACCTCGGACAGCAGATGGCTGGAGACGATGACGGTGCGTCCGGCGGCCGCGTAACGGATCATCACCTCGCGCATCTCGCGGATCTGGGGCGGGTCGAGGCCGTTGGTCGGCTCGTCGAGGATCAGCAGGTCGGGCAGGCCCAGCATGGCCTGGGCGAGGGCGAGGCGCTGCCGCATGCCCTGGGAGTAGGTGCGTACCGCGCGGTCCAGGGCGGTGCCGAGCCCGGCGATCTCCAGGGCCTCCTCGGCGTGCGCGTCGGCGGCGGGCCGCCCGGTGGCGCGCCAGTACAGGTCGAGGTTGGCGCGGCCCGACAGATGCGGCAGGAATCCGGCGCCCTCGACGAACGCGCCGACCCGGGAGAGCACCGGGGCGCCGGGCCGGACGGCGTGCCCGAAGACCCGGATCTCGCCCTCGTCCGGGCGGATCAGGCCCATCAGCATCCGCAGGGTGGTGGTCTTCCCGGCGCCGTTGGGTCCGAGCAGGCCCAGGACCTGCCCTCGCTCCACGCGGAACGACAGCTCCCGCACCGCGTACCGGTCGCTCGCCCCGGCGTACTTCTTGCTCAGCCCGTCGATCACCAGCGGCACGGCGGCGAGCGACGGATCGGGGGCCGGGGCGGTGGTGCGGCGGCGGGCGGTGAGCAGCAGGGCGGCGGCGAGGACGGCGGCGGCCGACGGGAGCAGCCAGGTCCAGGCGGGCAGCGGGGCGGCGGCCGCGCGGACCCGCGGGTCGGTGGGGATGCTGAGGGCGCCGCCGCCCGCGGCCGCCACGGTGTAGGTGGCGGGCTCGGTGGGTGAGGCGTAGCCGAGGTCGGTCGCGGCCAGGACCAGGCGCATCCGGTGTCCGGCGGCGAAGTCGTGGTCGACGGCGGGCAGTTCCAGGGTGACGCGGGCGCCGCGGTCGGCGCCGGAGATGCGGTACGCCGTGACGAGCTGGGCGGGCAGCACCTGCTTGGTGCCGTCCGGGGCGACGTCGTAGAGCTTGGCGAAGAGGACCGCGTCACGGGAGGTGGACCGTACGGTCACGGTGGTGCGCGGGGCGCCGGTGAGGTGGACGGGTGCGGGGAGCGGCGCCGAGTCGAAGCGGGCGTACTGGCCCGGGAAGTCGACCGCGAGGCCGCCGGTGCCCAGGGAGGAGAGGGCGCCGAGCGCGCCGGTGCCGGGGACCGCGGAGATCGCGGGCGGGCTCGCGCCGGGCGGGTTGGTGAAGCGCTGTTCGGGGCCGGTGAGCTGGATGCGGCGCGGGTCGTGGTCGAGCCCGGGGTAGGCCGGGCCGCTCGCGCCGCGCAGTTGGAGGGCGCCGTTGGTGGAGTCCACTCCCCCGCTGCGGCTGACCCGGAACGCGGGCCCGGTGCCGGCGCCCTTGTCGTCCTTGAGGTAGCGGTCGAACCAGGCGCGGGTCCGGTCGGTGAGCCGTCCCGTCTCGCGGTCGCCGCCGTCGTGGCCACCGGCGATCCAGTCGACGGAGACGGGGGCGCCGTTGCGGCGCAGCGCCCGCTCCATCGCGTCGGACTGGTCGAGGGTGAAGAGCGAGTCGGTCTGGCCCTGCATGATCAGGGTCGGTGCCTTGATGCGGTCGCCGACGGCGGACGGGCTGCGCTTCTCCAGGAGGGCGCGGGCCGCCGCGTCCGGTTTCCCGGCGACCGCGACCCGTTCGTACATCGCGCACAGGTCCGCGGCGAACCTGCCGCAGCCGCCGGACGGTGCGGGGGCGCGGCCGGGCGCCGTGGTGGGGGTGCCCGCCGAGCCGGTGGTGAAGAAGATCCCGGCCCACAGCTTCTTGAACACGCCGTGGGGGAAGAGCGCGTCGGCGAGGTTCCAGTAGGTGATCTGCGGGGCGAGGGCGTCGATGCGCGGGTCGTGCCCGGCGGCGAGCAGCGCGACGGCGCCGCCGTACGAGGCCCCGGCGATGCCGACGCGCGGGTCCCCCGCCTTGTCGAGCTGGACCTCGGGGCGTTTCGCCAGCCAGTCGACGAGGCGGCTGACGTCGGCGACCTCGCGGTCCGGCGCATTGAGCCCGATGGTGCCGGTGGAGTCGCCGAAGCCGCGCGCCGACCAGGTCAGCACGGCGTAGCCGTCCCGGGCCAGCCGCTCCGCCTGCGGGCGGACCTCCTTCTTGCTGCCGCCGAAGCCGTGCGCGAGCAGGACGGCGGGGCGGCGCGCGGGGGAACTCCCCGCGGTGAAGTAGGAGGTGTCGATCCGTACGGTCTTCCCGCTGCCGGGCTTCTCGGGCATCGTCAGCGTCCGGTCCATGCGGTGCACGGCCGGTGCGGCGTCCGAGGTGGCGGCCGTCCACACCCCGCCGCTTATGAGCAGGGCCAGGGCGCCGACGGCCGCGTACAGCCGTCGTCCGCGCAGTCGCAGATCCATACGGGGATCCTAGGGAGTGGGCCGTACGGGGGGCGTCGGGAGGTGGCGTCGGGGCTCGGCCCCGGGGCGTGGGGCGGCCTGGCGCGAGCCCTTGGGCGGGGGCGGACTCGCGTCCGCCCCCGCCTCGGTCAGTACTGCGGAGGCCCGAAGCCGCCGGAGGCGGGCGGGTTGCCGGGCGGGACCGGCGGGGCGGTGGGCGGTATCGGCGGGGCGGCCGTCGGTACGGGCGGGGCGGCATGGCCCTGCATCGGCATCGGCGGGACCGGGCCCGGCTGCGGCGGCACCGGGCCGGGCATCGGGGCGCCGGGGAACGGGCCGGGCACCGGGCCGTCCGGCTGCTGCCAGCCGCCGGGCTGCGGGCCGGGCGGGACGAAGCCGGGGCCGCCGAACTGCGGTGCGGGCGCGGGCGGCTGCCAGCCGGGGGCGACCGGTTCGCCCTTGGCCATCAGCGCGAACAGGGCGAGCGAGCCGAAGAGATCCAACGCCACCTGGGCGAGGGCGAGGATGCTCTGGCCCGGCGCCGCAGAGCTGATCGTGAACAGCTGGCCGGAGAACCCGGGGCCGATCACCGTCAGCAGGGCGTTGGGCAGCAGCAGCGTCGCCAGGCCCAGGGCGAGACCACGGGCGGCGGTGCCGCGGATCAGGCAGTTGAGCGCGGCGATGCCCGCCAGCACCAGCAGGACCAGCGCGTCCCAGCCGGGGGCCAGCGAGGTCAGGGACGACAGGATGCCCTTGCCCAGGTAGAGGATGAGGACGGTGTCGCCCACATCGCCGCTCTGGACCAGCATGTACAGCTGCCAGATCACCGAGAGCAGCGCCATCGCGCCCAGGACGAGACCACCGATGACGCCCGCGGCCTTGGCCGGGCGCACCGGCGGCAGGCTGGGCGTGGGGCGCGGCCAGGGCCGCATGCCGGCGAGCAGCACGATCCCGGCGAGGAAGGCCAGCAGGGCCAGCGCCACGCTGCCGAGGAAGACCGCTTCGAAGGGGTCGGCGTCGATCCGGGCGTTGCGGAACCAGCGGTTGTCACCGGTGTGGGAGCCGACGCTGATCATGGCCTGTACGGCGGTGGCGAAGGTGAAGGTGGTGGCCACGGCCATCAGGCCACCGGCCGTCCGCCGCCCGGTGAACGCCGCGACGGCGCCGCTCAGCTGCACCAGGGCCAGGCAGAACTGGGTGGAGTTGCTGACGGTGTTGAGGCCGGGGGCACGTGCGCCCGTCCAGTAGTCCCACACCGCGGGGAGGCCGAACTGCGCGAGGTCGTCACAGAGCCAGAAGCCGGTGTAGAGGAAGAAGACCAGGCAGAAAATGCCGCCCGTGATCCGTGCGCCCTTGGCCAGCGCCGTGCTCCGTGGCATCGCGTCCCCCGATGATGGTGTTGTGTACACGCCCGGTCACCGTAGCAACCCCCGCTGACAGCCGTCCCCCTCGGCGGACCGGGCGCCGCTGCCCCACCGGCCGGTGACCGGCGGGGCAGCGGACGGACCGTCAGTGGTTGCTGGGGAACCCGAGGTTGATGCCGCCGTCGGACGGGTCGGGCCAGCGGGTGGTGACGACCTTGCCGCGGGTGTAGAAGTGCACGCCGTCGTTGCCGTAGATGTGGTGGTCGCCGAAGAGCGAGTCCTTCCAGCCGCCGAAGGAGTGGTAGCCGACCGGCACCGGGATCGGGACGTTGACGCCGACCATCCCCGCCTCGACCTCCAGCTGGAAGCGGCGGGCCGCGCCGCCGTCGCGGGTGAAGATGGCGGTGCCGTTGCCCCACGGCGAGGCGTTCATCAGCGCGATGGCCTCGTCGTACGTGGCGACGCGGACGACCGACAGCACCGGGCCGAAGATCTCGTCGCGGTAGGCGTCCATCTCGGGCGTGACGTTGTCGAGCAGCGACACCCCGATCCAGTGGCCGTCCTCGAAGCCCTCGACGGTGAAGCCGGTGCCGTCGACGACGACATCGGCGCCCTGCGCGGCGGCACCCCGGACGTACGAGGCGACCTTGTCGCGGTGGACCTTGGTGATCAGCGGGCCCATCTCGGACGCCGGGTCGTCGCCCGGGCCGATGCGGAGGGCGGCGGCGCGCTCCTTGATCTTCTCGATCAGCGGGTCGGCGGTGTCACCGACGGCGACGACGACGGAGATCGCCATGCAGCGCTCACCGGCCGAGCCGTACGCGGCGTTGATCGCCGAGTCGGCGGCGAGGTCGAGGTCGGCGTCGGGGAGCACCAGCATGTGGTTCTTGGCGCCGCCGAGCGCCTGCACCCGCTTGCCGTTGGCGGTGCCGGTGGTGTGGATGTACTTGGCGATGGGGGTGGAGCCGACGAAGGAGACCGCGGCGATGTCCGGGTGCTCCAGGATGCGGTCGACCGCGGTCTTGTCGCCGTTGACGACGTTCAACACACCGTCGGGCAGGCCCGCCTCGGCGGCCAGCTCGGCGAGCTTGAGGGCGGCGCTGGGCACCTTCTCGCTGGGCTTGAGGACGAAGGTGTTGCCGCACGCCACGGCGAGCGGGAACATCCACATCGGCACCATGGCGGGGAAGTTGAACGGCGTGATGCCGGCGACCACGCCGAGGGACTGCCGGATCGCGGCGACGTCCACCCGGGTGGAGACCTGCGTGGACAGCTCGCCCTTGAGCTTCTCGGGGATGCCGCAGGCCAGCTCGATGATCTCCAGACCGCGCGCGACCTCGCCGAGGGCGTCGGAGTGCACCTTGCCGTGCTCGGCGGTGATCAGCCGGGCCAGCTCCTCGCGGTGGGCGGCGACCAGCTCGCGGTAGCGGAACAGCACCGAGGTGCGCTTGGCCAGAGAGCTGGTGCCCCAGGTGGCGAACGCCTCCTTGGCGGCGGCGACCGCGGCGTCGACCTCCTCGACGGAGGCGAAGGGGACCTGCTTCTCCTGGGCGCCGGTGGCCGGGTTGAACACCGGGCCGAAGTTGCCCGACACACCCTCGACGGGCTTGCCGCCGATCCAGTGGCTGATGGTCTGCATGCGGGGGGCCTTTCCGGTGGTGACTGCTACGGGCTGAGATCAGAGGTGCCGGCGGCGGTCGGCGGCGTGCTGGTCGTAGGCCAGGCGCGCGGCGACCGCCGACGGACGCGTCGCGGTCTCGGCAACGGGTACATCCCACCAGGACTGGGCGCCCGGCGCGCCCGGCACTGTGTCGGCCGTTTCGGTCTCGACGTAGACACATGTGGGACGGTTCGCGCCACGCGCCTCGGCGAGGGCGTCGCGCAGTGCGCCGACGGTGGGCGCGCGCAGGACGCGCATGCCGAGGGAGGCGGCGTTGGCGGCGAGATCGAGGGGCAGCGGGTCGCCGGTGTAGGTGCCGTCCGCGGCGCGGAAGCGGTAGTCGGTGCCGAAGCGTTCGCCGCCGGTCTGCTCGGAGAGGCCGCCGATGGAGGCGTAGCCGTGGTTCTGGAGCAGCACCAGGGTGAACGCGGCGCCCTCCTGGACCGCGGTGACGATCTCGGTGGGGTTCATCAGATAGGTGCCGTCGCCGACCAGGGCCCACACCGGGCGGCCGGGGGCGGCGAGGGCGACGCCGAGGGCGGCGGGGATCTCGTATCCCATGCAGGAGTAGCCGTATTCGAGGTGGTACTGGCGGCGGGAGCGGGCGCGCCAGAGCCGGTGCAGATCGCCGGGGAGGGAGCCGGCGGCGTTGACGAGGATGTCGGTGTCGTCGACGACGGCGTCGAGGGCGCCGAGCACCTGGGTCTGGGTGGGCCGGGCGTCCGGATCGGGGGCGGCGTACGCGGCGTCGACGCGGCGCTCCCAGTCGGCCTTGGCGGTGGCGTAACCCGTCTCGTACGCGGCCTCGACGCGGTGGCCGTGCAGGGCGCGGGTGAGGGCGACGAGTCCTTCGCGGGCGTCGGCGACCAGGGGCAGCGCCGCGAGCTTGTGGGCGTCGAAGGAGGCGATGTTGAGGTTGACGAAGCGGACGGCGGGGTCGGCGAAGAGGGTGGCGGAGGCGGTGGTGAAGTCGGTGTAGCGGGTGCCGACGCCGAGGACCACGTCGGCGTCGCGGGCGAGGGCGTCGGCGGTGGCGGTGCCGGTGTGGCCGATGCCGCCGACGTCGGCGGGGTGGTCGTGGCGGAGCGCCCCCTTGCCCGCCTGGGTGGCGGCGACGGGGATGCCGGTGGCGTCGGCGAACGTCCGCAGCGCGCCCTCGGCCTCGCTGTGGTGGACGCCGCCCCCGGCGATGATCAGCGGGCGGCGGGCGGCGCACAGCACCCGGGCCGCCGCCGAGAGGGCGTCCGGGTCGGGCCCGGGGCGCGGGACGCGCCAGATGCGGTAGGTGAAGAACTCCACGGGCCAGTCGTACGCCTCGGCCTGGACGTCCTGCGGCAGGGCGAGGGTGACGGCGCCGGTGTCGACGGGGTCGGTGAGGACCCGCATCGCCTGGAGGGCGGCCGGGATGAGCGCCTCGGGCCGGGTGATGCGGTCGAAGTAGCGGGAGACGGGGCGCAGGACGTCGTTGACGGAGAGGTCACCGGCGTAGGGGACCTCCAGCTGCTGGAGGACGGGGTCGGCGCGGCGGGTGGCGAAGGTGTCGCCGGGCAGCAGCAGGACCGGCAGGTGGTTGACGGTGGCGAGGGCGGCGCCGGTGACGAGGTTGGTGGCGCCGGGGCCGATGGAGGTGGTGACGGCCTGGGCGCGGAGCCGGTCGCTCTGGCGGGCGTAGGCGGTCGCGGCGTGGACCATGGCCTGTTCGTTGCGGCCCTGGAGGAACGGCAGCGCCTGGGGGTCCTCCCGCAGCGCCTGGCCGATCCCGGCGACGTTGCCGTGGCCGAAGATGCCCCAGCAGGCGTTCACCAGGCGGTGGCGGTGGCCGTCGCGCTCGGTGTACTGGCGGGCGAGGAACCGCACCAGGGCCTGCGCGACGGTGAGGCGGAGGGTGGTCATCGGGTGTCTCCCGGGGGCGCGGTGTAGCGGGGCAGGCGGGGGTCGGTGGGCCGGCCGGGCCAGGTGTCACGGATCCAGCCGTGGTCGGGGTGGTCACGGATCAGCCACTCGCGGGTGGCGCCGGGGCCGGCCATGACGTTGAGGTAGTAGAGCGTGTGGCCGGGGGCGGCGATGGACGGGCCGTGCCAGCCGTCGGGGATGAGGACGGCGTCGCCGCCGCGGACCTCGGCGAGGACGTCGGTGGTGTGGCCGGGCCCGGAGGGGGTGACGCGCTGATAGCCGACGCCCGGGGTGCCGTGGGCGGGCTCGACCTCGAAGTAGTAGATCTCCTCCAGCTCGGACTCCTCGCCGGGCCGGGCGGTGTCGTGTTTGTGCGGCGGGTAGGACGACCAGTTGCCGCCGGGGGTGAGGACCTCGACGGCGATGAGCTTGTCGCAGCGGAAGGCGTCGGCGGCGGCGAAGTTGTTGACCTGGCGGGAGCAGGCCCCGGCGCCGCGCAGTTCCACGGGGACGTCGGCGGCGGCGCCGCGGCGGGCGGGCAGGCGGCGGGTGCAGCGGGCCCCGGCGAGGGCGAACCGGCCGCCCGCCCGGCTGGTGAGCCGCGCATGCGCGTCGCGTGGGACGTAGGCGAAGTCGGTGAGGCCGCTGAAGACGCTGTCGCGGCCGGTGAGTTCGTGCGGAATGCCGTCGGTGGTGACGGTGCAGCCTCCGGTGAGGGGCAGCACGATCCATTCGCTGTCCCCGGCGTCGAAGGCGTGGTGGCCGCCGGGCGGCAGGTCGAGGATGCGCAGCGCGGAGTGGCCCCAGCCCGCCCGCTCAGGCGTGATGTCCAGGGCGTACGGCCCGGCGCCGCCGTGACCTGCCGGGATGTGGAGGCCGAGGGCCCGGCCGGGGCCGGGTGCGGAAGCGGATGACGCGGATGCGGGGTTCATGACCACAAGTCTCCACCCGACCACTGACAGTGAGGGAAAGGCGGGCGCCGCGACGGTGCCCACCCGTTCGCGTGCGGCCGGGCACGTGGCCCGGTCCGGCCGTCCGGAGCCGGGTTCCGGGGGCCGCCGTCCGCCCCGGCCGCGGCGTGCGGGCGCGGCCGGTTCATCGTCCGGCGAGGAACGCGTCGACCTCCGCCGCGGTCGGCATCGCCGGTGAGCAGGCGAGACGGGTGGCGACGAGGGCGCCGGCCGCGTTGGCGTAGCGCATCGTCCACTCCAGCTCCCAGCCGTGCAGCAGACCGTGGCAGAGGGCGCCGCCGAAGGCGTCCCCGGCGCCGAGGCCGTTGACGACCTCGACGGGGAAGGCCGGGACCTCGGCGGTGCGGCCGTCCCGGTGGACGGCGAGGACGCCCTTGGGGCCCTGTTTGACGACGGCGAGTTCGGCGCCCCCGGCGAGCAGCGCCTCGGCGCAGGCCCGCGGGTCGCGCAGCCCGGTGGCCACCTCGGCCTCGTCGACGTTGCCGACGGCGACGGTGGCGTGGGCGAGGGCCGCTTCGTAGTGCGGGCGCGCGGCGGCCATGGCGGCGGCGCCGGTCGCCCCGCCGTCCCCGGAGGCGCCGCCCGCGCCGCCCCAGAACAGCGGCCGCCAGTCGAGGTCGAAGACGGTGGGGCCGCGCCTGCCGCGGGCGGCGAGCGCGGCGAGGGTGGCGGTGCGGCTGGGCTCCTCGCACAGTCCGGTGCCGGTGACCCAGAGGATCCGGGCGGCCCGCAGCGCGTCGTGGTCCAGTTCGTCGGCGCGGAGGGTGAGGTCGGGGGCGGTGGGACGGCGGTAGAAGTAGAGCGGGAAGTGGTCCGGCGGGAAGATCTCGCAGAACGTGACCGGGGTGGGCAGGCCGTCCACGGCGGTGACCCAGCGGTCGTCGACGCCGAACTCCCGCAGCGCCTGGTGGAGGTAGTCGCCGAAGGGGTCGCGTCCGGTGCGGCTGATGACGGCGGTGCGGCGGCCCAGGCGCGCGGCGGCCACCGCGACGTTGGTGGCGGAGCCGCCGAGGAACTTCCCGAAGGTCTCCACCTGGGCCAGCGGCACGCCCGTTCGAAGGGGGTAGAGGTCCACCCCGATGCGGCCCATGGTGATGAGGTCGAACGGTTCCGGCATGGGTCCCCTTCGCTTCGCCCGGCGTGGCACGGCGGGGCCGGGCGGCGCGCCCACGCCCCGTCGCGGGCTCAGGTCTAGTGGGGCCGCCGGACCGTGTCAACGGCCCGGCGCACGCCGCTGACCTGTACGGCGGCGGCGATACGGGCGAGTGGCCGCACGACCGCGGCGCCCCTCGTACAGGCATCCGTCCGGGCGGCGCCCTGCCGGAACCGTCACTTCCGGGCGCACTCCCGGAGCGTCGTACCGGCCGATCCTCCCGGCGGGAGGGAATCTTGACACCCCCCGGGGTGCCCGCGAGGCTGAGCCCACCACTCCCGCGTCCCCGGTCACCGCCGACCGGCGAGAGGAGAGCCGTCGCATGACCGCAGCCCGTGCCGACGCGCCCGTGCTGGACCGCATCCGGGTGGGGTCCGCACCGGATTCCTGGGGTGTGTGGTTCCCCGACGACGCGCAGCAGATCCCCTGGCGGCGCTTTCTCGACGAGGTCACCGAGGCGGGCTACGACTGGATCGAGCTGGGCCCCTACGGCTATCTCCCCACCGACCCGGCGGTGCTGCGCGACGAGACCGACCGGCGTGGCCTCGGGGTCTCGGCCGGGACGGTCTTCACCTCGCTGCACCACGGCCCCGCGGTCCGGGACGCGACCTGGGCACAGGTGTCCCGGGTCGCCGCGCTCGCCCGGGCGACGGGCGCCGGGCATCTCGTCGCCATCCCGTCCTTCTGGCGCGACGACCGCACCGCCGAGGAGCTGGAGCCGCCCGAGCTGACGGCCGCGCAGTGGCGGCACCTCACCGAGGGCACGGAGTGGCTGGCCCGGCGGGTCCGGGAGGAGTTCGGCCTGACGCTGGTGGTGCATCCGCACGCCGACACCCATCTCGACACCGAGGAGCACGTCACCCGCTTCCTCGACGCCACCGACTCCGACCTGGTCTCCCTCTGTCTGGACACCGGCCACTACGCCTACTGCGGCGGCGACAGCGTCGCGCTGATCCGCACCTACGGCGAGCGCATCGGCTATCTCCACCTCAAGCAGGTCGACCCCGCCGTGCTCGCCGACGTCCGCGCCGAGGGCACCGCCTTCGGCCCGGCCGTCCGGCAGGGGGTGATGTGCGAACCGCCGCGCGGGGTCCCCGCGTTGCCGCCCGTCCTGGAGGCGGCGCAGGAGCTGGGCACCGCGCTCTTCGCCATCGTCGAGCAGGACATGTATCCGTGTCCGCCGGAGCAGCCGCTGCCCATCGCCCGGCGCACCCGCCGCTTTCTGCGCTCCTGCGGCGCCTGAGCGACGGACGGAACCGACCGCGAGCAGGAGGACGAGATGCACGGGACGCTGGGGGTGGCCGTCATCGGCGCCGGGCGGATGGGCGCCGATCACGTACGCCGGATCGACGAGGTGATCAGCGGGGCGCGGGTGGCGGTCGTCGCCGATGTGGACGGGGCCCGCGCCGAGGCGCTGGCCGGCCCCCTCGACGCTGCCGTGGCCTGCACCGATCCGGTGGCCGCCATGGACGCTCCGGGGGTGGACGCGGTCCTCGTCGCGTCGCCGGGGGCGGCCCATGAGGCGGCGCTGACGGCGGCGTTCGACCGTGGTCTGCCGGTGCTCTGCGAGAAGCCGCTGACGCCGGACCCGGAATCGGCGCTGCGGGTGCTCGCCGCCGAGCAACGCCACGGCCGCCGCCTCGTCCAGCTGGGCTTCATGCGCCGCTACGACGCCGACTACCGCACCCTCAAGGCGCAGTTGGCGCGGGGTGCGTACGGCCGTCCGCTGATGCTGCACCACACGCACCGCAACGTCTCCTCGCCGCCCGGCTGCACCGACGCGCGGACGCTGCACGACTCCGCGGTGCACGAGATCGATGTAACGCGCTGGCTGCTGGACACCGAGATCACCGCCGTGCGGGTGCTGCGCCCGACGCCCTCGGGCGGCGCGCCCGAGGGGCTGCACGATCCGCAGCTGATCGTCTTCGAGACCGCGGACGGCCATCTCGTCGACACCGAACTCTTCGTCAACTGCGGTTTCGGCTACCAGGTGTCCTGCGAGGCGGTCTGCGAGCGGGGCACCGCCCGGATCGGCGACGACCGCGGCGTCTTCGTCAACGCGGCGGGCCGCTGGGGCGGCACCATCCCGCCGGATTTCGTGGAACGCTTCGCGGGCGCGTACGACCGCCAGGTGCAGCAGTGGGTGGACGCCACCCGGCGTGGCACGGTGGAGGGCCCCGGCTGCTGGGACGGCTACGCTGCCGCGGTGGTCTGCCAGGCGGGCGTCCAGGCGCAGCGCACCGGCGAGCGCACCCCCGTCGACCTGCCCGAACGGCCCGCGCTGTACCGCTGATCCACTCCCCCTCCCGCCCGTCCGGCGCTGTCGCGGGGGCGGCGGCCGCCCTGGCCTGTCCCCCGACCTGTGGAACGTTCGTCGCAAAGCGACTGGTCCGTGACGATGCCCCCTCATCGCCTCTCTTGCGTAGGAAAGCTGACGCATCGGACTCCGCGCCTCCGGCAACCACGTCGGGCGCGGGCGGCGTGCCCGTAGATGCACGGCATCCCACTGCGGGGCGGTCCGGCGCATGTACCCCCTGAGGGTGGTCGGATACGCACCATACGGATGCATGGCACTCAACGGGGGAAATGAGGACATCATGCGCATCACCTCACTGCACCGCACCATCCGCCGCCCGGCCGCCCTGGCGGCCGCCACCGGCCTGATCGCCGCCGCCCTGCTCACCGGTACGGCATCCGGGGCGCAGGCCGCCACCGGACCGAGCCCCAAGGCGGCCTGTGCCTACTACAACGGCACCGCGCTCACCGTGTACGGCCAGCGCAACGACCGGGTCAGGCAGGTCCAGTGCCTGCTGGCCAACCGCAAGTACCTGCCGTGGTCCAGCCTCACCGGCTACTTCGGCAACCAGACACTCGCCGCCGTCAAGAAGTTCCAGAAGGCGGCGCATCTGCCCGCCGACGGCAAGGTCGGCAAGAAGACCTGGAAGGCGCTCTACGCCTGACCGACCGCCGCGCATCGACGGCGCGGCACCCTTCACACGGCGGGCCGTCCCGAACGGGGCGGCCCGCCGCTCACGTCCGAAGCGACCACCGCCTGGCCATGCCCCGGCAAGGTCACACCCCTCCCGCATCCCGCACCCCCTCTCATGCCCTTCTGTTCCGTACGTGTCACGTCCGTCCCCGTTGCGTCACGTCCGTCACGGTTACGCGGGCCTTCCGTCACAGGTGATCAACAGCCCCTGTCCGTACGGCGCTCGGTGTCGTTGTCCCGGCGCAGGACACAGGAACACCCGCTCCGTCCGCGCCTTCCGCAGGCCGCGCGGCCGGGGCCCCGGATCCAGGGAGGCGAGGCAGCGATGACCGACCGGAGGCTCTGGTCCTACAAGGACATCGCCGCGCACATCCGGGTACGACCGGACACCGTGCGCTCCTACCGCAAGCACGGGCTCCTCCCCGATCCGGACCACGTCGAGGGCGGCCGTCCGTACTGGTTCGCCGACACCGTCCGCGACTGGGTGACCCGCAGACCGGGCCACAGCCGCCGGGGGTGACCCGCGTACCCCGCACCCCCGCCGCACGGGGCACGCGCCGCGTCGGGCCGACGCCTTCCCGACCGCCGGACACAGGCGGATCCGCGCACCACCGGACACACCGGGCCGGCCCCTCTTACGATCACCCCATGTCCACGACATCTCACCCTTCCCCCGCCCGGCTGGCGGTGATCGGCGCCGGTGGGATCGGTGGCTACACCGCCGCCCTGACGCACTGGGCCGGTCTCGACGTCACCTTGTGCGTACGGACACCCGTCGACGGGCTGACCGTCACGCTCGACGGCGCCGAGCGGCACGCCGCGGTCCCCGTCGCCACCGATCCCGCACAGGTCAGCCCCGTCGACTGGGTACTGCTGACCACCAAGGCGCAGGACACCCCGGGCGCCGCACCGTGGCTGCGCGCCCTGTGCGGGCCGGGCACCACGGTCGCCGTGCTCCAGAACGGCACCGGGCTCGCGGAGCGCGTCGCCCCGTACGTTCCCGAAGGAACCGCGACGCTGCCGGTGATCTGCTACCTCTCGGCGGAGCGCACCGCGCCGGGCCGGATCGTCCACCATCTCGCGAGCGAGCTCCATGTGCCGCAGGGCCTGTCCTCCGAGGCGTTCGCCGCGCTGCTGGACGGCACCGGACTGAACGTCACGCAGGTGCCGGATTTCACCACGGCCATCTGGCGCAAGCTGTTCCTCAATCTCGCCGCCAACCCGCTCACCGCGCTGCTCGGACAACGGATGGACATCTTCCGGGAGGCGGAGATGACCGCGCTCGCCCGCGCCCTGCTCACCGAGGCGGCGGAGGTGGCCCGCGCGGAAGGGGCGGACGTCGGCGAGAGCGACATCGCCGGGACGCTGGAGATCTATGCGGCGGCGCCACCCGGCGGCGGTTCGTCGATGCTCTACGACCGGGAGGCAGGCCGTCCGCTGGAGCACGAATACCTCACCGGAGCGGTGGTCGCGGCAGGCGAACGGCACTCCCTCCCGACGCCGCTGAACCGCATGCTGCTCACCCTGCTGCGCGCTGTCGACCGCGACCTGCGGGCCGCAGGCGGCGCCTGACCCGGAACGCCACAGGGCACCGCGGACCCGCCACGACCGGGCCGCCACACACCCCAACACCACGACGATTACGGAGAGTTCGTAAGTCATGACTCAAAGGTAAGGGCGACCACTGACAACGGACCGGGAGCGCTCACCCGGGCCCGGGACGCGGCCCCGGTCACGCAGGACGGCGCGGCGGCGCGCCAGCCAGGGAACGAACGCACCCAGCGTGGCGACGACGCACGAGATGCCGATGCCGATGGCGGCGGCGTAGAGGCGGTTGCCCACGGCGGCGCTGCCGAGGTAGCCGAGGCCGATCGAGTAGGTCGCCCACACCGTTTCGGCGAGGGCCGTACCGAGCAGATAGCGGCGCAGCGGGTAGCGCAGGACGCCCGAGGCGAGGGCGCCGATGATCCGGCCACTGGGCAGGAAGCGCACCCCGAGGACGAAGGGCAGGCCGTAGCGCTCGATGCGCCGGGAGGTCCGTTCCAGGAGGACGCGGCGGCGGACGCTCCGCCGCATCCAGCTGCGCGCCGGGCCGCCGAAACGGCGGGCGAGGAGATACATCAGCAGGTCACCGAGGGCCGCACTGCCGGCGACGATGATCAGGACGAAGGGGAGGAAGAGGTCGCCGTGCGCGGCGAGGACCCCGGCGGAGACCAGCAGCGCGGAGTTGGGCACCAGCGGTGGCAGGGTGGTGAGCACCAGCAGCCCGTAGAGGGCCAGCACATCCATCCGGCGCGCCTCCTCCGATCACCCCGGCGCGAAGCACTCCGCACCGGTACCTCCCAGGCTGACGCGCGGCACGCGGGGCGGCAATGCGTACCGGAAGGAGTGGCGCGGCACCGCTGGATTGATACCCCCTAGGGGTATAAAGTTGCGCTCGTCGGACGGTGGCGACTCCGGTCACCCCGCCGCGTCCCTGACGGCACACGCCCGGGCGAGCCCGGCACCGTACGGCGCTTCGACATCCACGGACCACCGGCACCACGAGGAGATTCCCATGACCGCCGCATCGACGAACGGCTCCTGCTGCACACCCGAAGGCTCCTGCCACTCCGGCGAGGGCGCGGCGCAGGCGGGCGAGATCACCACGATCTACAAGGTGACCGGCATGACCTGCGGGCACTGCGAAGGTGCGGTCAACTCCGAGATCTCGGAGCTGGACGGCGTCGTCTCGGTACGCGCGGAGGCCGCGACCGGTCTGGTGACCGTCGTCTCGCAGACCGCCCTCGACGAGACCGCGGTGCGCGAGGCGGTGGACGAGGCCGGCTACGAGCTGGTGGGCCGGGCCTAGCCTTCCCGTGTGAGCCGGAGGGCTTTTCGCCACAGGGGCCGCTCCGCGGCCCACACAGCCCACACGTTCACAAAATTCCCACAATGGGCACAACACCCATACGTCAGGGCCGCGAAATTCAGATCGCGGCCCTTGACCGTATTCGCCCTCATATGGCAAGAGACCCAGATCACAGAGATCCGAACGTAACCATCGTGGGGGGTCGAGAGTCTAACCAGGTGAGCAGGCACCCCGGCGGGGCCTGTTCGGCAACAGCCGTGCCGGTCTTGGGGGATCGGACCGGCTACGCGTGGCCGGGGCGACGTGCCCGGGGAGCTTTGAGCGGCCCTCCCGAACGTGCGCGTCCCGGCAGATCGCGGTGCACCCTGAACGCCCGGACGGATCCCGTGGGGGGAATCCGACCCGGGACAAGGGAAGCGCCCCGCGCTCTGGACCCGTGGGGGGATCTGGAGGCGGGGCGCTTTTCGTTTCCGTTCTTCTGCTCCGTTCGCCTTCCCCGCACGGAAAGCGAACGAGCCCCCACCCTGGACGGGCGGGGGCCGTCTCCGTACCGGGCGCGGACGCCCGGACGGGTCAGCGCTGCTCGACGGGCACGAAGTCGCGCTCGACGATGCCGGTGTAGATCTGCCGCGGGCGGCCGATCCGGGAACCGGGCTCCTTGATCATCTCGTGCCACTGGGCGATCCAGCCCGGGAGGCGGCCGAGGGCGAAGAGGACCGTGAACATCTCGGTCGGGAAGCCCATGGCCCGGTAGATCAGGCCGGTGTAGAAGTCGACGTTCGGGTAGAGCTTGCGCTCGACGAAGTAGTCGTCGGAGAGCGCGTGCTCCTCCAGCTTCAGGGCGATGTCCAGCAGCTCGTCGGACTTGCCGAGCGCCGAGAGGACGTCGTGCGCCGCCGCCTTGATGATCTTCGCCCGGGGGTCGAAGTTCTTGTAGACGCGGTGCCCGAAGCCCATGAGCTTCACGCCGTCTTCCTTGTTCTTCACCTTGCGGATGAAGGAGTCGACGTCGCCGCCGTCGCGCTGGATGCCTTCCAGCATCTCCAGCACGGACTGGTTGGCACCGCCGTGCAGGGGGCCCCAGAGCGCGTTGATACCGGCGGAGATCGAGGCGAAGAGGTTCGCCTGCGAGGAGCCGACCAGGCGCACGGTGGAGGTCGAGCAGTTCTGCTCGTGGTCCGCGTGCAGGATCAGCAGCTTGTCGAGGGCGCTGACCACGACCGGGTCCAGGTCGTACTCGGCGGCCGGCACCGAGAACGTCATGCGCAGGAAGTTCTCGACGTAGCCGAGGTCGTTACGCGGGTAGACGACCGGGTGGCCGACCGACTTCTTGTAGGCGTACGCCGCGATCGTCGGCAGCTTGGCCAGCAGGCGGATCGTGGAGATGTGCCGCTGCTGCTCGTCGAACGGGTTGTGGCTGTCCTGGTAGAAGGTCGACAGGGCGCTGACGACCGACGACAGCATCGCCATCGGGTGGGCGTCCCGGGGGAAGCCGTCGTAGAAGCGCTTGACATCCTCGTGCAGCAGGGTGTGGTAGGTGATGTCCTGCTTGAAGTTGGACAGCTGGTCGACGGTCGGCAGCTCACCGTTGATCAGCAGGTACGCGGTCTCGACGAACGTGCTGCGCTCCGCGAGCTGCTCGATCGGGTAGCCGCGGTAGCGCAGAATCCCCTGCTCACCGTCCAGATAGGTGATCGCGGATTTATACGCGGCGGTGTTGCCGTAACCGGAGTCCAGGGTCACCAGACCGGTCTGGGCGCGCAGCTTCGAGATGTCGAAGCCCTTATCGCCGACGCTGCTGCCGACGACCGGGTAGCTGTATTCGCCGTCCCCGTAACGCAGTACTACAGAGTTGTCGCTCACGTCATCCCTCACCGACGTTGTGCCTCTTCTTCGAGGTGCCCTGACTGCCTCTACCTTCCCCCATTTGGACCTGGGATGTGCACTCGGGGTCGGCAATTCGGCCTTCGGGCGGCACTGAGTGCCGTTTACCTGACCATCCTGCGCCCCTTCGACCCGATTAGGGAAGTTGAGCGACGCCCACCACTCCGGCGAGTCGGCGATCGAGCGCCGTATACCGCCGACCGGCGGACACCGTGCGTACGGCCTGCCCCAGAGCCCTCCGGGACCCCACCAGCACCACCAAACGTTTTGCCCGGGTTATCGCCGTATAGAGCAGATTTCGCTGCAACATCATCCAGGCGCCCGTGGTGACCGGAATCACCACCGCCGGGTACTCGCTCCCCTGGGAACGGTGGATCGTCACCGCATAGGCGTGCGCCAGCTCGTCCAGCTCGTCGAAGTCGTACGGAACCTCCTCGTCCTCGTCGGTGCGCACCAGGAGCCGCTGCTCGTCGGTGTTCATATCCGTGACCACGCCGACCGTGCCGTTGAAGACGCCGTTGCGGCCCTTCTCGTAGTTGTTGCGGATCTGGGTGACCTTGTCGCCCACCCGGAAGACCCGGCCGCCGAAGCGGCGCTCCGGCACGTCCGGGCGCGCCGGGGTGACCGCCTGCTGGAGCAAGGCGTTGAGCGCGCCCGCCCCGGCCGGTCCGCGGTGCATCGGGGCGAGCACCTGGACGTCCCGCCGGGCGTCCAGCCCGAACGTCGCGGGGATACGGCGGGCCGCCACGTCCACGGTCAGCCGGCCGGCCTCCTCGGTGTCCTCCTCGGCGAAGAGGAAGAAGTCCGGCAGGCCCTGGGTCAGCGGCGGCTTCCCGGCGTTGACACGGTGCGCGTTGGTCACCACGCCGGACTGCTGGGCCTGGCGGAAGATCCTGGTCAGCCGGACGCACGGCACCGGGCCGCCGTCGGCCAGCAGATCCCGCAGCACCTCCCCCGCGCCGACCGACGGCAGCTGGTCGACATCGCCCACCAGCAGCAGATGGGCGCCCGGCGGGACCGCCTTGACCAGCTTGTTGGCGAGCAGCAGATCGAGCATGGACGCCTCGTCGACCACCACCAGATCGGCCTCCAGCGGCCGGTCGGCGTCGTAGGCGGCGTCTCCGCCGGGCTTCAGCTCCAGCAGCCGGTGGACGGTCGACGCCTCCGCGCCCGTCAGCTCCGCCAGCCGCTTGGCGGCCCGGCCCGTCGGCGCGGCCAGCACCACCCGGGCCTTCTTGGCGCGGGCCAGCTCGACCACCGACCGGACCGTGAAGGACTTGCCGCAGCCCGGGCCGCCGGTGAGCACCGCCACCTTGCGCGTCAACGCGAGGCGCACCGCGTCCCGCTGCTCCGGCGCCAGCTCGGCGCCCGTACGCCGCGCCAGCCAGGCCAGCGCGCGCTCCCAGTCGACGTCCCCGAAGGCGGCCAGCCGGTCCTCGGGGGTGCGCAGCAGCCGCGTCAGCCGGCCGGTCAGGGACAGCTCGGCGCGGTGGAAGGGCACCAGGTAGACGGCGGTGACGGGGGCCTCGCCGCCGCCCTGCGGGATCTTCTCGCGGACCACGCCCTCCGGGTCCGCCGCCAGCTCGGCCAGGCAGTCGATGACCAGGCCGGTGTCGACCTGGAGCAACTTCACGGCGTCGGCCATCAGCTGCTCCTCGGGCAGGAAACAGTGCCCCTGGTCGGCCGATTGCGACAGGGCGTGCTGGATTCCGGCCCGGACCCGCTCCGGGCTGTCGTGCGGGATGCCGACCGCCTGCGCGATGCGGTCGGCGGTCAGGAAGCCGATGCCCCAGACGTCGGCCGCCAGGCGGTAGGGCTGCTCGCGCACCACGGCGATGGCCTCGTCCGCGTACTTCTTGTAGATGCGCACGGCGAGGGAGGTGGAGACGCCGACACCTTGGAGGAAGATCATCACCTCCTTGATCGCCTTCTGCTCCTCCCAGGCCACGGCGATCTTCTTCATCCGCTTCGGGCCGAGCCCCGGCACCTCGATCAGCCGCGCCGGCTCCTCCTCGATGACGTCGAGCGTGGCCACGCCGAAGTGCTCGGTGATGCGGTCGGCGATGCGCGGGCCGACGCCCTTGATCAGGCCGGAGCCGAGATAGCGGCGGATGCCCTGGACCGTGGCGGGCAGGACGGTGGTGTAGTTCTCCACGGTGAACTGTTTGCCGTACTGCGGGTGGGAGCCCCAGCGGCCCTCCATCCGCAGGGATTCGCCGGGCTGCGCGCCCAGGAGCGCACCGACGACCGTCAGCAGATCGCCCGCGCCACGGCCGGTGTCGACGCGCGCGACGGTGTAACCACTCTCCTCGTCGGCGTAGGTGATCCGCTCCAGGACCCCTTCGACCACCGAGGCGTTGACCGCGTTGCCCATGCTCCGAACGGTACCGCCGGGGTCTGACAACGCGGTCCGGGCGCGGCGTCGCCGGGGTCCTGACGGGCCACCAGGAGGAGGGCGTCGTCCCTCTGCACGGCTCCGTCCGGGACGCAACCGCCGGGCGGCGCCGGTCAACCGGTCATTGACCGGGCGATGCTTTCGGGCTATCCGTGATCCTCCGACTGTCCCTCATTTCGCCGGGGAAGCCCGCCGGAAGGAGCGCACATGCACTCCAGACGTGCCGTCCTGACCACCGCCGCCGCGGCTGCCGCCGCTTGCGCCGCGGGCACCGTTCCCGCGGCCGCCGCGGGCCCTGCCGCCGCCCGTCCCACCGCCGCCGCGCGGGAGCGGATGCGGCGCCTGATCGCCCGTATGACACCGGAGGAGAAGGCCGGTCAGCTCTTCGTCATGCGGGTCTACGGGCACTCCGCCACCGACCCCGACCAGGCCGACGTGGACGCCAACCGCAAGGAGATCGGCGTCGCGAACGCGGCCGAACTCATCGCGAAGTACCACGTCGGCGGCATCATCTACTTCAGCTGGGCGCACAACACCCGCGATCCGCACCAGATCGCGGAGCTGTCCAACGGCATCCAGAAGGCGGGCGCCGCACAGCGGCTGCCCGTCCCGCTGCTGATCTCCACCGACCAGGAGCACGGCATCGTCACGCGGATCGGCGCGCCCGCCACGCTGCTGCCCGGCGCGATGGCGCTCGGCGCCGGGGGCTCGCGCGCCGACGCCACGACCGCGGCCCGGATCAGCGGCGCCGAGCTGTACGCGATGGGCGTCCGGCAGGACTTCGCCCCGGACGCCGACGTCAACGTCAACCCCGCCAACCCGATCATCGGCGTCCGTTCCTTCGGCTCCGATCCACGGGCCGTGGCGCGGATGGTCACCGCCCAGGTGCGCGGCTATCAGGGTGCGGGGGTGGCCGCCTGCGCCAAGCACTTCCCCGGGCACGGTGACACCGACGTCGACAGCCACGTCGGGCTGCCGACCATCCACCACACCGCCGAGGAGTGGGAGCGGCTGGACGAGCCGCCGTTCCGGGCCGCGGTGGCCGCCGGGATCGACGTGATCATGTCGGCGCACATCATCGTCCCCGCCTTCGATCCCAGCGGGGACCCGGCGACCCTCTCGCACCCGATCCTCACCGGGCTGCTGCGCGAACGGCTCGGCTACGACGGTGTGGTGATCACCGACTCGCTGGGCATGCAGGGCGTCCGCGAGAAGTACGGCGACGACCGGGTGCCGGTGCTGGCGCTCAAGGCCGGCGCCGACCAGCTGCTCAACCCTCCGGACCTCGCCGTCGCACACACCGCCGTCGTCCGCGCCCTGAAGGAGGGCGAGCTGTCCGAGGCCGAGATCGACGCCAAGCTGCTGCGCATCCTGCTGCTCAAGGAGCGCCGCGGTCTGTTCGCCGACCCGTACACCTCACGGGCCGAGGTCGACCGGGTGGTGGGCGTCCGCCGCCATCTGGAGACGGCGGACGCGCTCGCCGACCGGACGACGACGCTGCTGCGCAACACCGGCGGGGTGCTGCCGCTCTCCCGCCGCCGGGAGCACCGGCTGCTGGTGGCGGGGGTGGACACGGCCGCGCCGTCCGGGACGGGCGGGCCGCCCACCGGGGTGCTGGCCCGGGAGCTGACCGGGCTCGGCTTCGCCGCGACCGCGCTGTCCACGGGCCTGAAACCGGACCGGACGGTGATCGGCAACGCGGTGGCGGCGCTCGGCGACCAGGACGCGGCGGTCGTCGTGACGTACGACATCACGCCAGGATCGCCGCAGTGCGCGCTCGTCGAGGCGCTGCTCGCCACCGGGAAGCCCGTGGTGCAGCTCGCGGTCCGCAATCCGTACGACATCGCGCAGCTCGGCGGGGTGCGGGCGGCGCTGGCGAGTTACGGGTGGACCGATGTCGAGGTGCGGGCGGCGGCGCGGGTGATCGCCGGGCGGCGGGCGCCGCGGGGGCGGCTGCCGGTGCCGGTGATGCGGGCCGACGCGCCGGAGGAGGAGCTGTACCCGGTCGGCCACGGGCTGACGTACTGACGCGGCGGCACGGGGCGCGCCCCTCCCGGGTGGAGGGGCCCGCCGTAACGTTCCGTCAGCCGTGACCGGGCCGGGGCCGGGATCAGGGGCGGAGCGGCGCGGTGCGGTGCAGCTCCTGGCGGTCCAGCTTCCGGTCGTAGGGGGCCTGCGCGGTGGCCTTGCCGTGGGCGTCGACGCCCGCCCACTTCAGGAGGGAGGCGGTGGCCTTGGTGCGGTCGGCGTCCTTGAGCTTGGCGATGTTGGAGCCGTGGTTGCCGCCGGGCACGGTGTAGACGGCGGAGTCCCGGGCGCCCTTGCCCAGCTCGAAGTGTTCCGAACTCCACGGGTCCCACTGGCCGTTGACGAACATCATCCGCTGCGCGTGGTGGCGTACCCAGCGGTCCACGTCCGGCATGGCGCGCTTGTCGAACTTCATGGGGATCTCCCGCGGCACGAAGGTGCGGGAGTTGTTGATGCCGGGGTACTTCAGCAGGCCCTTGAGGTGCGGGTAGCCGTATCCGGGCTCACCGAGCTGGGTGCCGGCCTGGTAGTAGTACGGCGTGTACGACTCCACGCCCTGGTCGGTGTAGCTCTCGAAGCCGCCGACCTCGTCCATCCACGTCCACAGCGCATCGGTGGACACCTCCGGGGAGGGCACGTCCTTGCAGGCGGTGGCGGCGGGCTGGTACTGCCAGAAGCCGAACTCCAGGTCCGTGACGAGCACTTCGTAGGCGCGGTCGACGGAACCGAAGAGGCGGAAGGTCTTCTTCTCCTTCTCGGCCCACCGGGCGAACCGCTCATCCATCTCGTCGCGGCGGTTGAGCGCCTCGCGGGTGATCTTGTGCAGCGCCGTGCGGCACTCCGGGGTGCCGACGGTGCGGAAGAACCGGTCGTAGGCGGAGTCCTCGTCGTTGTCGACGTCGTTGGGCGCGACGTAGGCGACGGTGCCGTTCATGTCGTCGGGGTGGAAGCGGCGGTAGTACGTCGCCGTCATACCGCCCTTGCTGCCGCCGGTGGCGATCCAGTTCTTCCCGTAGACGCGGTGCAGCGCCTGGTAGATGCGGTGCTGGTCGTCGGCGGCCTGCCGGATGTCCAGCTTCTTCCAGTCGGCGGGCTGCGGCCGGGAGGGCGTGAAGTAGCGGTATTCCAGGGAGACCTGGTTGCCGTCGATGATCTGCGTGGGCTCGCTGCGGGACGGGGTGGTGCTGACGTTGTAGCCCGAGGTGTAGAAGACGGTCGGGCGGTCGACCGACTTGTGCAGCACGGTCAGCCGCTGCTCGAACGTGCCCCGGTCGGGGTGGCGGTGGTCGACCGGCTGGGTGTACGTGAGCACGAAGTAGCGGTAGCCGTCGACCGGCTTCTCCTCCACCAGGTGCATGCCGGGTATCGCGAGCAGGCGCTCCTTGATGTCCTGCGGCTGCGGCGCGGTGGTGGCCGCCGTGGCCGGGGCGGTGGTGGCGCCCGCCGTGCCGATCAGGACGGCGACCGGCACCAGCCAGCTGAACGTTCTTCGCATGATCTCTCCCCAGGGGTCGCGGAATTCGCGCCGAACCTACCCGGGGGAACAGGGGCCCACCAGCACCGATGCGTAACGCCTGGCCGGCCGGGGGTGGCGGCCCCGGCCGGTGTGCGGTCAGACCCGCGCCGTCGTCTCCTCTCCGGCGAAGGCGCGCCACAGGGCGGCGTACCGGCCGTTGCGGGCGAGGAGTTCGGCGTGGGTGCCGTCCTCGGCGACCCGGCCGCGGTCCATCACCACGACCCGGTCGGCACGCGCCGCGGTCGTCAGGCGGTGGGCGACGACGAGGGTGGTGCGGCGTCCGGAGAGCCGGTCGGTGGCCTGGTTGACGACGGCTTCGGAGGCGAGGTCGAGGGCGGCGGTGGCCTCGTCGAGCAGCAGGATGTCGGGGTCGACCAGCTCGGCGCGGGCCAGGGCCAGCAACTGGCGCTGACCTGCGGAGAGGTTGCGGCCGCGCTCGGCGACCTCGTGGAGGTAGCCGCCGTCGAGGGTGGCGATCATCGCGTGGGCGCCGACCGCACGGGCCGCGGCCTCCACCTCGGCGTCGGTGGCGTCCGGCCGCCCGTAGGCGATGGCGTCGCGGACCGTACCGGCGAAGAGGTACGACTCCTGGGGGACGATGCCGAGGCGGTGGCGGTAGCCGGTGAGGTCCAGCTCCCGCAGGTCGGTGCCGTCGGCGCGGACCGCCCCGCCGGTCGGGTCGTAGAAGCGGGCGACCAGCTTGACGAGGGTGGACTTTCCGGCGCCGGTCTCGCCGACGAACGCGACGGTCTGCCCGGCGGGGATCGTCAGATCGATGCCGGACAGCGCCTGTTCGGCTCCGTCGGACTCCGCGCCGTAGTGGAAGTCCACCCCGTCGAAGGTGATCTCGCCGCGCAGCTGCGGCACCGGGCGGGGGTCCGCGGCGGCGGGGGTGGTGGTCGGCTCGCGCAGCAGCTCCTGGATGCGGCCGAGCGAGACGGACGCCTGCTGGTAGCCGTCGAAGACCTGGGAGAGCTGCTGGACGGGGGCGAAGAACAGGTCGATGTAGAGGAGGTAGGCGACGAGCGCACCGGCCGTCAGGGTGCCCGCGCCGACCCGTCCGGCGCCGACGATCAGCACCAGGGCGGCGGCGACCGACGACAGCAGCTGGACGAACGGGAAGTACACGGATATCAGGAACTGGCCGCGGATCCGGGCCTGGCGGTAGGCGTGGCTGCGATCGGCGAACCGCGCGGCGCCCATGCCCTCGCGCCGGAACGCCTGGACTATCCGCAGCCCGGCGACGCTCTCCTGGAGGTCGCCGTTGACGACGCTGATCCGCTCCCGGGCCAGCTCGTACGCCTTGACGCTCTGCTTGCGGAAGAAGTACGTGCCGAGGATCAGCGGCGGGAGGGTGGCGAAGACGACCAGGGCCAGCTGGACGTCGATGACGAGCAGCGCCACGAGGATGCCGCCGAAGGTCAGCACCGAGACGACGGCGGTGACCAGGCCGGTCTGCAGGAACGTCGACAGCGCGTCGACGTCCGTGGTCATCCGCGTCATGATCTTGCCGGTGAGTTCGCGCTCGTAGTAGTCGAGGCCGAGGCGCTGGAGCTGGGCGAAGATCTTGACGCGGAGGGAGTACAGGACCCGCTCGCCCGTGCGGCCGGTCATCCTGTTGCCGCCGATCTGCGCGGCCCACTGGACGAGCACCGTCACCAGGGCGAGGAGTGCGGCCGTCCACACCCCGGCGAGCACCCCGCGGCGGACGCCTTCGTCGATGCCCTGCCGGATGAGGATCGGGACGACGAGACCGCCGAGGGCGTCCACGGCCACCAGAGCGAGGGCGATCAGCAGCGGCCCGCGGAAGCCGCGCAGCAGCTGCCGCAGACCGTACGAGCCCTCGGCCGCGGCGGCCCGCTCCTCGTCGATGTCCGGGGTGTCGATGGCCGGCGGGAGCGCGGCGACCTGTTCGAGGAGTTCGGGGGTGGCGGCCGGTCCGGTCGGCCCTTCCGGGGCACCGTCGGTGTCGCGGCGGACCCACAGCTCGGGGGTGATGCCGTGCGGGCCGGGGGCGCCGTCCGAGGCGGCGGAGTCGGTGGCGCCGGGGCGTGCGCCGTTCGGGTGCGCGCCGTCGGGGTGGGCCACGGGGAGCGGTTCCAGCAGGCCGGTCGCGGCGGATTCGCCGTCGAAGGCGCCCGCCACCGCACCGGCCGGATCGTGCGGGACGCCGCCCAGCTCGTCCGGGTCGGTCAGCAGGCTGCGGTAGAGGGGACAGCGGGCGGTGAGTTCGTCCTGGGTGCCGATGTCGACGAGGCGGCCGCCGTCGAGCACGGCGATGCGGTCGGCGAGGGCCAGGGTGGAGGCGCGGTGGGCGATGAGCAGCGTCGTGCGGCCGGCCATCACCCCGCGCAGCGCCTCGTGTATCTCGTGCTCGACCCGGGCGTCGACGGCGGACGTCGCATCGTCCAGCACCAGCAGCCGGGGGTCGGTGAGGATGGCGCGGGCCAGAGCTATGCGCTGCCGCTGGCCTCCGGAGAGCGTCAGGCCCTGCTCGCCGACCTCGGTGTCGTACCCCTCGGGCAGCTCGCCGATGAAGCCGTCGGCCTGCGCGATGCGGGCGGCCGTGCGGATCTGCTCGTCGGTGGCCTCCGGGTGGCCGTAGGCGATGTTGTCGCGCACCGAGTCGGAGAAGAGGAAGCTGCTCTCGGGCACCAGGCCGATGACGGAGCGCAGCGACTCCAGGGTGAGGTCGCGGACGTCGTGGCCGCCGATCAGGACGCGGCCGGCGGTGGCGTCGTAGAAGCGGGGCAGCAGCAGCGAGACGGTGGACTTGCCGCTGCCGGACCGGCCGACGACGGCGACGGTCTCGCCCGGGGCGATGCGCAGCGAGAAGCCGTCCAGTACGGGGCGGGGTGCGGGGGCGCCGGCCGGGGCGGGCTTCCCGGCGGCGCCGGTGGCCGCGGCCTCGGCGGTCTCCGCGTCACGGTCGGGTCCGGCAGCGGCCTCGCCGTAGGCGAAGGTGACGGCGTCGAACTCGACGGTGGCGGGGGCGTCGGCGGGGAGTGCGTGGGCGTCGGGGCGCTCCTCGACGACCGGGTCGGTGTCGATCAGTTCGTAGACCCGCTCGACGCCGGCCCGTGCCTGCTGGCCGACGGTCAGCACCACGGCCAGCATCCGGACCGGGCCGACGAGCTGGGCGAGATAGGTGGAGAAGGCGACGAAGGTGCCGAGGGTGACCTCGCCGCGGGTGGCCATCCAGCCGCCGAGGGCCAGCATCGCGACCTGGCCGAGGGCCGGGACGGCCTGAAGGGCGGGGTTGTAGACGGCGTTGAGGCGCACCGTGCGCAGCCGTCCGGCGAACAGCTTGCGGCCCACCTCCCGGAGCTTGCCGGTCTCCTGCTGCTCCTGCCCGAAGCCCTTGACGACCCGGACTCCGGACACCGCGCCGTCCACGACGCCCGCGACCGCTGCGGCCTGGCTCTGGGCGTACCAGGTGGCGGGGTAGAGGCGTGTGCGGCTGCGTTTGGCGACGAACCACAGGGCCGGGGCGACGGCCAGCGCGATGACCGTGAGCAGCGGGGAGAGCGTCAGCATCACGACCAGCGAGACCAGGAAGAGCAGGACGTTCCCGATCATCATGGGCGTCATGAACAGGAGGCTCTGGATGAGCTGGAGGTCGCTGGTGGCGCGGCCGACGACCTGCCCGGTGCTCAGCTCGTCCTGACGCCGGCCGTCGAGCCGGGCGATCGAGCCGTACATACGGGTGCGGAGGCTGTGCTGGACGTCGAGGGCGAGCCGTCCGCCGTAGTAGCGGCGGGCATAGGTGAGGGCGTAGACGACGACCGCGGCGACGATCATGAGAGAGGCCCAGGGGGCGAGCGTGCGGTCGTGGCGGACGATCA
Organism: Streptomyces sp. NPDC029159; assembly: GCF_055564055.1. NCBI lineage: Bacteria > Bacillati > Actinomycetota > Actinomycetes > Kitasatosporales > Streptomycetaceae > Streptomyces > Streptomyces sp. NPDC029159. The sequence goes on from NZ_JBVHWT010000008.1 coordinate 69,983, forward strand.
CGTCGTCGATGATCAGCTTCGGGATGAGCGGCACCAGCGCCATGACCGCCATACCGCCCAGCGAGGAGCCGAGCGAGAGCAGTACATCCGTCCGGTACTGCCAGCAGTCGCGGACCAGCCTCCGCGCCCAGCTCTGTCCTGCCGTGTCCGTCCCCGCCACCCGGTGCCTCCCGCGCCTCGTCCTTGACGGAAATTGCCAACATCCCCACCGTCGGATTTCATCCCGCCGTCACACTCCGCGCGGGCGACCGGCCGGAAATCCGGGTTTTCCCGGAGAAAGGGGATCGGGGCGTCAGGGACGATCTCCGGGAGATCCCCGATGGTGCCCGAGCCGGGCGTCCGTCACGCTGAGTGACATGAGAACACAGATTCGCGTACTCGGCCCTTCCAGCCCCTCGTCCGCTCCGCCGGTGCGGTGCGGCATCACGCCCTTCGGACTTCTCCTCGGCGTCTTCCGCTGTGTGCACGGGCGCGGCGGGGGCACGGCCGGCCGCGCGGAGGGCACGATATCCGGCCGACCGTGTCAGGGACGGCGTGCGGCGGCGGCCGGGCGCAGGGGTGCGGCCCGGCCGCCGCAGGGTGCATCGGTGGCGGTGCGGATCAGTTCCCGGCGCCGCCCGTGCCGGTGGCTCCGTCCACCGTCAGTTCGGCGATCCCCGGGCGCTTCTTCGGCGTGCCGTCGGGGTTGGGCCGCGGATCTCCGTGGACCGTGACGCGGACGTACCGCGCCGGGGTGCGGCCCGCGTATCCGGTGCCGGTCCAGTGGCGGCCGTCCCGCGAGACCTGCACGACGTAGGAGACCGGCTTCGTCGCGTTCCAGTGCGGGGTGATCTGCCCGACGGTCACGGTGCGGCCGAGGTCGACGGTGAGCGTGCCGTCGGCGGCGTCGGGCACCCACGCGGTGGTGGCGTTGCCGTCCACGGCGGCTCCCGCGTACATCCCGGGCTCCTCGGACGTCGCCTTCGCGGGGGTGCAGCGCGCGGCGTTGTCCGTGGGGGTGAGGTCGGGGCGCCGGGTGGTGAGGACGACGGGCCGGCCCGTGCGGGCCGTCTCGACGCCCTGCGGGGTCTCGACCGGCAGGGGCGTACCCGCGGTCAGCCGGACGCGGGTGCGGTGCGCGCCGATCTCCACGTCGTACGTCCGGCCCTGCCAGCGCAGACCGCGCAGGGTGACGCCGCGGGAGAGCTGCGGCGGCAGCGTCGGGTCGAGGTGCACGGCGTTCTCCCGCAGCCGCAGGCCGGTCAGGCCGTGGGTGAAGGTCTGCAGGAAGCCGCCCTTGCCGGTGAGGAAGTCCTGGGCGGGCTGTCCGGCGAGCGGGTCCTCGGCCCCCGCCTTGTCGCCGCGTGCCTCGGAGAACTGCGCGAACGGCCCGCGGACGAACGGTTTGATGGAGCGCAGGAGGTAGGTGTAGGCGGCGCAGCCGGGTTCGCCGAGGGCGGCGGCGTCGATGGCGTGGACGGAGTCGGTCATCGCCGGGCCGTCCGGGTCGGTGCGGGCCGCGTAGTAGTCGAGCGTGTCCGCCGCCTGTTCCGTCGTCATCGGCCATTCCAGGGGGTACATCAGCAGCACCGTGTCGGCCTGCTTGATGGTGGTGCCCCGGTATCCGGCGTACTGCGCGAAGACCTTGTTCTCCGTGTCGTAGGGGATGCGCAGCTTGTCGGCGACGGTCCGCCAGGCGGCGGGGGCCGGTTCGCCGAGGACGGCGGCGACGCGCAGGGCGTGCCGCAGTGCGGTGGCGGCGCCCGCGTTGGTGAAGACGCCGTCGTCGACGCCGTTGCTGTACTCGTCGGGCCCGGCGACGTTCTTGACGGAGTAGCGGCCGTCGGCGTTGCGGGTGGCGCGGGAGGCCCAGAACTCCGCGATGCCCTTGAGCACGGGCCAGCCGCGCGAGCGCAGCCAGGCGGTGTCCTTGGTGGCGAGGTAGTACTGCCAGGTGGCGAGGGAGATGTCGCCCATGAGGTGGTTCTGGGTGCGGCAGTGCGGCGGGTCCCAGCTGTGGCATTCGGTCCACAGGTCGCCCTTGCTGCCGCTGGTCCAGGAGTAGAACAGCCCGTCGTAGCCGAGCTTGCGGGCGTTGGCGCGGGCTCCCGCACGGGTCCGGTAGCGGTAGTCGACGATCGATCTGGCGAGCGCGGGGTGGCTCGCCAGCAGGCCCGGGTACATCCAGGTCTCGGCGTCCCAGAAGACCTCGCCCGCGTAGTTGTCGCTGGTCAGGCCGGTGGGGCCGATGCTGTTGCGGTTCCCGGCGCGAGTGGCGGAGAGCAGTCCGTACTGCGCCGAGCGGATCCAGGACTGCAGCTCGGGCCGCCCGGCCACCTCGATGTCGCTGCGCCACAGGGAGCGCCAGGCGGCGGTGTGCCGGGCGAAGAGCGACGGCCAGCCGCGCCCGGCGGCCCGCAGCGAGGCGGCGCGGGCGGCGGCGCGGGGCGAACGGGAGGTCAGGGCGGTGTCGACGCCGAGATATTTGGTCAGCTCGTAGCCGTGGCCGCTGCGGACGGGGAAGGTGACGTGCTGCCGGTTGGTCAGCCCGGAGGCGCGGGCGGGGCGCCGTTCCGGCCGACCGTGGATCCCCGGTCCGGGGCGCAGCGTCGAGGCGACGGCGCCGTCGGTGTCCGTGCCGTCGGTGCGGAAGGCGACGTCCATGGTGCCGTCGGCGGAGGCGCCCCCGGTGGCCTTCATCCGGCGGGCGCCACGCCCGTCGAGCACATCGGTGACGGTCGCCGCGCCGCTCCAGTGCGGCGTCATCCGCAGGCGTACGGCGCCGATGTGGGCGTCGGTCCGGTCGGCGAGGACGTCGTAGACGAGGTCGGTGGCGCGGCCGTCGGCGGCGGTCCAGGTCAAGGAGGTGCGGACGAAGCCGCAGCGCAGGTCGAGGGTCTGGCGGTAGTGGGAGATACGGGCGGCTGGGGTGGCGGAGGAGTAGGTCTCGGCGCCCGGTTGGCCGGCGGTCACGTCGAGCGTCGTCCAGGTCGGGATCGCCGCGATGGCCTGGCGTCCCTCGACGTTCGCGGGACCCTTGGCGTAGAGCCCGGAGACGAACGAGCCGTCGTAGGCCGGGGTCTTCAGCGGCCAGCCGGTGGTGCCGCCGGGGGCGGCATATCCGGTGCCGTGGGGCGGGATGCGCTGGCCGAGGTAGCCGTTGCCGACGTAGGCGTGGTGGCTGTCCTCGGGGTCGATACGGGTCGAAGTCGCCGTCCAGCCGGAGCCGTTGCCGCACGGGCCGCCCCGGTCGGGGGCGGGGGCCGAGGGGGCGGCGGCGAGGGGCTGGGCCGCGGCCGAGGCGGGGGCCGAGCCCGCGAGGAGGGCCGCCGCGACGAGCGGTGCGAGCAGCCTGCGGGGGCGGGCGGCCGGGCGGGCCGTCCGGTGGCGCTCGGGAGATGGTGGATACGCCGGATGCCGTGCCGTCTGATTCATCGCTCTCCGTCGTCCGTGTGCGGCCCGGATCCGCAACTGCCCGGCGCGGGCCGCTTCCTGGGGGAAATCGCGGCGTCCTTGCGACGTCAGGGGTGACCTTAAGCACGTAGCGCCGCCGAGCGCACCGAAATCGGGCATTTGGCAGTGCGCCGATTGGTCAAGCGGCGATCGATGCGGCAAACTTTTAGACTGACCAGTCAGATCAAAGGAGGGGCAGTGGACACCACCCGTCAAGGGGCGGCGGTCATCGCCAAGGGGATCGGCGTCAAAGGACCGCGCGGATGGGCCTTCAGAGGTGTCGACATCTCCGCGGAGCCGGGCGCACTGATCGCGCTGCAGGGCCCCTCGGGCTCCGGCCGTACCTGCCTCCTGCTCGCCCTCACCGGCCGGATGCGGCTCACCGAGGGCCAGGCCACGGTCGCGGGCTTCCCGCTGCCGAAGCGGATGGGCGCGGTGCGCGGCCGGACGGCGGTCGCCCACGTACCGGGCATCGCCGACCTGGAGCCGGCCCTCACCGTCGGCGAACACCTCAAGGAACAGGCCCTGTTGATCCGCCGCCTGAAGGGCTCCCCGCTCGGCGGGCTCTCCTGGGGCCGCCGTCACCGGGAAGAGCGCCGGGCCCGGATCGAGGCCGCGCTGGCGGCCGTGGGCCTGGACCCCGAGACCCTGCCGAAGGGACTGAACACCGCCGTCCGCGACCTCGAACGCCTGGAGGCGCTGCGGCTGTCCCTGGCGCTCGGCATGCTGCACGCCCCGCATCTGCTCGCCGTCGACGACGTCGACCTCAAGCTCTCCGCGGAGGAACGGGAACAGATCTGGGGGCTGTTGCGCGAGCTGTCGGCGGCGGGCACCACCGTCGTGGCGGTCGCCGGCGACGCCCCCGAGGACGCGCTGATAGTCCGTACGGACTCCGGTGCCGCGGCCGCGCCGCGCACCACCGATGCCACGACCACCGCCGGCCCGCAGGGCCCGGCCGACACCCACGAGGAGGAAACAGCGCATGCGTTCGCCGAAACTGGCCGCGCTTGAGCTGAGGCGCTTCGGCCGGGGCAAGCTCCCCCGGCTCGGCATCATCGCCCTCACGCTGATCCCCCTGCTCTACGGAGCGCTCTACCTCTGTTCCTTCTGGGACCCCTACAGCCGGCTGGACAAGATCCCGGTCGCTCTCGTCAACGACGACAAGGGCGCCACGGCCGACGGCAAGCACCTCGACGCCGGCTCCCAGCTCGTCAAGAGCGTCCGCGACAGCGACACGTTCGACTGGCAGGAAGTCGGCTCCGGTGAGGCGGCGAAGGGTCTGGAGGACGGCAGGTACTACCTGTCGCTGACCATCCCCTCGAACTTCAGCGAGCGGATCGCGTCCAGCGGCGGCGACTCCCCGCAGACCGGCGCGCTCCAGGTCCGTACGAACGACGCCAACAACTACATCGTCGGCTCGATCTCCAAGACGGTGTTCTCGGAGATCCGGGCGAAGACGTCGGCGAAGTCGTCGCGGCAGTTCCTCGACAAGATCTTCGTCTCCTTCTCCGACCTCCACGACCAGACGCAGAAGGCCGCCGACGGCGCCGGGAAGCTGGACGACGGTCTGCACGACGCCAAGGAGGGCGCGGGCAAGCTTGCCGACGGGCTCGGCAGCGCCGAGGAGAACACCGGCAAGCTGTCGGGCGGCCTCGGCCAGCTCAACGAGGGCGCGGGCAAGGTCAGCGACGGCGCGGACACCCTGCACGACAAGGCCGGGCAGCTCGGCAAGGGCGCCTCGGACCTGCACTCCGGCATCGGCCAGGCGCAGACCAAGGCCCAGGAGCTGAGCAAGGGCGCCGGTCAGGTCGCCGACGGCACCGAGCAGCTCGCCACGAAGTTCAACGGGCTCGCCAAGAAGGACCTCCCCTACCTCAAGAAGCACAGCGAGGAGATCGCCAGGGGGGCGCAGTTCGTCGCCGACCTCACCGAGAAGCTCGACCGCGTCCTGGGGGCGGCCGAGACCAACGTGACCGAGGCGCGGGAGTCGGCCGACAAGGCGGACTCGGTCTACCGCGAGCAGTGCACCTCCGGGACCTCCGGCGCGGCGTGCGCAGACCTCAAGGATGTCGCTTCCAAGACCGCCGCCACGGCGGACTCGGCAGAGAAGGTCAACGGGGGCCTCTCCAGCCTCGACCTCGGTGCCCAGCGCGCCAAGCTGCGTGAGATCCACCAGGGCGCGGTGATGGTCGCCGAGCAGGTGCCGGAGATCGCGAAGAACGCCGACGGCCAGCTCGCGCAGATCAACAAGCTGAACGCCGGTGCGCACAAGGTGGCCGACGGTGCCGACCGGTTCGCCACCGGACTGGGCGCGCTCTCCGACGGCAGCGCCAAGATCGCCGACGGCAGCGGCAAGCTGGCCAACGGCGCGGGCGACCTCGCCGACGGCGCGGGCCAGGTCCACAACGGCATCGGTGACGCCAAGAACGGCACCGACCAGCTGGCGGGCGGCCTGGGCAAGCTCAAGGACGGCGCGATCTCGCTCAACGGCGGCCTCTACAAGCTGAAGGACGGCTCCAACCAGCTGGCCAGCGGCCTGAACAGCGGCGTCGCCAAGATCCCGGACTACGACAAGAACGAGCGCGACACGCGGACCGAGGTCATGGCCGACCCGGTCGAGCTGGCCGCCAAGTCGATGCACAAGGCGCCCAACTACGGCACGGGCCTCGCCCCGTACTTCATCCCGCTGTCCCTGTGGGTCGGCGCGATGGTCGCCTTCATGCTGCTCCAGCCGCTGGGCAAGCGGGCGCTCGCCGCCGGTGCGCCGGGCTGGCGGATAGCCCTCGGCGCCTGGCTCCCGGCCTTCGCCATCGGCGTGGTCCAGGTGCTGGCGCTGATGGCCGTGCTCCACTGGGGCCTCGGCCTGGAGATGGCCCGGGCGACCGCCACGATCGGTTATCTGCTGCTGGCGACGGCGTGCTTCACCGCCCTGATCCAGCTGCTGAGCGCGGTCTTCGGACCGGCGGGACGGGTGCTCACCCTGGTCATCCTGATGCTCCAGCTGACCTCGGCGGGCGGCACCTACCCGGTGCAGACCAGCCCCGGTTTCTTCGCGGCGATCCACCCGTTCCTGCCGATGAGCTACGTCGTCGACGGTCTGCGTCGTCTGATCACCGGCGGCGACCTCTCGATCGTCACGCAGGGCAGCATCGTGCTGGCGGTCTTCACCGTCGCCTCGCTGGCGCTGACCGCGCTGACCGCGCGGGGCCGGCAGGTCGTCCGGATGAAGGACCTCCATCCGGAACTCAGCCTGTGACCATCCCCTCCACAGGCCGTAGGGGCGGTGCCGTCGACGGCACCGCCCCCGCGGCGGGTTCCCGGGCCGCCCGGCGGGAGAGCACCCGCCGCAAGCTCTTCGAAGCCGCCGTCACGCTCATCGCCGAGCAGGGTTTCTCCGCCACCACGGTGGACGAGATCGCCGAGCGCGCCGGTGTCGCGAAGGGCACCGTCTATTACAACTTCACCAGCAAGAACGTCCTCTTCGAGGAGTTGCTGCGGGACGGCATCGAGCTGCTCGCCGTCTCCCTTCGCCGGGCCGCCGACGAGGTGACGGCGCGCGGCGGCACCCATATCGACGCCGTGGACGCGATGATCCGCGCCGGGCTGGAGTTCATCGCCGGCGCCCCCTCGCTCACCCAGCTGTACGTCGCCGAGCTGTGGCGCACCAATCGCAGCTGGCGCGCCACCCTGCGGTCGGTGCGCGGCCGGGCGATGGCCGTCGTCGAATCCGTCCTGCGGGAGGCGGTCGACGCCGGTGAGCTGAGCGAGGAGATCGACGTCCCGCTCACCTCGTCCGCCCTGATCGGCATGGTCCTGGTGGCCGCCCTCGACTGGCAGTCCTTCCAGCCCCACCGCACGGTCGACGACGTCCATGCCTCGCTGTCCCGGCTGCTCCAGGGCCGCATCGGCGGCACGGCCGCCCCGGCACCGGCCCCGGCTCCCCCGGCCCCCGCGCCCCGGATATCCCGCCCGGCCCGCCGGTCGCGGTCACCGCGTACCACCGGGCGCCCCACCTCGGCGTAAGGCCCGGGGGGGCAGCCCCGCGGCGGCCGAACGCGGTCTGCGGAACCGCCGGTTCGAGAGCGCCGAAAGCCGAGCCGCAGGCGGCCGCCGCACGGGCCGGGGCCCACCACGCACGGGCCCACCAGGCACGGGGCGCGCCGCCGCGGACACACGGAAGCGGGCGGCGACCCCCGAAGGTCGCCGCCCGCCGGCTCTGTCGCCGCCGTGTCAGCCGCGGGACGCCGCGATCTGCCGGGCCATGATCGTGGTGAGTTCGTACGCCGTGTGGGAGGCGGCCACCGACGTGATCTCCGCGTGGTCGTAGGCCGGGGCGACCTCGACCAGGTCGGCGGAGACGAGATGGCAGGAGGCCAGGCCGCGCAGGATCTCCAGGAGTTCGCGGCTGGTGAGGCCGCCGGCCTCGGGGGTGCCGGTGCCCGGGGCGTGCGCCGGGTCCAGGACGTCGATGTCGATGGAGATGTAGAGCGGGCGGTCGCCGATGCGCTGGCGGAGCTGGTCGGCGATCTCGTCGACGCCGCGCCGCATCACGTCGGCGGAGGTGACGATGCCGAAGCCCATCTTCTCGTCGTCGGTGAGGTCCTGCTTGCCGTAGAGCGGGCCGCGGGTGCCGACGTGGGAGAGGGCGGAGGTGTCGAGGATGCCCTCCTCGACGGCACGGCGGAACGGCGTGCCGTGGGTGTACTCGGCGCCGAAGTAGGTGTCCCAGGTGTCGAGGTGCGCGTCGAAGTGGAGCAGCGCGACCGGGCCGTGCTTCTTCGCGACGGAGCGGAGCAGCGGCAGGGCGATGGTGTGGTCGCCGCCGAGCGTCATCAGACGGGCTCCGGTGGAGAGCAGATCGTCGGCGCCCGCCTCGATCGTCTCGACCGCCTCGTTGATGTGGAACGGGTTGGCGGCGATGTCACCGGCGTCCGCGACCTGCGCCAGCGCGAAGGGGGAGGCGTCCTGCGCCGGGTTGTACGGGCGCAGCAGCCGCGACGCCTCCCGGATCGCGTTGCCGCCGAAGCGGGCGCCGGGCCGGTACGAGACGCCGGTGTCGAAGGGCACCCCGACCACCGCGACATCGGCGGCGGAGACCTGGTCGAGGCGGGGCAGACGGGCGAAGGTCGCGGGCCCGGCGTAGCGCGGGACGCGGGAGGAGTCGGTGGGGCCGACGGGGCCGGACGGGGCGGCGGATGCGGTGGTCATGAGGGTGAGGGTAGGGAGCGCCGCAGCCCCTGGGGATGGACATTTGCGTGAGTCGGCCGGAGAGCGTTCGACGGAACGGCCAGCCGCCAGCCGCCGACCGCCGGCCGCCTGACAGCGGGCCGGACCGCGAGCGCCGGGGCACCCGGGAAACCCGCACCGGACGGCCGGACCGGGCCACGTACCCCACCAGGACAGCGGACCGAGCCACGCGCCGCACGAGGCAAACCGGACCGAGCCACACGCCGCACAAGGCAGCCGCGCCGAACACGCCCCCACGCACGCCACCACGCTCCTGCCCACACCGCTTTACACGTTTCCACCCCGCTGTTAAATGCGTAGCCATGCCAAAGGTTCCCTCCTCCCAGCTCGTCCTGGACGCCGCCTACCGCTGCTTCTGCCGCAACGGATACCGGCGCACCTCGGTCTCCGACATCGTCGGAGAGGCGCAGATGTCGCGCCCGACGGTCTACAAGTACGTCGGGAGCAAGGAGGAGGCGACCGTCAAGGTCGTCCGGGGCGCGCTGGAACAGGCGGCCACCGTGCTGCTCACCTTCACCCGGGGGCTGGAGGACGACCTGCGCGACCCCGACGCCGTCCGCCGTGAACTGCACACCGGCGTACGGCTGATCACCCGCGGGGCGCTCGGTGCCCCCTCCCCCTCCCCGGCCTGAGCACCGCCAGGCCACCCGCGAAAGGCACCCGCATGAGCCACCCCCTCCCCGCCACCTACCGCGACCAGCGGGCCTGGCGCGACCTCCAGCAGTTCCTGCCCGAGCGGCTGCGGCTGACCGATGCGACCGCGCCCGAGGAGGAGTTCTGGGACTGGCACGGGCACCGCGTCCACCTCGACCGCTACCGCAACCCCGCCGCGAAGGCCAAGGTCGTGCTGCACCACGGGGTGGGCACCAACGGCCGCCAGATGTCGCTGATCCTCGGCGCCCCGCTCGCCGCCCGTGGCTTCGAGACCGTCGCCCTGGACAACCTCGGATACGGCCTCACCCGGGTGCGGCCCAGGTCCACGCCGTCGTACGACGACTGGGTCGATCTCGTCGTGGACTTCCTCGCCTTCGAGCAGTCCCGGGACGACCGTCCGATCGTGCTCTACGGGCTGAGCGCGGGCGGCATGCTCACCTACCACGTCGCCGCGAAGGCGCCCCGCGGCACGCTGCGCGGCATCGTCGGGATGACCTTCCTCGACCAGCGTGACCAGCGGGTACGCGACGAGACCGCGCACGATCCGCTGACCGCGCGGATGGGCGGTCCGCTCATGGGCCTGCTCGCGAGGACCCCGGCCGCCGCGGTGCGGTACCCGATGAGCCTGGCCGGGAAGATGTCGGCGCTGGCCAACGATCCGGCGGCGATGAAGGTCTTCATGAAGGACCGCACCTCGGCCGCGAACCGGGTCAGCGTCCGCTTCCTCGACCGCTATCTGCACCACGCCCCCGCCGTCGAGCCGGAGCGGTTCGACGCCTGCCCGGTGCTGCTGACCCAGCCCGCCGAGGACCGCTGGAGCCCGCTCCACCTGAGCACGCCGCTGCTGTCCCGCATCACACGGGTCCCGGTCGACACCGTCCTGCTCGACGGGGCCGGTCACTACCCGCTCGAAGAGCCGGGCCTGACGCAGATGCAGGACGCCATCGCCGGCTTCGTCACGGAGCACACCGCCTGACGCGCCCCCGCGGGCCCCGGAACCCCGGACTCCCCGCCCGGGCCGGCCGCGGCGGGCACAATGGCGCCATGCCGATACCCACCGTGGACGCCGTCCTCACCCGTGCCGAGCTCGTCGACCATCTCGTACGGACCCGGATCGCCGGTGACGTCGCCACGCCCCGGGAGAACAACCTCTCCCACTACCGCCGCCTCGCCAACGGAGACCGCCACTACTGGTTCGGCCTGGAGCTGGGCGACCGGTGGACGGATGAGCAGGACGTACTCGCCGTGATGGCGGAGCGGTGCGGGGTGAGCGACGATCCGCACCACCGCAGCGGGCAGGACACCATCGACCCCGAGCTGACGGTGGACGCGCTGGACCGTGCGGCGGCGCTGCTGCACAAGGCGGCCGCGGGCCGGCAGCGGGTGCTGTTCGCCACCGGGCACCCGGGCGGGCTGCTGGACGTGCACCGGGCCACCGCGGAGGCGCTGCGGGCCAAGGGCTGCGAGATCGTCGTGGTGCCGGACGGGCTCCAGGCCGACGACGGCATGGTGTTCCAGTTCGGCGAGGTGGCGATGTTGGAGCGCGGGGCGACGCTCTGGCACACCCACTCCCCCGCGCCGATGGCCGCGGTCCTGGACGGGCTGGAGCGGGCCGGCCGCCCGCTGCCCGATCTGGTGATGGCCGACCACGGCTGGGCCGGATGCGCCGCGCAGCGCGGGATCGACGCGGTGGGCTTCGCCGACTGCAACGATCCGGCGCTCTTCCTCGCCGAGGCCGAGGGCACGCTGCGGGTCACCGTCCCGCTGGACGACCATGTGCGCAGCCCGCGCCATTACGACCCGCTGACCGCCTACCTCCTCAAGGCCGCCGGACTGCTCTGAGCAGCGCCGGGGCGGGCGGCGACACCGGCCCGGGCAACCGTCATCCGCGGGGTGCCCGGATCACGCCCTCCTGGACGACGGAGACCACCAGCTGTCCGTCGGCGGTGAAGATCCGGCCCCGGCCCAGGCCGCGGCCGCCCTGGGCGGTGGGCGACTCCTGGTCGTAGAGGAGCCAGTCGTCGGCGCGTGGCGGGCGGTGGAACCACATGGCGTGGTCCAGGCTGGCGCCGACCACGTCGCCGACCGCCCAGCCGCCCCGGCCGTGCGCGAGCAGCACCGAGTCCAGCAGGGTCATGTCGGAGACATAGGTGACCAGGCAGATGTCGAGCAGCGGGCGGGCCGTCGGGGCGTCGTCGGCGGGGGCGGCGGAGCCGGTGGCGACCGGCAGCTGGTCCAGCGATCCGTTGGTGCGGAACCACACCTGGGAGCGGGGTTCGCGCGGCTCCCCCGGTGTCGCGTACGGGGGCGCGTCGACGTAGCGCAGGTCGATGGCGGCGCGGGCGCGCAGCAGCCGCCGGGTGACGTCCGGGTCGGCGAAGTGCCCGGCGTGGCGGGGCAGCGTCTCGGCAGCGGTCGGCAGCGACAGCGGGTCGGGCGCCTTCGGCATCGGCTCCTGGTGCTCCAGGCCCTCCTCGTACGCCTGGAAGGAGGCCGTGAGGTGGAAGATCGGCCGGCCGTGCTGGACGGCGACGACCCGGCGGGTGGTGAAGGAGCGGCCGTCGCGGATCCGGTCGACGGTGTAGACGATCGGTGCGCCGGGGTCGCCGGGCCGCAGGAAGTAGGCGTGCAGGGAGTGCGGAGGCCGGTCGGCGGGGACGGTGCGGCCCGCCGCGACCAGCGCCTGGGCGGCGACCTGCCCGCCGAAGACGCGGGGGACCAGCGAATCCCGGCTGGCGCCACGGAAGATGTCCTGCTCGATCCGCTCCAGGTCGAGCAGGACGAGCAGATCCTTGAGGGCGTCGGTCACGGCATACGGCGCTTTCGGTCGGGTGCGGTACGGCGTACGGACCCGGTACCCGGGGGGCCGGGCGCCGGGTCCGTACGCCGTCTCAGCGGTGCGGAGGAGGTGCCGCGGTCACAGGCCCATCGACTTGGCGATGATGGAGCGCATGACCTCGCTGGTGCCGCCGTAGATGCGGCTGACGCGGGTGTCGGCGTAGAGGCGGGAGATCGGGTACTCCTGCATGTAGCCGTAACCGCCGTGCAGCTGGAGGCACTTGTCGATGACGACGGCGGCGCGCTCGGTGGTGAAGAGCTTGGCGGAGGCGGCGTCGGCGGCGGTCAGCTCCCCGGCGTCGTGCGCGTCGAGGGCGCGGTCGACGACCGCCTCCATCGCGTCGACCTCGGACTTGCAGTCGGCGAGGACGAACTTGGTGTTCTGGAAGGAGGCGACGGACTTGCCGAAGACCTCGCGCTGCTGCACGTACTCCTTGGCGAACCGCACCGCCGCCGCGGCCTGGGCGTAGGCGCCGACGGCGATGCCCAGGCGCTCCTGCGGGAGGTTCTGGCCGAGGTAGGAGAAGGCTTTGCCCTCCTCGCCGAGGCGGTCGGTGACGGGCACCTTGACGTCGGTGAAGGAGAGTTCGGCGGTGTCGGAGGTCTTCAGGCCGAGCTTGTCGAGCTTGCGGCCGACGGCGTAGCCCTCGGAGGTGGTGTCGACGACGAGGAGGGTGATCCCGGCGCGGCGGTCCTCGGGCGACGGGGGCGCGGTGCGGGCGCAGACGATGACGCGGTCGGCGAGGACGCCGCCGGTGATGAAGGTCTTGGCGCCGTTGAGGACGTAGTGGCTGCCGTCGGCGGAGAGCTTGGCGGTGGTCTTCATCCCGGCGAGATCGGAGCCGGTGCCGGGCTCGGTCATGGCGATGGCCGTCATCATGTCGCCGGAGACGAACGGCGGCAGCCAGCGCTGCTTCTGCTCCTCGGTGGCGTACGCGAGGAGGTAGGGCAGGCAGAGCGCGGTGTGAACGCTGGAGCCGCCGAAGCTGACGCCGGCGCGGGCGCACTCCTCGGTGATCACGGCGTGGAACTTGAAGCTGGTCTCCCCGGCGCCGCCGTACTCCTCGGGCACCTCGATCCCGAAGACGCCCAGCTCACCCAGCTTGCGGTAGAAGTCGCGGGGGGCGGCTCCGGCCTCGATCCACTCGTCGTAGACCGGTACGACCTCGGCCTCGATGAAGGCGCGGATGGTCTCGCGGAACGCCTCGTGGTCCTCGTTGAACACTGTGCGACGCACGGCCGCCTCCTCCGGATCGCTACCTAAGCGCTTGCTCAGCGAAAGCTACCGGCCGGTCCACACCCTGTCCAGGGACCGCTCACCCGGCGGACGGGGCCCCGGCGGGGCGGGCGCCGTCCGCCATCGCGCCGAACGCCCCGAGCGCCAGCCGCCGCAGCAATCCGGCCATCTCGGTGCGGCCCGGCAGCGCGCCGGGGCGGCCCAGGTGCGGGGTGGAGTTGAGGAGGCCGAAGACCGCGTGCACGGCGGCGCGCGCCTCCGCCTCGGACGGCTCCGGGTGCACCTCGCGGACGACCGTCACCCACAGTTCGACGTACTCGCGCTGGAGGCGCCGCACCCGCTTGCGGTCGGCCTCGCGCAGCCGGTCCAGCTCCCGGTCGTGGACGGTGATCAGCGGGCGGTCGTCCAGCGCGAAGTCGATATGGCCGTCGATCAGCGCGTCCAGCACCGCCTCGGGGCTCTCGCCGCCCTCGGCGATCCGCATCCGGCCGCCGTCGAGCAGCCGCTCGCTGATGCCGACCAGCAGTTCGGCGAGCATCGCGTCCTTGCCCGCGAAGTGGCGGTAGAGCCCGGGACCGGAGATGCCGACCGCGGCCCCTATCTCGTCGACGCCGACGCCGTGGAAGCCGCGCTCGGCGAAGAGCCGGGCCGCCTCCTTGAGGATCTGCTCGCGGCGGCTGGTCGGGGCGGGGGCGGGCGCGTTGCTCATGGACGCAATTGTAGACAGTGAGGGTTAGTGGTCGTTAACCTGAACGGAGCGACGTTAACGGCTATTAACCGCGCCTCCGCCCCGGCGGACGGTCCGCGGCGACCGAGCAAGGGAGCGCGTACTGATGGAGCAGGCACCGGTGCTGGGGAGCGCCGCCGACCCGGCGTCCGACTCCTGGCGGGCCAACGAGGCCGCGCACCGCGCCCTCACCGCCGAGCTGCGGGAGAAGCTGGCGGCGGCCCGGCTGGGCGGCGGCGAGCGCGCCCGGGCCCGGCACACCGCCCGCGGCAAGCTGCTGCCCCGGGAGCGGGTCGACGCCCTGCTGGATGCGGGCTCGCCGTTCCTGGAGATCGCACCGCTGGCCGCCGACGGGATGTACGACGGCGCCGCACCGGCCGCCGGGGTGATCGCCGGGATCGGCCGGGTCTCCGGCCGCGAGACACTGATCGTCGCCAACGACGCCACCGTCAAGGGCGGCACGTACTACCCGATGACGGTCAAGAAGCATCTGCGGGCGCAGGAGATCGCGCTGGAGAACCGGCTGCCGTGCCTGTACCTCGTCGACTCCGGCGGCGCGTTCCTGCCGATGCAGGACGAGGTCTTCCCCGACCGCGAGCACTTCGGGCGGATCTTCTACAACCAGGCGCGGATGTCCGGCGCCGGGATCCCGCAGATCGCCGCGGTCCTCGGCTCCTGCACCGCCGGCGGCGCCTACGTCCCGGCGATGAGCGACGAGGCGGTGATCGTGCGGAACCAGGGCACGATCTTCCTCGGCGGCCCGCCGCTGGTGAAGGCCGCCACCGGTGAGGTGGTCACCGCCGAGGAGCTGGGCGGCGGCGAGGTGCACGCCAAGACCTCCGGCGTCACCGACCATCTCGCCGAGGACGACGCGCACGCGCTGCGGATCGTCCGCACCCTCGTCGGCACGCTCGGCGAGCGCCCGCCGCTGCCCTGGCAGGTACGGCCGGTCGAGGAGCCGAAGGCCGACCCGGCCGGGCTGTACGGCATGGTGCCCACCGACTCCCGGACGCCCTACGACGTGCGCGAGGTCATCGCCCGGCTCGTCGACGGTTCGCGGTTCGCGGAGTTCAAGGCGGAGTACGGCCAGACGCTGGTCACCGGCTTCGCGCGGCTGCACGGGCACCCGGTCGGGATCGTCGCCAACAACGGCATCCTGTTCTCCGAGTCCGCCCAGAAGGGCGCCCACTTCATCGAGCTGTGCGACCAGCGCGGCATCCCGCTGGTCTTCCTCCAGAACATCTCCGGCTTCATGGTCGGGCGGCAGTACGAGGCCGGGGGCATCGCCAAGCACGGCGCCAAGATGGTCACCGCCGTCGCCTGCACCCGGGTGCCCAAGCTGACCGTCGTCATCGGCGGCTCGTACGGCGCCGGGAACTACTCGATGTGCGGGCGGGCGTACTCGCCGCGCTTCCTGTGGATGTGGCCGAACGCCAAGATCTCGGTGATGGGCGGCGAGCAGGCCGCCTCCGTCCTCGCGACCGTCAAGCGCGATCAGCTGGAGGCGCGCGGCGAGGAGTGGAGCGCCGAGGCCGAGGACGCCTTCAAGGACCCGATCCGCGCGCAGTACGAGACCCAGGGCAACGCCTACTACGCGAGCGCCCGGCTGTGGGACGACGGCGTCATCGACCCGCTGGAGACCCGCCAGGTGCTGGGCCTGGCGCTGACCGCCTGCGCCAACGCCCCGCTGCCCGCCCGGGACGCCGCGGCGCCCGGCTACGGCGTCTTCCGGATGTGAGCGACGTGCCGCACACGAGAGGGACTTCGAAGGCCATGCCCACCACCATGTTCGACACCGTGCTGGTCGCCAACCGCGGCGAGATCGCGGTCCGCGTCATCCGCACCCTGCGCGCCCTCGGCATCCGCTCCGTCGCCGTCTTCAGCGACGCGGACGCCGGCGCCCGGCACGTGCGGGAGGCCGACACCGCCGTACGGATCGGGCCCGCGCCCGCCGCCGAGAGCTACCTGTCGGCCAAGCGGCTGCTGGACGCGGCGGCCCGCACCGGCGCGCAGGCCGTCCACCCCGGCTACGGCTTCCTCGCCGAGAACGCCGCGTTCGCCGCCGCCTGCGCGGACGCCGGGCTGGTCTTCCTCGGCCCGTCCGCCGCCGCCATCGAGCTGATGGGCGACAAGATCCGCGCCAAGGAGACGGTCCGCGCGGCCGGGGTGCCGGTCGTCCCCGGCTCCTCCGGCAGCGGTCTGACCGACACCGAACTGGCCGCCGCCGCCCGCGAGATCGGCATGCCCGTCCTGCTCAAGCCGTCGGCGGGCGGCGGCGGCAAGGGCATGCGGCTGGTGCGGGACGCCGCGCTGCTCGACGAGGAGATCGCCGCCGCCCGCCGCGAGGCCCGCAGCTCCTTCGGGGACGACACGCTCCTCGTCGAGCGGTGGATCGACCGGCCCCGGCACATCGAGATCCAGATCCTCGCCGACGGCCACGGCAACGTCGTCCACCTCGGCGAGCGCGAGTGCTCCCTCCAGCGGCGCCACCAGAAGGTGATCGAGGAGGCGCCGTCGGTGCTGCTGGACGAGGCGACCCGCGCCGCGATGGGCGAGGCGGCGGTCCGCGCGGCCCGCTCCTGCGGCTACCGCGGCGCCGGGACCGTCGAGTTCATCGTCCCCGGCAAGGACCCCTCGGCCCACTACTTCATGGAGATGAACACCCGCCTCCAGGTCGAGCACCCGGTCACCGAGCTGACCGTGAGCATCCGCGGAGAGCGCGGCCTCGACCTCGTCGCCTGGCAGCTGCGCATCGCCGCGGGCGAGGAATTCCCCTTCACCCAGGACGACATCGGCTTCACCGGGCACGCCGTCGAGGCCCGGATCTGCGCCGAGGACCCGGCCCGCGACTTCCTGCCCACCGGCGGCACCGTCCACCTGCTGCGCGAACCCCAGGGCGGCGCGGTCCGCACCGACTCCGGCCTCCTCCAGGACGCGGAGGTCGGCAGCCGGTACGACCCGATGCTCTCCAAGGTCATCGCGTACGGCCCGGACCGGGCGGCGGCGCTGCGCACCCTGCGGGCCGCGCTCGCGGAGACCGTCACCCTGGGCGTGACCACCAACGCCGGGTTCCTGCGGCGGCTGCTGGCCCACCCGGACGTGGTGTCCGGCGAGCTGGACACCGGGCTGGTCGAGCGGGAGGCCGCCGCGCTGCTGCCGGACGGGGTGCCGGACGAGGTGTACGCGGCGGCCGCGGCGGTCCGGCAGGCGGCGCTGGAGCCGGCGGCGGACGGCGGCTGGTGCGACCCGTTCGGCGTACCGAGCGGCTTCCGGCTGGGCGGCGAGGCGGCGCCGGTGCGGCACTGGCTCAAGCTGCCCGGTCTTGAGCCGGTCGCCCGGGACGTGGCGCCCGGCACGGGCGGCGCCGAGGTGACGGCGGACACCGTGCGGGTCACCGTCGACGGTGTGGTGCACACCTTCCACCGCGCGGGCGACTGGCTGGGCCGCGACGGCGACTCCTGGCACGTCACCGACCACGACCCGGTGGCGGCGGCGCTGCTCGGCGCGGCCGGCGGGCACGGCGCCGATGCGCTGACCGCCCCGATGCCCGGCACCGTCACCGTCGTCAAGGTCGCCGTCGGCGAGGAGGTGCAGGCGGGCCAGGGGCTGCTGGTGGTGGAGGCGATGAAGATGGAGCACGTCATCGCCGCCCCGCACGCCGGGACCGTCACCGCGCTGGACGCCGCGCCCGGCGCGACCGTCGCCATGGACCAGGTGCTGGCCGTGGTCGACCCGCACGAGACCCCGGCCGGCAGCGAGGAGGAGCAGGCGTCATGACCGCACCCGGACTGCCCATGACCGTGCCCGCGCAGGGGCTGCCCGCGCGCGTACGCATCCACGAGGTCGGCGCCCGCGACGGCCTGCAGAACGAGAAGACGGTGGTACCGACCGAGGTCAAGGCGGAGTTCGTGCACCGCCTGGCCGACGCCGGACTGCCCGTCGTCGAGGCGACCAGCTTCGTCCACCCGCGCTGGGTGCCGCAGCTCGCCGACGCCGAGGAGCTGTTCGGCAGGCTCGGCGACCTGGACGCGGCGATGCTGCCGGTGCTGGTCCCCAACGACCGCGGGCTCGACCGGGCGCTGGCGCTCGGGGCCCGGTCGGTCGCGGTCTTCGCCAGCGCCACCGAGTCGTTCGCCAAGGCCAATCTCAACCGCACCGTCGACGGAGCGCTGGCGATGTTCGCGCCGGTCGTGGCGCGGTCGAAGGAGGCCGGGGCGCGGGTCCGCGGCTATCTGTCGATGTGCTTCGGGGACCCGTGGGAGGGCCCGGTGCCGCTTCCGCAGGTGGTGCGGGTCTGCCGGGCGCTGCTCGACATGGGGTGCGACGAACTCAGCCTGGGCGACACCATCGGCGTCGCCACCCCCGGCCACGTCCGGGCGCTGCTGACCGCCCTGAACGACGCGGACGTGGCGACCGACCGGATCGGTGTGCACTTCCACGACACCTACGGACAGGCGCTGGCCAACACCCTGGCGGCGCTGGAGCACGGCGTCACCACCGTGGACGCCTCGGCGGGCGGCCTCGGCGGCTGCCCGTACGCGAAGTCCGCCACCGGCAACCTCGCCACCGAGGACCTCGTGTGGATGCTGCACGGCCTCGGCATCGACACCGGCGTCGACCTCACCGCCCTCACCGCCACCAGCGTGTGGATGGCCGAAGCTCTCGGACGGCCGAGCCCGTCCCGCACCGTCCGCGCCCTCTCCCACAAGGAGTGACCCTCATGTCTCTGGACCACCGTCTCCCCGACGAGCTGGAAGAACTCCGGCGTACGGTCGAGGCGTTCGCACACGACGTCGTCGCCCCGCAGATCGGCGAGTTCTACGAGCAGCACGCCTTCCCGTACCCGATAGTCCGCGAGATGGGCCGGATGGGGCTGTTCGGGCTGCCGTTCCCCGAGGAGTACGGCGGGATGGGCGGCGACTACCTCGCGCTGGGCATCGCACTGGAGGAGCTGGCGCGGGTCGACTCCTCGGTGGCGATCACCCTGGAGGCCGGGGTGTCGCTGGGCGCGATGCCGCTGTACCTCTTCGGTACGGAGGAGCAGAAGCAGCAGTGGCTGCCCAAGCTGTGCACCGGTGAGATGCTCGGCGCGTTCGGGCTGACCGAGCCGGACGGCGGCTCCGACGCGGGCGGCACCCGCACCACCGCGGTCCGCGACGGCGACTCCTGGGTGATCAACGGCTCCAAGTGCTTCATCACCAACTCCGGTACGGACATCACCGGTCTGGTCACCGTCACCGCCGTCACCGGCCGCAAGCCGGACGGCCGCCCGGAGATCTCCTCGATCATCGTCCCGTCGGGCACCCCCGGCTTCACCGTCGCCGCCCCGTACTCCAAGGTCGGCTGGAACGCCTCGGACACCCGCGAGCTGTCCTTCACCGACGTCCGGGTGCCGCTGGCCAACCTGGTCGGCGAGGAGGGCCGCGGCTACGCGCAGTTCCTGCGCATCCTCGACGAGGGCCGGATCGCCATCGCCGCGCTCGCCACCGGCCTGGCGCAGGGCTGTGTCGACGAGTCGGTGAAGTACGCCCGCGAGCGGCATGCGTTCGGCAAGCCGATCGGCAGCAACCAGGCGATCCAGTTCAAGCTCGCCGACATGGAGATGCGGGCGTACACCGCCCGGCTGGCGTGGCGGGACGCGGCCTCCCGGATGGTGCGCGGCGAGCGGTTCAAGAAGGAGGCGGCGCTGGCGAAGCTGTACTCCTCGGAGATCGCGGTCACCAACGCCCGCGAGGCCACCCAGATCCACGGCGGCTACGGCTTCATGAACGAGTACCCGGTCGCGCGGATGTGGCGGGACTCCAAGATCCTGGAGATCGGCGAAGGGACCAGCGAGGTCCAGCGGATGCTGATCGCCCGGGAGCTGGGCGTCGGCTGACGGCCTACGCGAAGCGGGGGGGGGGGGGGGGGGGGGGGGGGGGGTCCCCCCCCCCCCCCCCCCCCCCCGCTCCCCTGCCTCAGCTCACCTCACGACCGCCCCGGCCAGGGCACCTCCGGTGAGCGGTAGTAGCCGATGCCCATGGCGTCCCAGCGCGGGCCCTGGGCGGCGAGCCGGGTGCGGTAGCGCGCCCAGTCGTGGCCGGCCGCCGGGGACCAGCCCAGTTCGGCGATGCCGGGCAGCCGGGGGAAGGCCATGTACTCCAGGTGCGCGGGCGTCGACAGCGTCTCCGTCCACAGCGGCGCCTCCACCCCCAGCACCCCGCCCTTGGGTACGCCCGGCAGATAGGTGGCCGGGTCCCAGTCGTAGGAGCGCTGCACGCTGACGTATCCGGCCCAGGCCAGGCCCAGCGGGGTGTTCTTGTCGTACTTCATGTCGAGGTACGAGCGGTCGGCGGGCGAGATGATCAGCTTGGTGCCGTGCGCGGCGGCGTCGGTGACCTCCTTGCGCTCGCCGGCGGAGGTCGCGTCGTAGCCCCAGTACTGCGCGACGGCGCCCTTCGCCGGGTGCGCTCCGGCCAGCTGGTGCCAGCCGATGGCGGTCTTGCCGTACTTCGCGACGACCGGCTGCACCTTGTCCATGAAGGCGACGTAGTCGTCATGGCTGGTGGAGTGCGCCTCGTCGCCGCCGATGTGGAGGTAGCGGCCCGGTGTCATCGCGGCCAGCTCCCGCACGACGTCGTCGACGAAGTCGTACGTCTCCTTCTTCGGCACACACAGCGAGCTGAAGCCGACGTCGGTGCCGGTGTAGAGCGGCGGCGCCTTGCCGTCGCAGTTCAGCTCGGCGTACGAGGAGAGCGCGGCGTTGGTGTGGCCCGGCATGTCGATCTCCGGGACGACGGTCAGATAGCGGCTCGCGGCGTACTTCACGATCTCGCGGTAGTCCGCCTTGGTGTAGAAGCCGCCGCGCCCGCCGCCGACCTGGGTGCTGCCGCCGTGCGAGGTGAGCTTGGGCCAGGAGTCGACGGCGATCCGCCAGCCCTGGTCGTCGGAGAGGTGCAGATGGAGGGTGTTGAGCTTGTAGAGGGCGAGCTGGTCGATGTACCGCTTGACCTGCTGGACGCCGAAGAAGTGCCGGGAGACGTCGAGCATGGCGGCGCGGTAGCCGTAGCGCGGGGTGTCGGTGACGGTGCCGCCGGCGATCCGCCAGGCGCCGGGCTGCTCGGTGCGGCGCTCGACGGACGGCGGCAGCAGCTGACGCAGCGTCTGGACGCCGTGGAAGAGCCCGGCGGGACGGGCCGCGCGGACGGTGACGGAGCGGGGCCCGGACTCCAGCCGGTATCCCTCGGCGCCGAGCTTGCCGGTGTCCCGCCCGCCGAGCTTCAGGACGATGCCGTCCGCCCCGGAGCGGGTGGTGACGGGCAGCGCGAAGCCGGTGGCGGGGCGGAGCAGCCCGGCGAGGTACCCGGCGACCTGCCGGGCCTCGGCGCCCCCGCCCGGCACCCGGATCGTGGTCCGGTCGCCGAGCGTGTACGGGTCCCCGCCGGGGTGCACCGCGGCGGGGGCGGGGACGACCCGGTCGAGCGGGGTGGCGGCGGATGCCGGGGCGGCCGGCGGCGGGGCGGCTGCGGTGACCGTTCCGGCGGCCGTCACCAGCAGCAGGGAACTCAGGAGTCTGCGTCGTCTCATCGACGATCCCTTCGGCGAGCATCGTGCATGGCATGTCGAACATGGCATGGAGCGACCGAACGGTCACCATGCGTACCGCGAGCCCCCTTCCAGGTCAAGGTATGGGCCAATCTCCGGCACTTTCGCCACGACCTTGCCCGATATCGGGCAGGTTCCTTGCGAAACTCTCCGCTCCCCCGCAGTATCGACCCGTGCTCGAACCCCCTGCCCGCGGCGTGGACACCCGTCCCGCCCCCCACGACGACCTGGTGGACCACCTGGTGCGCAGCACACCGCTGCAGCGCGGTGAGGCCACCCGGGTGGTGCTGGACGTGCTCGCGTACTTCGACGAGACGACGGAGGCGTTCGTCCGCCGCCGCCACCGCGAGCTGCAACACCAGGGGCTGCGCAACGACGCGATCTTCGAGCACATCCGGCAGGAGCTGCCGCACCGCGCCGTGACCCCACCGGATCTCACGGCCCGCCAGCTCCGCCGCATGGTCTACGGCTGACCGCGCCGCACCCGTCGGAGACACCCGCCGGGCCACCGGCGCCACCCCGCCGCCCATGCCCCACCACCTTTCCGTTCCGTTTGTCCGCTCCTACGTCATCACCCGCGCGGCCGTCGCGCACCGGCACCGCCCGCGGCGCGCGCCGCGCGGCCCGTCCCCACGTCACCCAGGAGGCTCACCCCATGTGCGGAATCGTCGGATACATCGGTAAGCGCGATGTCGCGCCGCTGCTGCTGGAAGGGCTGCAGCGACTGGAGTACCGCGGCTACGACTCGGCGGGCATCGCCATCCACGCCAAGGCGTCCGGCAAGTCCGCCGGCGGCCTGAAGACCGCCAAGGCCAAGGGCCGGGTGCGGGAGCTGGAGTCCCGGCTGCCCAAGCGCTTCCAGGGCACCACGGGCATCGCCCACACCCGCTGGGCCACCCACGGCGCGCCGACCGACGAGAACGCCCACCCGCACACGGACGCCACCGGCGAGGTCGCCGTCGTCCACAACGGCATCATCGACAACGCCTCCGACCTGCGCGCCAAGCTCACCGCCGACGGCGTGGAATTCGTCTCCGAGACCGACACCGAGGTCCTCGCCCACCTCGTCGGCCGCTCCACCGCCGAGACGCTGGAGGGGAAGGTCCGCGAGGCGCTGCGGCACATCGAGGGCACCTACGGCATCGCGGTGCTGCACGCCGCCTTCCCCGACCGCATCGTCGTCGCCCGCAACGGCTCCCCGGTCGTCCTCGGCATCGGCGAGCACGAGATGTTCGTCTCCTCCGACGTCGCCGCCCTCGTCTCGCACACCCGTCAGGTCGTCACCCTCGACGACGGCGAGATGGCCACCCTCAAGGCCGACGACTACCGCACGTACACCACCGAGGGCTCGCGCACGACGGCCACGCCGGAGACCGTCGAGTACGCGGCCGAGTCGTACGACCTGGGCGGTCACGACACGTACATGCACAAGGAGATCTCCGAGCAGGCGGAGGCGGTGGACCGGGCGCTGCGCGGCCGGATCGACGACCGCTTCGCCACCGTCCACCTCGGCGGCCTCAACCTCGACGCCCGCGAGGCGCGCGCGGTGCGCCGGGTGAAGATCCTGGGCTGCGGCACCTCGTACCACGCCGGTCAGATCGGCGCCCAGATGATCGAGGAGCTGGCCCGCATCCCCTCGGACGCCGAACCGGCCTCCGAGTTCCGCTACCGCAACCCGGTCGTGGACCCCGACACCCTCTACGTCGCCGTCTCCCAGTCCGGTGAGACCTACGACGTGCTCGCCGCCGTCCAGGAGCTGAAGCGCAAGGGCGCCCGGGTGCTGGGCCTGGTCAACGTCGTCGGCTCGGCCATCGCCCGGGAGACCGACGGCGGCATCTACGTGCACGCGGGCCCGGAGGTCTGCGTGGTCTCCACCAAGTGCTTCACCAACATGGTGGTCTCCTTCGCCCTCCTCGCCCTGCACCTGGGCCGGATCCGGGACCTGTCGGTCGCGGACGGCAAGCGGATCATCGAGGGGCTGCGGAAGCTGCCCGGCCAGATCGACGAGATCCTCAAGGGCGAGGAGGACATCAAGAGGCTCTCGGCGCTCTACGCCGACGCCAGGTCGATGATGTTCATCGGCCGGGTGCGCGGCTACCCGGTGGCCCGCGAGGCGTCCCTGAAGCTCAAGGAGGTCTCGTACATCCACGCCGAGGCGTACCCGGCCTCGGAGCTGAAGCACGGCCCGCTGGCGCTCATCGAGCCGGCGATGCCGACGGTGGCGATCGTGCCCGACGACGACCTGCTGGAGAAGAACCGCGCCGCGCTGGAGGAGATCAAGGCCCGCAGCGGCCGCATCCTCGCCGTCGCCCACCAGGAGCAGGAGAAGGCCGACCACACGATCGTGGTGCCGAAGAACGAGCCGGAGCTGGACCCGATCCTGATGGGCATCCCGCTCCAGCTCCTCGCCCACCACACGGCGCTGGCGCTCGGCCGCGACATCGACAAGCCGCGCAACCTCGCCAAGTCCGTGACCGTGGAGTAGTCCGACGGGGCGGCCGACGGCTCCGTGCGTGCCACCACGCCGCACGGAGCCGCCGCCTCCCCTGCTGCCGGCGTCGCCCATACGCCGGCGGATGCCGCCACACCGGTCAACCGTCATCTCCCGGCCGGCGGCACGCTCCTGACACGCCCGGGACCTGCCCGGACGGCCGTCGCGCCCGACCGGTATCTACCCGTCACACCGTCACAATCCACCTCGGTACGGCAGTTGATCTCACGACTGCCCGCAATCCCCATGTCTCCCCCGCAACTGTGCATACTCCGGGGAGATCCGGACGCGTACCGGGGAGCCGTACGCGGGCACACGAGGACGTCGGCGCGGCGCGGGCGACACAGGGCACGGCGAACGCCGTACGGGCGCGCCGGGGCGGCACGGAAGGGCCCGCTGCGGGCGGGCCCTCGGTGCTCAGGGGACGACGATGACCGGGCGCTGTGCGCGGCGCGCCAGGCGGCCGGCGACGGAGCCGAAGATCCGCCCCACGATCCCGTGGGTGGAGCCCACCACGATGCCGTCGGCCTCGTACTCCCGGCCGACCTCCTCCAATTCGTGGCAGATGTCCCCGCCGCGCTCGACGAGGATCCAGGGCACTTCGGAGAGATGGTCGGCGCAGGCCAGCTCCAGGCCCAGCACCTCGGTGCGGTGGTCGGGGACGTCCACGAAGACGGGCGGTTCGCACCCCGCCCACACGGTCGTCGGCAGTCTGTTGGCGACATGCACGATGATCAGGCCGGAGCCGAGGCGCCGCGCCATACCGATTGCATACGCCAACGCCCGTTCGCTCGACATGGATCCGTCGAAGCCGACGACGACGCCGTGCCGGAACGCGGGATCACAGGGATGGTGCGCCTCTTCCGCCGCCCGGAGGTCGGCCAGCGGGTCGGCCACCTGCTTGCGGTGCGCGGGTTCGGGAAATTCGTGACCGGCCATTGATGTCTCGGCGAGGACGTCCTCTTGCGGAGGGGCGAACGGGGGACGGCGTGTGACTTGATCCGGCAGTTGACTGAGCTGACCCGATCGAGGGGCCGACGTCTTAGTTCAACGAAGAACGATACGACCGGGAATCATCTTCCCAAGGCTTTACCCCAAGAGTACGGCGCCACTCCTCCGCTGCCCAGAAGGCCGCGGAGGCACCAGAGCGCCCGCACGGGGCGGGGTTCCCCCTCGAACGGTCCCCCGGAGCATGCCGGAGCCGGGCCCGGTTGGCAATGCCCCGGCCTGCCCCCGTACGTACCCCCTGGGACGCGTGTGGCGTTCTCCGGCCATCCGCGCCGCCCGCGGGGCCCCGGACCGCCGCCCGGAGCGGGCCCCTCCGCCATCGCCGGGCGCCCGGCGGGACCCCCTGGTCCGCGCGGCCCGGCGGGCGCCGGGACCACATCCCCGCCGTAACCCCTGGGGCTGCCGTGACGGCCGCCGCACATCAGGACAGAGCAGGACGTAAGCGGACGGGGGCGCATGGAAGCGGGGGGTGTTCCGACACGTACGCAGGGCTCGAAGAGGGAGCGCACAACCACCGACCCAACCGTTTTCAGCCAACTTGGGGTCCGGATCACCACCTTGGTCCGACCACCCCCCAACCCCGGCGTGAGCAGGGCGGAAAGGACCGCTCGGCATGGTTGTGCCCTACTGCGAACGGGCAGAGCCGAGACGCGCACTTTCCCTGCAGGCCCGAGGAGTGGAACGCTTCGTGATCGAATGCTTCGCGCCAAGTTGCCATATCGACATACCAGCGGGTGGTGAACTTGGCACGCCATCCTCACGGGACACAGTAGATTCGATCTTGGTAGTTATGGCGGGGGAGCTGTGCAGTACCGAGAGGGCGAGACGACCGAGGGGGGCTTAAGTGCCATGAGCCAGGACTCCGCTGCCGTACCAGATCCCGCACGCAAGCTCGCTGCCCGACGACGCCGCGAAATAGTCGCGGTGCTCCTCTTCAGCGGCGGCCCCATTTTCGAGAGCTCCATACCGCTCTCGGTCTTCGGAATCGACCGCCAGGACGCGGGCGTTCCCCGATACCGATTGCTTGTGTGCGCGGGCGAAGAAGCGCCTTTGCGCACCACCGGGGGGCTGGAGCTGTCCGCCCCCTACGGGCTGGAAGCCATCGCCCGGGCCGGGACGGTCGTCGTACCGGCCTGGCGCTCCATCACCCAGGCCCCGCCGCCCGCGGCACTCGACGCGCTGCGCCGCGCGCACGAGGAGGGGGCCCGGATCGTCGGGCTGTGCACGGGGGCGTTCGTCCTCGCCGCGGCCGGACTGCTCGACGGCCGCCCGGCCACCACCCACTGGATGTACGCACCGACGCTCGCCAAGCGTTACCCGTCCGTCCATGTGGACCCGCGTGAACTCTTCGTCGACGACGGCGATGTGCTCACCTCCGCGGGGACGGCGGCCGGTATCGACCTGTGCCTGCACATCGTGCGCAGCGACCACGGCGCGGACGCGGCGAACGCACTGGCCCGCCGGCTGGTCGTCCCGCCCCGCCGCACCGCGGCCGACCTCGGGCACCAGCGCTACCTGGACAGGTCTTTACCAGAAGAGATCGGTGCGGACCCGCTCGCCGAGGTCGTCGCCTGGGCGCTGGAGCATCTCCACGAGCAGTTCGACGTGGAGACGCTGGCGGCCCGCGCCTATATGAGCCGTCGCACCTTCGACCGGCGGTTCCGCTCCCTGACCGGGAGTGCCCCTCTCCAGTGGTTGATCACGCAGCGGGTCCTCCAGGCCCAGCGGCTGCTGGAGACCTCCGACTACTCGGTCGACGAGGTCGCGGGGCGCTGCGGTTTCCGTTCGCCGGTCGCCCTGCGCGGCCACTTCCGGCGACAGCTGGGTGCCTCGCCCGCGGCGTACCGCGCGGCGTACCGGGCCCGGCGGCCGCAGGGCGGTGCGCCCGAGGGCGGGCTGCGAGCGGAGCGGAGCGAGCGGGCGGCGGCCACGGTGGGCGACCGGTTCGCGGCGCTGGCCAATCCGGCCGCGGCGCTGGCCACCGCCGACCCGGAGGCCGGGAAACCGCAGTCGGACGCCTATGCGGCACGCCTTCCGGAGCAGCCGGTCGGGCGGGGTGCCGGACGCCCCGTGCTGCCCAGCCAGCGTGAGCGCCCCGTAGGGTGAGTCGTATGAACGATCGCATGGTGTGGATCGACTGCGAGATGACCGGTCTCTCGCTGGCGACCGACGCGCTCATCGAGGTGGCCGCCCTGGTCACCGACTCGGAGCTGAACGTACTCGGCGACGGCGTGGATGTGGTGATCCGGCCGCCCGCCGAGGCGCTGGCCACCATGCCGGAGGTGGTGCGCGAGATGCACACCGCCTCCGGGCTGCTGGACGAGCTGGACGGCGGCACGACGCTGGAGGACGCCCAGGAGCAGGTGCTGGCGTACATCCGTCAGCACGTGCCGGAGGCCGGCAAGGCGCCGCTGTGCGGCAACTCCGTCGGCACCGACCGGGGCTTCCTCCACCGCGACATGCCGACGCTGGAGAACTATCTGCACTACCGGATCGTCGATGTGTCGTCGGTGAAGGAGCTGGCCCGGCGCTGGTATCCGCGGGCGTACTTCAACAGTCCGGACAAGAGCGGCAACCACCGGGCGCTGGCCGACATCCGTGAATCCATCGCGGAGTTGCGCTACTACCGGGAGGCGGTCTTCGTGCCGCAGCCCGGCCCGGACTCCGACACCGCGAAGGCCCTCGCGGCCAAGCACGTGGTGCCGCCCGTGGCCCCGGCCACGCCGTAGTGACGTAGCTCGCTCCCGGCACCGCGAAAGCCGGGAGCGAGCACTCCTTCGGACCCTGTACACTTTTTCTCAGCCGGTGGGGAAAAGGAACCACACAAGCACCGGCCATGGTGGGTATAGCTCAGCTGGTAGAGCACCTGGTTGTGGTCCAGGATGTCGCGGGTTCGAGTCCCGTTACTCACCCCAGTACGGCGAAGGGCCCGGTCTGCGAAAGCGGATCGGGCCCTTCGCCGTTTCCCGCTTCTTTCCGAGCGCGGGTTTCCCGAGCGCGGGCCGCTTCTTCGCAGACCGCTCCCCCGGCCCGGCACTCGTGTGTCATGTCCCGGATGCAGCGAGATCGCCGGAGCGTCATCGGAGCTTCACCGACGGCTGGTGGTGTACGTCTCGTCGTCACCCGCCCCATGAAGCTTCCGAGGAGCCGTTCCATGCCCAGACCCGCCCGTCGCCACCTCATGATCGGTGCCGCCCTGGTGGCCGCGACCACCGCCACCGTGGCCGTCACCACCGCCGCCGGTGCCTCCGACACCAAGCAGCAGGCCCAGCAGGCCATCAAGGGCGGTAAGGCGAAGAACGTCATCCTGCTGATCGGCGACGGCATGGGCGACTCGGAGATCACGCTCGCCCGCGACTACACGGTCGGCGCGGACGGCCGACTGAACATGGACCGCTTCCCGCTCACCGGTGCGTACACCACGTACGCCGTGCACAAGGACGGGACGCCGGACTACGTGACCGACTCGGCGGCGAGCGGTTCGGGGTGGGCGACCGGGCGCAAGACGGTGAACGGGCGGATCTCCAAGACGCCGGACACCGACAAGGCGGTGCCGACGATTCTGGAGCTGGCGCAGAAGGGCGGCTACGCGACGGGCTCCGTCACCACTGCCGAACTCACCGACGCCACGCCCGCGGTGCTCGCCTCGCACGTCACCGACCGCTCCTGCCAGGGACCGGCCGACATGGCCAAGTGCCCGACCGACGCGGTGGCGGGCGGCGGGCCCGGTTCGGTCGCCGAGCAGTCCGTGAACCACAAGGTCGACGTCCTCTTCGGCGGCGGTAAGCAGCGGTTCGACCAGAAGGTGACCGACGGCCGGTACAAGGGGCTGACGGTGACCGGGCAGGCGCAGCAGCTGGGCTACCAGGTCGTCACGGACGACGCCTCGATGAAGGCGGCGAAGCCGGGCAAGCCGGTGCTCGGGCTCTTCGCGCCGGGCAATGTGCCCACCGAGTGGACCGGCAAGCCGGCGGCCAAGGGCGGCGCCGACCCGCAGCGCTGTGTGACCTCCAACCCGGGCCGCCCCGGCGCCACGCCGAGCCTCGCCGACTCCGCGAGCAAGGCGATCCAGCTTCTGGAGGCGAAGCAGAAGCACGCCAATAAGGGCTTCTTCCTGCAGATCGAGGGCGCCTCGATCGACAAGCAGGACCACGCGGCCGACCCGTGCGGGCAGATCGGTGAGACCGCCGCGTTCGACCGCGCCGTCAAGGTCGCCCGTGACTACGCGGCCAAGCACCCCGACACGCTCGTGGTGACCACCGCCGACCACGGCCACTCCAGCCAGATCGTCCCGCTGGAGGCGGCCCCGCCCGGGCTGACCTCCACGCTCGTCACCGACGAGGGGCAGCAGCTGAAGGTCAACTACGGGACCAACCCGCCGGGTGAGTCCCAGGAGCACACCGGCACCCAGGTGCGGATCGCGGCGCAGGGGCCGAAGGCGTACCGGGTTCTGGGCGTCACCAACCAGACGGACCTGTTCAGCACCCTGCGGGAGGCCATGGGCCTGCGCTGACCTGCGGAAACGGGAGGGGGAGACCGGGCACCGGTCTCCCCCTCCCGTCGTGTGCGCGCGGCTCAGTAGCCGACGGTGAAGCGCTCGCCGGTGTGGCGGGGCTGCTCGATCTCGTCGAGGAGGGCGACCGCGTAGTCCTCGGCGGAGATGCGGCTGCTGCCGTCCGCCGCGACGACGAGGTCGTCGGTGGCGGTGCGGTAGCTGCCGGTGCGCTCGCCGGGCTCGATGAGCGCGGCGGGGCTGAGGTTGGTCCAGCGGACGTCGGAGACGGTGCGGTAGAAGTCCAGCGCGTCGCCGTGCGCGTGCATGATCTGGAGCAGGAACTCGGGCAGGCCCTCGGCGTCCCAGACCTGGGTGCCGTCCGGCTTGCGGAGGGAGCCGGCGCCGCCGACGGTCAGCAGCCGGGGGGCCGCGTCGCCGAGGGTGCGCAGACCTGCGACGAGCGCCTCCGCGGCAGGCTTGATGGTGGCGATGTGGCCGGGGCCGTCGCCGCCGCCGACCGCGCTGATCACCGCGTCCTGTCCGGCGGCGGCCTGCGCGACGGACGCCGGGTCGAGGACGTCGCCGGTGGTGACGGTGAGGTTCGGGTCGGTGAGGGTGAGCTTCGCGGGGTCGCGGACGACCGCGGTGACCTGGTGGCCGCGGCGGAGGGCCTCCTGGACGATGCGGCTGCCGATGGTGCCGTTGGCGCCGAAGATCGCGAGCGTGGACATGGTCTCTCCTGGGGTCTGCCGCATCCGGGGCGGGCTTCCGTTTTCCGTCATCGGCGGGGCCGACGTCTTCTACGCTAGGGCCGTCAGGTGTGTGGATCGCGGTGGACATGGGACGTGTGGTGGTAAAAATGCGACAGGATCGGGAAGCCGCAGCCGGGCGGGAGATTCCGGAGGTGGCGTTCTCCGCGCCGGCCGGGCGGCCGTCCGGGGTCGAGGTGCTGACCCTCGCCGAGCTGCGCGAGCGGGCCGACGCCTGCCGGCTGGCCACCCCGCACCGGCCCGGCTTCCACCATCTGCTCACCGTCGAACGCGGCCGGCTGCACCACACCGTCGACTTCCGGGAGCACACCGTCGGCCCCGGCGACTGGCTGTGGTCGCGGCCCGGGCAGGTGCAGCACTTCGGTGACCTGGCGCGGGCGGAGGGGCTGCTGGTGCTGTTCGAGCCCGGGTTCCTGGATCCGGCGACGGCGGCCGCGGCCCGGATCGAGGACTGGTACGGCCCGGCCGTCCGGCACCCCGAGGGCGCGGCGGCGGAGCGGGCGGCGGCGGCGCTGCACCAGCTGCACGCGGAGTTCGGGGAGCGGGCCGGGCTGCCGTGGGCGGCCCATCTGGACGTGCTGCGGCATCTGCTGGCCGTACTGGTGCTGCGGGTGGCGCATCCGGAGGTGCCCGCGGCGGACGCGGAGTGCGCGGCGGGGGCGACGTTCCTGCGGTTCCGGGACGCGGTGGAGCGGGATTTCGCGCACAGCCGCCGGGTGGCGGACTACGCGCGGGCGCTCGGGTACGCGCCGCGGACGCTGTCGCGCGCGGCGGAGGCGACGGCCGGGATCGGGGCGAAGGAGTTCATCGACCGGCGGGTGGTGCTGGAGGCGAAGCGGCTGCTGGCGCACGGCGACGGCTCGGCCACGGCCATCGCCGGCCGGTTGGGCTTCGCCGACGCCGCCAACTTCACCAAGTTCTTCCAGCGGCACGCCGGTACCACCCCGACCGCGTTCCGGGAGGCGGTACGGGGCGGGGCGGCGGTCACCGGGTAGGGCGCGCCGCGGTCCGGTGCGTCAGCCGGTGTACGGGGCGAACGCCCTGGTGAAGTCGAGCGGGCGCTGGTCGACGGAGCTACAGGTGGGTGACGCGGAGCGGCGGGGGCCGCCGGGGCAGGGGCGGTCGCGGGCGGCGGACCACATGGACAGGCCGCCGAGGTGTCTGCGGCGGGCGAAGGCCACCAGTTCGGCGGCGTCGTCGGGGGTGAAGGTCTCGGTGCGGACATCGTTGACGCCGACCATCGGGGTGACGGCGACGGCCCGCCAGGCGGCCGCGTCGTCGAGCCCGAGGGCGTCTTTCAGCTGGGCCTGGGTGGCGGTGGCCGCGCGGATCGCGTAGCGGCCCATGTCGCCGTCGTAGGAGGCGCCGTAGTCCATCGCCATGACGTTGACGGTGGAGACGGTGACGCCGTGGCGCCGCGCGCCTGCCACGAGGCGTACGCCGTCCTCGGTGAGGCCGTCGGGCATGACCGGCAGGGTGAGGGAGACGTCCAGACCGGGGTGGCTACGCTGGAGCCGGGCGAGGGCGCGGGCGCGGCGGGTGTTGGCCGCGGTGTCGGCCAGGGCGCCGCCTTCGATGTCGAGGTCGACGGCGGTGAGCCGGTAGTGGTCGACGGCCTTGGCGTAGGCGGCGGCGAGGGCGTCGGCCGAGGGGCAGGCCAGGGCGAGTTCGGAGCCGTCGGCGCCGCCGAAGGAGACCCGGACGTCGCCGCCGGCCGCCCGCAGACCGTCGATCTGCCGCGCGACGGGGTCGTCGGCGAGGTCGCCGTCGCCGCCCCAGGCCGGGTTGCAGCCGCCGTCGGAGGTGAGGAAGGCGAGGGTGAAGTGGTCGACACCGGTCCGGCGCGCCGCGCCGAGGAGGTCGGGGGCGGGGCCGAGCGAGGTGTCGAGGTACGGGGAGAAGGCGGCGGTCCGGCGGGCGGGTCCGGCGGGCGTGGGGGTCGCCCCGGGGGCGGCGGCCTCCTCGGTCGGCCTGGAGGCGGCGGGGCGCGGGGCGTGGTGGGGCGGGGCGGGTACGACGGCGGCGAACGCGGCACCGGCGGTGGCCGCCACGGCCGCACCGGCCGAGAACAGCTTGGCCGAGCGGCTCGTACGGCGGCGCGGGGCCGGGGGGCTCATGGCGTACACCTGCCTGTCGTCGCGGGTGCGGAACGTCGGGGCGGACCGGGCAAACGAGGGGAACGGTACGGGAGTTGAAGGGGTCATGCCCGGTGCGCGGGCGGGGAAAGAGGTGGCTGAAGGAGGCGCGGGTGGCAGCGCGGGACGCTCCCCGGCGCACGGCGGGTGCGCCCCCTGGCCGTCCCTCAGCCCGTCTTCCCCTTACGGCGTCCCCGGAGCGGGAGGCGGCGGCGGAGGCGGTGCGTACCGCTGTGGTGGGGGGTGCCGGGCGGGCCGTGGCCGTCGAGGGCGAGCCAGACGCGGATCTCGGTGCCGCCCAGGACGGAGTGGCCGATGCGGATGTCGCCGCCGGTCGACTCGGCGAGCCGGCGGACGATGTCCAGGCCCAGGCCGGTGGAGCCGTCGCCGCCGCCGGAGTGGCCGCGGCGCAGTGCGGCGTCCGGGTCGTCGATACCGGGACCGGCGTCCGAGACCAGCACGATGACGGCGTTCCCGGCCGGACCGGCGTGGTGCACGTCGACGGCGAAGGCGGTGCCCTCGGGGGTGTGCCGGAAGACGTTGCCGAGCATCGCGTCGAGCGCGGCGGCCAGATCGGGGCGGGCCACCGGGACGCGCAGCGGGCGATGGGCGCCCGCCACCCGGACGGTGCGGCCCTCGTCCTCGGCCAGCGCCGACCAGAACGCCATCCGCTCCCGGATCACCTCGGCCGCGTCGCACCCCGCGGTGGCCGCCGCCTTCTGATGGTGCGACGTCTGCTCCCGGGCGGTGCGGATGATCTGGTCGACCTCGCGCTCCAGCTGCTCGACGGCGGCCCGGGTGTGCTCGGCGGCCGGACCGTCCCCGAGCGAGGCGGCGTTGAGCCGGAGGACGGTGAGCGGGGTGCGCAGCCGGTGGGAGAGGTCGGCGGCGAGTTCGCGTTCGTTGGCGAGGAGCTGGACGACCTGGTCGGCCATGGAGTTGAAGGCGGTGGCGGCCGACCGCAGCTCCTTGGGGCCCTCCTCCGGTACGCGGACGCCGAGTTCGCCGGTGCCCAGCCGGTGCGCGGCCCCGGCCAGCCGTTTCGCGGCGCGCACCATACGGGTGCCGAGCCGGTCGGCGACCGCGACCGAGCCGATGATCAGTGCCAGGCCGACGCCGGAGAGGACCAGCCAGGACGTGGCGACGCCGTTGCCGAGCGCGGCGTCCGGGACGTACACCTCGACGACGGCGACGCCGGTCGCCACCGCGGTCGGCTGGAGCAGCGAGGAGCCGCCGCGGACGGGGGCGATGGAGGCGCGGCCGAGGGCGACGACGGAGGCGACGTCGCGGTCCGAGGCGCGGCGGAAGCCGATGCCGACCGGCTTGGCGCCCTTGCCGTCGCCGGGGACGTGGACGCCGATCCGGCCGCCGGGACCGGTCTCGGCGCTGGCGAGGGCGCGTTCGAGCTGGGTGCGGTCGGTGGTGATGGCGAGGACGGGGCCGATGGTGGCGGCCTGCCGTTCG
Source organism: Streptomyces sp. NPDC029159 (assembly GCF_055564055.1). Lineage (NCBI taxonomy): Bacteria > Bacillati > Actinomycetota > Actinomycetes > Kitasatosporales > Streptomycetaceae > Streptomyces > Streptomyces sp. NPDC029159. The sequence continues at coordinate 104,065 of NZ_JBVHWT010000008.1, forward strand.
GCGTTGGAGAACGCCCGGTCACGTGCCATCTCCTTGACGACCAGGCCCAGCGGGACGGCGAAGGCGACCACCACCATCGCGGTGACCGCCAGCGCCACCTTGACCAAGGCCCATCTCACCGCGGCGGCTCCAGCTTCACGCCCACCCCGCGCAGGGTGTGCAGATAGCGGGGCCGGGCGGCGGTCTCCCCCAGCTTCCGCCGCAGCCAGGAGAGGTGGACGTCGATGGTCTGGTCGTCGCCGTAGGACTGCTGCCAGACCTCGGCGAGGAGTTCCTTACGGGGGACGACGACGCCGGGGCGTTCGGCGAGGAAGGCCAGCAGGTCGAACTCGCGGCGGGTCAGGTCGAGTACGGCGCCGTCGAGCGTGGCCTCGCGGCGCAGCGGGTCGACGCAGAGGCCGCCGACCCGTACCTGCCGCGACGGTGCCTCCGCCGTGCCGCCCGCGCGCGAGCGGCGCAGCACGGCCGCCATCCGGGCCGAGAGGTGCTCGACCGAGAAGGGTTTCGTCAGGTAGTCGTCGGCGCCGTCGTTCAGCAGCCGGACGATCTCGGCCTCGTCGTCCCGGGCGGTGGCGATGATCACGGGGACGTCGGTGACACCGCGCAGCATCTTCAGGGCCTCGGCGCCGTCCAGATCGGGCAGTCCGAGATCGAGGACGACCACGTCGAAGCCGATGTGTGCCACCTCCCGCAGCGCCTCCAGGGCGGTGCCCACGCTCCGTACGGTGTGGGACGCCTCGGTCAGATGCCGGATGAGGGCCGAGCGGACGAACGGGTCGTCCTCGACGACGAGCACACTTGCCATGGGCGGCACCGTACGCCATCCGGGGGTATCGTCCGGCGCGGAGTTGACGCCTGCCCGGTGGTGCCGCGGGCCGGGCGGACGGGACCGGGCGCGGGGTGGCGGGTGGTGCGGGAATGAGCCGGATGCGGCGCGGGCTGATGCATACGGGGGCGTGGACGCTGGCGACCGGCGGTGCGGTCGCGCTCTCGTGGTTCGGGGTGCACGCGGTGCTGTCCGGTTCGGCGTACGACCCGCCGCGTGCGGTGCCGCTCTCGGCGGCGGCCGCGCCCTCGGCGGAGACGGCCGCCCCGCAGTCGTCCTCCACGCACCGCCCCAAGCCCTCCCCCACGGCGACCACCGCCTCGCCGTCGCCGACGCCGTCGCCGCCCGCGCCGCCCGCCCCCACCGGGAACGCGGCGCCCAGCGACCGGCCCTCCCCGCAGCGGACCGCCGTACCGGTGGACAGCGGCGGCACCGTCAAGAGCTTCACGACGTCCGGCGGCCGGGTGGTGCTGGATCTGCGGCCCGACTCGGCGCAGCTGGTGTCGGCGACGCCGGAGGCGGGCTGGGAGATGCAGGTGTGGAAGCAGGACGCCCTGATCCGGGTGGAGTTCACCGGCAGCGGCGGCGACCGCCACGCCACGGTCCTGTGCACCTGGGACGGCCATCCGCCGATGGTGCAGATCAGCGAGAGCAGTCGGCGGAGCAGCAGCCGGGTGGAGTGAGGACGCCCCCCGGCCTCCGGGCCCGGCGCGGGGCCGGGCCGCCCGTTCCCGTCAAGCGAACACGTCCGGCGGCGGCTGCGGGGAGGCGACGGCCGTGGCGTCGGTGACGGGGGCCGCGCCGCCGGTGAAGTCCCGTAGTGCGCGGCCGTGTTCGACGCGGCCGGTCTGCGGGTCGCTCGCCGCGCGGCGGGTCAGCTCGGCGACCGGCAGCGGGTGGGCGGCGGCGAGCAGCACGGCGTTGCCGAACCGCTTGCCGCGCAGGACGGCCGGGTCGGCGGTGAGCGCCAGCTCGGGGAAGACGGCGCCCGCGGTGGCGATCTGACCGCGCAGGAACCGCAGCGGCGGCCCGTCGGCGATGTTCGCCGCGTACCAGCCGCCGTCCGCCAGCGCCCGCCGGACCTCGGTGACGAACTCGGTGCTGGTCAGATGGGCGGGCGTACGGGCGCCGCGGAAGACGTCGGCGATGATCAGGTCGGCCCAGCCGTCGGGGACCTTGGCCAGTTGTTCCCGGGCGTCGCCGCCGCGCACCCGGATGCGCCAGCCGCTCTCCAACGGCAGTTCCCGGCGCACCAGTTGGACCAGCGGCGCGTCGATCTCCACGACCTGCTGGGTGGAGCGGGGCCGGGTCGCCGCGACGTACCGGGCGAGCGTGAGGGCGCCGCCGCCGAGGTGGACGGCGTGCAGCGGCTTGCCCGGGGGTGCCACCAGGTCGGCGGCGTGGCCCAGGCGCCGCTGGTAGGAGAAGTCGAGGTGATCGGGGGCGTCGAGGTCGACGAAGGACTGCGGGGCGCCGTCGATCAGCAGGGTCCGGGCCCGGGGCCGGTCGCGGTCGGGCCGCAGCTCGGCGACGCCGCCGTCCACCGTCTCCACCACGGATTCCGCGCCACCGCGCCCGCGTCTGCTCTTCGCCATGCCCTCAGTATGGCGGCCGGTCCACCGGGGCGTGACGGCCGGGGACGGCGGCGTCCGCGCAGGTCAGGGCGGGGCGGACGGGACACAGGGGCGCCGCGGCCCGGCGCGTGGTCCGCGGGCGCACGCCCCCGCGGACGGGCCCCGCACCGCGAACGGGCCGCCGCGACCTGAGTCGCGACGGCCCGCCCTCACCCCTACGGTCCCGGCCGGACGCCTGACGGATCCGGCGGCCGGGTCACTTGCTGGCGCAGGTGTTCCCGAAAGCCGGGTTGAGCAGCCCCACCAGGTCGATGCTGTTACCGCAGACGTTCACCGGGATGTCGATCGGCACCTCGATGTTGTCTCCGCTCAGCACACCCGGCGAGTGCGTGGCGACGCCGACGGCGGTGGCGCCGCCGTGGCCGCCTTCGTGACCGCCGTCGGTGGCGGAGGAAATCCCCGCGCCACCGATCACGAATGCGCAGCTGGCGGTGGCCAGAACGGCCGACGTGACGATCCGCTTCATCGCCCGTTTCCTTTCCTTTTGACGAATGGGACAACGCGCCCAACGACCGGGATCGCGCGGGGATGCGGGCATTCCACCGTCAGGGAGAAACGTTCAGTCTTATGGAAGACAGCACCCCGCCCCGGGGGTTGCGGGGATCGCCCCGGTGCCGTATCCGCGCCCGTCGTCCGGCGTGCCGCCCGGTGCGGCAGGGCACTCTCTGCCAGAGTGCATTCCTGTTCGGCAGCTGCCGGTCAGGAGGACGTGATGCCCCGCAGTCCGATTCGCGGGGCCCGGGAATTCCGGGGAGACCGCGCGGCGGCGTATGCACCGCGATTCCCCGGAATTCCGCCCGCCGGACCCACCGCGGCGCCGGATGCGTCTCCGGTACGTCGGCGTCCTGCGCCTTTTCCGTTTCCCTGGAGAACGGTGCGCTTCCCACCGCTGCCGCCACACGGGAAGCGCACGGCCGGAGCCATTCGGCGGCACACACCGCCACTCGCCGCCGAATGGCTCCGGATTCCCCTCCGCACGGTCCGAGGGGAATGACGGGAACGAAAGAAGAAGCCCGCACCGGAAAAGCACGGTGCGCCGTGGTCACCGCCCGCCGCCCATGAGACCCGCCCAGAGGCCCCCGGGCCCGTAAGGAGGTAACCGGTGAAAGTCCTGCACCTCGTCACCGGACTGGAGGTGGGCGGCGCCGAGCAGCAGCTGCGGCTGATGCTGCCCCGGCTGCCGTACCGCTGCGACGTCGTCAGCCTGAGCGGCGACGGGCCGGTCGGGGACGGCATCCGCGCCGACGGCGGATCCGTCCTCGCCCTGGACGGGCCGCCCGGCCTGCCCCGGCTCGTCCGGCTGATCCGCCGCGGCGGCTACGACGTGGTCCACACCCACCGCTACCGCGCCTGTGTCACGGGCCGGATCGCCGCCCGGCTGGCCGGTGTCCGGGGCGTCGTCGCCACCGCCCACACCCTGGGCGCGACGGAGATGGACGGCCGTCCGCTGACCCGCCGTGCCCGCGCCCGCTACCGGCGCACCGAGCGGCTGGGCACGGCGACGGTGGCGGTCTCGGCGCCCGTCGCCGACCGGCTGCGCCGCCTGGGCGTCCCCGGGGAGCGCATCGAGACGCTCGCCCCGGGGGTCGACGCGGACGCCTTCCGGTACGACCCGGCCGCCCGCGCGGCGGTCCGCGCCCGGCTGGGGCTCGCGGCCGACGCGTTCGTGGTCGGGGGCGCCGGGCGGCTGGTGCCCGGCAAGCGCTTCGACGTGCTGATCCGCGCGGTGGCGCAGGTGCCCGGCGCCCGGCTGGTGCTGGCCGGGGACGGGCCGGAGCGGGCGGCGCTGCGGCGGGCCGCCGATCAGTTCGGCGTGGGCAACCGCGTCCTGCTGCCGGGCGCCTGGCACGGGGGCGGCGGTGCGGACGGCGACCCGGGGCTGCCCGCGCTCTTCTCGGCGCTCGACGTCCTCGTCGCACCGGCGCCCGCGCAGGCGTTCGGCACGGCCGTGGTGGAGGCGCTGGCCGCGGGGCTGCCGGTGATCCACACCGGGTGCCCGGCCCTCGACGGGCCGGCCGGGGAGATGGCGCCCGGGGCCCGGCGCACCGGCGCCCGGTCGCATCAGCTGGCCGCCGTGTTGCGCGAGGAGCGGCTCGTGGCGCCGCGGCGGCTGCCCCCGCCGCCCGTGGTGGCGCACTACGGGGCGGACCGCGCCGCACGGGCGCTGGCCGCGCTCCACGAGCGGGCCGCCGGGTACCGGGCACCGGCCGCGGGCGCCGGGGTGCCGCAGCCCGCCGCGCCCCCGGAGACGGCCGCGTCGGACCCGTCGCTGACGGGCTGACGCACCGGGCACCCCACCCCGACGCCGCGGCCCGTACGGCGCCGCACCGACGAGAACCGCACGACGAGAAGGAGCAGGATCTTCCATGGACGACCTCGTGGTGGTGGGCGCCGGCCCCTACGGACTCTCGATCGCCGCGCACGCGGCGGCGGCCGGGCTGCGCCCGCGGGTCCTGGGCCGGCCGATGGCCGCGTGGCGGGACCACATGCCCGGCGGTATGTATCTCACCTCCGCGCCCTGGTCGTCGGACCTGTCCGACCCGGCGGGCACGTACACCCTGGCCACGTACTGCGCGCAGGCGGGCATCCCGGTGCGGGAGGGCGTGCCGCTGCCGGGCACCGTGTTCACCGCGTACGGCCGGTGGTTCGGCGAGCGGGCGGTGACGTCGGAGGTGGAGGAGCGGGCGGTCACCGCGGTGCGGCCGGACGGCGGCGGCTTCCTGGTGGAGTGCGCGGACGGGGAGCGGATCCGGGCCCGTACCGTCGCGCTGGCGGTGGGCGCGGTGCCGTTCGCGCGCCGCCCGGAGCCGCTGTACGGGCTGCCCGCCGCGCTCGCCTCGCACAGCAGCGACCACCGCGATCTGTCCGGGTTCGCCGGGCGGGACGTGACGGTCGTCGGGTGCGGTCAGTCGGCGCTGGAGACGGCGGTGCTGCTGGCCGAACTGGGCGCGCGGGCCCGGGTCGTGGCGCGGGCCGGGCGGATCCACTGGGAGGACGCGCCGCCGTCCCTGGACCGTCCGTTCCCGGCCGCGCTGCGCGCCCCGCACAGCGGACTGGGCACCGGGTGGACGCACTGGCTGCGGGCCGAACTGCCCTGGGCGGTGCGGTGGCTGCCGGCGGGGGCCCGGGGCCGGGGCGCGGCGCAGCCGCCGCGGCCGGCCGGGGCCTGGTGGCTGCGGGACCGGTTCGAGACCGCCGTGCCGGTGCTGACCGGCCACCGGGTGCGCGCCGCGGTCCCCGGGGACGGCGCCGTCCGCCTCGAACTGGCCGCCGCCGACGGCCGGTCCACGGTGGTGGAGACCGAGCATGTGATCGCGGCGACCGGGTTCGTCCCGGACCTGCGGCGGCTGCGGCTGCTCGATCCGCGGGTGCGCGAGGGGCTGCGGACCGTACGGCCCGGCCGGGCGCCCGAGCTGAGCGGGCTCTTCGAATCGTCCTGGCCGGGGCTGTTCTTCGCGGGCCCGCTGGCCGCGGCGTCGTTCGGCCCGGCGATGCGCTCCGTCTACGGCACGGCGTTCACCGCGGGGCGGCTGCTGCGCGGGGTGCGGCGGCGGCTGGGCCGGGGGCCGGGCAGCCTGGCCATCCCGCGTCCGGCGCCGGGCCGGACCGCGCCCGCCGCACCGCCCCTGGAGCGGACGCCGTGCGGTGCGGCGTACGCCGACGAGGCGGCGCAGCCCGCCGGCTGACGGCGCACGACCGATTCTGCGCGCCCTGGCGCCGCCCCCGTACGCCGGGCGGCGCCGGGGCGTTTCCGCTGCCCCGACCGGGTGTCAGCGGCACCGGTCGACGGCCTCGATGGTGCGGGCCGCCTCGCCCAGGGCGGCGCGCAGCACGACCGGGTCGGTGGCGTCGCCGTACGCGCCCTCGGGCGGCACCAGCCAGCCGGTGCCGGTCACCGGCGGCTCCGGCGCGTCGCGGCCGACGGCCCGGTCGGCTCCGCGGCCGAACGTCCGGGTGCAGGCGCTGCCGGGCAGGTCCCAGCGTTCGGCGGTCCCGGCGGGCACCAGGAAGCCGAGGGTCTGGCAGGGGCCGTCGTGCAGGACCGGGCCGACGCCGTCGCGCAGCCGCAGGATGTCGACGGCTTCGAGCCCCTGCCGGGCGGGCACCGTGACGAGGTCGCAGAACGGAGCGCGATCAGGTGGCTCCCCCGCCTCGGCGCACCTCGTGCCGCCTTCGCCCACACCGGACTTCCGCACGGAAAACCCCTCCTTCTGAACTGCTGGGTATCGACACCGTGTCCAACGGCGTGACCCGTCAACAGCTACGGCGCCGGACCGCCGCAAAGGATGGCAGTTCATGGCGGATCGTGGGCGAGATATCCGTTTTGTAGCCATACCCTCCGTATCGCCGCCGTCACAGCCGGTACGGTCGTGCCGCCGCTCCGCCAGGAAGCGGCCTCGCCGCAGAGAGGGCACGGAGAGGGCACGGAGAGGTCCGCCATGACGTCGCCAGCAGCGCGTTCAGCGTCGTCCCGCACCGTCCCCGCCCGTCCGAACACCGCCTTCCGGCAGCTGCGCGGCAAGCTGTCGCCGGGCGAGTTCGCGGCGGCGGTCCGACGGTCCGCCCGTGAAATCGGCGAGCAGGTCTCGTGCGACGCCCGCTACGTGGGCCGCGTCGAGTCCGGGGAGATCCGCTGCCCGAACTACGCGTACGAGCGCGTGTTCCGGCACATGTTCCCCGGACTGTCGCTGTCCGACATGGGGTTCGCGGCGCGCGAGGCGGTACGCGGACGGGGGGCGCGTACGGCGGCGGTGAGCGCCGCGCCCCTGGCACCCGAACCCGACCACCGCGATACCTGTATCCAGAGCTGCGAGGAGAGCGACGTGCTGCGTCGCGTGTTCATCACCGGCGGCCCGGCGGCCGCCCTGGGCATCGCCGCCCCACCCGCCTTCGCCGTCCCCGCGCCCCGGCCGGCCCCCGGCGGCCGTCCCGGCGCCGCCGAGGCCACCGCCCTGGAGGACGCGGTCCGGCAGATCCGGCTGCTCGACGACCGGTACGGCGCGGACGAGATCTACCACCGCGCGACGGCGCCGCTGCACTCCGCCTACGCGCTGCTGGACGCGGGCGCGGAGCGGCGTACGGTCGCCGACCGGCTGCACCGCGGCGGCGGGGAGCTGGCCCTCTCCGTCGGCTGGCTGGCGCACGACTCGGGCCGCTTCGAGGTCGCCCGCTCGCACTACGCCGAGGCGCTGGCCACCGCCCGGGTCTGCGGCGACGCGGCGCTGGAGGCGCACGCGTTCTGCAACTCCGCCTTCCTCGCCCGGGACGCCGGGCGCCCGCGCGAGGCGGTCCGCGCGGCACAGGCCGCCCAGCGGGCCGCGCGGCGCCTCGCCTCGCCCCGGCTCCAGTCGCTGCTGGCACTGCGGGAGGCGGGCGGGCTGGCGCTGCTCGCCGACCGCTCCGGCTGCGAGCGCGCGCTCTCCCGGGCCCGGCGGTTCTTCGGGAGCGGGCCCTGCGACCACGACCCGGAGTGGATGAGCTTCTACGGGGAGGCCGAGCTGGAGGGCCTGGAGGCGCAGTGCTGGACGGCACTGGGCGACGGGGGGCGCGCGGTGAGGCACGCACGCCGGGCGGTGGCGCTCCAGAAGCCGCACTTCACCCGGAACATCGCGCTGTTCACCACGGAGTTGGCGGCCGATCTGGCGGCCGACGGGTCCCCCGAGGAGGCGGGCGCCACCGGGAGCCGGGCGCTGCGGCTGCTGGGGCAGGTGAAGTCCTCGCGGATCCGCGCGATGCTCGACTCCACCGCCCGCACGCTGCGGCCGCACCGCTCCGTCAAGGAGGTCGCCGCCTTCCTGGAGCGGCACGCGGCGCTCCCGGCGCCCCGCCGGATCTGCTGACCCGCCACGGGTCCGGGCGCCGTCAGCCCAGGTGCCCGGTGTCGTTCCAGCGCTCGATGGCGGGCTCGCCGTAGGCCCACCCCAGGACCGACAGGGACGTCGGGTCGAGGCGGATACGGGCGCCGAACGCGACGTCCAGACCGAGCCAGCGGGCGCCCAGGGAGCGCAGGATGTGGCCGTGCGCGAAGACCAGCACCTCGCGGTCGGCTGCGCGCACCCACTCGATGACGCGGTCGGCCCGCGCGGCGACCTCGGCGAGCGTCTCGCCCTCGGGGACGCCGTCGCGCCACAGGAGCCAGCCGGGCTGCCGCTCCTGGATCTGCGCGGGCGTCAGCCCTTCGTACGCGCCGTAGTCGACCTCCATGAGGGCGTCCCACTCCTCGGCGCGGTCGCCGAAACCGGCCAGCTCACAGGTCTCCTTGGCGCGCCGCAGCGGGCTGGTGCGCACCTCGACGCCGGGCAGCCCGTCCCAGGGCGCGCGGTGCAGCCGCTCGCCCAGGAGCTTCGCGCCCGTGCGCCCCTCCGCCAGGAGCGGGATGTCGGTGCGGCCGGTGTGCCTGCCGGAGAGGGACCACTCGGTCTGTCCGTGCCGGGCCAGGAGGATGCGCGCTGCCATGGGGGCCGTACCTCTCGCCGATCTCTCGGCTGTCGTTGCAGGTGGTGCAGGTGGTGCGGGGTGCGCCGCGGCGTCGTCGCCGTACGGGCGGGCGCGGGCACGGCACCGGGCCCGCGCGCCCCGCGGACATTCCATCATCGCGTACCGGTCCGTCGGGGGCCGGGCCACCCCGGGCGGGACCGGTGCGGAACCCCAAGCCATACAGCGTATGGTGGACGGTCGCCGGATCCACCGGCGGGGCAGTGCGGTGGCCACCGCACCCGAGAAGCACGACGAAGAAGGTGCGCGATGGTGAGCGCAGCGCCCCGCACGGCGGCCCGGCCCGGCCGCCCCCGGTGGTGGACCGAACTCCCGCTCCTGGCAGCGGTCTACGCCGCGTACTCCGCGGGCCGCCTGCTGGCCCGGGGCGACGTGACCACCGCCGCCGGGCACGGCACCGCCCTCCTACGGGTCGAACGGGCCCTCCATCTCACCCCGGAACCGGCGCTGAACCGGCTCTTCACCCAGGTCCCGGTGGTCGGCGTGCCCGCCGCGTACGCCTATGCGGCGCTGCACTACGTCGTCACCCCGGCGGTCCTGGTGTGGCTGTGGCGACGGCGGCCCGCGCACTACCGGGTGGCCCGCAGCCGGCTGCTGACCGCCACCCTCATAGGACTGATCGGTTTCACTCTCTTCCCGACCGCACCGCCCCGGCTGCTCGACGCCGGGCAGGGCTTCGTGGACGGTATGGCCCACTACGCCGGTTACGGCTGGTGGGGCGCCGAGGCGAGCGCGCCGCGCGGTCTGGGCGGGCTGACGAACCAGTACGCGGCGATGCCGAGCCTCCATGTGGGCTGGGCGCTGTGGTGCGGGGTGGTCGGGTGGCGGCTGGCCTCCTCCCGGGTGGTGCGGGCGCTCGCCGTGGCCTACCCGGTGGCCATCGCCCTGGTGGTGATGGGCACCGCCAACCACTACCTGCTGGACGTGGTGGCGGGCGTGGCCGTCATGGGCGTGGGCGCCTGGCTCACCGGCCCGCTGCTCCGGCTCGTCGACGCCGTACGCGAGCGCCGTGGCGCCGCCGCGCGGCGCGGGACGGCCGGGGGCGTTGTCGGTGCCGGATGCGAGACTTCGCCGGGTGAACGTTTTCCGCGACAGCCCACCCGCGGCGGACGCCGCGCCGAGCGCCCGGCCGACGCCGTCCCCGAGCCTGCGGCAGCGCCTCACTGAGCTGCGCGGGCCGGGCATACGCCCCCGCGCGCTCGACGCCCGGGCGCTCGCCGCGCTGGCCGCCAACCCGGGCTGCCGCCGCCGCGCGCTGCTGGACGGCGCGGGCGTCGACAAGGCCGCCCTGGCCCAGGCCCTCGGCTCCCCCGCCGGGCACGGCCAGTCCCGGTTCGCCCTCGCCCGGGGCAACAGCTTCGAGGCCCGCGTCAAGGCGGACGGCGGCGCCGAGCTGCTGCGGCTGCTGCACGCCCGGCTGCCGTCCGGCACCCCCGCGCCCGAGGAGGGCGAGGTCGCCGCGCCGGATCTGACGGCCGCCGGCCCCGAGGGCCGGTCGGCCCGTACGGCGCTGGCGCTGCGGGAGGCCACGGCGGCCGGCGGCTGGACGCTGCTGGACCATCCGCTGCTCGCGGTCGAGGTCGCCGGTTCGCCCGCCTATGTGGAGCCGGACGCGGTGGTGGTCCGCCCGGACGGCGTCTGGACGGTCGTGGAGATCAAGTCCTTCCCGATGATCGACGGCGCGGCGGACGCCGCAAAGGTGGGCGCGGCGGCCCGGCAGGCGGCGGTCTACGTCCACGCCCTGGAGACCGTCGCCGCGCAGGTCACCGCCCACGGGGAGCGTCCGGCCCGGGTCGGCGAGCGGGTGCTGCTGGTCTGCCCGCAGGACTTCTCCAACCTCCCCACGGCCGCCGCCGTCGACATCCGCAAGCAGCTCGCCACCACCCGGCGGCAGCTGGCCCGCCTCACCCGGGTCGAGGAGATCGCCGCCGCGCTGCCCCCGGAGACCACCTTCGACCTGCGCCTCGCCGACGACGGCCGGACGGCGACCCGCCCCGCGGCGGAGCTGGCCGACGCCGTCGAGGCGGTCGACGCGGCGTACGCCCCCGAGTGCCTGGCCGCCTGTGAGCTGGCGTTCCACTGCCGTGGCCGCTCCCGTGAGCAGGGCGCCGTGGAGACCCTGGGCCGCGGCGTCCGCGGCGAGCTGGGGTCGCTGCGGACCATCGAGGAGGTGCTGGCCGCGGCCGGCGCGCCGGCGGCCGGCGCCCCCGGGTGCGGCGCCGGACCGGAACGCCCGGCCGCCCCGGAGCACTCCCCCACGGACCCGGCCCCGGAGGACGCCGATCCGGCCCTCGCCGCGCTGCGCCGCGCCGCCCGGTTGCGCGCCGAGGCGCTGGCCACCGCCGCGCCGCCCGTGCCCGTCCCCCGTACCGCCCCCGGAGCGGAGGATCCGGTATGCCGCTGATCGAGACCCTGGCCCGGATGGAGGCGGCGGCCGCCGGTGCGGCCCGCCCGCTCACCACCGTCCGCCACCGCCATCTCTCCGACCGCCCCCTGGTGTGCGTCCCGCTGACGACGGCGGGCGAGGCCGGTGCGCCGCTGGGCGCCCTGGTCGGCACGGACCGTGAGCGGCCGATGCTGCTGACGGTGGCGCAGCCCCGCGACCGCGATCTGCGCTTCGCCTTCCTCGCCGAGCTGGCCGACGCGGTGCTGCCGTATCTGGACGGCTTCGCCGACGCCGTCGGCCACGAGGAGCGCAAGGAGACCGACCCGGAGACCGGCCGGAAGGTCACCGTCCAGGTCGAACTGTGCGCCGACGCCCCGCAGCTGCTCGTGCCGTCCGCCGCGGGCGTCGCGTACATGCGGCTGCTGGGCCGCTCGACCCGGTTCCGGCGGACGGCCGAGCAGGACCCCGAGGCGCCGTACCCCGCGCCGCCCCGGGTGCCGCTGCTGGGCCGCTGGCTGACCCACCTCGGCGAGCGCGCCCGGGTGCCGGGCTCCTGCCTGCTGCTCTCCATGACGGAGCTGCTGACCCGCCACTGGGCGACGGGCCAGAGCGCCCTGGAGGACCAGCACCTGGGCGCCCTGCTCGCCTGGATCGACCCGCCCGAGGGGCTGTCGGGCCGGGCCGCCGCCGAGCACGCGGAGTCGGCGCGCGGCGCGGACGGCATCCTGCACTGCCCGCCCGCCGGCCCCGCCACCGACCCGGCGTTCGACAACACCCTGCTGGCGCCCGCGATGGCCCGGTACGACGCGGGCGCGGACGGCGCCGCCGAGGAGCTACGGGAGCTGATCGCCGGTCAGCTCCGGCCCACCTGGGACGCGGTCTGGCGCGGCTGGGACCTGCTGCGCGCGCTGCCGCCCGGTGGCCACGTCGCCGACCGCTGGAAGCGCGACCGCTGGTCGTACACCGCCCACCGCGACCGGGTGCGCGCGGGCGAGCCGCCGCAGCCCAAGCGGGACGACGCGGTCACCGCCGCCCGCAAGCTCGCCTCCCGGGAGACCGCCCAGGCCCAGCTGGACGCCCAGGAGGCGCTGGACGACGCGCTGGTGATGGCCGGCCGGCGGCTGGCCGGGGAGGCGTTCGCCGGGGAGGTCACCGCCGTCGAGGAGGCGTTCTCCGAGGGCCCGCGCCCGATGCCGCGCCCCCTGGTGACGCTGCGCACCACCGACACCCCGCTGCTCACCGACGGCGCCCGGCTGCACCGCCCGCTGCCCGACGGCAAGGCGCAGAGCGCGGTGTTCGTGGCGTACGAGGAGGGGGCCGCGGGCAGCCTGACGGTGCGGCTCACCGGCGGCATGGGGCGGGGCAAGGTGCCCGCGCCCGGTTCGGTGCCCGAGCCCGGTGAGACGATGTGCTGGACGCTGTTCGAGCACGCCCCGCGCGGCGGCCCGCAGCTGCCGGAGCCCGAGGACACCCCGTGGACGCACGGCGGCCCGCCCGCCGCCGCACCCGAGGGTGACGCCCCCGACCCGATGACCCCGGAGGACTTCCTGTGACCGGCGCCCCGTGGACGACGCGCGCGGCCCCCGGGCCGGGCGGCCCCGAGCCGTTCGACCCGGGCGCGGCGGCCACCGCCGCGACGGACGCGATCCTCCACGACACCCTGCACAGCACCCGTCCCGGCGTGGTCGTCGACTCCCCGCCGGGCGCCGGCAAGTCCACCCTGGTGGTCCGCGCGGCCCGGGAGCTGGCCGCGGCCGGGCACCCGCTGATGATCGTCGCGCAGACCAACGCCCAGGTGGACGACCTGGTGCTGCGGCTGGCCGAGAAGGATCCGCAGCTGCCGGTCGGGCGGCTGCACGGCAGCGAGCCGGGCACCGTCGACCCGGCGCTCGCCGCGCTGCCCGAGGTCCGCGCCTCCGCGAAGATCGGCGACCTCGCCGGGATGGACGTCGTCGTCTCCACCGCCGCGAAGTGGGCCCACACCAAGGTCGAGCAGGGCTGGCGGCACGCGATCGTCGACGAGGCGTACCAGATGCGCTCGGACGCGCTGCTGGCCGTCGCCGGGCTCTTCGAGCGGGCGCTGTTCGTCGGCGACCCGGGGCAGCTGGACCCGTTCAGCGTGGTCGGCGCCGAGCAGTGGGCCGGTCTCGCGTACGACCCGTCGTCCAGCGCCGTCGCCACGCTCCTGGCGCACAACCCCGACCTGCCGCAGCACCGGCTGCCGGTCTCCTGGCGGCTGCCCGCGTCGGCGGCGCCGCTGGTCTCCGACGCGTTCTACCCGTTCACCCGCTTCCGCAGCGGCACCGGCCCCGGCGACCGGAGCCTGGCGTTCGGGGCGGCGGGCGACGGCTCGGGCGTCGACCGCGTCCTGGACGAGGCCGCCGCCTCCGGCTGGGGCCTGCTGGAGCTGCCCGCCCGGCACACCCCGCGCACCGACCCGGAGGCGGTACGGGCGGTGGCGCTGGTGGTGCGGCGGCTGCTGGACCGCGGCACGGTCGCCACCAGCGAGCGCGGTCCGGACCCCCAGCCGGTGACGGCCGCCCGGATCGCGGTCGGCACCGCCCACCGCGATCAGGCCGCCGCGGTCCGCGCGGCCCTCGCCGAGCTGGGGGTGGGCGGCGTCGTGGTCGACACCGCCAACCGCCTCCAGGGCCGCGAGTACGACGTCACGGTGGTGCTCCACCCGCTCTCCGGACGCCCCGACGCCACCGCCTTCCACCTGGAGACCGGCCGCCTGTGCGTCCTCGCCTCCCGCCACCGCCACGCCTGCATCGTGGTCTGCCGGGCGGGCGTGGCCGAGCTGCTGGACGAACACCCGTCGACGGATCCGGTGCAGCTCGGCGTCACGGTGAAGTTCCCCGACGGCTGGGAGGCCCACCACGCCGTGCTCGCCCGGCTCGCGGAGCACCGGGTGGGGTGGCGGCCGTGACGGCGCCGCGCGCGGTGGCCCCGCGCCCTTGCGCGGCGCGGGAGAATGGAATGCGGCACTCGAACCCTGGAGGTATGTCCATGTCCGAGCCGCGACCGGCTCCCGACCCGCGCGGCGCGGCGCCCCGGCGCCTGCGGCCCGCGCCGTTGCTCTTCGAACCGCCCGAGGCCACGGCGGATCCCGAGCACTTCTTCGACCTGGAGTCGATAGCGGATCCGCATGAGCTGCTGAGCCGCTCCACGGAGCTGGCGCTCGCCTTCCGCGCCGCCGCCGACCGGGCGACGGAGTTCCAGGCGCTGGCCGCCGCACAGCTCGCCGACCCCAAGCGCTTCGACCGCCTGACGTCGGCAGCCCTCGCCGAGCGCGCGGAGTGGACGGAGGACTACGCCCGCAAGATGGTCGAGTTCGGCCGGAGCCTGATGCGCGACGGCGCCGCCCGCCCCGACGGCGGCGACTGACCGGCACGGCCGCGGGCCGGGCCCACCGGGCGGCCCGGTGCCGGGCCCGTACCGGCGCGCTCCCCCCGGGGGGCGACCGCCCCGTACGGGCCGCCCGTGAGGCTCCGGGAACGCCCCGGGACCCCGTCCCACCGGGGTCCTCCATGAGCCCACGGCATATGCGCGAGGGGAAGATACCCCTTACCGACCCGTAGTGTCCCGGTTTCGGAAATCCACCGCGGAGACCCCTGCGCGTCGGTAGACCTGTCCCCATGAGCGACTGGCAGTCCGACACCTCCTCCGCCCCGGCCTCCCCGGGCTTCCCCACCGCCTCGTACGTCACCCTGGCCGGCGCCGACTGGCTGGCCTCCGCCAGCACGCGTCCGGGGGCCGTGCGCGCCCTGTGGGCGCAGCGGCCCACCGCGCCGAGCGTGCTGCCGTGCGGCACCGCCTTCGACGTGATCAACGCGCCCGCGCTCTTCGGCCGCCGGATGGTCGACCGGCTCTGGTCGGACGGCCCCGGCTCCGGCCCCGTCGCCGCCCACCAGGGCCGGATCCTGCTCTTCGCCGCCCCCGGCTCCGCGCAGCGGCTGCCCGCGCTGCTGGAGTGGGAGGAGTGGGCGGCCGCCGTGCCACCGCTGCTCTGCCACGGCAGCGGGGACGCGGTGACCGTCCCGCCGCTGCACCCGGGCGCCGGCCCGGCGGGCGGCGCCGCACCGCCCGCCACCCGGTGGCTGGTCGCCCCCGACGTCCGCTCGCCCTGGCTGCCGGGGCCCGACGTCCTGCTGTGGGCCTGTGTGCGCGCCGCCCGCACGGAGACCGGCGCCGGGTACGCCACGGTCCCCGAGTACCCGGTCCGGGCGGCCGCCGGCGGGGCCCCGGAGCGGGCCGCCACCGCGCTGACCTCCCACTGAGCCTCCGGCCGCCGGGCCGCCGATTTTTCCCCTCCCCCTTCCGGGTGCTAAGGTCTTCCACGTCAGCAGGCGCCGCTAGCTCAGTTGGTTAGAGCAGCTGACTCTTAATCAGCGGGTCCGGGGTTCGAGTCCCTGGCGGCGCACAGACAGGCAAGGCCCTCACTTCGGTGAGGGCCTTCGTCGTATCTGCGGGGCGTGTCCGCGGGGCGGCTCAGGCACGGGTGACCCGGACCGTCCAGTCGCCCGCCGGCGTGCGTCCCTCGACCTCCACGCGTACGCCGTCGGCGGTGTCGCGCAGGCTCTCACCGACGCCGAGCGGGGCGTCGGCGAGCGGCGGATGGACGGAGGTGCCGGCGCAGGCGGAGGTGGCCGGGTGGCCGTCGAGGACCTGGACGGGGCCGGAGCCGGAGGCGACGGAGGAGCGGACGCGGTAGACGAGGACGCCCTCGCGGCAGAGCGTCCGGTCGTTGCCGCTCGCGTCGCGCGCCTCGACGGCGAGGGCGGTGTCCCGTCCGGTGCGGACCACCAGGAGCCGGGAGCGGCGTTCGTCGCCGGGCTCCATGGGGGCGGACAGCGGACGCAGGGTGTGCCAGCCGGTGCCGGTGAGTCCGGCGCAGTCGACCTGGTTGTCGGTCAGCCAGCCGAGCTTCCACCGGTGCCAGCCGAACGGGTCGGGGGCCAGCCCGAACTGGCTGCCCATGAGGTCCCAGTCGCCGACATAGGTGTCCCAGTCGCCCTTGCCGCGCTCGGGGCGGTGGTAGAGGTCCGGCAGGTCGAAGACGTGGCTGGTCTCGTGGGCGAGGACGTTGCGGTCCGGCGGGTTCTGCTCGAAGACCGTGACGAAGCGCCGCAGGTCGGTGTGGTCGGCGCGCATCGGCTGGTCGAGGTTGACGACCTTGGTGGCGTCCGAGTCGACGCCGGGGGCGTCCGGGTCGGCGACGAAGTAGACGATGTCGTAGCGGCTGTAGTCGATGGTGGGGTCGGCGGCGGCGACCGCGTCGCGGAGGTAGGCCGCCCGGCTGTCGGTGGCCCAGTCGCGCCGTATCCCGTAGTCGGTGGAGCGGTGCGGCATCCGTACCCACTTCTGGTGGAGGTGCGGGCGGAGCCGGAACTTGCCGTACGAGGCGTGGTCGAAGAAGCGGGAGGTGGCCGGGAAGTAGTTCCGGGCGAGTTCACCGGCGCCGGCGACGGGGGTGGAGTCGGGGAACGAGAGGAAGATCATCACCGCGTCGAGCGTGCCGCGCGGGCGGGGGTAGGCGGAGTTCCAGGTGTCCAGCCCCTCGGAGTGGTGGACGTCGGTGCGGCCGAGGGCGCACGAGAGGGTGGCTTCCGAGGCGGTGGCGGGACCGGCGACGATGGAGGTCGCTATGAGTGCGGTCAGCGAGGTGGCGACCGCGACGACACGGCGCAGCCGACGCGGTTCGGCCCTGTCGGGCGGCTGGGGGCGCACCACATCGACCTCCGGGGACGGGATTCGGACACCCCTCCCACCCTGTGGTGATTTAAAGCTGTTCGTCCTGTTTCCGCGGCCGGATGAGTGAGCGGCACCCCACCGCTGCTCCGTCACGGAACGTCACACGCGTCCCTCGCGTCGTTTCCGGCGGACTCCGACGAACACAGCCGGGCAGAATTGGCTGAACTTCCGTCACCCGTGCCGATGATCACGGCGCTGTCGCTGGCTCGTCCGCCGCGGCAGCCTCTATGATCGCCACACTTTCCAGCGCGGATTCCCCCCTCCGTCACGAGACCAGCGCCATGCGGGAGCGAGCAGTGAGCGGACACCCCGACAGGCCGGGCCGCACGCCCGGAGTGACGCTTGACTCCGTGACGGAGCGTAAGGGTACGACCAACGAATCCGGTGTACGGGCCGAGCGCACCGCGGGCCGTCTCCCGGCGCTCGCCCACGAGGGCCCGGCCACGGCGTTCGGCGACTACCGCGCCGCGTTCCACACCGCCCGGCTGCCGATGGCCCTGCTGGACGGCGACGGCCTGATCATCGCGGCCAACCCCGCCTTCGGCGAACTGCTCGGCACCGCCCCGGCACAGCTCACCTCGGCCGCCGCCGCGGACCTCGCCGACCTCGGCTCCGACCCGCGGCTGTGGACCGCCTACCGCGAGGTGCTGTGCGGCCGCAGCGACCGGCTGCGCTGCACCCGCCGCCTCAAGCACCCGGCGGGCCAGACCCTCTGGGTGGAGGTCGGCGTGGAACCGCTGCCGGACGGCGCACGGTTCCTGCTGACCGTGGCCGACAGCAGCGACCGGCACGATCTGCTGGCCCGGGTGCGGCATCTGCAGATGCACGACCCGGTGACCCGGCTGCCCAACCGCGCGCTCTTCTTCGAGCGGCTGTCCTCGGCGCTGGAGGCCGCGTCGTTCGAGCCGTCGGGGACCGGCCGCATCGGCCTGTGCTACCTCGACCTCGACGGTTTCAAGGCCGTCAACGACACGCTCGGCCACCGCGTCGGCGACCGGCTGCTGAGCGCGGTGGCGCAGCGTCTGAGCCGCTGCGCGGAGCGGACCGGCGTCCGGGGCGACGACCCCTCGCGCGGCCATCTGGTGGCCCGGCTCGGCGGTGACGAGTTCGCGCTGCTGGTGGAGAACTCCACCGGCACCGACCAGGTGGCGGAGCTGGCGCAGTGTGCGCTGGACGCGCTTCAGCAGCCGTTCGACCTGGCCGGGCAGCGCCTTTCGGTGTCGGCCAGCATCGGCGTGGTCGAGCGGACCGCGGCGGGCACGACGGCCACCGGTCTGATGCAGGCGGCGGACACCACGCTGTACTGGGCCAAGGAGGACGGCAAGGCGCGCTGGACGCTCTTCGACCCCGAGCGCAACGCCCACCGGATGACCCGTCAGGCGCTGTCCAGCACGCTGCGTCCGGCGGTGGACCGCGGCGAGTTCACCTTGGAGTACCAACCGCTGGTGGGGCTGGGCGACGGGCGGGCCGAGGGGGTGGAGGCGCTGGTGCGCTGGCGTCATCCGCAGTTCGGCACGCTGGCGCCGAATCGGTTCATCGCGCTGGCCGAGGAGAACGGTTCCATCGTCGAACTGGGCCGCTGGGTGCTGGAGACCGCCTGCCGTCAGGCCCGCGCCTGGCAGCTGGAGCGGCCCGCCGCCCGGCCGCTGTTCGTCAGCGTCAACGTGGCCGTGCGCCAGGTCTGGGACTCCGACCTCGTCGCGGACGTGGCCGGGATCCTCGCGGCGACCGAGCTGCCGCCGGAGCTGTTGCAGCTGGAGCTGACCGAGTCGGCGGTGATGGGTTCGGCCGGGCGTCCGCTCCAGGCGCTGCAGGCGCTGAGCGACATGGGCGTCCGGATCGCCATCGACGACTTCGGCACCGGCTACTCCAACCTCGCCTACCTCAGCCGGCTGCCGGTCTCCGTCCTGAAGCTCGACGGCTCGTTCGTCAGCGGTTTCCGGTCACAGGAGCATCCGAATCCGGCCGATGAAACGATCGTGGAGGCGCTGGTCGCGCTGGCGCACCGGCTCGGGCTGACGGTCACCGCGGAGTGCGTGGAGAGCGCCGAGCAGGCGGCGCGGCTGCGGCGGATCGGCTGCGACACCGGCCAGGGCTGGCTCTACGCCCGGCCGCTGGCCCCGGAGCGGATCACCGCCCTGCTCGACGCGGACGGCCGCACCGACGACTTCTGACCGCGGCCCCGCACCGGCTGTGTGCGGGGCCGCGGGGCTGCGGCTCCGGCTCAGCCGCGCGGCAGTCCGTACGCGTCGGCGATCAGCTCGTAGGAGCGCAGCCGGGTGGCGCCGCCGTGGGCGTTGGCGGTGAGCATCAGCTCGTCGGCGCCGGTGCGTTCGACCAAGGCGTCGAGGCCCTGGCGGACGGCGTCGGGGGTGCCGTGGACGATGTTGGCGAGCCAGCCGTCGACGAAATCGCGCTCGTGGGAGTTGTACGGATGGGCGGCGGCCTCCTCGGGGCTCGGCACCAGGCCGGGGGTGCCGGTGCGCAGCCGGAGCATGGAGAGCGCGCCGGTCATCACCTGGCGGCGGGCCTCCCGCTCGTCCTCGGCGGCGAGCGCGGCGACGCCGATCAGGGCGTACGGCTCGGCGAGCACCTCGGAGGGGCGGAAGGACGCGCGGTAGAGGTCGAGGGCGGGCACGGTGTTGGCGGCCGAGAAGTGGTGGGCGAAGGCGAACGGCAGGCCCAGGGTCCCGGCCAGCCGGGCGCTGAAGCCGGAGGAGCCGAGGAGCCAGAGCGGCGGGCGGTGCGGTGACTGCACGCCACCGGGCGAGGTCGCCTGGACCGGCCCGGGGACCGCGTGGATCCGGGCGTACGGGTGGCCGTCGGGGAAAGTGCCGTCCAGGAAGCGGGTCAACTCGGACAGCTGCTGGGGGAACTCATCGGCACCCTCATGGAGCCGCTCCGTACGGCGCAGGGCCGCGGCGGTGGCGCCGTCGGTGCCCGGGGCGCGGCCGAGGCCGAGGTCGACGCGGCCGGGGGCCATCGCCTCCAGGGTGCCGAACTGCTCGGCGATGACCAGCGGTGCGTGGTTGGGCAGCATCACGCCGCCGGAGCCGAGGCGGATGCGGTCGGTGTGCGCGGCGAGATGGGCCAGGAGCACGGCCGGGGAGGACGAGGCGACGCCGGGCATGGAGTGGTGTTCGGCGACCCAGTAGCGGTGGAAGCCGCGGCGCTCGGCGATCCGGGCGAGGTCGACGGCGGTGCGGACGGCGTCCGTCGCGGAGCTGCCCGCGCCGACCGTCACGAGGTCGAGCACGGACAGCGGGACGGGCGCATCGCCCCGGGCGGTGCCGCGGATCTCGTCGGGCTGCTGCTGGTCACTGTCGCCGCTCACGGGCGGGGCCTCCTCGCTTCGCCGGTCTGCGGCCACCATAACCGGAGATGCGCTCCGGTTATTCCCGGACCCGGTTCACCCGTTCCCGTGAATCCACCCCTGGGTGACGTGGCGGTGCCCCCGGCCCGAGGGCGGCGGGGGCACCGGAAGACGTACCGGGTCCGCTCCCGGTGGGCGGCCCCGCCTCAGCCCTCCCGGTGGGCGGCGGCCGTGAAGAGCGTGCCCAGGGCGGGGTGTTCGACGGTGCGGCCCAGCAGGCGCAGGCCCTCCCAGACCGTCACCTGATTGGCGGTGAGGACCGGCTTGTCCAGCTCGTTTTCGAGGTCCTGCAGATACGCCGCGGTGTGCAGCGCGGTGTCCGGCAGCAGGACCGCCTCGGCGGCCGGGTGGTCGCCCGCCCGGGCCATCGCCAGCACCTCGTCGCGGCCCCAGGTGCCGACCTCGGCGGCGGTGACGATGCCGCTGCCCCGGGTCGCGACGACCTCGGTGCCGGACGCCTTCAGGAAGGCCCGGAACAGCTCCGCGACGTCGGTGGGGTAGGTCGCGGCGACCGCGACGCGGCGCAGCCCGAGCGCCCGGACCGCGTGCGTGAAGGCGAAGGAGGTGCTGGACGCCGGCAGCCCGGCGGCGACGGACAGCTCCCGGGCCTGCTCCTGGGCGCCCTCCCAGCCGAAGACGAAGCTGGCGCTCGTACAGGCCCAGACGACCGCCTCGGCGCCCAGGGCGCGCAGCTCGTCGACGCCGGCGGCGAGCCGCGCCGCCGACCCCATCTCCAGCAGCGCGTCCACCCGGTGGGCGTCCTCGCCGATGTCGGTGTGGACCAGCGGCAGTGCGATGCCCTCACCGAGGAGGGCGGCGAGGCGGGGGTAGTCGTCCTCGGCGGAGTGGCCGGGGTAGAGGAAGCCGACCGTGGTCATGCGGTTCTCCCTTGGGTGGGGGCTCGGGGCGGGGAACGGGGCGCCGGGGTCCGGCGCGCGGGCGGGTTCGGACGGCGCGCGGGCCGCGGTCCGCGCGCCCGGGGGCCGCTCCGGGGTCAGCGGCGGGTACCTCCCCGCCGGGCCCGCGCTTTTCGCGTGCGGCCCTCCGCGGGGTCGGCGTCCGGTGGCTCACCGGGCGGGGCCGTGCGGGCGGCGTCGGGCGGGGCGGCGTCCGGCTCCGGCGGGACCTCCGGGTCGGACTCCGGCGGCGCGTCCGGCCGGGTGCCGGGCACCTCCGGGGCGGGTGGTACGGGCGGGGCGGACGTCATCCCGGCGGGACCGGCGCGCGCCACCGGGTCGAGCAGCGCCTGGTACGACCCGACCGCCCGGACGCCGATCGCCCGCAGTGCGGCCCAGAGCGTGACCTGGTTGGCCGAGATCACCGGCATCCGCAACTCCGCCTCCAACTGCGGGATGGCGTCGTACGTCGGGAGGTTGGTGCAGCTGATGAAGAGGGCGTCGGTGCCCTCGCCCACCGCGGTGCGGGCCATCGCGACGACATCGCGGTAGGGAACCTGCCAGATGTGCCGGGTCAGGCCGAGGTAGGCACGCCCGGTGACCGTGATGCCCGCCTCGCCGAGGAACGCCTCCAGGGAGTCGGTGACCGATCGCGTGTACGGCGTGACCACGGCGACGTGCCAGGCGTCCAGCTCCCGCAGCGCCTCGATGAGCGCGCCCGAGGTGGTGAGGGAGGGGACCGCCCCCGCCTGGACCATGGCCGCCGTCATCGCCCGCTCGCCCGCGAGCCCGCCGACGAAACTTCCGGACGTACAGGCATACGCGATGACCTGCGGGGAGACCGCGCTCAGCGCCTCGACGGCGGCGCGCAGCGTTTCGTGTTCGCTGACCATACGGGCCAGGTCGAGACTGACCTCGACGGGGACGAACGGGGTACGGGTGAGGTGGAGGGACACGTCGTCCGGTACCCAGCGCCACAGCTCACGGTCGAGGGCGAAGTCGAACGGTGCGACGACGCCCACGCCGAGCTGAGGCTGAGGGCCACCGAGAAAGGAGACGTCCATGTAAGCCCCTAGGAGAACGAAGGGCAGTGGCCAAACGGTGGCCAGAGAGGAAGAGAGCAGCCGGGTACGAGCCGGGACGTCGGGACAGTGCCGTTGTTGACACGGTAGATACGACTTCTTAGCGTGGTCAATCCTCACATCTCCGACATCCCTCGGCCTCCTGTCGTACCGTCGCTCCCCCGCTCGTCCACCGGCCCGCCGCCGCTCGCCGCCGTACGCTGCCCGTGGGGCCCGTCCGCCCCGCCGCCCTCGCCCGGTACACGTCTCAGAACGGTTCTGGCCCATGTCCGAAAGCACCGGAAGCACCGAAAGCACCGTTCTCGTTCTGGGTTCCGACCCGCCGCCGAAGCTGGACCGGCTCACCGGCCGGGCCCGGCTGGTGCAGGCCGACCCGGACACGCTCGCCGACCGGCTGCGCACCGCCGATGTGCTGCTGGCCTGGGACTTCACCTCCGATGCGATCCGCGAGGCATGGCCGGTCGAGGGGCCGCGGCCCGGCTGGGTGCACACCGCGAGCGCCGGGGTGGACCGGCTGCTGTGCCCGGCGCTGGTCGCCGACGACACGCTGGTGACCAACGCCCGCGGCGTCTTCGAGCAGCCGATCGCGGAGTACGTCGCCGGGCTCGTGCTGGCCTTCGCCAAGGATTTCCACGGGAGTTGGGAGCTCCAGCGGCAGCGGCGCTGGCACCACCGCGACACCCGGCGGCTCGCCGGGACGCACGCCGTGGTGGTCGGCTCCGGCCCCATCGGCCGCGCCGTCGGCACCACCCTCAAGGCGCTCGGCGTCACCGTCGATCTGGTGGGCCGCCGGGAGCGCACCGGCGATCCGCAGTTCGGCACGGTGCGGGCGGCCGAGGCGCTGCACCCGCTGCTGGGCGGCGCCGACTGGGTCGTCTGCGCGGCGCCGCTGACCGACGCGACCCGCGGCCTGTTCGGCCCGGAGGCGTTCGCCGCGATGCGCCCCGGGTGCCACTTCGTCAACGTCGGCCGGGGTCCGCTCGTCGACGAGGGCGCGCTCGTCGCGGCGCTGCGCTCCGGGCACCTCGCGGGCGCCGCCCTCGACGTCTTCCAGCAGGAGCCGCTGCCGTCGGACAGCCCGCTGTGGGAGGCACCGGGCCTGATCGTCTCGCCGCACATGAGCGGCGACACCCTGGGCTGGCGCGAGGCGCTGGCCGAGCAGTTCGCGGACAACTTCGACCGCTGGGCGGCCGGTGAACCGCTGGAGAACGTCGTCGACAAACGGCTCGGCTACGTCCCGGTGCGCTGACCCGGGCCCGTCCGCCCCCGGCACCCGGCCCCGTCCGGGTACCCGTCGCCAACCGCCCCCGCCCCGCCACCGGGGCGGCCGCCCGACCGGAGGACGCCCCATGACCGCACCGAACCGGCTCGCCACACTCTCGGCCCGGCAGCTCACCGACGGGTACGCCGCCGGTACGTTCTCGCCCGTGGAGGCGGTCACCGCCACGCTGGAGCGGGCCGGGGCCGCGCAGGAGCGGACCAACGCGTTCGTCCTGATCGACGCCGAGGGGGCCATCGCCGGGGCCCGCGCCGCCGAGGAGCGCTGGCGCGCCGGGTGCCCGGCCGGACCCGTCGACGGCGTCCCCGTGACCGTCAAGGACCTGCTGCTCACCCGGGGCCTGCCGACCCTGCGGGGCTCGCTGACGCTCTCCCCGGACGGCACGTCGTGGGACGAGGACGCGCCGTCGGTGGCCCGGCTGCGGGAGGCGGGCGCGGTCTTCCTCGGCAAGACCGCCACCCCCGAGTTCGGCTGGAAGGGCGTCACCGACAGCCCGCGCAACGGCGTGACGGGCAATCCGTACGACCCGGCGCGCACCTGCGGCGGCTCCAGCGGCGGCAGCGCGGCGGCGCTCGCGCTGGGCGCCGGGCCGCTGAGCCTGGGCACCGACGGCGGCGGCTCGGTCCGTATCCCCGCGTCGTTCTGCGGCGTCTTCGCACTGAAGGGGACGTACGGGCGGGTGCCGCTGTACCCGGCGAGCCCGTTCGGGACGCTCTCGCACGTCGGACCGATGACGCGGGACGCGGCGGACGCGGCGCTGATGCTGGACGTGATCAGCGCGCCCGATCCGCGCGACTGGTCGCACCTGGGGCCGGCCACCGGCTCCTTCCAGGCGGCCCTGGCGGAGCCGGTGGCCGGGCTGCGGGTGGCGTACAGCCCGTCGCTCGGCTGGGACGTGCCGGTCGCGCCGGACGTGGCGGCGGCGGTGCGCTCGGCGGTGGGGACGCTGGAGTCGCTGGGCGCGCACGTCGAGGAGGCCGATCCGCCGATCGCGGACCCGGTGGAGGCGTTCCATGCGCTGTGGTTCAGCGGGGCGGCGCGGGTGGTGGAGCATCTGGACCCGGCCGGGCGGGAGCTGCTGGACCCGGGGCTCGCGGAGATCTGCGCCCTCGGCGCCCGGTACGGCGCGCTGGACTACCTCGCCGCCGTCGACACCCGGATGGCGCTCGGCACCGCGATGGGCCGCTTCCACACCACGTACGACCTGCTGGTGACGCCGACGGAGCCGATCACGGCGTTCGCGGCGGGCGCCGAGGTGCCGCCCGGCTCCGGGCTGGAGCGCTGGACGGGGTGGACGCCGTTCACCTACCCGTTCAACATGACGCAGCAGCCCGCCGCGACGGTCCCCTGCGGCATGGACCGCGACGGGCTGCCGATCGGCGTGCAGCTGATCGCAGCCCGCCACGAGGACGCGCTGGTGCTGCGCGCGGCGCATGCGCTGTACGAGGCGGGGGTGGCGAAGATCCCGGCGGCCTGGGGGTGAGGGCGCGGGGCGCGCGGACCGCTCCCGCACGCCCCGCGCCCCGGCCCGCGCGCCCGCTCCGCGCCGCCCGTCTACGCCCGGCGGAAGCTCAGGCTCTCCCCCACCGCACCGGCCCGCCACAGGTCCTGGCAGGCGTCGGCCATCCGGTCGAGACCCTCGACGACGGTGCCCCAGACGATGCCCGGGATCCAGCCCGCGTCACCGTTGATGAGCAGGTTGTTCCGTTCGTAGAAGAGCGCGAGATCGACGACGGTGGGCCCGCCGTGGGCCTCGGACCCGGCGGCGTAGCCGTACGAGGAGGTGCCCAACTCGGTGCCGCTGAAGGTGAAGTAGCACAGGTCACCGGGGATCGGGGTGATCGTGGGGTTCTCCAGCGGGGGTTCCTGCGCGGCGAACGGCGCGAGGAGCGTGTAGATCTCGTTGCGTGCGTACTTGGCGTGGTACGCGTCGCCGCCCAGCGGCAGCGCGTCCCAGACGGCGGCGCAAGTGAGCGGCGCGCGGTCGTCGAGCAGCCGGGCGGTGCAGTGGACGCCGCGCTTGTCCAGCGAGACGTCGAGGTAACGGTCGGCCATGGGGGCCTCCTTCGGTCCGTGAGATACCGGGCGCGGTCCGCAGGGCGGCGCGGGGTGCTCGCCGCGCGGGCCTCGCGGATGCGCCCTGCGGCAGGCCCTACCGCCTGCCTATCGGCACCGCCGCCCGGAATCCGGGAGGGCGGCGCCGGGCGAATCGGTGAATTCCGTCCGGCCCGCGGAAAACCCCGCCGACCGGCCCGACGGCGTACCGGCCCACACCGCCGCACACGACCGTCAATCGCCCATGCGGTTCCCGATACGGCTTATCCGGCACTCTTCACCGTAGGCGGTGATAAGGGAATTACGCTACGTACGAGGGGCACTTCCCTCAGGGGCTGGAAACGATCGGCATACGTTCGAACAGTTCGGGTAGCCGCGCGCCCATGGCGCCACCACAGGGGAAAGATTCAGGCATCAGTGTCAGAGGAATGAGCCGCCGCTCGCTGTTGACAGGAGCGGCGGCTTTCGGTGCGGCAGGCGCGTTGACGGCGGCGACCGGGTGCGCCCGGGTCGATGTCACCGGCGCCACGGACGGGGGGCATCTCCTCGATGATCTGCGGGAGCGCGGCACGGTACGGATGGGGATCGCCGGCGAGGCGCCCTACGCGTACATCGACAGGAACGGCGAGCTGACGGGCGAGGCACCCGCCGTCGCCCGTACCGTCTTCAAGAAACTGGGTGTCCGGAATTTCGAGCCGGTACCGGTCGAATTCGGCGCCCTGGTCCCGGGACTGCATTCCTTCCAGTTCGACGTGATCGTCGCCGGAATGTTCATCAACAAGGCCCGTTGCCAGGCCGTCCTCTTCTCCGATCCGGATTACGAGTCGAAGGACGGATTTCTCGTCCCTAAGGGGAATCCGAAGAAAATTCACTCCTATCGGGACATCGCCCGCGGCGGGTTCCGGATGGGCACCGGCGTCGGCTACGCGGAGCTGGACTACGCGGTCGGCAACGGCGTGCACAAGAGCACCGTCCAGACCTACGGCGACACGATCGCCGGGATGGAGGCGCTGGAGGCGGGGCGCATCGACTGCTTCGCGGGCACCGCGCTCGCGATGATCGAGGCGCTGAAGACCGGCCGCCACCCGCGGGTGGAGATGACGGAACCGTTCACCCCGGAGGTGGCCGGCGTCCCGCAGCGCGACGGCGGCGGCTACGGGTTCCGGATCGGTGAGACACGGCTGCGCGACGCATTCAACCGCGAGCTGCACGCGATGAAGCGGAGCGGTGAACTCCTGCGCCTGGTACGGCCGTTCGGATTCACCGAGGACTTCATGACCGATCTCACGACGAAGGAGCTGTGCAAACGGTGACCGGAGCACTGTGGGAACTCTTCTTCAAAGGCGTGTGGATCACCGTCCAGTTGATGGTCTACAGCGCCGCGTTGGCCGCCGTGGTCGCGTTCGGCATCGGCATCGCCCGCACCTCCCGGCTGCGCGTGGTGCGCTTCCTGTCCGGTGCCTACGTGGAGATCTTCCGCGGCACCTCGGCGCTGGTCCTGATGTTCTGGCTGTTCTTCGCCCTGCCGCTGCTCGGCTGGCAGCTGGCCGGAGTATGGGCCGGCACCCTCGCCCTCGGCCTGTCCTACGGCGCGTACGGCTCCGAGGTGGTGCGCGGCGCACTGGCCGCGGTGGCGCCCGCCCAGCGGGAGGCGGCCGTCGCGCTGAGCTTCACGCCCTGGCAGCGGATGCGGAAGGTCCTGCTCCCGCAGGCGTTCCCCGAGATGATGCCGCCCTTCACCAACCTGCTGGTCGAACTGCTCAAGGGCACCGCCCTGGCGTCGCTGCTCTCCATCGGCGAGCTGACCTTCGAGGCGAAGCTCGCCCGGCTCTCCACCGGTGAGAGCGCCCAGGTCTACGGGATCATCCTCGTCCTCTACTTCGTCATCGCGTTCGCGGTGACCCGGATCATGCGGCTGGTGGAGCGGCGGGCCAAGGCGTCCGTCGGGAAGGCCCCGGAGTCCTCCGGCGGCCTGTTCTCCCGCACCCCCGCCGCCGTGGGCACCGCCGCACCGGCCGCCGGAGGTGGCAAGCCGTGAACACCTGGTCATGGGGGTACGTCGGCGACATCCTGCCCGACCTGCTCAAGGGGCTCGGCGTCACCGTCGAGGCGACGCTGCTGGGGTCGCTGGTCTCGTTCGCACTGGGCCTGGTCTGGGCGCTCGCACTGCGGTCGCCGAGCCGCTGGGTGACATGGCCGGTCGGCGCGGTCGTCGAGTTCGTCCGCAACACCCCGCTGCTGGTGCAGCTCTTCTTCCTCTTCTTCGTGCTGCCGAGCTGGGGGCTCACCTTCTCCCCGCTGGTCACCGGCGTCATCGGGCTCGGGCTGCACTACTCGACGTACACCGCCGAGGTCTACCGCGCCGGGATCGACGGGGTCCCCGCCGGACAGTGGGAGGCGGCGCTCGCGCTGAACCTGCCGCGCCGGCGCACCTGGACCGCGGTGATCCTGCCGCAGGCGCTGCGCCGGGTGGTCCCCGCGCTCGGCAACTACGTCATCGCGATGTTCAAGGACACACCGATGCTGGCCGCCATCACCGTGGGCGACATGCTCTTCCAGGCGAACACCATCGGCGCGACCACCTTCGACTACATGGAGCCGATCACCGTCGTCGGCGCCTTGTTCATCGTGATCTCGTACCCGACCTCCCTCCTCCTGCGAGCCCTGGAGCGCCGCCTTGTCCGCTGACACCCACCTCCCGAAGGACGCCGCCGCCGGCGGCACCGAGCTGATCCGCTTCGACCGCGTCACCAAGCGGTTCGGGGCCCACACCGTCCTGGACGCGCTGGACTTCACGGTCTCGGCGGGCAAGCACGTCACGCTGATCGGCCCGTCCGGCTCCGGCAAGACGACGATCCTGCGGCTGCTGATGACGCTGCTGAAGCCGGACGAGGGCACCATCAAGGTCGGCGACACGTATCTCACCCACGAGGAGAAGGGCGGGCGGCTGATACCCGCGGGTGAGAAGCACCTCCGCGAGGTCCGCAAGAACATCGGCATGGTGTTCCAGCAGTTCAACCTCTTCCCCAACATGAAGGTGCTGCGCAACATCACCGAGGCGCCGGTGCACGTGCTGGGGCTGGGCAAGGACGAGGCGGAGGAGCGGGCCCGCGGGCTGCTCGACCTGGTGGGGCTGACCGCGCACCTCGACAAGTACCCGACGCAGCTCTCCGGCGGTCAGCAGCAGCGGGTGGCCATCGCCCGCGCACTGGCGATGCGGCCGCAGGTGCTGCTGCTGGACGAGGTCACCTCGGCGCTCGACCCGGAGCTGGTGGCCGGAGTCCTCGACGTCCTCCGGGACATCGCCCACACCACGGACATCACCATGCTCTGCGTGACCCACGAGATGTCCTTCGCACGGGACATCTCCGATGACGTGCTGATGTTCGACGCGGGCCGGGTCATCGAGTCCGGTCCGCCGGAGAAGATCTTCACCGACCCCGAGCACGAGCGGACCCGGGAGTTCCTCGGCGCGGTGCTGTGACCGCGATCGTGCCCGCTCAGCGGAGCCCGGCCCCGTCCCGGCGGCCGGGCTCCGCACCGTCCGGGCCCGCCGCACGCCTGTGACCATGGCATATGCCATGCCACCGGAACGCACGTGCGGGTCACCCGCGGAGCGTGGTTTTCGGTCAAGCCCCTCTCCACCGGGGGTCGTTGGCGGCTATCGTGATAGGCGTCCCGCCGGCGGGACGCGCCGCTCACGCCCGACGGCGGCGGAGACGACGCAAGCGGTACCGACCTGCTAGGGGGCCACCGTGGCGCTGAAGCCCGATCCGACCGCGCCGTTCGCTTCGGTGCAGCACGCCCTGCGCGTGCTCGAAGCGGTGTCCCGGCACAGCGGCGGCGTGACCGATGTCGAGATCGCGCGCCACACCCACCTGCCCGCCACCCATCTCGCGCAGATGCTGACGATGCTGCGGCGCGAGGGGTACGTCGAGCAGCTGCCGGACGGGTCGTACGTGGTCGGCGAATCGCTCCTGCTGCTCGGCACCGGCGGCGACCGCGATCAGGCGCTCCGCGACAAGCTCCAGATCACCCTCGACGACCTGCGGGATTCGGTGGGCGCGGCGGTCTACATCAGCCGGTACATCGACGGCGAGGTCAAGATCCTGCACTACGCGGACGGTCCGCTCGCCCCCAAGGTCAACGAGTGGGCGGAGTTCCGCCGTACCGCGCACGCCAGCGCGGTCGGCAAGTGTCTGCTGGCGCAGCTGGACCACGACGGGCGCAAGGACCATCTGGCCCGGCACAAGACCGCCCGGCTCACCTCGCGGACGATCACCAACGAGAAGATCCTGCTGCACAAGCTCGACAGCCAGCCGCCGACGGTCCCGGTGCTCGACATCCAGGAGTACGCCGTGGGCACGGTCTGCGCCGCGGTGCCGATCACGGCGGGTGCGTCGGTGGGCTGCCTGGCGCTGTCGATGCCGCTGGAGAACGCCCACCGGCTGCGGCAGGCGGCCGATGCGCTGAACCGCCGGGCCACCCCGGTCCTGCTGTCGCTGGCGATCTGACCTGCGGCGGGGCACCTCGGGGCCCGGCGGACGGGGTGGTCGGGAGCACCCCTCGGAAGCAGGTAGTATTTCTTTTGTCAGCGCGCGCCGCTAGCTCAGTTGGTTAGAGCAGCTGACTCTTAATCAGCGGGTCCGGGGTTCGAGTCCCTGGCGGCGCACCTGTGAAATGGGCGTCTCCGGTTTTTCCGGAGGCGCCCATTTCGGCGTTCCGGCACCGGCGTGCGCCCCTGCACGTGCACGGTGACCAGTTCCGTCCCGGCGTACAGGGGGCGTACGGGGAGCGCGCCCGGGGTCATCCCGGGCGGACGTCCGGCTTCCGGTGGGGTGCCCGGCCCGCCACCCGTACGGGATCCCGTACGGATCGGGGACGCGCGAGCCGGGCCGGGGCCGCACGGCGGGCCGGACGGGGCGGCGGACGGACGGCCGGGGTGAACGGGCACCCGGCATCCGCCGGTGGGGACGCCTGCGTCGGCGGGCCCGCCGTACGGCGGTCACCGGGTCAGGAGAGGTCGACGTCCGAGCAGGAGTAGAAGGCGTTGCCGGTGTCGGCGATGTTCCAGACGCCCAGGATGATGTGGTGGCCCTTCTTGCCGGTGGGCACGGTGCCCTGCTGCTGCCAGGTGGCGTCCGGCTGCTTGCCGCCCATCGGGACGGTCATGAACGGCTCGGGCTCCAGGTCGGCGCGGGTGAGCGGCTTGCTCGGGTCGTAGCCGTCCTTGGTGATGAAGTACTCGAAGTCCGTGGTGGCGTGACGTGCGGTCAGCCGCCACTGGAAGGTGTAGCCCTGGCCGCCGGTGAGCTTGGTGGTGGGCCAGGCGCCGCCGCGCGGATCGTCCAGCTGGGCGAAGCCGTCCTTGCCGCCGGAGCAGATCTTCCCGTCGGCGGGGCCGGCGCCCGGGAAGCCCTTGGGGCCCTCGACGCTCTGCGGTTCGTACTGGATGGCGCCGCAGTCCTTGACGGTGCCCTTGGCGCAGAGCTGCTGGCGGCTGACGGGGGCGTCGCTGTAGCCGTGGCTGGAGGCGCTGCTGGTGGACAACAGGGAGGCGCCGACGACGCCGAGGCCGATCAGGGCGGCACTGAACCTCTTGCGCATAGTTCACTCCTGGAGAACGTGGGGAGTTCCGACGACAGGGGGAATGTGCGGTGCGGTCTAGACCAACGTGAGGCTACGAGTGGATGCTCGACATGTCCAGACCAATAACAACCGGGATTCCTGGTTCCGCGGTCCGGAGAGACCAGGCACGGCCGGAGCGGCACGGGTGCGGCAGCGGCGGGCGGCGCGGCGGGGCCCGGTGTGACCTGCGCGGTTGTCCGGGTGCGGCCGGGCTCGGCGGGCGGCCGCGGCAGGGGGCCGGGGCCGGAACCCGAAAGGCCGCCGCCCCGGGGGAATCCCGTACGGGAGTGGGGCGGGCGGCCTGGTGGGGAGGGCGTACGGCCGTGGGGGCGTCGTACGGCGCGGTGGGGCAGGGGCGGTCAGGCGGCCGCGGCGGTGAAGGCGGGGGTCGGGCCGGCGGCGGCCTGGACCAGGGCGGTGTAGGTGCGGCGCAGGGCGATCAGGGACTCCTGGGCCTCGCGGTAGACGGCGGCGTCGGGGCCGCCGCGGTGGGCGAGGGTGCGGACCGGGGCGCAGTGCCGGTCCATGGCGCTGAGCCAGGCGCGGTGCTGGGCCGGCAGATGGCGGCGGAGCAGCTGGCGGCCGCCCTCCCCCGTGCGGCGTCCGCCGATGCCGAGGACCGCGTCGGCCGCCTGGAGCACGGGCGGCTCCAGGGCGCCCTGTCCGGCGAGCGTGCCGATCACCTCGGACTGCCGGGCGGTGGCCGGGGCGTCCAGCAACTCGGCAGTCTCCTCGCAGAGTTGGGCGCGCAGGGCGTGCTGGATGCGGACCAGGCGGCGCAGCGCGGTCGGGGTGGAGGAGTCGTCGGGGGCGCGGCCGGCGAGGGTTTCGGCGAGGCGGAAGAGCCAGATGCCGTGCGCCTCCAGGCGGGTCACGGCGAGCATCAACCGGTCGAGGCGGCAGAGCGGTTCGCTCTCCGGGGCCCAGCGCACGATAGGTACGAGCTGTTCGGTGCGGGCGAGTTGGTCGATCGGCAGATGGCGGCGGGGCTTGCGCTCCGGGGCCCAGTTGTGGAGCGAGAGCGCGGGCAGCGCGACGAACTGGTCGTGGTCGATGCGGTGCGCGATGGCGGACCACAGGTCGAGGAAGCCGCCGTCGGCGCAGCGTCTTGCGGCCGGGGCCTGCGGGTCGAGCCCGGACCAGTCGCAGGCCACCGCGATCACGGCGATCCGCATCGCGGCGGCCTCGGCGTTGCGCGGGGAGAGCCGGGAGACCCGCTGGCGCAGCGCGGTCAGCTCACCGGCGCGGCCGGAGCGTTCGACCGCGGCGACGGCGTCCGCGGCGCTCGGCGCGAGCGCCGCCGTCCGCGCCAGCGCGTCCAGCAGGGTCCAGGTCCCGATCATGCTGCGGACCGGCGGCCGCTCGGGCAGGAAGCCGTGCGCCCGCGGGTCGTGGGTGCGCGCGTCACCGCGGGGGTCGGCGTCGCCGGGCGCGGTGCCGGCGGTCGCCCGCAGCTCGAGGCCCGAGCCCTGCCGGGGGACGGTCGCGGACCGGCCGGTGCGCTGCGCGGCCGGGCGGCGCCGCGCAGGGGTGGCCGTCTCCGGGGCTTCGGCGGTCGTGGTCCCGGTCGTCATCGTCGTCCTCACCGTCGTCACAGTCATCGCCGTCTCAGCACTTCCCCGCCAGGAGCCGGGCCAGGTGGGTGTCCAGCTCCAGGTACCGGTCCTCTTCGCCGGGCGGCACGATGGCCGCCGTCTGCTCCAGCCAGGCGGTCAGCTCCGGGGCCCGCACCGACAGTTCGCAGACGCTGTCGTCGCTGAACAGCTCGATGTGGACCCGGCGCCGCCCGCTCGCCGCGGTCTGCGGCCACACCCGTACGTCGCCCTCGCCCACCTCGCCGTGCACCCCGCCCAGCAGCAGTTCCCGGGCGAACACCCAGGTCGCGGCCGTCTCCCCGCGGCTGATGAAGGCGACCTCGACCTCGTACGGACGGTCGCTGCGGTAGCTGAACCGGCCCGCCACCGGCACCTCGTCGTCCGGGCCGAGCAGCAGGGACATGTCGAGGGTGCGCTTGGCTGTCGACACCATGACGATCAACCTTTCCGAGGGAGGGACGGTCCCGGCGGACCCGGGTGGGGTGCGCGTCCAATCAGACGTGAGGGGGCGTGGCGGGGTTGCACCGTGCAGGTGACGAGTGACGGAGACCATCGCGCCGGGTGGCCGGTGGCGGCCTTCCTGGCGGCCGGTCCGGAGCCGCCGGCGCGGCCCGGCGGCCGGGCCCGGTGCCGGACCGCGGCGGACCCCGCCGCCCTCATCGCGCCTGCTCGCAGCCTGCGTTGACACCCCATCACCGCTGTCGCCTCCTCCGCTCGCGCCTCGCCCCGCTCCCGTCCCAGCCTCGCAAGGGGCGCGCCGGGCCGCACCTCGAAGGTCCGGCCAATGGCGCAATGCCGCAGTTTCGATCCTCACAGACCGTGGCGGGCGGCCCACCTGCCGAAGGTCCCAAGATCACGGGACTTTGGCCCGGCCGGGGCCGCCGCACTCCGGGCCCCGCACGCCCCTGTGACGCACCTCACCGGCCCTGGAGGCATGAAAAGGCCCGGGACGGCCCCAGGTGGTCAAAGGGGCCCCGGAGGGTCGTGTAAAGTTCTTCAGGTCAGCAGGCGCCGCTAGCTCAGTTGGTTAGAGCAGCTGACTCTTAATCAGCGGGTCCGGGGTTCGAGTCCCTGGCGGCGCACAGACAGGCGAGAGGCCCCCACTTCGGTGGGGGCCTTCGTCGTATGCCCGTATCCGGTCGCTCCGCGGCGGCGTCGGGCGTCACGGCGCCACGGAGAGCGGGAGGACGCCTCCGGGGAGGAGCGCGGCGCGTGGCGCTCCGGCGGCGGGTGGCGGCGGGTCGGTGCGGGGCGCCGCCGGTCCTGGCGGGCGGCCGGCGGCGGCCATGTCGCCGGTGGCGGTGAGCTGCGCGACGGCGGCGCTGCCGGCGGCGTCGCCGCCCCAGAGCCAGAGGCCGAGCAGCAGTACCGCCCAGGCCACGCCGGTGCACCAGCGGCCGGGGCCGGGTGCGGCGCGTGGGGGCGGGTCGGCGGGGCGGGTGAGGGGCCGGACGGGGTGCAGCTCAGTGGTCATCGGTGCCGCCGCCCTGGCGCTCGCGGCGGATGCGGAGCCGGAGCCGGAGCAGTTGCCCGGCGATGATCAGTATCGCGCCGCCGGCCAGGACCAGGCCGACCGCCTGGGCACCGCTCATCTCGGCGGCGGTGCCGCTGGCGGTGGTGCGGGCCGCCGCGGCGCGGGCGGGCGGGGCCAGTGCGGCGCCGCCCGCCACATGGACCGCGAGCAGGGCACAGAGTGTGAGCAGTGGCGAGCGCATGGTGAACCTCCGCATACTCCGAAGGTCCGCCCGGATGCGGGCGCCCGCATCCGGGGCGCGGTGCCGGTGCCCCGTTCAGGTGAGCGGGGCCCGGCGGCCGGGGCCCGCTGCGTCAGATCAGGTCGACCAGGTCCGCGATGGAGTCCCTGACGTGGGTCGGCCGGTACGGGTGGCGGCCGATGTCGTCCTTGGCGGTCAGCCCGGTGAGGACGAGGAAGGTCTCCATCCCCGCCTCGAGCCCCGCGAGGATGTCCGTGTCCATCCGGTCGCCGATCATGGCGCTGGTCTCCGAGTGCGCGCCGATCGTGTTCAGGGCCGTCCGCATCATCAGGGGGTTCGGCTTGCCGATGAAGTACGGCTTCTTGCCGGTGGCCGCGGTGATCAGCGCGGCGACGGCCCCGGTGGCGGGGAGTGCCCCCTCCGCCGAGGGGCCCGTCTCGTCGGGGTTGGTGGCGATGAAGCGGGCGCCGTCGTTGATCAGCCGGACCGCCTTCGTCATGGCCTCGAACGAGTACGTGCGGGTTTCGCCGAGGATCACGAAATCCGGGTCGGTGTCCGTCAGGACGTAACCGACCTCGTGGAGGGCGGTCGTCAGGCCGGCTTCGCCGATGACGTAGGCGGAACCGCCGGGGTGCTGGTCGTCGAGGAACTTCGCGGTGGCGAGGGCGGACGTCCAGATGTTCTCCTCCGGCACGTCCAGGCCGATGCGGTTGAGGCGGGCGTGCAGGTCCCGCGCCGTGTAGATGGAGTTGTTGGTCAGGACCAGGAAGGGGCGACCGGATTCCCGCAGCTTCTTGATGAAGGCGTCCGCACCGGGGACGGGGATGCCCTCGTGCATCAGGACGCCGTCCATGTCGGTGAGCCATGACTCGATCGGCTTGCGCTCTGCCACTGCCGGACTCCTGCCGTACGTGTTGAGGGGCCGCCGACGGTGCCGGCGGGGCCTGTACGACCAGCCTACGTGCGCCGGGAGACGGGCGGGACGGGGCGGCGGGCGCCCCGTCCCGGGCGGCGGATCAGCTGCCGGTGGCCTTGCGCCAGGCGTCGAGGTGGCCGGGGAGGTTCTTGTCGATGTCCTTCCAGTCGGGCTCGAAGATGTCGACGCCCTTCATGAGGGCGGCCAGTTCGGTGGCGTGGGCGTCGGTGGCCTTGATGTCCTGGCGGGCGGCGAAGCCGCCGCCGACCGCGGAGACCTCGCGCTGGACGGGCTCGGAGAGCAGGTAGTCGAGGAACTTCTTGGCGTTCGCGGTGTGCGGGGCGTTCTTGACCAGGCCCGCGGCGTACGGCAGCGCGAAGGTGGACGGCTTGGCGCCGGGCTTGGCCGCCGGGAAGAAGATGCCCTGGTGCGGCAGGGACGTGGTGTTGGCGTAGTTCATCTGCACATCGCCGTTGGCGACGAGGAGTTCGCCCTTGTCGGTCTTGGGCGCGAGCTGGCCGGTGGAGGAGGACGGGCCGACGTTGTTGGCCTGGAGCTTGGCGAAGTACGCCATCGCCGCGTCGGTGGAGCCGAAGTCGTGGAGTGCCTTGACGAGGACGGCGGTGCCGTCACCGGCGACGCCCGGGGTGGAGTACTGGAGCTTGCCCTTGAGCTTCGGATCGAGCAGGTCCTGCCAGGTCTTCGGGGGCTTCGGCAGTTCCTCGGTGTTGTGGATGAAGCAGAAGTAGTTGTTGACGACCGAGGTCCAGCGGCCGTCCGGGTCCTTGTCACCGGCGGCGACCTGGTCGGAGCCCTTGGGGCGGTAGGTGGCGAGCAGGCCCTTGCCGTCGGCCTGCTGGATGAAGGGCGGGAGGGTGACGACGACGTCCGCCTGGGTGTGGGAGCGCTCGCGGGCGAGGCGCTGGACGGCGGCGCCGGAGCCGCTCTCGACGTAGTTGACCTTGATGCCGGTCTGCTTCTCGAAGTCCTTGAAGACCTTGTCGTAGAAGCCGTCGCCCTTCTCGCCGCGGAGCCCGTCGGCGCTGTAGACGGTGATCTCCTTGGCGTTCGGGTCGGCGGAGGTGCCGCAGGCGGTGAGCGCGGCGGGCAGGACGAGGGCGGCGGCGCAGGCGGCGAGCACGGTGCGGCGGGGGCGGGGGCGCATGGCGGATCTCCAGGAGGGGACGGTCCGGGCCGGTCAGCGGTAGGCGGCGCGGGTGCGGAGGCGGGAGACGGCGAACAGGGCGAGCAGGGTGGCGGCCATCAGGACGACGGCGAGGGCGGCGCCGGCGAAGAGGGAGCCGCGGTCGGTGGCGGCGAAGATCTGGACCGGCAGCGGCATCCAGTCGGGTGGGTAGAGCATCATCGTGGCGCTCAACTCGCCCATGGACAGGGCGATGCAGAGCCCGGCGGCGGCGCTCAGCGACGGCAGCAGCAGCGGCAGCTTGACCCGCCACAGGACATAGGCGGGGCGGGCGCCGAGACCGGCGGCGGACTGTTCGTACGCCGGGTCGAGGCGGGTGAGGGCGGCGCCGACGGACTGGTGGGCGAAGGCGGTGACCAGCACCGTGTGGGCGATGATCACGATCTGCGGGGTGCCGTTGAGGAGCAGCGGGGGCTGCGAGAAGGCGACCAGCAGGGAGAGGCCGACGACGACGGACGGGACCGCGAGGGGCAGCAGGAAGAGTCCGTCGAGGACGCGGCGGGCGCGCCGGGGCAGCCGCTGGGCGGCGAGCGCGGCCCAGGTGCCGGCGGTCAGCGCCAGCACACTGGCGGCGAGCGCGGTGGCGGCGCTGGTCAGCAGCGCGTCCAGGGAGTCGCCGTGGACCGCGTCGCGGTAGTGGGCGAGGGTGACGCCGGAGGGCAGGGCGCCGCTCCAGCCGGTGGCGAACGACGCGGCGACGATGACCAGCAGCGGCAGGGCGAAGAGCGGCAGGAAGAGCAGCAGGAAGACGGCCCACGCGGTGCGGCGGGCGGCCTTGCTATGCAGCAGCACGGCGGTGACCTCCGGCTGCGGTACGCGCCATGACGTACCGGTAGAGGGCGTACAGGGCGACGGAGAGGGCGATGTTGACGACGGCGACGACGCAGGCGCCGGTGTAGTCGCCGTCGAGGATCGCCTTGGTGTAGACGAGCACCGGCAGGGTGACGACGCCCTTGGCGCCGGTGAAGAGCACGATGCCGAACTCGTTGAGGCACATCACCAGGACCAGCGCGCCGCCCGCGGCGAGCTGCGGCAGCGCCTCCGGGAGGATCACCGTCCGCACGATCCGCGCCGGACGGGCGCCGAGGGAGGCGGCGGCCTCCAGCTGGCCGGTGTCCAGCTGGGCGAAGGCGGCGAGCAGCGGGCGCATCACGAACGGCGTGAAGTAGGTGATCTCGGCGAGCAGCACGCCCCAGGGCGTGTGCAGGAAGTCGAAGGGGCCGCTCGCCGCGCCGGTGACATCCGTCCACAGGCCGTTGGCGACGCCGACGGTGCCGTAGAGGAAGAGGAGGGCGAGGGTGATGAGGAAGGAGGGGAAGGAGAGGAAGACGTCGATGAAGCGGGCGAAGGCCCGGCCGCCGGGGAACGGCACGAACGCGATGATCAGCGCGAGGACCGAGCCGAGGACGACCGCGCCGGCGGTGGCGCCCGCCGCGATCCCCACCGTCGTCACCAGCGCGTCCCGGAACGACGCCTGGGCCAGTACCTCGGCGTACGGCGCGGTGGAGTGGCCGCCGTCCTCCGGCGAGAAGGACTGCCACACCACCAGGGCCAGGGGATAGAGGAAGACCAGCGCGAGGGCGGCGACGGGCGGCAGCGCCCAGAGCGCGGCGCCGGGGCGGCGGGCCGGACGCCTGCCGGGGGCCGGGGTGCCCGCCGTGTCGTCCGCCGGGTGCGCCGCCGTCGCGGGGCGGGTGGTGGTGGCGCTAGACATCGGTGCCTCCGGCGAGCTGCGCCGGGACGAGGACGGCGTCGCCGGGGGCGAAGTGCAGGGCGATGTCCGCGCCGATCGCCGGGGGTTCGCGCAGTTCGCGGACGTCGGCGAGGACGCGGTGGCCGGAGATCTCGGCGGTGAGGCGGTGGGTGGCGCCGCGCCACTGGATGCCGGTGAGGGTGCCGCGGAGGGTGTTGCCGTCCGCCGCGGGGACCGTGCCGACGCCGACGAGGTGCGGGCGGACGCAGAGGGTGGCGGTGGCGCCGCGGACGGCGTCGCCCGTGGGGACGGCGAGCCGCTGTCCGGCGAGGTCGACGCCGTCGTCGGCGACGGTGACCGGCAGCAGGTTGGCGGTGCCGACGAACGACGCGGTGAACGCGGTGCGCGGGCGGCGGTAGAGCTCCTGCGGGGTGCCGCAGTCCTGGAGCCGGGCGGCGTCCATCACGGCGATCCGGTCGGCCAGCGTCAGCGCCTCGACCTGGTCGTGGGTGACGTAGAGGATCGTGACGTCCGGCAGCTCGCGGTGGAGGCGGGCCAGTTCGCCCATCATGTCGGAGCGGAGGGTGGCGTCGAGGGCGGAGAGCGGTTCGTCGAGGAGGAGGACGCCGGGGCGGATGGCGAGGGCGCGGGCGAGGGCGACGCGCTGCTGCTGGCCGCCGGAGAGTTCGCGGGGGTGGCGGTCGGCGTACCCGGCCATCCCGGTCATCTCCAGCGCCTCGCGCACCCGGGGTGCGATCTCCGCGCGCGGCGCCTTCTGGGCCTTGAGTCCGAAAGCGACGTTGTCGGCGACCTTCATGTGCGGGAAGAGCGCGTAGTTCTGGACGACGGTGCCGATGCCGCGCTTGTACGGCGGCAGGTCGGTGACGTCGCGGCCGCCGATCAGGATCCGGCCGCGCTGCGGGGTGACGAAACCGCCGACGGCGCGCAGTGCGGTGGTCTTGCCGGAGCCGGAGGGCCCGAGCAGCGCCATGAACTCACCCGGCTCGACGGTCAGGTCGAGGCCGTCGAGGACGACGGTGTCGCCGTAGGCGACCCGTACGCCGTCGAAGCGGATCCCCGAGGGGGGCGCCGCCAGCGGTGCCGTCAT
Source organism: Streptomyces sp. NPDC029159 (assembly GCF_055564055.1). NCBI lineage: Bacteria > Bacillati > Actinomycetota > Actinomycetes > Kitasatosporales > Streptomycetaceae > Streptomyces > Streptomyces sp. NPDC029159. Next base: position 143,704 of record NZ_JBVHWT010000008.1, read on the forward strand.
GTCACACCACCCCGAGGAGTGCGGGCAGTTCGGCGACCGAGCCGAGGACGTGGGTGGCGCCGGCCTCCGTCAGCCGGGCCGCGTCGTGGGCGCCGGTCAGCACGCCGGCGACGACCGAGGCTCCGGCGCGGCAGCCGCTGAGCATGTCGTACGAGGTGTCCCCGGCGACCGCGATCCGGGCCACGTCGGCGGTGGCGCGGGTGCGCAGCAGGGCGGTGAGGACCATGTCCGGGTAGGGGCGGCCGCGGCCCGCGTCGGCCGGGCAGAGGGTGAGGGCGGCGAGGTCGTGCCAGCCGAGCGCGTCCAGGATGGCGTCCTGGGTGACGCGGGCGAAGCCGGTGGTCAGCACGGTGGTCAGCCCGGCGGCGGTCAGCGCCTCGATCGCCTCGCGGGCGCCGGGCACCGGGGCGATCAGGCCCTCGCCGACCAGTTCGCCGTAGGCGCCCTCGAAGGCGGTGTTGGCGCGCCGGGCGGCGTCCTCGTCACCGAAGAGGTGGCGGAAGACGGAGATCTTCGACTCGCCCATGGTGGCGCGGACGTGGTCGAGCATGGCGGCGTGCGCGTCGCTGCCGGGGACGACGCCGAGGTGGCGGGCGGCGGCGTCGAAGGCGCGCTCGACGAGGCCGTCGTCGGCGACGGTGGTACCGGCCATGTCGAGGACGACCAGCTCGGTGGCGTGCGGGGTGTGCGGGGAGGTCATGTCGGTCACCAGCCCAGTTCGTCGGCGGTCTGTTCGGCGATCGCCGGTGAGCAGGTCATACCGCGCCCGCCCGGCCCGGTCACCAGCCAGGCGCCGTCGCGCACCTGCTGGCGGTGGACGACGCGGGAGGTGTCGGTGCACTGGGCGTAGACGCCGGCCCAGCGGCGGCGGACGGTCGGCAGCGGGCGGCCGAGGATCTTCTCGACGACGCCGGTGAGGTGCGTGTACGGGTCCTCGACGACGTCGAAGCCGAACGGCGTCTCGTACTCGTGGGTGTCGCCGATGGTCAGTCCGCCGTCGGCGCGCTGGACCATCAGCAGCTGCATCTTGTGCGCGGCGGCGGTCGGCGTCTGCTGCTGGACGGCGGCGAGCGCGTCCAGCGCCTCGCTCGCGTAGGCGGGGTAGTAGCGGAAGCTGTCGGCGTCGGCGACGGAGGTGGTCAGCTTCTCGCCGAGCGGGTCGGTCTGCATCATCTGGAGGCGGACGCGGCGGACCGGCAGCTCGGGGGCGAGTTCGCGGACGAGTCCGCCGAGCCGGGCGCCGGTGCAGAGGAGGACGGTGTCGCCGTGGTGGACGTCGCCGTGGTCGTCGCGGACGGCGCCGTCGTCGGTGAGGTCGCGGACCTCGCGGCCACCGAGGTAGGTGTAGCGGCCGGAGGCCAGCAGGGCGTCCTTGAGGGCGCGTTGGGCGACGCGGGGTTCGACGGCGGCGTCGCGCTCGCACCACAGGGCGCCGAGGAAGTCGCCGCGCAGGGCGGGGTTGATCTCGCGGGCGGCGGGCGCGTCGAGGAGGGCGTAGCCGCGGGCGGCGGCGTCCGGGCGGCGGGTGGCGGCCTCGGCGACGGCGCGTTCCGCCTCGTTCATGACGACGCTGAGCGATCCGGTGGCGCGGAAGCCGATGCCGGGGACGCGGGCGCCGATCTCCTCCCACAGCTCGCGGGCGCGCAGCGCGGTGTCCAGCTCCTCGCCCCCCGCCCGGCCGCTGACCCAGACCTGCCCGAAGTTCCGGACCGAGGCGCCGCGGGCCTCGGCCTCCCGCTCGATGTGGAGGACCTCGTGGCCCCGTTCGACTGCGTGCCAGGCGTGCATGGTTCCCAGCACACCGGCTCCGACGACTATGACTCGCATGCCGCAGACGTTCGCGGCGGCGGGTGACCCCGAGCGGTCGCTCCGGCAACGGCGACGTGAACGAGGCCGCAATCCTGGCCTAGACCCGTTACCTTTACGTGACTTGAGGGGGAGGGCAGGCGTCGCGGCGGGCGGGGGTCAGTCGCCCGCGCGGGAGTTCAGATGGGTGGTGAAGGAGAAGCGGTCGCCGCGGTAGAGGGAGCGCACCCGCTCCAGGGGGCGCCCCGTGGTGTCCCGCGAGAAGCGGTGGATGAGCAGCATCGGCAGCGCCCCCGGCGTCCCGATGAGCAGCGCCTCCCGCGGCGTGGCGAGCACCGTCTCCAGCCGCTCGTCGGCGTCCCCGAACCCGATGCCGAGCTCGTCGTGGAGGTAGGCGTAGAACGACGAGTCGGGCGCGAACGCGGTGTCCAGGTCCGGGACGCGGGCGACCGCCACGTACGTGCTCTCCAGCCCGACCCGCTCGTCGTCGGCGAGGAGCACCCGCTCCATGTGCCAGACCGGGTCCCCGGCGGTCAGCCCGAGATCGACGGCGAGCACCGGCGGGCACGGGAAGCGGTCGAGCCCGATGAGCTGCCGCCCCGGGCGCCGCCCCTGGTTGCGTACGCCCTCGGTGTAGCTGGCCAGCGAGAGCGGCTGCGCCAGCTTGGGGCCGGCGACGACGGTGCCGCGCCCCAGCCGCCGCAGCCGCCCCTCCAGGATCAGCTCCCGCAGCGCCTGCCGCAGCGTCTCCCGCGACACCTCGAACCGCTGCGCCAGATCCCGCTCGGCGGGCAGCGACTCCCCCTCCTTCAACGTGTCGAGCAGCGCCGCGATGTCGACCTTCACCGCGTAGTACTTCGGTATGCGGCCGTGCTCGGGGATACCGGACCGGACGGGCGCGCCGGGGTGCCGGGGGTGGGGGGTGTTCACGGCGTGAGTCTTGCACGGGGAGGCAGTGGGGCGCGGCGGGCCGGTGGCCGCGGTGCGGCGCGGCGCCCGTCCCGCCGGGCCCGAACGCGGCAGGTCCCGGTGGCAGTTCAGCCGCGCAGCCGCCGGGCCGCTGTCACCAGTCCGGCGCCGCCCAGAAGGAGGACCGCGGCGACGGCGACGAGGGCGGGCATCGGCCCCTGACCTGCGTCGGCCAGCACCCGCGGCAGGGCGGGCCGGGCCCGCGGCACGGATGACGCACCGCCGACGGGCCGGTGCGCACCGGCCGGTACGGGGTGCCCGGCGGTGACGGCCCGGAGCGTGGTCTGCGGATGGCGCTCCCCGCGGTCGGCGGCGGACGGGGCGCGGTCGGCCAGGGCCGCAGACGCCGGTACGCCGCCGGGCGGGGCGACGGCCGCCCGCGCGGTGGCGGCGCCCGGGGCGACGGCACCGGCGCAGACCGGCCGGGCCCCGGCGAAGATCACGCGGAAGGTGGGGCCGGAGGTCCACCGGGCGGCACCGACTCCGGCTGCGGGGCGCCGGGAGAGCGCGGGGCGGGCCGGGGCGGCGGGAGCGGCCGGGGCGGTGCAGGGCCCGGCCGCTCCCGCGGGCGCGGTCGGGGCCGCGACATCGGCGGACACCGGAGGCTGGGCCGCCCCCATGGGCAGGGACTGGGGCGGGTGCGTCGCCATGGTGGTCCTTTGCTGCTCGCCGGCCGGGACGCGCGGCGACGCGGCCCCCGGCCCACCGCGTACCGCACGTGCCGGACCCTGCCACGGCCGACGCCCCCTGCCGGGAGGCCGGGCGCCGGGTGCACCCGACCGGGCGCGGGATACCGCCTGATCAGATGACTTACCGCCGCCCCGGGGACGACCGCACCCCGCCCGCCCCTTCCGCCCCCGCTGTTGCTTAAGTGGATTCATGAGCACTCTCCCCGGCACCTCCACTCCCCCGGCCCGCGACGGCGACCCGCTCCGCGTCGGACTGATCGGTTACGGTCTGGCGGGCTCGGTGTTCCATGCGCCGCTGATCGCCGCGACCGCGGGCCTGGTGCTGGACACCGTCGCGACCCGCAGCGCCGAGCGGCAGGCCCGGGCCCGTACGGAGCACCCCGGAGTGCGGACGGTCGCGGGCCCCGAGGAGGTCCTGGCCCGCGCCGGTGAGCTGGATCTGATCGTCCTGGCGACGCCCAACAAGACGCATGTGGCACTGGCCACCGCCGCGCTGGAGGCGGGGCTGCCGGTGGTGGTCGACAAGCCGCTCGCCGCGACCGCCGCCGAGGCCGACCGCCTCGCACGGCTCGCCGACGACCGCGGTCTGCTGCTCTCCGTCTTCCAGAACCGCCGCTGGGACAACGACTTCCGCACCGTGCGCAAGCTGCTGGACGAGGGGGCGTTCGGCGAGGTCCGGCGCTTCGAATCGCGTTTCGAGCGGTGGCGGCCGCTCCCGAAGGGCGGCTGGCGCGAGTCCGGCGACCCGGCGGAGCTGGGCGGCCTCCTCTACGACCTCGGCAGCCACCTCGTCGACCAGGCGCTGACCCTCTTCGGCCCCGTCACCTCCGTCTATGCCGAGTCGGACGTACGGCGGCCCGGCGCGGAGGCCGACGACGACACCTTCTTCGCGCTCACCCATGCGAACGGCGTCCGCTCCCATCTGTGGGCGGGCGCGGCCGCCGCCCAACTGGGCCCGCGCTTCCGGGTGCTGGGCAGCGCGGCCGGATATGTGAAATACGGCCTCGACCCCCAGGAGGCGGCGCTGCGCGCGGGCGACCGGCCCGGTGCGAAGGGCGCGGCGTGGGGCGTGGAGCCGGAGTCGGCCTGGGGCCGCCTGGGCGCCGGGGAGTCCCCGCTGACCGGGGGCGGTACGCCGGTGCCGACGCTGCCCGGTGACTATCCGGCGTACTACGCGGCGGTGGCGCGGGCGCTGCGCGAGGGCGGCCGGCCGCCGGTGACGGCGGCGGAGGCCGCGGCGGCGCTGCGGGTCCTTGAGGCGGCGAAGCGGTCGGCGGCCGAGTCCTGCACGGTCCGGATCGAGCACCCGGCGGCCTGAGACGAGGGGCGCGGGCCCGGCGGTCCGGATGCCCGCCCCGGCGCCCCCGGACATGACGGGGCCCCGGTCACCGTGGTGACCGGGGCCCCTCAGCGGGTGACGGCCGGACGTCGGGGTGTCGGCCGCCGGGTGGGTCAGTCGGTCCGGCGGTTGCGGAGGAGCAGGACGAGCGCCGCGCCGATGAGCAGCGCGCCGATGGCGGAGCTGATCAGCCAGGGGTTGCTGAGCGCACCACTGGCGGCCAGTTCGTCGTCGTTTCCGTGACCGTGGCCGTGGCCGCCACCGCCGGGGCCGTGACCGTGGCCATGACCATGACCGCCCCCGTCGGAGCCGCCGTCGCCCCAGCCCCCGTCACTCCACGAGGAGCTGGGGTGTCCGGTGGGGTGCGTGGGGTGTCCGCTGGGCTCGGTGGCGTGGTCGGTGGGCTCGGTCGGGTGCCAGGTGGGGTGCGTCGGACGGCCGGTGGGCTCGGTCGGCCACACCGTCGGGTGGACGGTGGGCTCGGTGGGATGCACCGTCGGATGGGTCGGATGCCCCGTCGGCTCCGTGGGGCGGACCGTCGGACGGGTCGGGTGCACCGTCGGCTCCGTGGGATGCACCGTCGGGCGCGTCGGGTGAACCGTCGGCTCGGTCGGCGTGGGGGTCGGGGTCGTAGGTGTCACCGTGGGCGCCGGAGTCGTCGGCACCGGGGTCGTAGGCGTCACCGTCGGGGCCGGAGTCGTGGGCGCCGGCGTCGTAGGCGTCACCGTGGGCGTCGGCTCCGTGGGCGACGGCGTGGGCGTCGTGGGGGACGGGGTCGGCGTCGGGGTCACCGCGCAGTCGGGCAGGTCGCCGGTGAACGGGTAGTCGTGGAGTTCCGAGCCGCTGGTGCCGCGGTGGTCCAGGGAACCCGCGGTGAAGAAACGGCCGTTCATACCGGGCACGGTGACCGTCGTCAGGCTCGACGGGTGGCCGACCAGGACGGCGCCCTGGAACTGCGCACTGCCCCGGAAGTGCACCGACGTCGCGTCCGGGAAGTTCCACAGCAGCCGCTGGCGGATACCGCGGGGCTGGAGGTCGTGGCCGATGTAGGTGCTGATGGTGCGGCTGGTGCCGAGCATGTTGACCAGGACGGTCGCGCCGTCGGGGATGTTCTCGAAGACGATGCCCTGATCGCCGCCGTTCGCCGACGCGATGTCGAAGTCGACGTGGAAGACCTGGAGTTGCGAGGTGCCGTCGCCGCGGAAGAGCGTCTGGTAGCCCTGGTTGACGGCGGTACCGGTCGCGGGGCGCGACGCCCCGTCCACGTAGGCGTAGCAGGAGCTGGACTCGGTCAGCTGGGCCCGCAGGCCGCGGTACGGGTCGGCGGCCCCCGGCTCGTGGACGGCGCTGGGCCGGACGGTGCCGCTGAGCGTCCCGCCGTACTTGACCACGCCGTGGGTGGACCCCTCCTCGGCGAGGAGACGCTGGTTGGGGGCGACGGTGACGTCGTGGCCGACGGTGAGGAAGTCCGAGCCGTTGGGCGGCGGGACCCGCGAACCGACGCCGACCACACCGACGTTGTAGACGCTCGATCCGGCGGTCTTGTTCATGGCGAAGTCGCCGAGGGCGACGATCTTGCCTTCGGCCTCGGCCGCCGCGCCGCCGACGTGGTAGTTGCCGCCGACGTAGATGTTGATGTTCTCGTCACGGCCCGCGACCGGGCCGTTGTGCGGATCTTCGTAGGAGCCGGGGCAGGCGCTCCCCAGGCAGGGGCCGAGGCCGCCCGGCAGGGGGTTGGCGAACACCACGGCGGCACCGAGCCCCAGCAGTGCGGCGAGCGCCGTACCGACCAGGGCGGCCAGCGCCGCCCTCAACCATCTTTTCTGCTTTCCTGGCATGCCGGGCACTATGCGGAGGGCGCCCGCGCGCACCGGGGAGCGCCCGGGCGCGCCGCCGGAAAACCGACCGGCAGATGGGCCATCGGGGAGCCATCTGCCGTAGCGACGCGCCCGGGCACCGTCCCGCGGGGCGTCACCCCGTCGGCCGACGCCCCGTCAGACGCGCTCCGGTCAGGCGTCCTTGAGCTGCTGGCGCTGGCGGCCCAGACCGTCGATCTCCAGCTCGACCACATCGCCCGACCGCAGATACGGCTTGGGCTCCGGCTGCCCCATCGCCACGCCCGCCGGGGTGCCGGTGTTGATGACGTCGCCCGGGTACAGCGTCATGAAGTGGCTGACGTACCGGACCACCTCGGCCACCGGGAAGATCTGCTCGGCGGTGGTGCCGCGCTGGCGCAGCTCACCGTTGACCCACAGCCGCAGCCCGAGCGCCTGCGGGTCGGGCACCTCGTCGGCGGTGACCAGCCAGGGGCCGAGCGGGTTGAAGGTCTCGCAGTTCTTGCCCTTGTCCCACTGGCCGCCCCGCTCGATCTGGAAGGCCCGCTCGGAGACGTCGTGGGCGACGGTGTACCCGGCGATGACGGCGCGCGCCGCGTCGTCGTCCGGGAGGTAGCGGGCGGTGCGGCCGATGACGACGGCGAGTTCGACCTCCCAGTCGGTCTTCTCGGCGCCCCGCGGCACCAGCACCGGGTCGTCGGGCCCGACGACGGTGTCCGGCGCCTTGAGGAAGATGATCGGCTCCTCGGGGACGGCGGCGCCGGTCTCCCGGGCGTGGTCGTGGTAGTTCAACCCGATGCACACGACCTTGCCGATCCGGGCGACGGGCGGGCCGGTGCGCAGCCCCGCCGCATCGAGGACGGGCAGCTCGCCCGCGCCCGCGGCCGTACGGATGCGGGCCAGCGCCGCACCGTCCGCGAGCAGCGCCCCGTCGATGTCCGGCACCAGGCCGGAGAGGTCCCGCAGCACCCCGTCCGCGTCACGCAGCGCCGGGCGTTCCGCCCCTGTGGTTCCGACACGCAGCAGCTTCATCGGTCACTCCCGTGGTCGAAGGTCGGCCCGGAAGGGTCCTCCCGGGCCGGCCGATGGGGACGGCCATCGGGCAGTCGGCGATCGTGCAGGAACGCCGCCCACTCCGCAAGACCCCCGTCCACGGGGTGGGACGGGGGGCCGGAATCCCCCGCTCGGGCGGCCCCGATGCGAAGGTTTTCGGCCCTCCCGGCTCAGCTCCGGGCCGGTACCGTCTCCGTCCGCACGGCGCCGCCGTCCCGGCCCGTTCCGGACGCCGTGGCGGGCCGGTCGCGGTGGAGCAGGGCGCGCTCGACGGCGGTCCACGCCGTGGTGGTGACGACGTACAGCGCGGCGGCGAGCGGCACCACGGCGACGGTGATCAGCGTGGCGTACGAGAGCAGCGGCAGCACCTTGGTCAGGCCCGCGGCGCCCGGCAGCGCGGGCGTCTCACCGTCCGGCCGCCGGGCCGCGGCGGCCCGCGCCCGCTTCAGGTTCCAGGTGGCGACGGCGCAGACCAGCGCGAAAAGCCCCAGGTAGACCAGCCCGTGCGGGCCGAACGGGCCGCCGTCGGCCAGCGCCTGCGTCCAGTGCCCGCCGAGCGGCGCGCCGAAGAGCGTGTGGCCGAGTAGCCCGGAGCCGCCGGTGGAGAAGAGGTGGTACATCACGAAGAAGACGGGCAGTTGGAGCAGCGAGGGCAGGCAGCCGGCGAGCGGGGAGGCGCCGGTGGTGGCGTACAGCTCGGTGGTGGCGCGGCGCAGCTTCTCCGGGTCGCCCTTGTGCTTGCGCTGGAGCGCGGTGAGCTGCGGGGCGAGCGCGGCGCGGGCCTTCTCGCCGCGGGCGGCGGCGCGGGCCAGCGGGTGCAGCGCGGCGCGGACCGCCAGCGTGCACAGGACGATGGCGGCGGCCGTGGCCGAGGCGCCGAAGAGCGGTTCGATCGCCTGCGCGCCATGCGCCAGCAGATCGCCGAGCAGACCGAAAACGGACATGGATGAGCCCTCCACGGGTCTCGTCGTGCCGGGATGAGGAAGCGGCGTGACGGGCCGTGCGGGACGCGGGTGCCGTGACCGGGGCGCCGGAACCCCGTGGCTACGGGGCCGATCGGGGCGGTTCCGGAACATGTGGGCGTACGCCCGGACCCCCGCGGTGCGGGGCCGGGGCGGGCTCCCCCGGAACGGGGGCGGGCCCTGGGTACGTCGCCGGTGCGGGCGGCCCCGAAGGCGGCTGCCCGCGGTGCGTCTACGCGGCCGTCGGGAGGGCGCGGCCGGGTGCCCTGGGCCGCGGGCGGCCCGCGGCGTCGGGGTCGCGTTGTGGCAGGAAGGCGGTGCGCCGCTCGCGGTCCCGGATCGCGGTACGGACCCGGCCCGGCGGCATCGGCCGGGCGGCCCCGGCGAGGAGCCCGAGCAGGAACGCCCGGCACAGCAGCAGCATGGCGCCGGTGGTCGCGGCGGCGGTGAGCGCCGTCGCCAGACCGCTCTCGGCCAGCAGCAGGCCGCCGAGGAGGAGCGCGAGCGCCGAGGTGTGGAGCCGCCAGAATTCGGCGATGCGGGGCACCGGGCGCCTCCTCACGGCGGTCGGTCGGTGCGCCGGGCGGGCCCGGCGCGGCCCGCGCCCGTTCGGCGCGGGGCCTGTCGTGGCGTCAAGGGTAACCACGGTGCGTACGGTTCGGGGAGCGGGTGGGCTAAAGACCTGGTCCGCCCACCCGCACCGGTCAGTTCTCCGCGCCCACCGCGACGCCCCGGTCCCGCTCCGCCGACCGCGGGAACTCGTCGTCCACGGCCAGCACCTCCCCGTCCGGCCGCGCGTCCCGCTCGCGCGGTCCGAAGCGGGTGACGGCGAGGGCGACGGCGATGTTCAGCACCAGCGCGAGCAGACCCGCGTTGACGCCCCACAGCGGGTCGTGGCCGCTGAAGACCGCCGTGCAGACGAGGGCGATCCCGCACACCGCCCCGGCGACCGCCGCCTGCCAGGTGAAGCGCCGCCAGACCAGCCCCAGCAGCAGCATCGGCACCAGTTGGGCCATGCCCTCGTACGAGATGAGGGAGAGGCGGACGAGGGTCTGCGGGGCGAAGTAGGTCAGCAGCAGCGCGAGGGTGCCGGCGGCGACCACGACAAGCTGCGACCAGCGCTTCTGCCGCTGCCCGGCCGCACCGTCCACCGGCGCCTCCTGGCCCGCCCCGCCGCCGGAGCGCGCACCGAACACGCTGCGCCCCCACATCGTGCCGATGACCAGCATGAACACCGCCATCGGGACGATCGAGGAGAGCGCCGCGGCCACCCCGATCACGCCGACCGCCCAGGCCGGCAGGGAGTCGGTGACCAGCTTGAAGAGCGCCAGGTCGGACTGGGTGCCGGTCAGCCCCGGCACCACGAACAGCGCCGCCATGCCGAGCGCCACCGGCACGAACAGCAGCACGTTGTACGCGGGCAGGTAGACGGCGTTGCGGCGCAGGGTGTCGGCGCTGCGGGCGCCGAGGTAGCCGGCGACGGTCGTCGGGAAGATCACCACGGTCAGGGAGTTGACGACGGTGGTGGAGATGAACCAGCCCTGGCCGAGCCCGCCGGACTCGTGCCCGGGGAACGTCAGCCACTGCGGCTTCTCCGCGACCACCCGGTCGAGGAAGGCGCCGTAGCCGTCGAAGTAGTGCAGCGGCACATAGACGACGAGGAAGCCGAGGGTGGCGATGACCAGGACATCCTTGAGGACGGAGACCCAGGCGCTGCCGCGCAGCCCGCTGACCACGACGAAGGTGGTGGTGAGGGCGAAGCCGAGGAAGTACGCCCAGTTGAGGCTGATCGCGCCGTAGGAGATCGTCGAGACGACGACGCCCATGCCGGTGATCTGCAGCTGGATGTACGGCAGCAGGCAGACGGTGGCGAAGAGGGCGACGGCGGTGCCCAGCCAGGGGCGGCCGTAGCGGTGCGCGACGATGTCGGTGATGCCGACCAGCCCGTGGCGGCGCGCGTACGCCCAGAGCATCGGGCCGACGACATAGCCCAGGGCGTAGCCGCAGGACATGTAGGCGATGACGTAGAGGACCGGGGCGCCGAAGCGGTAGCCCCAGCCGGCGGCGCCGAGGTAGCTGAAGCTGGTGTAGCTCTCGCCGGCCATCAGCACCCAGATGAAGACGGTGCCCAGGCTGCGGCCGCCGACCGACCACTCGGCGAGCCCGCGCTCACGGCGTCCGCCGCGCCGGGCGCGGACCGCCAGCAGGCCGAGCGCCAGGGTCAGCGCCATGAAGGCGGCGAAGACGGAGGTGGCGACGGTCGCCTTCATCGGTGCCCCCGCCGCAGATCACCGCGGCGCGCCAGCCACACCGCGCCCGGTGTCGCCACGGTCGCCAGCAGCATCCAGAAGAAGAGGAACGGCAGCCCGAACACGGTCGGCGTGAGCCGGTTGACCAGCGGCAACACCGCCAGGAAGAGGACGTAGGGCAGCAGCAGCCACAGCAGCGCCGGGCGCTTGCGGGAGCCCGGGGACGCGCCGCCGGGTGTCTGATTTCGCACGGGGCGAGAGCTTAAGCGCTCCCCTGCCTCCGGCGGCAGGCCGCGTCAGCGCGGACTGCTGGTGCGCAGCTGCGCCCAGACGATCAGCCGGTACGTGGAGGTGAACTCCGGCGTACAGGTCGTCAGGGTGAGATAGGAGCCCGGGGCGGAGAACCCGTACGCGGGGTGGACGGTGCTGCGCGGGACGGGCGCGAGGACACCGGTGTCGCCGGGGGTGGTGCGGGGCAGCACGGCGCGGACGACGTAGGTGAGGACGGCGTCGGCGGTGTCGATACGGACGGTGTCGCCCGCCCGCACCCGGTCGAGGTGGCGGAACGGCTCGCCGTGGGTGTTGCGGTGCCCGGCCAGCGCGGTGTTGCCGTCGGCGCCGGGCTGTGCGGTGCCCGGGTAGTGCCCCACGTACCCCTTGTCGAGGACCGCGGCCCGGCCGATGCCCTCGGCGACCGGTACGTCGAGCCCGAGGCGGGGGATGCGGAGGACGGCGTACCCGTCGGCGGCCGGACGCGGCGGCGCGGGGCGGGCGGCCGGAGTGTGCGGACGCGGGGCCGGGCCCGCCGTCGGCGCGGGGTCGGAGGAGGCGGGGCCGGGCGGGGCGGCGGGCGGGCGCTCCGGGCGGGCCCACCGGCGTTCCAGTTGCCCGACGCGGTCCTGTGCGGCCTCGTGGGCCTGGCGGTTGGTCCACCACAGCTGGTGGACGACGAGCAGCAGCAGGACCGCCCCGCAGGTGACCGCCGTCTCGGCGAGCGTCCGCACCGCCCGGCCCGGCGCCCGCCGCCGCCCGCGCACCGCAACCGCCCGCTCCCAGGACCCCTGCACGCGGGCACCGTAGACCCTGCGGGTGGAGGTCACCAGGGGTGGAGGCGTCCGGCCTCAGGCGCGGGCCGGCCGCCCGGATGCGGGCCGGGCGCCGGCCGCGCCCCGCCCGGCCCGCTCACCACCCGAACACCTGCGAGACCGCGTAGATGCCCAGTCCGGCCAGCGCGCCGACCACCGTGCCGTTGATCCGGATGAACTGGAGATCGCGCCCGATGTGCGCCTCGATCTTCCGGGAGGTCTGTTCGGCGTCCCAGGAGGCGACGGTGTCGGTGATCAGCGCGGTGATCTCGTGCTGATAGGTCGTCACGACGTAGACGGCGGCGCCCTCCAGCCAGCCGTCGACCTTGCCCTGGAGCCGTGCGTCGCGGACGAGGCGCTGCCCCAGGGAGAGCAGGGCGGCGCGGGCCCGCTGCCGCAGTTCGCTGTTCTCGTCCTCCGCCGCCGCGACGATCATCGCGCGGACCGCGTTCCAGGCGGATGCGATGAGGTCCTGCACCTCGCCGCGGCCCAGCACCTCGGACTTGAGGCGTTCGACGCGGGCCCGGGTGTCCGGGTCGGTGCGCAGATCGGTGGCGAAGTCGGTGAGGAAGCGGTCCAGGGCGCCGCGCGCCGGGTGCTCGGGCATGTCGCGCATCTCGGTGACGAAGCGCAGCAGCTCCTTGTAGACCCGGTCGCCCACCCTCCGGTCGACGAACCGCGGCGTCCAGCCGGGCGCACCGCCGGAGACCGCGCTCATCACCGAGTCGCCGTGGGTGACCAGCCAGTCGTGGGCGCGGGCGCAGATCAGGTCGACCACCCGCCGGTGGCCGCCGTCCGCGACGATCTTGCCGAGCATCGAGCCGAGCCCCGGCGCGATCTCCTGCGCATCGGCCCGCCGGGTGATCGCCTCCCCCACGACCGCCTGGACGTCGGCGTCGCGCAGCACGGTCAGCGCCCCGCGCAGCGCCGTGGACAGTTCGGCGGTCACCCGGTCGGCGTTACGGGGCTCCGCCAGCCAGCCGCCGAGCCGCCGCCCGATGGCGACGGAGCGCAGTCGCCGGCGCACCACCTCGTCGGAGAGGAAGTTCTCCCCGACGAACTCACCGAGGCTCTGCCCCAGTTGGTCCTTCTTGGTGGGGATGATGGCGGTGTGCGGGATGGGCAGCCCCATGGGCCGTTTGAAGAGCGCGGTGACCGCGAACCAGTCGGCCAGCGCACCCACCATGCCCGCCTCGGCCGCCGCGGCGACGTATCCGGCCCAGCCCCCGGCGCCGGACGCCCCGGCCCACCTGGCGAGGACGTAGATCACTGCGACCGCCAGCAGCAGGCCGGTGGCGATCGTCTTCATCCGCCGTACGGCCCGGCGTCTGTCCCGGTCGGCGGCGGCCTGCGGGCCGGTACCGCCCGGCAGGGCCGCATGCGGCGCCGACGTCGTCTGCGTGCGTTCCATCCACTCCACCGTTCCCGAATCCCGCGGTGCGGCGCACCACGGACCGGCCGCGCCGCGCCGGATACCGGCCGCGGCAGGCCGCGTGGGTCAACTGTGACCCACCCGTGGAACGAACCACGAGTCCCACGCGTCGGTACCAGAGCCCGTCGTCACACCCCCGCCGTTCGGGACGGGAGAGTGGTGACAGGCTCCGAGGGGGCGCGCAAAGGGTGCCGGGCGCCCCCTGGATCCGCCGTGGGATCATGGCGGGACCGATCGGACCGCAACGGTGCCGCTGATCGCCGGACGCCCAGGTCCGCCGCCCTCCGAGCCGCGGAGGCGGCGGCAGCCGAGGCGCCCGGCCGCCCCTGCCCGCCCGGAGCCCGCGGCTCCGCCGTCCCAGGAGATCCGCCCCGCATGAACAAAAGTGTGGGCTACGCCCTGCTCGCCGGTCTGGCGGCCGTGGTGGTGCTCGTCTCGACCGCCATCTTCGTCGGCTTCGGTGGTACCGGCGGGTCCTGGGGCAACGACGACGCCACGCACCAACCCCGCAACCCGGCGGCGCCCGCCCTCTCCGGTCAGTGGGTCGGCACCTGGTCCGCGGCGGCCGCGGCCGCCGAGCCGGGCACCCTGGACGGCTACGCGGGCATGTCGATCCGTAACGTCGTGCACACCAGCGTCGGCGGCTCCAGCGCCCGTATCCAGCTGTCCAACCTCTACGGCACCCGCCCGCTCCCGGTCAGCCACGCCTCCCTGGCGCTCGCCGCGGCGCCCAGCGATCCGACGGCGGCGTCCGGCACCATGCGCCGTCTGGCGTTCGGCGGCCGGGCGGCGGTGACCATCCCGGCGGGCGGCGCGGTCACCAGCGACCCGGTCCGGCTGACCGTCCCGCAGGACACGGACCTGCTGGTCACCACGTACTCCCCGTCGCCGTCCGGCCCCGCCACGTACCACCCGTACGCCCGCCAGACGTCGTACCTGGCGCGCGGCGACCGTACGGAGGACACGACGGGCGCGGCGTACACCGAGCAGAGCCCGTACTGGCGGTATCTGACCGGCGTCGACGTGTGGAGCACCGAGGCGCACGGCGCGGTGGTGGTCATCGGCGACTCGATCACCGACGGCATCACCTCCACCGCGGGCGCCAACCACCGCTGGACGGACTTCCTCGCCACCCGCCTGCGCACCGAACCGGGCGCCCCCCGCTACGGCGTCCTCAACCAGGGCATCAGCGGCAACCGCCTGCTGGTCAACGGCTCCCGCTTCTCCCCCAACAACGGCCCCAGCATGCTCTCCCGCCTCGACCGCGACGCGCTCTCCCGCACCGGCGTGAAGGCGGTCGTCGTCGAGGTCGGCATCAACGACCTGCTGAAGACGCCCCGCCAGTACGACCCGGAGAAGATCCTCGCCGGGATGCGCCAGATCGTCCGCGACGCACACGCCCGCGGCCTGCGGGTGACCGGCGGCACGATCACCCCGTTCAGCGGCCACCGCGGCTACACCACCAAGCTCGACGACGTCCGCCGCAAGGTGAACGCCACCATCCGCTCCGGCTCCGTCTTCGACGAGGTCGTCGACTTCGACAAGGCCCTCCGCGACCCCTGGTCCCCCGAACACCTCCGCCCCTCCTACGACTCCGGCGACCACCTCCACCCCAGCGACGAGGGCTACCGCGCGATGGCCGACGCGATCAACCTGGAACATCTGCGGAGGGCGGCGCCGGCTTCGTTGTGAGGGGGCGCGGCCCTACCGTCGTCCTGGCTGCGGGGAACGGCCCCGCGGCCGGGGAGGAAGATCATGACGGGGAGGCCGTCCGTGCTCTTGGATGGTGAGGACTGGCGTCAGTTCTTCGACGCCTTCACGCACGAGGCATGGCGGTTCGAGGCGCAGCCCACGTACACCATGCCCAAGGAGCAGGAGAACGTCGCCCGCTTCCTGCGGGGCGAGGAGAAACCCGCCGGTCACAACGCCCGCTGGCACGAGCGGGTACGCGGATATGTCGCACACGGCCGGCGTATCGGCCGCGTCCGCATCGTGCGGCGGCCGCTCACCGACTATCAGCGGTACCAATTCACGTGGGGCATCCCCGGCAATATCGCGGCGGGTGAGGACATCCGCATTCTGGACGTGACCCAGGAGGATTACGGCCTGCCGCTCTCCGGGCGCGACTGGTGGATGTTCGACGGAGCCCGCATCGCCCATCTGAATTTCCGCCCCGACGGCACCCAGATCAACCGCGAGTCCTACGAGGGCGACCTCGCCCCTTACCTGGAACAGAAGCGCATCGCCCTGGAACACGCCGTGCCCTTCGAGGAGTACGTGAAGGGTCTTGACGGCTGACCCGCCAAGTTATGCACATACGTGACTGACGGCCCGCCGCTCTTGTGGCGCGCCCGCAGCGCTCCGTAGCTTGCTGACCACCGAGGACAGAGGGGGAATGCAGTGGACGGACTACGCGTGATCGCGGGCGGTTCGTGCAGCGGCGGTGACGACGACAAGTGCGGCGACGGCGACTGCCCGACCGTGTACGAGACGGTGGATCCGCTGATGCTGGCGGTTCAGGGGTACGACGTGGACCGGCGGACGCCTGAAGGTGAGTCGGTGGTCCTGATCCCCGAGAAAATCTTGAAGGAGGCAGCCCGTGCCCGTGGATGGCTCTAGCCCGATTCTCCTGGACGGAGAGGAGTGGCAGTCGTATTTCCGGGACTTCAAGCGCTCCGCGTTCCGCTTGGAGGTCCACCAGACGTACACGATGCCCGCCGAGGCGGAGACGGTACGGGCATTTCTCGCCGGGGAACCGGTGCCGGACGGTTTCAACGCCCGGTGGCACGGCCTGGTCCGGGACCACGCCACGGCCGGACGCCGCATGACGCGGGCCAAGGTCGTACGGCGGCCGCTGACCGACTACAGCCGCTATCTCTTCGAGTGGTGCATTCCCGGCAATGTCGCGGCCGGGGAGGACTACCGGATCGTCGATCTGACGGACACTCCGAATCCGGGAATTCCGGAACAGGATTTCTGGCTGTTCGACGACACCATCGTCGTCCACCTGAATTACCGCGCCGATGGTACACAGATCAACCGAGAACTGATCCAGCATCCCGATATCGACACGTACCTTGCGTGGCGGGATCTGGCACTCGAAAGCGCAGTTCCCTTTAGTGTCCATCGAGCCTGAGGAGCAGGGACGGGAACGCAAGGATCTGGCGGGGGCTCTCCGGAGCCTCCGCCACGCTTCCGGGTTGAGCGGTGAGCGCCTGGCCGTTCGCTGCAATATGAGCCAGACGAAGATCAGCCGCATCGAGACCGGCCGGGCCCTGCCGACCGTCATGGATGTCGAACGCATCCTGAAGGCTCTGGCGGTGCCCGCCGAAGTGGCCGACGAGATACTGCGGCTCGCCCGCCGGGCGAACGTCGATTACGCGTCGTGGCGCACCTACGCCCGCATGGGCCTGTACCGAAAACAGGCCGAGCTGAAAGCCCTGGAGTCTTCTTCGCGGGAGATGAGACATTTCCTTCCGGCTGTCCCCACCGGCCTCCTGCACGTCCGGGACTACGCCGTCGCCACCCTGTCGCCCACCGTCGAGAGCGATCCCGCCAGGGACGTGACCAGGGCGGTCGATGCCCGTATGGAGCGCCAGAAGGTGTTGGACGACACCTCTCGATCGTTCTACTTCCTGATGACCGAGCAGGCCGTCAGATGGCGTCGCGCCGCCTCGGAGGTCATGGCCGCGCAGTGCGTCCACATGGCGAAGGTGAACGGAAAACCGAATGTGCACCTGGGCGTGGTTCCGCAGTCGGCCGAGATTGCCGGAACCCCCATGAATATTTTCGTCGTCTACGACGACCGGCTCGTCACCGTCGAACTCTTCTCCGGCGAAGTCGTGCTGCGGGACCCACGAGACATATCCCAGCACCTTTCCTTGTTCGATCTCTTCTGGTCATATTCTCTCACCGGAGTTGCCGCCACGGAATTCCTCACGCATGCCGCTCAGACCTTTATGCGTCAACGTGACTAGGTCTTTGTTCACCATCGCCGCACCCCGATGATGGATTCGTGGCGAGAAACGCCACGGATGCCGAATCAGGGAGGCGCCCTCATGCCCGGAACCGACCTCTACGAACTCCCTCTCCCCGAACCGACCGCATTCTGCAAACCCTGCGGCGGCAATACCCACCCCGACGGCGAATCCTGCGTCACGCTCGCGGAGATCGGGCCCGGTGTGTGGGCGCTGGGGGACAGCAAGCGGCCGGGTGCGGAGCCGTTGCGGTTCACCGCTGCCGAGTTGGCCGCGGCGGGGATCGATCCGGCCCGCTTCGTGCTCTCGGCCTGAATCGGCCGTTCGCCCACCGGCGGCTGTCGCCCTCGCGGAGGGGCGGCGGCCGTCGCCAACTCGCCTGACGGGACGGACCGTTGCACTTCCACGGCTACGCATGGACCGGCGCCAAGCAGCGCTTCGACGAGGAGGCGCTGCGGCGGCCGCCGCACCCCGAGCCGCCGCCGGCGGACGGTAAGCCGGAGCTGATCCAGCGGTACCGGGAGGTGGCGGCGGAGTACCCCGTGGTGGACCTGCCGCCGCTGGAGACGGCGCGCTGGCTGGTCAAGCCGGGTGCGTTGGTGCGCGGCACCTGGGACGAGCCGACGGCGGCGGCCGACTGGCTCGGGGACCGGCTCGCCGCGTACGCCGCCCGTTTCGCCGCCGCGCCGGACCGCGCCCCGGCGCGGGCGGCGGCACTGGCCCGCCGCGCCGCCGCCCGTCTGGCCTGGGGCGGCGACGTGGCCCACGGCTTCTACCTGGAACGCCCGGCGTTCCTCTCCCTGGCGCTGGTGTGCTGCTCCCCGAACCGCGCGCTGCCGGAGCTGGACTGCCCGTTGGGTCAAGGACTGTCCGGGGAGGCGGGGCGCCGCCCGTTCAACTCCCCGTGGAGTTCCAGGAGGTAGGGGTGGTCCAGGCAGGCGTCATCGACGCGGCCCCGGACGTCGGTGAGGAGCCAGCCCAGCAACTCCGGGGTTGCGTGGTACTCGCTGTAGAAGCCCAGGCGCAGGTCGGTGATCTCGTACTCGAACATCACGTCGTCGAGGAGGTCGGCGAGGTGGGCGTCGGCGGCCGGGGTGCGGGTGGCGGTCCACACGTCCAGCCAGGGGCGCAGGGTGTCCGTGGCGACGGTGATGAGACTGAGGGTCTCCCTGATGCGGACGGGGCTGGGGTAGGTGTGCAACGTGGCCCGCCACCAGGCCGACCAGACCTCACGGAGGGCATCGGCCAAGGGCTTGTCCCATGTGGTCCAGGACGCCTCCAGCAAACGGGAGGCGATGAGGTTCTCGTCGACGTGGAACTCGCCGGTGACGGCGGGGCGGATGATGCGCGGGGTCAGCCGGCGGTAGAGGCGGGAGAAGTCGCCCCAGTGGCTGGGCACCTCCTGGGCGACGGAGGAGACCATGTCGTCGGATATCAGGTGCACCGGTCCGGCGAGTTCGGCGAGGTCCGGCTCGCCGTAGCAGTACGTGCACCCCTCGACGGGAAAGGGCTCCTCGCGGGCGAACGCGCGGTCCAGCGCGTCGAGCGCGGTCATCAGATGCTGCTGGTGAGGAGACATGGCGGCCTGCCGGGGACTCCGTCCGGGCGACCGGCGAAGAGCGCAGGTTATCAGCGCGCCCCCTTGTCCGTTGCGCTCTCCCGGCCCGCACCGACCGGGCCGCACCAGGCCCGCCCGAACCATCCGCCCCCGAACCGTCCGGGCCGCGCCCCATGGCAGGCGCAGCCCGGACGGCGGGTACAGCCCCCTACGGTCCTACGGTCCTACGGGTGGTAGATCTCCTGAAGGGCCGTGATCTTGCCCTGGCCGTTGAGGCGGTAGGCGAAGTGCGGGGTGTTGGTGAGCTGGTGGCTGCCCAGCCACTCCGGGGTGACCTTCACGGGGGTGTTGCCCTTGAAGACCGTGACGGTCGCGCCCCGCGCGAAGCCGAGCGTCCGGGCCTCACCGCTCGGGGTGTAGACGACGTCCTCGTCGTTCGCCGTGTTCACCTTGCACGTCTCCGGGGTGACGCGCACGACAGTCGTGCCGCCGGTGTTCCTGGCCGCATGCAGGTCGAAGAAGTGCTGGTAGCCGGTGGGCGGGTGGCACGGCTGCCAGGCCGTGGCCCGGACGGACGCGGGCGAGGCGCCCGCCGCCTGCGGGGCGGCCACGGCGGCCCCGGACACGGTGGCGACGAGGGCGGCGGCGGAGGCGAGGGCGGCGGCGCCGAAGACGTAATGGTGGTTCATGAGCATCCTCTGCTGCGAAGGTGCGAAAGTCTGCTGGCACCCGGTGAGAGGCCGTTCCGCGGCGATGCGTTGCACCGCGCAACCCCTAATCCGGCGCTCCGGCACGGTGGCATCCGTACCGCCGGGGAGACACGGCCCACGGGCTCCACGGCCGCAGCGGCCGTCGTCCCGTACGGCCACCAACCGCGCACGGTCGTCACTTCGTCCCGTGTGGATAGTCGCCGACGATGTCCAGGACGCCCATCATCCCGGCGTCCTCGTGGTTGAGGATGTGGCAGTGGAAGACCGTCCTGCCGGTGAAGTCGGTGAAGCGGACGCGGATGACGTCCCGGCCCCGGGCCGGGACGTTGACGGTCTCGTGCCAGCGCTGGAGCGGGGGTTCGGGTCTGCCGTTGGTGCTCATGAGCTGGAACTGGTTGGTGTGGAGGTGGAAGGAGTGCTCCTCGTCGCTGTCGTTGACGACCGTCCACTCCTCCACCGTGTTCAGCCGGGAGCGGATGTCGACGCGGTGGGGGTCGTAGACCTTGCCGTTGATGTAGAAGACGGTTCCGGCGGTGTTCTCCGTGAAGACGACCTGGTGGCGGGCGGCGATCGCCGCGTGGGAGAGGTCCTCGTTCGGCGCGAAGGAGACGGGTAGCCGGGCGGGCGGCACCGGGGTGCCGGAGGAGACCACGGTGGCGAGGGTGGCCCGGGGGAACTGGTTGCCGGCCTTGCCGGTGTTGTAGGGCAGCGTTTCCAGCTGGGTGGTGCCGGGCGGTCCGCCACGCACCAGGACGTCGAAACGGGCGGCGGCGGGGATGACCAGGGAGTCGGCGGAGTAGACCTGGCCGACGGGGTAGCCGTCCTGGGCGATCACGTGGAAGCGCTGTCCGGGCAGGTGGAGTTTGTAGTAGATGTTGGCGCCGATGTTGGCCAGCCGCCACAGCTGGGTCTCGCCGGGCCGGATGTGGATGACGGGGTTGAGCTGGCCGTTGACGGTGCGGTGGGCGGGGGCGCCGATGCTCAGCTTCTTGGTCTTCACCTCGTCGCCCTCCACCTGGAAGTCCTTCAGGGCGATGACGTGTTCGGTGATGCCGCGCAGCTTGGGAGGCAGGTGCCGGCGGAGCCCGTCGACGATGATGACGCCGGACTCGCCCCCCGCGACCTGGGACGCGGAGAGCATGTCGGCGTGGGAGTGGTACCAGTAGGTGCCCGGCTTCAGGTTGGCAGGGAGCTGGTACGCGTAGTGGTAGGTCTGGCCGGGCCGGATCGAGAGGAAGATGTCGTCCGACGGGCTGCGTGGGGAGACATGCAGACCGTGGACATGGAGGTTGGTGTCCTCGCCCGCCTGGTTCCGCATGGCGATCCGTACCCGGTCCCCGGGGCGGACCCGCAGCGTCGGCGGCATGTAGTGGCCGTTGTACGTCAGGGCCCACAGCTTGCGGCCGCCGACGTCGACCTTCCGCCGTTCCACCACGATCGTCGTGCTCAGCACACCGTTCCGGCTGGCCACTTCCGGGGGATCTTTCAGCTGCCGGCCGCCGTCCACCGCCGCGTCCACCCCGTGCTCCAGCGGAGCCTGTTGCGCGGTGCGCTGAGGACCGCCGCCGCAACCGCCCACCAGTGCCACGACGGCCAGCAGCAGGGCCGCGACGAGCAATCGCGGCAGGTAACGCGCCATCACCGGCTCCTCTGTCCAGGCACGGGACGCTGACGTGTCCCATCCCATCCCGCCGCCCGCCGCCCCGCATCCGCGGTGGGCTGATCGGCGACCGCGGGGATCAGCCGTCCGAACGACCCCCTAATCCGGCCGCCCCGCCCTGACCAGCCACGACGTGCTACGCAACCGGACCGTGCCGTCCGCCGCCTCATGGCCCCGCAGATGCTCCGTCAGGACGTCTCGGGCCTGCTCCCGCGCCGCCGCGTCGGCCCGTTCCAGCAGGTGCCGGCCGGGGCCGCTGCCCAGCAGGAACTCCGCCGCGTCCTCGGCGCTCTCCCCCCAGACGCCGTCCGCCTGTACCTGGCTGACGGTGACGCCGGTGAACCCGGCGGCGGTGAGCACGGCGCGGATGTGCTCCGGGTCGGCGAGGGAGAACATGCCGGGCGCCCCCGGTTTGCCGAGGTCGCCGAGCGGGAGGAGGCCGCGCAGGGACTCCACGGCCGTCACCCAGCCGTTGGCCTGTGGCTCGGCCGGGCAGATGAACGCCAGGCGCCCGCCGGGCCGCAGCGCCCGGCCGATGTTGGTGAACGCCGCCACGGGATCGGCGAAGAACATCATCCCGAACCGGCTGATCGCCGCATCGAACCCGCCCGGCTCGACGGCGTACACCTGCGCATCCCCTTGGACGAAGGAGACGTTGGCGACGCCTTCCCGCTCCGCGCGGGAGCGCGCCTCGGCCAGCATCGGGCCGGACAGGTCGAGGCCCAGCGCGCTCCCCCGGGGCGTGCGGAGCGCGGCGAGCCGGGTGGTCTGCCCGGCGCCGCAGCCGAAGTCGAGGGTCCGGGAGCCCTCGGTGAGGTCGGCGGCGTCGAGCAGTGGTGTGTTGAAGCCCTCGTTGACGGCGTTCCAGCGGTCCTGATGGCGGGCCCAGTGGGCGCCCTCGGGGCCGTTCCACGCCTGTGCCTGCTCGGTGTTGACGACGTCCGGCACGGTTGCCTCCTGTGGTGGACAGTGATGGACAACGAAGAATGGGCGTACGCCCAAACTGTATGGGCGCACGCCCAAACCCGCAATCCCTTTACCATCACGGGAGTTACGCACCCTGTGAGCGGGCGCGACGGCACGGAGGAGAGGTCATGTCCCCACGCGGAGTGGCGACGCCGGATGTGCGCGAGCGGCTGTTCGCGGCTGCCGAGCGCATCGTGGAGCGGGACGGTCCCGGCGCGCTGACCAGCCGTTCCGTCACCACCGAGGCCGGCTGCGCGAAGGGGCTGCTGCACGCCCACTTCGCCGGGTTCGACGCGTTCGTGGCCGAGCTGTGCCTCGACCGGTTCGCGCGGACGGCGGCCCAGGCGCAGGCGCTGCCGGCGCGCGCCGGGCAGGGCACGGTGGCGGAGAATCTCGACACCGTAGTCCGCGCGCTCTTCGCATCCGGCGGCCCCGCCCTGTCGGGCCTGGCCATGGCCCGCCCCGACGCCACCTCCCGCATCCGCACGGCCCTGGCGGACGGCGCACCGGGCTTCACCGCGATCGAGGAGGCCCTCACCGGCTATCTGGCGGCCGAACAACGCCTCGGCCGGGTGGCCCGCACCGTCGACCCGCCCACCGCCGCCCTCGCCCTCGTCGGCACCGCCCACCACCTGCTGATGACGGGCGGCCCGGACGCACCCGACCCGCGGGCCACGGTGACGCGGCTGGTCAGCGCGCTGGTGGGCGATTAGGTCAGCATCCGTACGCGCTTCTCCGGTTGACCGGGCTGTGCAAAGGGAGTTGACGGCGTACGTATGGTGAAGAGGAAACGCATCACCGCCTGCCCCGGGCTATGAGCCGGGCAGGCCGCACGGGGGAAGAAAGGTGCGTGCCCGATGATGATCGGGCTCCTCTCCACTCTTGCTGCCGTGTTCTACGGCGGCACGGTCTCGGTCCTCGCTCTCACCGCGACCTTCGCCCGGCGCCGCACCCTGCGGCGCGAAGCGCGCAGCACCCTCGCCGTCCTGGTACCGAGGAAGACGGTGGATCCGCAGCGGACGGACGGCGAGGCAGCGGGCCCCGGCAGCTGAGCGGTTACGGCGATCGGTCAGCCTGTGCACCCGCACCGGCCGACCGTCACCCCTGCGTCGACTGCCGACCAGCTCAGGCCCGGAATTCCCCACCCTTGACGCCCGCCACGAACGACGCGAACGCGGTGGCCGGAACGCTCAGTTGCGGGCCGTCCGGGTCCTTGGAGTCCCGGACGGGGACGACTCCGTGCGAGGCGACGAGGATGGCGGAGACCTCGATGCAGGCGCCGCCGTTGTTGCTGTGCGTGGACTTGAACCAGCGGTCGGCGGAGATCTCGATGCACTGGCCGCCGTTTTCGCTGTACGAGGACTTGATCCAGCGGGATTCGGTCGTCATGCCATGCCCCTTCGCAGGATGGTCAGCACGCTCAGGTTCCGTACGAGGGTAGGGCCCTGGTGGTGGCGCGGCGAGAGGGCAAAGGGAAGCCCCACCCGCCCTCCAACGCGGAGGAACGGGCGGGGCTTTCGCCGTACGCGGACCAGCTCAGGCGCGGAATTCGCCGCCCTTGACGCCCGCCACGAAGGACGCGAAGGCGGTGGCGGGGACGCTCAGCGCCGCCCCCTGCGGGACCTTCGAGTCACGGACGGGGACCACGCCGCGCGAAGCGACGAGGTTGGCGGCGATCTCGATGCAGGCGCCGCCGTTCTCGCTGTACGAGGACTTGAACCAACGGGGGGATTCGGTCGTCATGGGGAACCCTTTCGCAACTGCTTGATCATGGCCACGGATTCCGCCTGGGAGGGCGCGGCGGCCTGTAGTTGATGGTAGGACGTCAGCAGTGGCAGGACGAATGTGATGTCCCGCTCAAGATGCCCCTGGTGGGCCGACTCCGCGTACGACACAAGGGAGCGGTCAGGAAGAGTCAGCAGGTAGAGGGGCAGACTAAGCGGTCGCCGTGCTCCCATCGCGAACGGCGCAACTTGGAGCACGGTGTTCGGCAGATCGGCGAACTCAATCAGTCGCTCCAACTGAGCGTTCATGACGCTTCGTTCCCCGACAGGGCGAAGGAGACAACTCTCGTCCAGCATCACGAAGACCAGCGGCGCAGGCGTGCGGGCGAGAGTGGCCTGCCTCTCCTCGATGAGTGCGATCCGTTCGCCTGCCTGCTCCTCGGTGATCGCCCCGCGCTTCACCACACTCTCCAGCAGCGCCGTCGCGTACTCCGGCGTCTGGACCAGCCCCGGTATCACCCCGACTTCGTACAGACGGATCTCCGCCGCCTGGGCCTCGTGTTCGACGAACTGCGGGAAGCCCTCCAGCAGGCCCGAGTGCTGGAGCTTCCGCCACGCGCGTTCGAATTCTTCTCCGGTGCCCAGCGCTACGTCCGCCCGTCGGGAGAGCGGAAGAGTCGGGCGTTTGCGGCCAGTTTCGACGGCGGAGATATGCGTGCCCGAATATCCCATCCGCTCGGCCAACTCTTCCTGCTTCCAGCCACGTTCCTCACGTGACGTGCGCAAACGCGCCCCGAATGCCGCTTCCGGCGAGCTGTCCGGGTCCAACTCCTTGCGATTCACGGCTCGATCACCAACTTTTCCTCCCCCTGACACACGTTGAACGGCTCACTCAACGTAGGTCACGCTGCCTCTCGCTGGTAGCGGAATGACTACGGAGAGGCACTATCGTGTCCGTCGAACGCAATTCCGGAAAGCGCGATCAGATCCCGTACCGCCCGATGCCCGGCGAACTCGTCGCGGACGCCGACCGTCGCTGTCTCGCCTTCGCCAAAGGGGAGTTGTGCGGGGCGTGGTCCCTGCGGTCGCTGACCGGTGGCGAGGAGTGGGTTGTCGACGCCGCGCACCTGCGGCGCCCGTCCCGTGCCGAGCGGCTGATCGCGGGGATCACGCTGGTCAACGCGCGCAGCCGGGGGGAGATCCTGTGAGCGGCCATCTGCCCGAAGCCCCGTGGAGGTAACCGTGGACGGCTACCCCGAGCACGCGGAAGCGCCCCGTTCCGGCACCGTCGGCGAGGACGTGCTCCGTGTCCATGAACTCGTCGGCACCGACGAGCCCCGCCCCAAGTGCGGTGCCGGGGCCGGCGAACCCGTCGACGAATGGCTTCGGGCGGTCAACTGCCCGGACTGCCGGTAGCGGACGGCGTATGCCGGGCCCCGCGGCCGGTCTCATCCGTCGCGACGTGTGACGCGGCGGGCCGTGGCGCGCAGGGCCGCGTGGAGTGCGGCGCCGACGAGGGCGGCGAGGAGGTGGTCGCGCAGCCAGGACCGGGGCCCGCGCGAGCGGTCGGCGGGTACCAGGACCGCGGTGGCGGAGCCGGCGGGCGGGGTGTCGCCGCGGGCGCGTACGGCCTGCCGGGCAGACCGTTCGCGGGCCGCGGGGGTGGGCAGCGCGCCAAGAGTGGGCCGGTGGTGCTGGGCCCGCGCGACCTCGTCGGGGGTGGCGCCGGGGCCCCGCCCGCCGAGGAGCCTTTCCCGGTGTTCCCGGACGCGGTGCTGGATTTCCCGGGTACCGAGGTCTTGGGCTTCCTCGCCGGTGGAGCGGCGGGGACTGAGGTTTCTGCGGTTTCGGTACACGCGGTCTCCTGCGAGTGGCGGCGGTTCACGGGCCGTCGTCGTCAGATCCCGACGACGTTGGAGTAGTACTGCTGGTCCTCTCGCCAGCCCCCCTGGCCCTGGCCGACATCGGCGATCGAGGCGACGAATTCGATCGCGCTGATCCACTTGACCATTTTGAAACCGAGTTGATTCTCCAGGCGCAGCCGCAACGGAGCGCCGTGCTCCACGGGGAGCGGGCCGCCGTTCATCTCGTAGGCGAGCAGCGCCTGCGGAGAAGTGGCCAGGTCCAGGGGGATGGTGCCGTAGAAATAGCCGAATTTTCCCCCGCCTTCGGTCAGTCCCTTGTCGTCCATGGCGTAGAACGCGATGTGGCGGGACTCGGGCAGTGGTCCGACCGATTCGATGAGGCGCTGAAGGGGCAGCCCGCCCCATTCCGCGGTCGAGGTCCATCCCTGGATGCAATGGTGTTTGGTGATCTGACGGGCCGTCCCCAGGTCCCGCATCTCTTCCAGGGAAAGCGCGACCGGATGCTCCACGAGGCCGCCGACGAGGAGCCGGTAATCGCGGAATCCGTCCCGCGCCATCTGCGCGTACGTGGCATCGGTCGGCGGATATCCGTTGATCAGGTGGTACGGGGAGATCTGGTGGCGGGCGTAACGCTGACGTGAGGTGAAGATGCGGGAGAGGAATCTCTGGACGGGGTCGACGACGATTCCCAGCAGCTGTTGGGTCCGTCGCCGGTAGCGGAGCGAGAGCCAGGTGACGACCACATGGAAGAGCAGGGTCAGCGCCAGGGCGACGCACCCGACGACGACGGCCGCCCGGCGGTTCTCCGACCCGCCGAGGACGATCCTCGCGAACCCTTCGGGCAGCCCGTTCACGACCACCATGGTCACGTGGACCACGGTGAACGCCGTGAAGAGGCACAGCCCGATGAAGTGCCAGCTGCGCGCGCCCTGACTGCCGCCGAAGAGATTCGCATAGCGGGGGAAGCGCCCGCACACGGCCGGTGACATCGCCGCGCCGGAGAGGACCTGAAGCGGCGCCAGGACGAAGACCACCAGGAAGTAACTCAGCTTCTGCGCCGGTTCGAAGGGCTCACCGGGGATTTTCGCGGGAATCTCGAACCGCAGATAGGAGCCCACCGCATGGATCGAGTCCGGGAAGATCGACCAGTGGGTGGGGATCAGATAATGCCAGTATCCGGTCGTCAGGACGAGCGCGATGTAGACGGCGCCGGTGAGGATCCAGAACTGGACGGTCAGAAAATGCCAGTGCCGTCCGATCCCGAGATTTCCCCGCCCCGGCAGGGCGATGACGGGGGACCAGGAGGCCCATTCGTCCAGCGTGGTCCAGGTCTTCCGGGAATCGGCACCGAAGGTCTTCTTCGACAGGCGCAGCCATTGCCGGCCGGGCGGCGTGTCGTCGTTCCAGTAGAGCTTGGGATAGGCGGAGAGGACTTCCACACCCGAGCGGGCGAGCAGCAGCAGGAAGAAGAAGTTGAGAAAGTGCGTGATCACGACCAGAGCGGAAAGAAACTCGGTGCCATCGGACCTCCTCGGCGGGGTGCGCGGACCCGACCCGTGCCTTTCGGTGCTGCTTTTCTTCTGCCCTGTGCCGCACTCCCCCTGCCGCACGGAAGCGGCTCCCCGGCCGCACTCCGGCCCTCGGAAGAATTTCCGCCTGCCCTGAAGCAGCATCCCCCGACACCCGCCGGGCCCGCCCGCAGCACGACCGCCACCGGGACACCACCGCTCCACCAGCGGCACCACAGGCCCCGAACAGCGCAGACGCCCTCCGCCCCGTCGGCCTCTTGCCTGTCCCGTGGCGCACGCCTTAACTTACCGACCAGTAGCCGCCGGGTTGTCGCGCGCCGGAGTGACCACCGGAAGCGGATGGTTCTCCGTACCGTGAGGAAGCCGATATGCCCACGCTCGATCGTCACGACCACGTCTTCGTCCTCGATCTCGGGAGCGACGAGAACCGTTTCCACCCGGACTGGATCGCCGCCGTCGGCGCCGCCCTGGACGAGGTGGAGAAGGCGGCGGGGCCCCGGGCCCTGGTCACCGCCGCGACGGGGAAGTTCTACTCCAACGGCCTGGACCTGGACTGGCTGTTCGCCCACGCCGACCAGCACGAGGAGTACGTCGTCTCCGTCCACGCGCTGCTTGCCCGGATGCTGTCGCTGCCGGTGATCACCGTGGCGGCGCTCCAGGGGCACACCTTCGCCGCCGGGGCGATGCTCTCGCTGGCCCACGACTTCCGCGTGATGCGCGCCGACCGGGGCTTCTGGTGCCTGCCCGAGGCGGACATCAACATCCCGTTCACCCCCGGTATGTCCGCGCTGATCCAGGGCCGGCTCGCCCCGCCGACCGCGCACGAGGCGATGCTGACGGCGCGGCGCTACGGCGGCACGGACGCGGTGGCCGCCCGGATCGTCGATCAGGCGGCCACCGAGGAAGCCGTCCGCACCACCGCCGTCGAACGCGCCCAGGCCCAGGCCCACAAGGCGGGCGACACCCTCGGCACGATCAAGACCCGGATGTACGCACCTGCGCTGGCCGCCCTGCGCGACACCACCGCGCCGTTGGGCTGAGGCCGGTGGGGCCGGGGGCTCGCGTCCGCGGCGGGGCCGCCGGTCAGCCCCCTGCCACCGGCGCCCCCTCCGCCTCCGCCTCCGAAAGCGCCACCCCGCCCGCGTACAACCGCGCGATCACATCCTCGATGTCCGGCTCCCGGATCGACAGGTCCACCAGCGGATACCGCTCGGCGACGGAGGCGACGAGCGGGGCGGCGCTCGCCGAGGCGGGGAAGGCGAGCCACTGGCGGGGGCCGGCGACCTTGACGGTGCGGGCGCCGGGGACGCCGTCGATCGGAGGGAGTTCGCGGTCCAGGTCGACGACGAGGGTGCGCTCGCCCTCGCCTGCCGCGCGGAGCCCGGTGAGCTGCCCGTCGTAGACCAGACGGCCGTGGTCGATGACCATCACCCGGCGGCACAGCTGCTCGATGTCGGTGAGGTCGTGGGTGGTCAGCAGGACGGTGGTGCCGCGCTCGGCGTTCACGTCGCGGAGGAAGGAGCGGACCTTCGCCTTGCTGACGACGTCCAGGCCGATCGTCGGCTCGTCCAGGTAGAGCACCTCGGGGTCGTGCAGCAGCGCCGCCGCGATGTCGCCGCGCATCCGCTGGCCGAGCGAGAGCTGCCGTACGGGGACGTCCAGCAGCGGCGCGAGGTCCAGCAGTTCCACGCAGCGCTCCAGGTTGGCGCGGTAGGCGGCGTCCGGGACGCGGTACATCCGGCGCACCAGCTCGTAGGAGTCCTTCAGCGGCAGGTCCCACCAGAGGGTGGTGCGCTGGCCGAAGACGACGCCGATACGGCGGGCCAGGCGGAGCCGGCCGCCGGCGGCGCCGCCCGTGCCGGAGCGGGCGAACGGGTCGATGCCGGCGACCCGCAGCCGTCCGGCGCTGGGCATCAGGATGCCGGTCAGCATCTTGATGGTGGTGGACTTCCCGGCGCCGTTCGGGCCGATGTAGCCGACCATCTCGCCGCGGGCGACGGTGAAGTCCAGCCCGGCGACGGCCCGCACCTCCTCGCGGACCCGGCGCAGCCGCCCCACCTTGCGGCGTACCGGGAAGACCTTCTCGACCCCGGCCACCTCGATCAGCGCGTTCAACGCAATTCCCTTTCGTCACATGTCTGGTGCAGCGTCAGCTGCCGGTGCTGCGGTACGCGGCGAGGGCGCGGCGCCACAGGAGGCCCGCGGCCGTGCAGAACAGGGCGGCGACCGCCGGGCCCAGGAACGCCACCCACTGCGGCAGGCCCAGCGGCTCGGGGCGGTCCAGCAGCCAGAGGGCGGGCAGCCAGTTCACGAAGGCCAGCGGAATGATGAAGACCACGCCGCGCACCAGGTCCTGGGCGAAGACCGTGGGCGGGTACTGGAGCAACGCCTTGCCGCCGTAGGTGAAGGAGTTCTGCACCTGGGCGGCGTCCTGCGCCCAGAACTGGAAGGCGGCGCCCGCCGTGAAGACCGCCGCGAAGATCGCCGTACCGGTCAGCAGCGTCACCGGCACCATCAGCACCCGGCCCGCCGACCACGCCACGTCGACCTGGCCGAGCGCCCAGCCCAGCACCAGCAGCGCCTGGGTGATGCCGCCCAGCCGCCGCAGCGCGAACCGGTCGGCCGCCAGCTGCGCGAAGACCGGCACCGGGCGCAGCAGCAGCGAGTCCAGCGAGCCGTCCCGGATGCGGCTGCCGAGCCGGTCCATGCTGCCCATCAGCAGGTCGGCGAGGTTCATGGCGGTACCCGACAGCCCGTAGAGCAGGGCGACCTCGGGCAGCGAGAAGCCGCCGAGGACGTCGATGCGGGAGAACATCAGCAGCAGCGCGACGAAGTCCAGCGCGGTGGCGGCGAAGTTGCCGACCGTCATCATCGCGAACGACGCCCGGTAGGCGAGCGTCGAGCGGATCCACATCCACACCAGCAGCCGGTACGCGCGCAGCCCGTGTGTCACCACCGTCCACCGGCCCGCGGCGTCCGCCGCGCGGTCCGCGGGCGGCGCGGCCGTCGCCGGCACTCCGTCAGCCACCGTTCACCACCACCTTCCTGGTGGCGTACGACTGGACCAGGCGGCCGAGGGCGAGCAGCGCCACCGCCCAGCCCGCCTGGAGCAGCAGCCCCCGCAGCGCACCGGCGCCGGTGCGGGCGCCGAGCAGGATGTCGGCGGGGACCTGGAGCAGCGCCGCCCAGGGCAGCAGCTGTGCGGCGTGCGCTAGGGCGTCGGGGAAGACCGGCAGCGGCAGCACCATGCCGGAGAAGAACGTCGCCGCCAGGCCGGCGACCATCGCCAGCCCGGCGCCGTCCAGCAGCCAGAACGAGGCGAGCGCCACCAGATACCGCAGCCCGAAGCTGACGACGACGGCGAGGAGCGCCGAGACCAGGAACAGCAGCCAGGTCAACGGCGCGTCGGGCAGGGCGAGTTCGAAGAAGCAGGCGCCGACGGTGAGCGGGACGACGCCCCGGCCGATCAGCTGGAGCACCGCCCGCCCGAGGTCGACGGCGAGCCACCACAGCTGGAGGTCGGCCGGGCGGTGCAGATCGACCGCGATGTCGCCGGTGCGGATGCGGTCCTGGAGTTCGGCGATGCCGCCGCCGCCCATCATCGAGGTGGCGGCGAGCAGTGCCTGCCCGGTCCAGACGAAGGTCATCGCCTGCGGCAGGTCGTAGCCGCCGAGATGGGGCCGCTGGGCCCAGAGGGCGGTGTAGGAGTAGGCGACGATGAAGCCGAAGACGGTGTTGGTGAAGACCCCGGCCGCGGTGGCGACCCGATAGGTGGCGTAGCGCCGGAAACTCCCGGTCGCCACGGCCGCGTAGAGCATCGACCCGAATCCCTTTCCTGTTCGGCGCCGTGCGGCGCGGAGGCGGTGCGTCCGCGCCGTGGGGCGCGGACGGGCGGCGCCCGGCGGGCCGGGCGCGCGGGTGCCCGTCTCACCGGGCGTACGGAGGTGCCCGGCCCAGGGCGCCGGGCCGGGCGGTGCCGGGCGGGCGCGCGTGGTGGCGGCGGCCGGGCGGGGTGCGGAGGCGGATGAGGGTCGGGGGCGGGCGGTGGGCCGGCCCCGGGCGGTTCCGTGGGCGTGCGCGCCGGGACGGTCCGGCGGCAAAACACCAGACCTTAGCGGGACGCCCGCCACACGCACCACGCGTTTATCACCCGCCGGGGTGAGACAGGGGCGCCATCCGGCCGCCCGCGTGGAGGTCACCGGTGTGTGCCGTACCCGGAGAACGGATCAGATGATGCGACAGTACATATCGGGATAAGAATCACTAATCCCACCGCGATCACTCATCCATCGCGCGCATCCCGTCCGGTACCGGCCCGCCGCGGCATCCGCCCGGCGGCGGCAGAGGAGTCCCACCAGACATGAGCGAAGAGCCGCACGGCCCGGAGAACGGCGGCCCCCGGCAGTGGGGGTCCCGCCCCGCCCCACCGGCATCCGCGGGGAAGGGCGCCACCCGGCGCCGCCGGCGCACCGGTTGGCGCCGCCTCTTCCCCTCCTGGCGGATGCTCCTCGGCACCGGCGTGCTGCTCGTGCTGCTCGTCGCGGGCGCACTGGTCGCCGGATACCTGCTCGTCGACATCCCGGCGGCCAACAGCGCCGCCCGCGCCCAGAGCAACGTCTACCTCTACGCCGACGGCACCGAACTGGCCCGCGACGGCGACATCAACCGCGAGAACGTCGCCCTCGCCCAGATCCCCCGACGCATCCAGCGGGCCGTCCTCGCCGCCGAGGACCGCGACTTCCACACCGAATCGGCCGTCGACCCCGCCGCCATGCTCCGCGCCGCCTGGAACACCGCCACCGGCAAGGGCAAACAGTCCGGCTCGACCATCACCCAGCAGTACGTCAAGAACTACTACCTCGGCCAGGAACAGACCCTCACCCGTAAGGCCAAGGAGTTCTTCATCGCCATCAAGCTGGACCGCGAGGTCAGCAAGGAGAAGATCCTGGAGGGCTACCTCAACACCAGCTACTACGGCCGCAACGCCTACGGCATCCAGGCCGCCTCCCAGGCGTACTACGGCAAGAACGTCGACCAGCTCACCACCGCCCAGGGCGCCTACCTCGCGGCCCTCCTCAACGCCCCCAGCGCGTACGACGTCACCGCCCACCCCGAGAACCGCGCCCGCGTCCTGGCCCGGTGGAAGTACGTCCTGAACGGCATGGTCAAGGAGCACTGGCTCAGCGCCGCCGACCGCGACGCCATGACCTTCCCCGCCCCGCTCTCCACCACCACCCCCGCCGGGCTCACCGGCCAGCGCGGCTACGTCGTCAAGGCCGTCACCGACTACCTGACCGACCATCACCTCGTCGACGAGGACACCCTGCGCTCCGGCGGCTACCGCATCACCACCACCCTGGAGCGCAACCGCCAGGACGCCCTCGGCCACGCCGTGAAGGCCAAACTGACCGGCCGGCTCAGCGACAAGCGCCCCGTCGACGCGTACGTCCGCGCCGGCGGCGCCTCCATCGACCCGGCGACCGGCCGCGTCGTCGCCCTCTACGGCGGCACCGACTACGCCAAGCAGTACGTCAACAGCGCCACCCGCCGCGACTACCAGGTCGGCTCCGTCTTCAAGCCGCTGGTCTTCGCCTCCGCCGTGCAGAACCACTCGGTCACCCAGAGCGGCGCCCGCATCACCCCGAACACCCCCTACGACGGCACCAACAAACGCATGACCGTCCAGCGCGGCCACTCCACCGGCTTCGCGCCCGCCAACGAGGACGACCGCTCCTACGGGCAGATCACCGTCACCGCCGCCATGGACAAGTCCGTCAACGCGGTCTTCGCCCAGATGGGTATCGACGTCGGCCCCGCCAAGGTCAAGGACACCGCCGTCGCCCTCGGCGTCCCCGAGGACGCGCCGGGCCTCGCCTCCGCCCAAGGCGCCATCTCCCTGGGCACCGCCACCCCCAGCGTCCTCGACATGACCCAGGTCTACGCCACCCTCGCCCGCCACGGACGGTTCCGCCCGTACACCCTCGTCGACAAGGTCACCAAGGACGGCCGGCAGATCGTGCTGCCCGACCGGCCCGAGACCACCGCCGTGGGCCGCTCGGCCGCCGACACCACGACCTCGATGCTCCGCAACGTCGTCGAGGGCGGCACCGCCACCGCCGCCCAGGGCGCCGGTCGGCCCGCCGCCGGCAAGACCGGTACCGCCGAGGACGACAAGGCCGCCTGGTTCGCCGGGTACACCCCCGAACTCGCCACCGTCGTCGCCGTCCTCGGCCAGAACCCGAAGACCGCCGCACAGGAACCGCTCTACGGCGCCGCCGGACTGCCCCGCGTCAACGGCGGCGGCTTCCCCGCCCAGATCTGGGCCGACTACACCGCCGCCGCGCTGCGCGGAAAACCGGTCCGCAACTTCGACCTGAAACTGGAGCCCGGCGCCCGGCCCTCCCCCAACCCGTCGGCCTCCGGCGCCTCCCCGAACCCGTCCGGCTCCACCGCCCCCGGCGGCTCCCCCTCGCCCGGCGGCCCGCGCCCCACCCACCGGCCCGGCGGCCGCCCCACCGCGGGACCGCCGCCGGCCGGCCCCGGCCAGGGCGGCGGTGGCCAGAACGGCGGCGGGGGCGGCGAAGGCGGCGCGGACGAGGGCGGCGACGGCTACTGAACGGGCGCGCCGCTCAATGCCCCGACGTCGCCTTCAGCCCCACCACCGCGACCAGCAGCAGACAGATGAAGAAGATCCGGGCGGCGGTCACCGGCTCGCCCAGCACCACCATCCCGACCACCGCCGCACCGGCGGCGCCGATCCCGACCCACACGCCGTACGCCGTACCGATCGGCACCGTACGCGCCGCGACCGACAGCATCAGCATGCTCGCCACGATCCCCGCGCCGGTGAACACGCTCGGCCACAGCCGCGTGAACCCGTCGGTGAACTTCATCCCGATCGACCAGCCGACCTCCAGCAGACCGGCGACCGCGAGCAGGATCCATGCCATGACGGCACCTCCGTGAAAACGCTTCAACAGGGGGTGCGTCGTCTTTTCCTGCCCGGTACGGCGCGTCTCGTCGGGTACCCCCGACGCTAGCAACACGGCATACGGAACGGGCGGTGACCTCGGTCACCGCCCGTCCACCCGCGGACCCGCCCGCCACGGCGGCGGGCCCCGGAAACGCCTTACGTCCTACAGGTACAGCCCCGTCGCGTCGTCCGCGCCCTCCAGCCGCTCCGCGGCCACCGCGTGCAGATCCTTCTCCCGCATCAGCACGTACGCCACGCCGCGCACCTCGACCTCGGCGCGGTCCTCCGGGTCGTAGAGCACCCGGTCGCCGGTCTCCACGGTCCGTACGTTCTGCCCCACGGCGACGACCTCGGCCCAGGCCAGCCGGCGGCCCACGGCGGCGGTCGCCGGGATGACGATGCCCCCGGTCGAGCGACGCTCGCCCTCAGGGATGTCCGTCCGCACCAGCACACGGTCGTGCAGCATCCGGATCGGCAGCTTGTCGTGGGTGTCCTTGACGTTATTCGGGCTCACGGCACGACCGTACCCGCACCCCGGCCGCCGCCCGACCGCCGGGCACCCGCCTAGTCGCGGTGCTTGCGGGAGCGGGCCACCAGCAGGCCCACGATGCCGACGCCGACCATCGCGACCGGCACGATCCGCTCCAGCCGCGGCGCACCGTCCTCCGACACCAGCTGGGCGCGGATGTCCGACACCACGCGGTTGGCCGCCACATAGGCGCGGCCGGCCGTGCGGTCCACCGCCTCGACGGTCTTCGCCTTCGCCTCACCGATGATCGTCTTCGGGTGCAGCCGCACACCGATCTCGTCGAGCATCACGGCGAGATCCTGCCGTCTGCGGACGATGTCCGCCTCGATCTGCGCAGGGGTCCTGGCTTCCGACACCGCGCCGCCTCCATCGTCTCGGGCCGATGCGTACGGGGCCGGGCACGAGGCTCCGTACGGAATCGGCCACCACATGCGTACCGATTCGTGCACACAGTCTGTCAGCTCACGCCCCGCCGCGCCCCACAGCACCCCCTGTAACGCGCGGCCCCGCACCCCCGGCGCCGCCGCGCCGTCCACCCGACGCCGTAATCTCGGGGCGTACGGAACCTTCGAAGGAGAGCCATGAGCGAGCGACTGCAGCCCGGCGACACCGCCCCCGCCTTCACCCTGCCCGACGCGGACGGAAACGAGATCTCGCTCGCCGACCACAAGGGCCGCAAGGTCATCGTCTACTTCTACCCGGCCGCCCTCACCCCCGGCTGCACCAAGCAGGCGTGCGACTTCACCGACAACCTCGACTTCCTCGCCGGCCACGGCTACGACGTCATCGGCATCTCGCCCGACAAGCCGGAGAAGCTCGCGAAGTTCCGCGAGAAGGAGGAGCTGAAGGTGACGCTCCTCGGCGACCCCGACAAGAAGGTCCTGGAGGCGTACGGCGCCTTCGGCGAGAAGAAGCTCTACGGCAAGGTCGTCACCGGCGTGATCCGCTCCACCGTCATCCTCGACGAGGACGGCAAGGTCGAGCGCGCCCTCTACAACGTGAAGGCCACCGGCCATGTCGCCAAGATCATCAAGGACCTGAAGCTGGCACCGACGGCCTGAGCCGCCGTTTCCTGACGCGGCCGGTCCGGCGGCGGAAGGGGAGGCGGGCGGTGCGGCGGGCCGAGGCGACCGGTTCGGAGGGGCCGTCTGCGGCCGGTCCACCGCCCGCGGGCAGCCCGGCCGCCCCTCCCCCGCCGGACCGGCCCCGGGCCGCCTAGCCCGGCCCCTCCGGCCCCTCCGCCGCCACCGCCACCCGGTCCGGCAGCTCCAGCACCGCCCGCGCGCCGCCGCCCTCCGCCACACCGAAGTCCAGCCGCGCCCCCAGCACCCCGGCCTGACCCACCGCGATCGTCAGCCCCAGACCGTGCCCGGTCCCCCGCTCCGGCGCCGCCGTACGGAACCGCCGCGGCCCCTCGGCACACAGATCCGCCGGATACCCCGGCCCGTGATCCCGCACCACGATGCGGTTGCCCGCCACCACCACCTCGATCGGCGGCTTCCCGTGCCGCTCCGCGTTGGCCAGCAGATTCACCAGCACCCGCTCCACCCGGCGCCGGTCCGTCTCCACGATCCGCGGCTCCCCCTCGACCGTCACCGTCACCTCGTCCACCCCGCGCTGCCCCGCCGCCCGCCGCACGATCCCCCGCACCAGCGACGGCAGCTCACAGGCGTCCACATCCGCCCGCTCCACCCCGGCGTCCAGCCGCGACACCTCCAGCAGGTCCTCCACCAGCCGCCGCATCGCCTGCGCCCGGTCCCGCACCAGTTCCACCGCCCGCGGCTGCGGCAACAGCTCCGCCGCCGCCACCAGCCCCGCCACCGGCGTCCGCAACTCGTGCGCCACATCCGCGGTGAACTCCCGCTCCGCCTGCGCCTGCGCCGCCAGCGACGTCGCCATGTGATGCACGCTCCGGCCCAACTCGGCCACCTCGTCCCGCCCCGCGCTCGCCAACCCGTCCCACTCCAGCTCCGGCCCCGTACCCGCCGCTATCCGCCGCGCCGCCGCCGCACTCAGCCGCAGCCGCCGCGACAGCCGCTGCGCCACGAACCACGACACCACCGCCATCAACACCACCGTGCCCGCACCCGCGATCAGCAGCGCCCGGTCCAACGCCACCCGCGCCGGATCGTCCTCCGGATACGCCGCCGACACCGAGAGCGACCGCCCCCACCGCGAACCGCCCGTCCCGTCGTCGACCCCCGTCGCCGCCCACACCCGCGGATCCTCGCCCCCGCTCAGATACGTCCCCGACCGCCCCGCGAACACCGCCTCCCGCAACGGCGCCGGCAACGCCGCATCGTCCAGCTGCGCCCCCATCGCCAGCGTCCCGTCCCGCTCGTATATCTGCACCGCCGAACTCAGCCGGACGTCCTGGTACGCCCGCGCCGCCCGCTCCCGCCCCGCGTCGGCGATGTGGTGCACCGCGACACCCAGCACCACCACGGCCAGCGCCGTCATCCCCGAAATGGCCAGCGCGATCCGGCCCCTGATCCCCATCACGCGAGGCTGTACATCTCCGTCGTGTCCCCCATCGGCGTCGAACCGTCGTACGTCACCTCGAGCCCGGTGAACGCCCGGTCGTCCCCGACCGTCCGCACCCCGTACAGCCGGAACCGCGCCGGGAACACCGCATCCCCCGCCGTCCCCGCCGCCGCCTTCTCCACCTGCACCACGCCCCGGCCCTCCGCCGACGTCCGGCCGTACCGCTCCCAGGTGATCCCCGTCGCCACCATCCCCGAGTCCGCACAGGTCAACGTGATCACCTGCGGCTCGACCTCCGGCTCACCGAAGCCGCAGTCGCGTACGCCGGGCAGCCCGTGCGCCGCCTTCTTCTGCGGCGTCTTCCCGGGCACCGGACGCTGCCGCGCCGCCGACGTCTGCGGCGCCACATCCACCGCCGACGCGTGCCGGCCCGCCTGCACACCCCACACCCCGGCCGCGATCAGCACCGTGAGCACGGCGCCCACCGGCACAGCGGTACGCCACCCCACCCGGCGCGCCCCTACGCGGTCGCCCATCGCCCTCTCCTTCCGGGGCCGCGGCCCCGCACCCCGCCGGCACACCCGACGCCACCACTCCCCACGAGGGGCCCGGCGAACGGCGGCTTCGCGGACACATGGCAACGGCACCGACCCACCCTGCCCCGCCCCCCGCACGGGCTGATTGCCCGCACGCGGCGATGACCGCGCGGCTGCGTACCAGTTCTGTAACAACGCACCTCCGACCAGGCCCGGAGCGCCCCCGCTCGCGGACTGCGAAACCGCAGGCCACCATGGCCTCCTCGGACGGCTCAGCCGGGGTGACGTACATCCCCTTCCGGAGCCATGGTGGTTTGATCCGCGCTCGACTGCGCAGGCGCACCCGTCGTATCCCCGCGCACTTCGCGCTCTGAACGAGAGGACCGCCTCGTGCCGACCGGCAGCACCGAAGCAGACCCCGCTTCCGAGCAGGACCCGGAAGCCCTCAAGCGCCACCGTGCGCTCTTCCGTGCCATAGCCCGGCGCAGGAATCCCAAACTGCGGCGCACCGACATCACCATCACCGACGAGCGCGTGGTCAAGAGGGCCGTGAAGGCGGCCGCCCTCGGTAACGCCATGGAGTGGTTCGACTTCGGGATCTACAGCTATCTCGCGGTCACCATCGGCAAGGTCTTCTTCCCCAACGGCAACGGCACCATCAGCCTGCTCTCCTCGTTCGCCACCTTCGCCGTGGCCTTCCTCGTGCGGCCCCTCGGCGGCGCCTTCTTCGGCCCGCTCGGCGACCGTGTCGGCCGCAAGAAGGTCCTCGCCCTCACCATGATCATGATGGCGGCGGGCACCTTCTGCATCGGCCTGATCCCCTCGTACGCGACGATCGGCTTCTGGTCCCCGGTCCTGCTGATCCTCTTCCGGCTGGTCCAGGGCTTCTCCACGGGCGGCGAGTACGGCGGCGCCTCCACCTTCATCGCCGAGTACGCACCCGACAAGAAGCGCGGCTACTTCGGCAGCTTCCTGGAGATGGGCACCCTGATCGGCTACACCGGCGCCGCCGGCATCGTGCTGATCCTCAACACCACCGTCGGCGCGGAGGCGATGCTCCACTGGGCCTGGCGCATCCCGTTCCTGGTCGCCGGACCCCTCGGCCTGGTCGGTCTCTACCTGCGGCTGCGCCTCGACGAGACCCCCGCCTTCCAGAAGCTGGAGGCGTCCCAGACGCACTCCCCCACCGGCTCGCCCGCCGAGACCGAGGCGGAGTTCTCCCACCTCTCCGAGAACGCCCCCAAGAAGAAGATCGGCGAGATCTTCGCCCAGCAGTGGCCCACACTGATCCTGTGCATCGCACTCGTCGGCGCGTACAACATCGCCGACTACATGCTGCTGTCGTACATGCCGACGTACCTCACCGACACCCTGCACTACAAGGAGTCGCACGGCCTGCTGATCCTGCTGGCCACCATGATCGCGCTGATGCTGGTCATCACCAGCGTCGGCAAGCTCAACGACCACTACGGCCGCAAACCGCTGCTGATGAGCGGCATGCTCGGCTTCTTCATCACCGCCATCCCCGCCTTCCTCCTGGTCAAGCAGGGCTCCCTGGCCGCCGTCATCGCCGGTATGGCCCTCCTGGGCCTCTCCCTCGTCTGCCTGCTGGGCACCATGTCCGCCGCCCTCCCGGCCCTCTTCCCCACCAGCGTCCGCTACGGCTCGCTCTCCATCGGCTACAACCTCGCCGTCTCGGTCTTCGGCGGCACCACCCCGCTGGTGATCACCGCCCTGATGGACGCCTTCGACGGCAACGTCATGGTCCCCGCCTACTACACGATGGGCGCCGCCCTCGTCGGCGTCATCGCCGTCGCCTGCATGAAGGAGACCGCCCAGCAGCCCCTGGCCGGCTCCCCGCCCTCGGTCGCCACCAAGGAGGAGGCCGTCGAAATGATCGCCTCCCAGAACCAGGAACCGAAGTTCTGAGGGACGGCAGACGAAGAGGGGCCGGGGAGCATTCCCCGGCCCCTTTCGAGTTCCGGAACACGGCTCCCCCCGTATCCGATCCCCCATTCGATCGTTGTTCTGTTCGAGAGCCGAGGGAGCGCGCGGGGGCCCCGTGCGCCGCAACCAGCGTGCAGTACACCCGCGAGCAGTTGATCGAGGCAGCCGCCCGGTGTTCCGACATCGACGAGGTCATCGCCTTCCTCGGCACCCGTCCCTACGGCAGCCTCCGCCGTTACCTCTCCCGGCGCTTCGACCACTTCGGGATCGACATCGCGCACTTCCGCCCCTGCGGAAGAGCTTCTCGACCGATGCCTGACGAGTTGCGCGCGGCGGTTGCCGCATCGGTGTCCACCTCCGAGACGCTGCGCCGCCTGGACCGGAAGAACACCACTGCTCAACGGGCCAAGCTGCGCAAGTGGATCACCGACGACCGGCTGACGACCGAGCACTTCCTCGGCCAGGCTCATCAGCGCGGTAAGCCCGGTCCCGTGCCCGCCAAGCGTCCCGAAGAGATCCTGATACGGCATGACGGCAAGCAACGCACGCCGAGCCGCCGGCTGCGGCGGGCGCTCCGAGAGGTCGGCGTGCCTGAGCGGTGCGCGAGGTGCGGTGCAGGGCCGGAGTGGCGGGGGAAGCCCATGACGCTGGAGGTCGATCACGTCAGCGGGGACTGGAGCGACGACCGGCGGGAGAATCTGCGGTTGCTGTGCCCCAACTGCCATGCGATCACCAGTACCTGGTGCAGGGGCGGCCGCACACGGCGGACAACTGCCGGTACGATGATGGCGGCTGGCGGCGGTGGCGCAGTGGCGACGCAGCAGACTTAGGATCTGTGGCCCGCAAGGGCTTGAGGGTTCGAATCCCTTCCGCCGCACCGCAAATGGCCTGCGAATCGAAGCTTTGATTCGCAGGCCATTTTCATGCGCCCGGGCTCAGCCCAGCAGCTCCCGCACCACCGGGACCAGCGCGCGGAACGCCTTGCCGCGGTGGCTGATGGCGTTCTTCTCGTCGGGGGTCAGCTCGGCGCAGGTGCGGGTTTCGCCGAGGGGCTGGAGGATCGGGTCGTAGCCGAAGCCGCCGGTGCCGGACGGGGTGTGGCGCAGGGTGCCCGGGAGGGTGCCTTCGACGACGCGTTCGGTGCCGTCCGGGAGGGCGAGGGCGGCCGCGCAGGCGAAGTGGGCGGCGCGGTGGGGCTCGTCGATGTCGGAGAGCTGGGCGAGGAGCAGGTCGAGGTTGGCGCGGTCGTCGCCGTGGCGGCCGGACCAGCGGGCGGAGAAGATGCCCGGCGCGCCGCCGAGGACCTCGACGCAGAGGCCGGAGTCGTCGGCGACGGCCGGGTGGCCGGTGGCGCGGGCCAGGGCGTGTGCCTTGAGCAGGGCGTTCTCGGCGAAGGTGACGCCGGTTTCCTTGACGTCGGGGATCTCCGGGTAGGCGTCGGCGCCGACGAGTTCGACGCCGAGGCCGGCGGCGGTGAGGATCGCGCGGAGTTCGGTGACCTTGCCGGCGTTACGGGTGGCGAGGATGAGGCGGCGGGGTGCGTCCGGCCGCTGCTCGGTTGAGTGCTGCATGGGGAGTGATTATCCCGGGGAGCAGACCTTGGTCAGTTCGCCGGCCGCGTCGGCGAGCGGCTGGAGGTCGGGGTCCTTGCCGTCCCGCACCGCCTTGCGGGCGTTGTCGATGCCGTCGTTCATGCTCTTCAGCGCCTTGGTGAGGTCCGGGTCGCCGGTGGCGTCGCCGATGCCCTCGAGGTCGCGGTCGAGGCCGTCGAGGGCTTTCTCGGTCTGCTCGGGGTGGTCGGCGGCGTCCTGTGCGGTCTTCTGGAGCCTGTCGACACCGTTCACGACGGCGGTGGCGGTGTGGGCGCAGTCCAGCGCCTTGTCGACGGCGCTGCAGGCGGTGAGCGCGGGTATCGCGAGCGCCGCGGCGGCGAGGGCCGCGACGGCGGTGGCGGCGGGGCGTCGGCGTTGGCGGGTGCCGCGGGCGCTGCGGGTGTGCAGGGTCATGGGACGGTTCTCCCCCGAGTCATGAGCAGGTAAAGCAGGCAGGGGGAGAAACGCGGGGCGGGGGGATTTGGTTGCCGGGCACCGGGGGTACGGCTCCGGGTCCGTCCCCCGTAACGGCTCCGGCCGCGCCCCGTGAGGGACGCGGCCGGACGTAGGAGCGGGCCGGGCCTCGGCGGGAGGCCGGGGCTCTCAGAGGGTGCGGGCGAGGGCCTCGCGCTGGGCGGCTTCGAGGTCGGCGCAGCCGGCGACGGCGAGGTCGAGGAGGGCGTTGAGTTCGGTGCGGTCGAAGGGCTCGGCCTCGGCGGTGCCCTGGACCTCGACGAAGCGGCCGTCGCCGGTGCAGACGACGTTCATGTCGGTCTCGGCGCGGACGTCCTCCTCGTAGCAGAGGTCGAGGAGCGGGGTGCCGTCGACGATGCCGACGCTGACGGCGGAGACGGTGCCGGTCAGCGGCTTGCGGCCGTGCTTGATGATCTTCTTCTGCTGGGCCCAGGCGATGGCGTCGGCGAGGGCGACGTAGGCGCCGGTGATGGCGGCGGTGCGGGTGCCGCCGTCGGCCTGGAGGACGTCGCAGTCGAGGACGACGGTGTTCTCGCCGAGGGCCTTGAAGTCGATGACGGCGCGGAGCGAGCGGCCGATGAGGCGGCTGATCTCGTGGGTGCGGCCGCCGATCTTGCCGCGGACGGCCTCGCGGTCGCCGCGGGTGTTGGTGGAGCGGGGCAGCATCGCGTACTCGGCGGTGACCCAGCCCTCGCCGGTGCCCTTGCGCCAGCGGGGCACGCCCTCGGTGACGGAGGCGGTGCAGAAGACCTTGGTGTCGCCGAAGGAGACGAGGACGGAGCCTTCGGCGTGCTTGCTCCAGCCGCGCTGGAGCGTGACGGGACGGAGCTGCTCGGGGGTACGGCCGTCGATGCGAGACATGGCGTAGAGCCTAGCGGGAACGGGGCGGGGGGCTGTCCGGGTGGCCGGGGGCCGCGTACCTCCGGACGCACCGCGGGCCCCGGCCCGTACTCGGTCGTACGGCGGCCGGGGCCCGGGCGGGCGAGCCCGTCGGCTCACATCATGTCCTCGATCTCCGCCGCGATCGGGTCCGCGTCGGTGCCGATGACGACCTGGATGGCGGTGCCCATCTTGACGACGCCGTGGGCGCCGGCGGCCTTGAGGGCGGCCTCGTCGACCAGGGAGGCGTCGGCGACCTCGGTGCGCAGGCGGGTGATGCAGCCCTCGACCTCTTCGATGTTGTCGAGTCCGCCGAGCCCGGCGACGATCTTCTCGGCCTTGGATGCCATGTCCACTCCTGCTTGTCTCGGCCGCCGGCGAGGGTGCCGGGCGGTGGTGCGGGCGCGGTCGTGCCCTGCGGTTGACGAACCGTAACGCACGTTCAGCCCAGCTTTACGGGCGTTTGTCCGCGCTCTGGCGAAGGATAGCGATCACCCGGAGCGCGTACCGGGGGCCCGGGGGTCGCACCCCAAGTGGTCTACACCATCAGTATGCGGTACCCACCGGGCACGGTGTCGGCGGGCGGTTGCCGGAGGTGGCGGATGAGTTCTGGCGCGGCGGCGGCACCTCGTGCGAAGCGGGGCGCGCATCTCTTCCAGGGGATGCAGAAGATGGGGCGCAGCCTTCAGTTGCCGATCGCGGTGCTGCCCGCGGCGGGGATCTTGAACCGGCTCGGGCAGCCGGACGTGTTCGGCGCGGACGGGCTGGGCTGGGAGTCGGTGGCGAAGGTCTTCGCGGGTGCGGGCGGTGCGCTGCTGGATTCGGGGCTGGGGCTGCCGCTGCTGTTCTGCGTGGGCGTGGCGATCGGGATGGCGAAGAAGGCGGACGGGTCGACGGCGCTCGCCGCGGTGGTGGGGTTTCTCGTCTACTTCGCGGTGCTGCACCAGTTCCCCGAGGCGTGTCCGTCGGGGCAGACGTTCGCGCAGGCGGGGCCGTGGGGTGGGGTGTGTGTGGAGGGGGCAGGGAAGGCGGCGCCGGCGACGTTCCAGAATCCGGGGGTGTTCGGCGGCATCGTGATGGGGTTCGCGGCGGCGTGGTGCTGGCAGCGGCTGCACCGGGTGAAGCTGGTGGACTGGCTGGGGTTCTTCAACGGGCGGCGGCTGGTGCCGATCGTGATGGCGTTCGTGGGGTTGGTGTTCGCGGCGGTCTGTCTGTTCGTGTGGCCGCCGGTCGGTGCGGCGCTGACGTCGTTCAGCAAGTGGCTGACGGATCTGGACTGGATCGGCTCCGGGATCTTCGGGACGGCGAACCGGGCGTTGCTGGTGGTGGGGTTGCACCAGTTCCTGAACACGTTCGTCTGGTTCCAGTTCGGTGACTTCACCAAGCCGGACGGCACGGTGGTGCACGGTGACATCAACCGTTTTCTGGCGGGTGACCCGACGGCGGGGCAGTTCACCACCGGCTTCTTCCCGATCATGATGTTCGCGCTGCCCGCGGCGGCGCTGGCGATCACGCACTGTGCGCGTCCGGGGCGCCGTAAGGAGGTGGGCGGGCTGATGCTGTCGGTGGCGCTGACGTCGTTCGTC
Organism: Streptomyces sp. NPDC029159; assembly: GCF_055564055.1. Taxonomy (NCBI): domain Bacteria; kingdom Bacillati; phylum Actinomycetota; class Actinomycetes; order Kitasatosporales; family Streptomycetaceae; genus Streptomyces; species Streptomyces sp. NPDC029159. The sequence continues at coordinate 188,112 of NZ_JBVHWT010000008.1, forward strand.
ACGGGCGTCACCGAGCCGATCGAGTACTCCTTCGTCTTCATCGCGCCGGTGCTGTACGGGATCCATGCGGTGCTGACGGGGGTGTCGCTGGCGGTGTGCTGGGCGTTGGGGGTGCACGACAGCTTCAGTTTCTCGGCGGGGTTGATCGACTACGTCATCAACTGGGGGCTGGCGACGAAACCGTGGCTCATCATTCCGATCGGGCTGTGCTTCGCGGCGCTCTACTACGCGTTGTTCCGGTTCGTGATCACGAAATTCGAGCTGGCGACTCCGGGGCGTGAGCCGGTGGAAGTGGCGGAGGAATTGGAGCGGGAGAACGTGAAGTAGCCGTGGCGGTACGGCGGGTTTGCGGATTGTCGGCCGGGGGCCGGGGGACCCGTACCGTTGGCGGGGCGAGGGGCGGCGCCGCCCTCGTCGGGACGAGGACAGAAAGCCGCCCTGACCTGCGCTTCTCCTTCTGACGGCGGCAGTTCGTCCGGCCCCTTGAGTACCTTTGAGTGCCTTCCTCCGACCCCGGTCGATATGTGGTCCACACCACTGGGAAGAATGGATTCCTTTCGGCCGGGGCCACGTGCTAAGAATGGTCTAAACCACTGAGTGGTGTAGACAACAAGCGGGCCGCACCCCATGAGTGCCCGCCGCACCTGGAGGAATCCGATGAGTTCGGCCACTGCCTCGGCGGCACCGGAGAAGAAAAGCCGCGGCTCCGCAGCGATGGCCGTCGGCCAGCGCATCGGCCGCAGCCTCATGCTGCCGATCGCCACGCTGCCCGCCGCGGCGCTCATGGTCCGCCTCGGCCAGCCCGACATGCTCGGCCGGGACAACTTCCCCGCGTTCTTGAACAAGCTCGCCGAGTTCATGGCGGCGGGCGGCGGGGCGCTGCTCGACAACATGCCGCTGCTGTTCGCGGTCGGTATCGCCATCGGCTTCGCGAAGAAGGCCGACGGTTCGACCGCGCTCGCCGCCGTCGTCGGCTACCTCGTCTTCAGCAAGGTGCTGGGCACCTTCACGGACGACAGCCTGCCCAAGGTGCAGCAGGTGGTCGACGGGAAGATAGCCGAGGTCGCGCCGCCGGTGAACGCGGGCGTGCTCGGCGGTGTGGTGATCGGCATCGTGGTCGCCCTCCTCTACCAGCGCTACAGCCGCAAGAAGCTCCCCGACTGGCTGGGCTTCTTCAGCGGTCGCCGACTGGTGCCGATCCTGTCGTCCTTCGCGGGGCTGGCCATCGGTATCGTCTTCGGCTACATCTGGCCGGTGCTCGGCGCCGGGCTGCACAACTTCGGTGAGTGGCTGGTCGGTTCGGGGGCGGTCGGCGCCGGTGTCTTCGGTGTGGCCAACCGTGCGCTGATCCCCGTCGGCATGCACCACCTGCTCAACTCGTTCCCGTGGCTCCAGGCCGGTGAGTTCGACGGCAAGCACGGCGACATCGCCCGCTTCCTGGCGGGCGACCCGTCGGCGGGGCAGTTCACCACCGGCTTCTTCCCGATCATGATGTTCGCGCTGCCCGCCGCCTGCCTGGCGATCGTGCACTGCGCCCGCCCCGAGCGCCGCAAGGTCGTCGGCGGCATGATGTTCTCGCTCGCGCTGACCGCCTTCGTCACCGGCGTCACCGAGCCGATCGAGTTCACCTTCATGTTCATCGCGCCGGTGCTCTACGCGATCCACGCGGTGCTGACGGGTGTGTCGCTGGCCCTGACCTGGGCGCTGGGCATGAAGGACGGCTTCGGCTTCTCGGCCGGGGCGATCGACTACGCCCTCAACCTCGGTATCGCCACCAAGCCGTGGCTACTGGTGCTGGTCGGCCTCTGTTTCGCGGTCGTGTACTACGTGCTCTTCCGCTTCGCGATCACCAAGTTCAACCTTCCGACGCCGGGCCGCGAGCCCGAGGACGAGGTGCCGGAGACGGAGAAGGGCGCGGGCAAGGCCGCGGCGAAGTCCGGCGAGAAGACGACGCTGACGAAGTAGCAGCTTCCCTGCACCAACACGAGGCGGCGGCCCCGGGAGAGTTCCCGGGGCCGCCGCTCTTTCCGTCTGTGGATCCGGTCAGACCTCGTGGACCGTGCCCGCGCGGGCCGTCTCGACCGGGCCGTCGTAGACCTTCTGCGCATCGCGGAGGGTGATGTCCGGGTCCGTCCACGGCGGGATGTGGGTGAGGATCAGCCGTCCGGCCTTGGCGCGCGCGGCGGCCTCGCCGGCCTCGCGGCCGTTGAGGTGCAGATCGGGGATGTCCTCCTTGCCGTGCGTGAAGGACGCCTCGCAGAGGAAGAGGTCGGTGCCCTCGGCGAGCTTGTCGAGCGCCGCGCAGGGCCCGGTGTCCCCGGAGTACGTCAGCGACCGTCCGCCGTGCTCGATGCGGAAGCCGAACGCCTCGACGGGGTGGCTGACGAGGTCCGCCCGGACGGTGAACGGGCCGATGGAGAACGTCCCCGGCGTCAGCGTCCGGAAGTCGAAGACCTCGCTCATCGCGCCGTCGTACGGCAGATCCGCGTGGGCGGCGGTCAGGCGCCGCTCGGTGCCCGCCGGGCCGTGGACCGGCATCGGCGCGCAGCGGCCGCCGTCCGGGCGGTAGTAGCGGACGACAAAGTAGCCGCACAGGTCGATGCAGTGGTCGGCGTGGAGGTGGGACAGGAGGATGGCGTCGAGGTCGTAGAGACCGCAGTGGCGCTGCAGCTCACCGAGGGCGCCGTTGCCCATGTCGAGGAGCAGCCTGAAGCCGTCGGCCTCCAAGAGGTAGCTCGAACAGGGCGAATCCGCGGAGGGGAACGACCCGGAGCATCCGACGACAGTGAGCTTCATGCGGGCGTGAACCTCCTGTGCGGGGACGGCGGAGCGGCGGACCGTGCCGGGCGGTGGCGTCCGGCAGGTGGCCGGTCCGTACGGGTGCCCGGCGGGTCCGGTCGCGCGGTGCGGTGCCCACGAGGGTAAGGCGCACGGGGTGGTGCCGCTCCTGTGGCGGGGCGAGCTGTGGGCGGAATCACCAGTCCGGGTGGGGGGCCGTCCGCCGTGCCGTGCGGGCCCGGCGCCGGTACGGTCGCAGCGGACGGACGGCGGACCCGCGGCGGCGAGGGGAGACGGCGATGGACGGCTCGTGGTGGCCCGCGCTGGTGGCGGTGATCGCATTGGCGCTGGTCGCAGCGGTGGTCGACGGCCGGGGCCGGAGCCGGCGGCCACCGCGGCGGCGCGGGCGCCGGACGGGAGCGGCCGGACGCCCGGCGGACGGCGCGGGCTCCGCCACCGGCTCCGGGGAGCCCGCGCCGCCGGATTCCGCGCCCGGCGACGGGGATCGTACGGCTGTCCGGGACGACGGCGAGTCGGACGGGCGGCGGGGCGGGGGCTGACGCGGCGGCCGGCCGAGGGCATACGGCGGCGGGCGGCCCCTCGGGGGACCGCCCGCCGTATGTGTTCGTGCCCTCAGGCCCAGAGCTGGCCGTGCAGGGTGGCGATGGCCGCCTCGGTGGACTCGGCGGTGTAGACGCCGGTGGAGAGGTACTTCCAGCCGCCGTCGGCGACGACGAAGACGATGTCGGCGCTCTCCCCGGCGCGCTGCGCCTTGCGGGCGACGCCGAGCGCGGCGTGCAGGGCGGCGCCGGTGGAGATCCCGGCGAAGATGCCCTCCTGCGCGAGGAGTTCGCGGGTGCGGGCGACGGCGTCCTCCGAGCCGACGGAGAAGCGCGTGGTGAGCACGGACTCGTCGTACAGCTCGGGGATGAAGCCCTCGTCGAGGTTGCGCAGCCCGTAGACCACGTCGTCGTAGCGCGGTTCGGCGGCGACGATCTGGACGCCGGGGACCTGCTCGCGCAGATAGCGGCCGACGCCCATGAGGGTGCCGGTGGTGCCCAGACCTGCGACGAAGTGGGTGACGGACGGGAGGTCGGCGAGGATCTCGGGGCCGGTGGTGGCGTAGTGCGCACCGGCGTTGTCGGGGTTGCCGTACTGGTAGAGCATCACCCAGTCCGGGTGCTCGGCAGCCAGCTCCTTGGCGACCTTGACGGCGGTGTTGGAGCCGCCCGCCGCGGGCGAGGAGATGATCTCGGCGCCCCACATCGCGAGGAGTTCGCGCCGCTCGGACGAGGTGTTCTCGGGCATCACGCAGACGATCCGGTAGCCCTTGAGCTTGGCCGCCATGGCGAGCGAGATGCCGGTGTTGCCGCTGGTGGGCTCCAGGATCGTGCAGCCGGGGGTGAGCCGGCCGTCCTTCTCCGCCTGCTCGATCATGTGGAGCGCGGGGCGGTCCTTGACGGAGCCGGTGGGGTTGCGGTCCTCCAGCTTGGCCCAGATGCGGACGTCGGCGGAGGGCGAGAGGCGCGGCAGGCGGACGAGCGGGGTGTTCCCGACCGCCGCCAGCGGGGAGTCGTACCGCATGTCAGGCCAGGTCCGCCGGGCGGTCCGCGGCGGTGGAGCCACCGGCGACGGCGGGGAGGATGGTGATGTGGTCGCCGTCGGTCAGCTTGGTGGTGATGCCGTCCAGGAAGCGGACGTCCTCGTCGTTGAGGTAGACGTTGACGAAGCGGCGCAGCTCCGTGCCGTCGACGAGGCGCTCCTTGATGCCCGCGTGGCGGCTCTCCAGGTCGTCGATGAGGTCGGCGAGGGTGCTCCCGCCGCCCTCGACGGCCTTCGCGCCGTCGGTGTAGGTGCGCAGGATGGTCGGGATTCGGACCTCGATGGCCATGAGAGTGCTCCTGTCGGAGTGCGGGGGCGGGGGGCTCTGCGGCCCGTGTGCACGGCGTGCGGCGGTGCGGGTGTGGCGGGTGGTGCGGGCCCGGGTCAGACCGCGGCGCGGCCCGGACACAAGGCGCTGGTGAGGCGGCACAGGTCGATGTGCAGCCGGGCGGCTCCGCAGCCGAACGCGCCCAGCAGGGCGGAGGCGGAGCGACGCGTGACGAGCGGAGCCTGCGGGTGCATGGCCCTCCTCTGCTCGCTCACGTCGTGGTCAACCATGCGGTCATCGTATCGATTCCCGGTCCGGGTTTTGATACCTCGTCCCAGGATGCGGACGGTTGTGTACATCAGGTGGGACGCGGTGGGCGCCGGTCCGCCCGGGGCGGCGGGTCGTCCCAGGTCACGGCGGGCGGACCGGCGCCGCGGGGGTGCTCCCGGGCGGAGGGCCCGGGGCCGGTCCGTCAGGCGTACGCCTCGACGATCCGGACCTCCTCCTCGGTGATCTCGCCGTCCACGATGCGGAACGAGCGGAACTGGAAGGGGCCCGCGTCGTCGGTGTCGGCGGTGGAGACGAGGACGTAGTGCGCGCCGGGCTCGCCCGCGTAGCCGACGTCGGTGCGGGAGGGGTACGCCTCGGTGGCGGTGTGCGAGTGGTAGACGATCACCGGCTCCTCGTCGCGGTCGTCCATCTCGCGGTAGAGGGCGAGGAGGTCGGCGGAGTCGAACTCGTAGAACGTGGGCGAGCGGGCGGCGTTGAGCATCGGGATGAACCGCTCGGGGCGGTCGCTGCCGGCCGGTCCCGCGACGACGCCGCACGCCTCGTCCGGGTGATCCTGGCGGGCGTGCGCGACGATCCGGTCGTGGAGGTCCTGGGTCAGGGTCAGCATGCGGCAAGGATAGGAGGGCCTTCCCGGCGGCCGGGAGCGGGTGCGGGGAGCGGGCCGCGCAGCCGGCGACGGGCCCCGGCTCACCCGTTTCCAGGCCCGGCGCCCGGACCCGCGCAGACGGCGACGGGCCCGTGCCCACCGCGTGACTGCGGTGGGGACGGGCCCGTCGCCGGAGGTGAGGCCGGTCAGTCCTTGGCGTCCGTGCCGGGCTGCTGCTCCCCGGTGGCCGGAGCCGGAACGGTGGCGCGGGCCGCGAAGACCTCGGCCGACCGGCGCTTGATGGACAGATAGCCGACGCCCAGGATGATCGCCCAGATCGGCGCCGCGTAGAGCGAGATGCGGGCGTCCGGGTCGATGCCCATCAGCACGATGACCATGCCGATGAACGCGAGGGCGAAGATCGAGGTGTACGGGGCGCCGGGCGCCTTGAACTCCGACTGCGGCAGTTCACCGCGGTTGGCCTTGGCCCGGTAGCGCAGCTGCGAGATGAGGATGACGATCCAGGCCCACATGCCGGAGATCGTGGCGAAGGACACGACGTAGTTGAACGCGTCGCCGGGCCACTGGTAGTTGATCCAGACGCCGACCAGCATCATCGCGACGGAGACGCCGGTGCCCCAGGTGGGCAAACCGTTTTTGCTCAGGTGCGTGAAGAGCTTCGGTCCCTGGCCGTTGAGCGCGAGGTCGCGGAGCATCCGGCCGGTGGAGTACATCCCGGAGTTGGCGGACGAGAGGGCGGCGGTCAGCACGACGAAGTTGACGATGCCGGCGCCGGCGGGCAGGCCGATCTCCTGGAAGGCACGGACGAACGGGCTGGTGTTGGGCTCGAAGACCTTCCAGCTGACGACCGACAGGATGATGATGAGCGCACCGATGTAGAAGAGGCCGATGCGCCACGGCACGGTGTTGATCGCCTTGGGCAGCACCTTCTTCGGATCCTTCGCCTCGCCCGCGGTGACGCCGACGAGTTCGACGGCGAGGAACGCGAACATCACGATCTGAAGGGTCATCAACGTGCCGCCGATGCCCCGCGGGAAGAATCCGCCGTCGGCCCAGAGGTTGCTGAAGGAAGCGGTGTCACCGGCGTCCGAGAAACCGAGAATGATGACGCCGAGACCGATGAGGATCATGCCGATGATCGCGGTGACCTTGACCATCGAGAACCAGAATTCCAGCTCTCCGAAGATCTTCACGGAGATCAGGTTGATCCCGAAGAGTGCGACGGTGAAGAAGAGCGACGACACCCATTGGGGTATGTCGTGGTTCCAGTAGTGGATATAGGTGGCTGCGGCGGTGACTTCCGTGATTCCGGTCACGACCCAGAAAAGCCAGTAGGTCCAGCCGGTCACAAAGCCGATGAAGGGGCCGAGAAATTCGCGTCCGTACTCCGAGAAGGAGCCGGAGACCGGGCGGTACATGAGCAGTTCGCCCAGTGCCCGCATGATGAAGAAGATGACGAGGCCGACGATCGCGTAGGCCAGGATGATGCTCGGCCCCGCCTTGGAAATCGCCTTGCCCGCCCCGAGGAACAGGCCGGTACCGATGGCGCCACCAATGGCGATCATCTGGATCTGGCGGTTTCCCAGACCCCGCTGGTAGCCCTCTTCCGGGCCTTTCCCAGCGGCCTCATTGCCGTCGTGCTGCTGATCGACCTGCACAGAGGTCATGAGTGGTGCGCCTTTCTCCATACCGACCCGGTCTGTCCGGATCGGGTTCCGATCCCCCCGGATGGAGTTCCTGCACGCCGGCGGTGGCCGGCTCAGCGCTCCCGCAGCGACAGGGGTGGCGTCGCTCACGGCAGGTCGTGAACATCTATCACGGCGCCTCGGAGGGCGACCAGAGACGTGGTATGGCAAGGTCGCGCGAAAATTAGGACAAAGTCCTAAACAATCGGCAAGGCGCACGCGTGCGAGATGGGATCGTTATCCGGATTTGAGCATTCTCTGAGCGAACGCCTGAGGAATGGTAACCAGGACTCAGGACATGAGCGATTCGACGAGCGTTTCCTGGAGACCGCCGAGCCAGAGATAGGCCAGCACCATGGGCTTACGCGGGTCGGACTCCGGAAGGCGCAGCAGTTCGCCGCCGTCGTCCTCGTCGGTGACCTCCAGGCGGGTGCCGATGGCCAGCCGGAGGTCGTTGAGTCCGCCGAGCCAGCGGCGGCATTCCTCGGGGGTGAGCCGCAGTACGGCGCCGGTCTCCGGCTCGGGGTGCAGGGCGTCGAGCGACCGGATCACCGCGAGCGCGTCATCGCGTTTGCGGGCGCGCAGATCGTTCTCGGTGTAGCGGCGGAACTCCGCGGAGGCGGCGCGTACGTCGTCGTCCGGCACCCGGTCCGGGCCGCCGTACGCGTCCGGGAAGAGGCGGGCGAGGACGGGGTCGGCGGGCGGTTCGCTCGGGCCGTCGCGGAAGACGGAGGCGAGCAGGTCGTCCGCGGCGTCGCCGCCCTCGTCGCCGGGGCCGACCAGTTCCAGGAGCTGGACGGCGAGGCTGCGCAGGATGGAGATCTCGACCTCGTCGAGGGTGACGGCCGCGCCGCCACCGGGCTGGGGCTCGAAGTGGCCGGCCATCAGCGGTCCTGCTGAAGGGTCGCCCACAGGCCGTAGCCGTGCATGGCCTGCACGTCGCGCTCCATTTCCTCACGGCTGCCGCTGGAGACCACCGCGCGGCCCTTGTGGTGGACGTCGAGCATGAGCTGGTGCGCCTTGTCCTTGCTGTAGCCGAAGTAGGACTGGAAGACGTAGGCGACGTAGCTCATGAGGTTGACGGGGTCGTTGTGGACGACCGTCACCCAGGGGACGTCGGGTTCCGGCACCTCGTAGGGTGCCTCGCTCGACTCGGGGCGCTCGATCTCCACTGGGACACTCACACGCCCCATGCTGCCACCCGGGGCCGGGCCGTGCACAAACGCCCCTGGGCGGGTGAGTCGGACGGGGGTCCGCGGCGGGCGCCGGACACCCGCCCGCGGGGCCCGGCCGGCAGGGCTGCGGCGGGGGCCCACGGCCGGGCACGCCGTCCGCCGTGAGCGGCATCACGGGCCCGGCCACCAGAAATCGTCAACCTGACGAGTAATGGGGGTAGCATCATCCGCATGAACACAGCAGACCTGGGGCTGCCGGTGGCGGTGCCGTCGACGGCGCTCTTCACCGACCAGTACGAACTCACCATGCTGCAGGCCGCGTTGCGGTCCCGGAACGCCGACCGGCGCTCGGTCTTCGAGGTCTTCACCCGGCGTCTGCCCGAGGGCCGGCGCTACGGTGTGCTCGCCGGCACCGGCCGGGTGCTGGACGCGGTGGAGAACTTCCGCTTCGACGAGACCATCCTGGGCTTCCTGCGCGAGCGCGGCATCCTGGACGAGCCGACGCTGGAGTGGCTGGCGGGCTACCGCTTCCGCGGTGACATCTGGGGCTACCCGGAGGGTGAGGTCTACTTCCCCGGCTCCCCGCTCATGCGGGTGGAGGGCACCTTCGCCGAGGCGGTGCTGCTGGAGACGGTGATCCTCTCCATCCTCAACCACGACTCCGCGGTGGCCGCAGCGGCGTCCCGGATGTCGGTCGCCGCGGGCGACCGCCCGCTGATGGAGATGGGCGCCCGCCGCACCCACGAGCTGGCCGCGGTCGCCGCCGCCCGCTCCGCCTACGTCGGCGGCTTCCACACCACCTCGGACCTGGCCGCCGGGTTCCGGTACCACATCCCCACCGTCGGCACGAGCGCGCACGCCTTCACGCTGCTGCACGACACCGAGCGGGACGCGTTCACCGCGCAGGTCGACACCCTCGGCCGCGGCACCACGCTGCTCGTCGACACCTTCGACGTGACGGAGGCGGTGCGGCTGGCCGTCGAGGTCGCGGGCCCCGAGCTGGGCGCCGTCCGCATCGACTCCGGCGATCTGCTGCTCGTCGCCCACCGGGTGCGCCAGCAGCTGGACGAGCTGGGCGCGACCGACACCAAGATCGTGGTGACCAGCGATCTGGACGAGTACGCCATCGCCTCGCTCGCCGCCGCGCCCGTCGACGCGTACGGCGTCGGCACCCAGCTGGTGACCGGCAGCGGGCACCCGACCTGCTCGATGGTCTACAAGCTGGTCGCCCGCGCGCAGAGCGACGGCCCGGACGCGCCGCTGGTGCCGGTCGCGAAGAAGTCGCTGGGCGGCAAGTCGTCGGTCGGCGGCCGCAAGTGGGCGGCGCGGCGGCCGGACGAGAACGGCGTCGCCGAGGCGGAGGTGGTCGGCACCGGCGAGATCCCCGCGGAGCTGGCCGGCCACCAGCTGCTGGTGCCGCTGGTCACCGGCGGCAAGGTGGTGGCCCGCGAGCCGCTGGACGCCGCCCGGGACCGGCACATCGCCGCCCGCGCGCGGCTGCCGCTCTCGGCGACCCAGCTCTCCCGCGGCGAGCCGGTGCTGCCCACCGAGTACCTCTGAGCCACCGGCCGCGGCGGACGCCCGCCGCGGCCCGCCACCCGAGTGGCGCGCACCCCCTCCCCCGATGGCCGAGACGTGACTACGCTCGGCCCCGGGGTCGCCCCACCCCGCACCGCAGCCGCGGCCGCCTCGGCCGTCACTCTCTCCGTCGGAAGGCACCGACCATGCACCGGGCACTGATCGTCGTCGACGTACAGAACGACTTCTGCGAGGGCGGCAGCGTCCCGGTGAAGGGCGGCGGGGACGTCGCCGCCGCCATCACCGACCTAGTGGGCCGCGCCGGGGACGACTACCGCCATGTGGTGGCCACCCGCGATTACCACATCGACCCCGGCGCGCACTTCTCCGACCATCCGGACTTCGTGGACTCCTGGCCGGTGCACTGTGTGGCCGGGTCCGAGGGCAGCGGCTTCCACCCCAACTTCGCCCCGGCCGTCTCCTCCGGCGCCGTCGACGCCGTCTTCGACAAGGGCGCATACGCCGCCGCGTACAGCGGTTTCGAGGGGGCGGACGACCGGGGCACCGCGCTGGCCGACTGGCTGCGCGCCCATGACGTCACCGACGTGGACGTGGTCGGTATCGCCACCGACCACTGCGTCCGGGCCACCGCGCTCGACGCGCTCCGCGCCGGGCTGCGCACCCGGGTGCTGCTCGATCTGACCGCCGCGGTCGCCGCCCCGACCACCGAGCGGGCGCTGGCCCAGCTGCGGGAGGCGGGGGCGGAGCTGACCGGCACGCCGGTGCTGGCCGCGGGCTGACGGGCCGGGGCGGCCGGAGCCGGCAGCCCGCGCCGCAGGTCAGGCGGCCTGTGCCGGGCGGAGCAGGGCGCGTATCGGATGCCAGGACTCGGTGTCGTCGTCCAGGGTCTGGCGCCAGACGACGCCGTCGGGGTGGTGCAGGACGGCGGTCACCTCGTCCGGGGTGGGCGGGCGCATGTTGCCGCGCAGGTAGACGGCGCGCAGTCCGAGGTTGCGCAGCCTGGTCAGGGCGCGCTGGCGGTTGGCGGCGTGGACGAGGACGCGGACCCGGCGGCCGTCGCCCCCGGGTCTGGGCAGCGCCAGGGCGACCACCACGCTTCCGCCGGGAAGCCGGATGAAGCCGCCTTGGGACATCTGCATTTCTCCCCCGTGAGGCTGGGTGTCAACAAGAAGTCGTAGGACGCATCTAAACGCGATCGGCCGCCGCCCGCCAGGGGGCAACGGCCGATCATGTTCTGACCTGCGGTCTTCTTACTTCTTTGTGGCGGGGGCCACCTGGAGCGTCACCGTGGAGCCGTCCTTGGCCTCCTTGGCGATCTTGATCCGGGTGTTGGTGTCAGGAACGAGCACGCCGCCGGTCGGGTTCGCCTTGTCGTAGTAGACGCCGCTGTGGTCGTCGAAGAGCGTCACGCCCTTCTTCGAGGCGATCGTCACGGCCTTGCCGTTCTTGTGCAGCTGGACGGCGTCCGTGGGCTGCGCGGTGAAGGTCGCGTCGTAGGTCTGGAAGCGGTTGCGCATCAGCTTGCCATCGGCCCACTTCTCGGCCTTCGGGTGCGCGTCGACCGGCAGGATCTGGCCCTGGCCCGGGTGCCGGCCGACGTTGTTGTCCGCCTGCGAGGTGTCCCACAGCCAGATCAGCACGCCGTTCTGGAACGGGAAGTGCTCCACCCAGCCGGGCCGGTCGGTGGTCCAGCCGAAGTTGTACGGGCCGGTCTTCAGCGTCTTGTCGTACGAGACGTACTGGCGGTTCTCGGCGAGATAGTACTGCGGGTAGTCCTTGGTGAAGGACGCGCCGATGCGGGAGAAGCCGTTGGCGCTCCAGCCGTTGTCGTCGCCCTCGGCACCGTCGGTGAAGACCGGCTTGCCGTCGGCGGTCACGGAGAGCGCGTCGGCGGCGAAGCCCTTGAGGGCCAGCCCGCCGTCGGTCTGGTAGCGGAAGCGCAGGTCGATCTTCTTGCCGGCGTAGGCGTCGAGCGGGAAGACCAGGTCGCGGTAGGCGCCGGAGGTGCCGGTCAGGCCCGGCTTGTCGCCGCCGTCGCGGGGGATGGCCTTGCCGTCGGCGGTGCCGTCCAGCGCGGTCCAGTCGGCGCCGCCGTCGGTGGAGACCTCGGCGTAGAGGAAGTCGTAGTTCTCCTCGATGTCCCACCAGCCCTTGAGGGCGAGCTGCGCCTTGGTGGCACCGGTGAGGTCGACCTGGCGGGTGAGGGTGTTCTTGAGGTCGTTGCCCATCCCGCTCCACCACTGGTGGGAGCCTTCGGCGGGCGGGACGATCTCGGTCTTCACCGTCTTCTCGGGCAGGTCGACGACGAGCGCCTGCTTGTCCTTGGTGTTGTACTCGGCGACGCCCAGCTTGTGGGTGGAGGCCGTCGCGGCCTTCGCCTTGCCGTAGTTGAGCCAGCCCAGCTGGAGCTTGTCCCAGGCGCTCATGTCGCCCGGCAGGTCGCCGATCGCGTCCTTGCCGGTGCCCAGCCAGGAGCCGGACGACATCAGCGACCAGAAGTCGACGGAGGACTCGCCGGTGCCGGTGGTGTCGTACTCGTCGGGGAGCCCGAGGTCGTGGCCGTACTCGTGGGCGAAGACGCCGAGGCCGCCGTTCTCCGGCTGCATGGTGTAGTCGCCGACCCAGATGCCGGTGTCGCCGATCTCGGTGCCGCCGGCCTTGTTGCCGGCCGGGCCGGTCTTGCCGGCGTCGGTGCCGTACGCGTACCAGCGGTGCGCCCAGATGGCGTCGGTCTGCTGCGCGCCGCCGCCGGCCGACTCGTCCTCACCGGCGTGCACGATCTGGAAGTGGTCGATGTAGCCGTCGGGCTCGTTGAAGTCGCCGTCGCCGTCGTGGTCGTAGCGGTCCCACTGGTCGTACTGGGCGAGGTCGGCCTTGATCTGGGCGGTGGTGCGGCCGGCGGCCTTCTGCTGTTCGGCCCACTTGTTGACGCCGTCGCGGACCAGGTCCCAGACGCTGGGGCAGTTGGTGTCGCCGCAGTAGTTGGAGCCGTAGCGGGCCTCGTTCCAGTCGACCTTGACCCAGTCGGTGACCTCGCCGTCGACGGAGTAGCGGCCGGACGACTGCTTCTCGTAGTACTTGGCCAGCGACTCCTTCTTCTTGTCGTGCGAGAAGTAGAGGTCCTGGAAGTGCTGGCGGTTGTAGTCCGGCTGCCAGGCGGTGCTGTTGTCGTTCTTGCGGTCGGGCTGCGCGATGGTGTTGTGCGCGGGGCCCGGGGTGCCGCCGTACTTCGCGTCGACCTTGTCGCCGAAGTCCACCAGGATCGTGAAGATCTTGTCGGTCTTCTCCCGGCCCAGCTCGACGTACTTGCTCTTGCCGAGCTTGACGACCTGTGAGGCGCCCTTACGGGTCGGCTTGGCGTCGCCGTCCAGCACCTGCTTGACGGCCTCCTCGCGGCGCGCGGACTGACGCTCGCTGAAGGGGCCCTTGAGGTCGTGGTCGGTGCTCCGCTCGGGGGCGGGGTCGTGCCGATGGGTGGCGGCCGGGTGGGGGTCGGGGGCGGCGACGGCCGCCCCGGACGACAACGAGGCCGCCCCGATCGCGGCGATCGCCGTGGCCAGGACGGCCGGTCGGAACACCCTTCTTCGCTCTCTCACTTGGCGCTTTCCTCCCCTTCGCGCGGGCATCTTGAAGGGAATTTGACCGGAGCGGCGCCGGAAAAGACAGATCTTGACTTGAACACGACAGCGACGTACGTTATCCGGTCGGCACGAAGCGTTCACCGGACGCGACGGCGCCCCGGCGGGCCGTAGGCCGCCACCGGGGCGCTCATGGGTGAATTTCCGTCAGGCCGCCGACACCACCACCGTCTTGGCCGCCTTGTCGTGCAGACACTGCTGGTACGGCTTGTCCCACGTACACCACAACACGTTGACCAGCCAGAAGATGAAACCGCAGCACGGCACGATCTCCGGCAGGGTGTAGACCGCCGCCCGCACCCACCCCGCCTGGGTCGTCGGCACCGAGCCGTTGGACAGCATCGCGACCCGGATCTTCATCGCCATCTTGCCGACGGTCTGCCCCCGGTGGGTCAGCATCAGCCCCTCGTAGACGAGATACACCAGCATCGTCACGCCCGAGACCGTCGCCTGTTTACTCGTCTCGGCGTTGCTGGTGCTGGTGTAGTCGACCCAGCCGACGATGCTGCCCATGATCAGCGACATCGGTACGCCGATGATGATCGCGTCGATGATCCGCGCCACCAGCCGCCGCCCGCGCCCGGCGAGCGGCGGCATCCCGGCCAGCGGGTCGGCGGCGCCGTACCCGCCGCCGTACGGGTTGTCGGCGTACCGGCCCCCGTAGGGGTCGTGGCCGTGCGGGCCGCCCCCGTAAGGGTCGTGGCCGTACGGGCCGCCGGGCGGGGGGCCTCCCGGGGGCGGGCCGCCCGCGGGGCCGCCGGATTCCGGGCCGCCCCCGCCCGGGCCGGGGCCGCCGCCCGTCGGCGGCTCCTGCGGCTTCTTCAGGAACGGGTCGTCCTCCGGCGGTTCACCGGATCCGGGCCCGGGCTGCTCGCTGCTCATGGCCCCGAGTCGACCCCCTACGGGCACCCGCCGCATCCGGCGCGGTCCGTTCGGGGGACGACACGCCGGGCACCCGGGGGCGCGCCGGTTCCCGGGCCGGGCGCCGCACGGCGGATCAGTCGGCGGCGACGAACGTCCGGGCCGCCTTGTCGTGCCAGCACTGACGCCACGGCTTGTCGAAGAGGCACCAGGCCGCGTCGACCACGCCGACGACCAGGAAGCCGAGGAAGCCGAAGACCAGCCAGCGCTTGATCAGGGACATCAGCTCGGGGGTGTCGTGGCTCTCGATGTCCACGACCCGCACCCCGCACACCTTCTTGCCCAGGCTGCGGCCCCACTTGAGGGTCGGCAGCAGCTCGATCAGCCCGCCGCCGACCACCACCGCCGCCAGCACCGTGAGGAAGAGCGGGGCGGTGCCGCCGTCGAGCAGATAGACCGTCACCTCACGGCCGGACTCCTTGGCCGCCGCGATCTTCGCGTCGATGTGGTCCACGGCGCCGCCCCACAGCGGCAGCGCGACGAGGACGGTCAGCACCGCGAGGACGGCCAGATCGATCAGCCGGGCGGCGAGCCTGCGGCCGAGCGCCGCCGGGTGCGCCTGCTCCATGGCGAATGGGTCGGCGGTCGGCGGCTTCCACGGGATGACACCGTCGTCCTCGGCCGGTCCGCCCGCAGGGGCCGCACCGCCCGGGAACGGGAAGCCGCCGGCGGCGGCCGGTCCGGGCTGCGGTCCCGGCTGCGGGCCGCCCTGCGGCGGCACCGGGCCGGGCGCGGCCGGCGCCTGCGGCGGGTTGAACGGGGCCTGCTGGAGGTGCGGGTGCTGCGGATGCGGCGGGTACGCCGGTCCGCTCGCGCCCGCCCCGGGCATCGACTGCGGCCCGCTCGGCGCCGCGGCCGAGGGACCGGCCGTACCGCCCTGACCTGCGGCGGGACCGGCGGCCGGGGGCTGACCGGCAGCGGGAGCGGGGCCGGCGCCCTGACCGGCCGGGCCGCCCTGGGCCGCGGCGGGCCCGGGCCGCTGGGGCAGCCGGATCGCCATCGTGCCGCCGTCCTTCGGCGCCGGGCCGTCGCCCGGGCGGACCGCGCGGATGGTGGTGGTGCCCCGGTCGCGGGCGGGCGGCTGGACCGCGCGCATGGTGACCGTGCCGTCGGGGCGCGACGGCTGCTCCGGCTCCGCCTCCTCCTGCGGCGCGGCCGCGTCGCCGTCCTGCGCACGGGGTGACGGGACGGCGCCCCGGCTCTCCCCCGTACCGGTCTGCGTACCGGACGACCGGCCGGGCGCCGCGTCGGGCGAGCCCCACGAGACGGGTCCGGCGCCGCCGGTGCCGCCCTGCCGGGCCGCGTCGGCGCGCCAGGCGGAGCCGGATGCGGCGCCGCTGCCGGAGGCGCCGGCGCCCTCGTCGAGGAAGACCGGGCCGGTCTCCTCGGCCGCGGGGGCGGCGGGCGGCGCGGACGCCGGGGCGGGTGCGGGGGCGGGCCCGGCGCCCGGGGGCGGTGCGGGCATCGCCTCGCCCTCGGCCGGGGCCGGGCGGCTGGTGCCCGGCACCCATGCGGTTCCGTCCCAGTACCGGATGTAGCCGGGGATGGACGGGTCCGGGTAATACCCCCCAACGGGTACGTTGCCACCACTACCGGGGGATTCCGCCACTGTCCCCAACTCCCCTCGCGTCCCACGCCTGTGCTCTGTGTGCCGTCGCCCGCCGGCCGGCCTCCGGCCGCGCCGCGCGCGCCGGACGCCGCACCCGGGTCCTCGGCCCGACCGTCCGCCGCGCCCCGGTTGCCGCGGGGGCACCGTGCCCGGCGTCGATCGTCCACGGAGGAGGTTAACGAAGAACCGCGGCGCGGCAGCGCGCGAGTCAAACGGGGAACCGAGCCCTCGAACGCGGGCCCGGGACGTTCTCCCTGGGACAATCACGGACGAACCCGTGCGCTCCGGCGCCCGGAAGGGTGTCACGGGGTCCCGTCCGCCCCGTTCCGTACCGCCCGTTCACCCGTCCGGAACCACCTGGAAGAAGTCCCCGGAAAAGTCCGCGAAAAAAATTCTCGAAGTCGCGTAAGGATCCGTGGCCCCCCGCGCTCTATCCCAGTGCGGGCGGAACACAACGGGGCCCGTACAGCGAAGCGGAGAGGTGGAAATCCGATGCACAGCGTGGTGGAGCGAGAGTTGGAACTGGGTCTGGTCATCTCGCCGGAGCAGAGCGTTCCGGTGCCGGCCCGGCTGGCCTACCGCACCGACGACCCGTACGCGGTCCACATCACCTTCCACATCGGTTCGGACGCGCCCGTCAACTGGACGTTCGCGCGGGAACTGCTGGTCGAGGGCGTGTTCCGGCCCTGCGGTCACGGCGATGTACGGGTCTGGCCGACGAAGGTGGACGGCCGCAGCCTGGTCTGCATGGCGCTCAGCTCGCCGGACGGGGAAGCGCTCCTGGAGGCGCCCGCCGCCGCGGTGTCGGCGTGGCTGGAGCGCACCCTGCGCGTCGTCCCCCCGGGCTCGGAGCAGGAGCACCTGGGCATGGACAAAGGACTGAGCGAGCTGCTGGCGATGGCGACCGGCGACGCGCCGTGGGCCGGGGAGCCGTGGCCGTCGGACGAGACCCCGGACGCGGGTGCGTGAGCCGTGCCCGTCCCCGTGCCGGGCGCCGGATCCTGTGTCCCCCGCCCGGCCCTCCCTCCCCCGGCTCCCCCGGCCCGTGCCCGGGTCAGCCGCGGTACGCCTCCAGCAGCCGCAGCCAGACCTCGCTGATCGTCGGGTAGGCGGGGACGGCGTGCCAGAGGCGTTCGAGGGGGATCTCGGCGGCCACCGCGAGGGTCGCCGAGTGCAGCAGTTCGCCGACCCCGGGGCCGACGAAGGTGGCCCCGAGGACGGTTTCGCGGTCCAGGTCGACGATCATCCGGGCGTGCCCGCGGTAGCCGTCGGCGTAGAGGGCGGCGCCGGCGACGGCGCCGAGGTCCGCATCGACGGCGCGGACCCGGTGCCCGGCGCGCTCCGCCTCGGCCAGGCTGAGGCCGACGGCCGCGGCCTCGGGGTCGCTGAAGACGACCTGCGGGACGGCTGCGTGGTCGGCGGTGGCGGCGTGCGCGCCCCAGCGGTCGGTCTCCAGGAGGGGGACGCCCTGCGCCCGGGCGACGAGCGCGGCACCGGCGATCCGGGCCTGGTATTTGCCCTGGTGGGTGAGGAGGGCGCGGTGGTTGACGTCGCCGACGCCGTAGAGCCAGTCGTTGTCCGCGAGGTCGGTGACGCGGCAGGTGTCGTCGACGGTCAGCCACGAGCCCGGCGTGAGGCCCACGCTCTCCAGGCCGAGGTCGTCGGTGCGCGGCGCGCGTCCGGTGGCGATCAGCAGCTCGTCGGCGACGATCTCCCCGCCGGTGTCCAGTTCCACGGTGACCGGTCCGCCCGGCGCCTCCCGGCGCGCCCGGGTGACGCTCGTGCCGGTCCGCAGCAGCACCCCCGCCTCGGCGAGCGATTCGGCGACCAGCTGCCCGGCGAACGGTTCCATCCGGGGCAGCAGCCCCTCGCCCCGTACGAGGAGGGTGACCGCGGCGCCCAGGGCCCGCCAGGCGGTGGCCATCTCGACGCCGACGACGCCCCCGCCGACGATGACCAGCCGGCCCGGTACGGATGCGGCGCTGGTGGCCTCACGGCTGGTCCAGGGCGCGGCACCGTCGAGCCCGGGGATCGGCGGCAGCACGGCGCGGCTGCCGGTGCAGAGCGCGACGGCGTGCCGGGCGTGCAGCGTCCGCTCGCCGTCCACGACGACTCTCCGCGGCCCGGCCAGGCGGCCCTTGCCGCGGACCAGCGGCACACCGATCGACTCCAGCCACTCCACCTGGCCGTCGTCCTTCCAGTGGGAGGTGAAGTCGTCGCGGTGGGCGAGGACGGCTTCGGTGTCGAGGAGGCCGGCGACCGCGTCCTTGAGGCCGGGGACCCGGCGGGCCTCGGAGCGGGCGGTGACCGGGCGCAGCAGTGCCTTGCTCGGCATACAGGCCCAGTAGGAGCATTCGCCGCCGACGCGTTCGCTCTCGACGATGACGGCGCTCAGCCCGGCGGCGTGCGCCCGGTCGGCGACGTTCTCCCCGGTGGGCCCGGCGCCCACCACGATCACGTCGTACGTCTCGTCGGCCCGGGTCGCTGCGCTGGCTGGCATCGGCTGCTCGCTCCCTGAGTGGCGCGGCGGCCGGGCGCTTCCCGGCCGGTGCGGTCACCTCCGCCCGGAAGGCGGCGGACAGTTCCCATCGTGCGGCCGGTGCGGCGGGCCCGCATCCGGCGCGGTACGGCTCCGGGCCCGCAGCTCAGAAGAGCTTGCCCGGGTTGAGCAGGCCCAGCGGGTCGAAGACCTGCTTGATGGAGCGCTGCAACTCCAGGCCGACGGGTCCCAGTTCGCGGGCGAGCCACTCCTTCTTCAGGACGCCGACGCCGTGTTCGCCGGTGATCGTGCCGCCCAGTTCCAGGCCGAGGGCCATGATCTCGTCGAAGGAGGCGCGGGCCCGGCGGGACTCGTCCTCGTCGTTCGGGTCGAAGCAGACGGTGGGGTGGGTGTTGCCGTCGCCGGCGTGGGCGCAGACGCCGATGGTCAGGTCGTACTTCTCGGCGATGGCGGCGGTGCCGTCGAGCATCGCGGCGAGCTTCGAGCTGGGCACGCAGACGTCGTCGATCATGGTGGACGAGCGGACGCGTTCCAGGGCGTGGAGGGTGACCCGGCGGGCCTGGAGCAGCATTTCCGACTCGGCCTCGGTGTCGGCGGGCACGACCTCGGTGGCGCCCGCGGCGGTGCACAGCGCGCCGAGGGCGGCGAGGTCGACGGCCGGGTCGGGGGTGTCGAAGGCGGCGAGCAGCAGCGCCTCGGTGGTGTCGGGCAGGCCCATCCGCGCGTAGTCGTTGACGGCGCGGACGCAGGTGCGGTCCATCAGCTCAAGGAGCGACGGGGTGTGGCCCTGGGCCATGATCGCGCAGATGGCCTCGCAGGCGGCGGCGGTGGAGGGGAACTCCGCGGCGAGCGCGAGCTGCCGGGGCGGCTGCGGCTTCAGGGCGAGGACGGCGCGGACGACGATGCCGAGGGTGCCCTCGGAGCCGACGATGAGGCGGGTGAGGTCGTAGCCGGCGACGCCCTTGGCGGTGCGGCGGCCGGTCGACAGCAGCCGGCCGTCGGCGAGGACGACGTCGAGGCCGAGGACGTACTCGGCGGTGACGCCGTACTTCACGCAGCACAGGCCGCCGGAGGCGGTGCCGATGTTGCCGCCGATGGAGCACTCCTCCCAGCTGGAGGGGTCCGGCGGGTAGTACAGGCCGTGTTCATTCACCGCGCGGGAGAGGGTGGCGTTGATGACGCCCGGCTCGACGACGGCGGTGCGGTCGACGGGGTTGATCTCCAGGATGCGGTCCATCTTGACCAGCGAGAGCACCAGGCAGCCGTCGATGGCGTTGGCGGCGCCGGACAGGCCGGTGCGGGCGCCCTGCGGGACGACCGGGACGCGCAGCGCGGTGGCGGTGCGCATGACGTGCTGGACCTCTTCGACGGTGCGCGGCAGGACGACGGCCGCGGGGCTCCCGGCGTCGCAGAAGCCCGCCATGTCACGGGCGTAGGCGCCGGTGACGTCCGGGTCGGTGAGGAGGGCTTCGTCGGGGAGGCCGGCGCGCAGCTGTGCGAGAAGGTCCATGGCGTCAGCGTCGCATCCGTGGCGGCCGCAGGGAAGATCGTGACGGGGGCGGAACCCGGCCATCCGTGGGGCGGCTGTGACGGCCGCCGCGGGCGTGCGGCGGCGGCCCGGCGCCCCGCCACCGCTGAGGGGCGGGGCGGGGCGGCGGGCCGGGCGCGGGCCGGTACGGCGCGGGGAAGCTCCGGCGGCGCCGCGGCGGGCGGGCCGGTGGCGGGTGGCGCCACCGGCTGCCGGTCAGAGGTTGCCGCGGCGCTCCTGCTCGCGCTCGATCGCCTCGAAGAGGGCCTTGAAGTTGCCCTTGCCGAAGCCCATCGAGCCGTGCCGTTCGATCATCTCGAAGAAGACGGTCGGCTTGTCCTGGACCGGCTTGGTGAAGATCTGGAGCAGGTAGCCGTCCTCGTCACGGTCGACGAGGATCTTCAGCTCGCGCAGCGTCTCCACGGGCACCCGGGTCTCGCCGGCCCACTCGCCGAGGGTGTCGTAGTACGAGTCGGGGGTGTCCAGGAACTCCACCCCGGCCTCGCGCATGGCGCGGACGGTGGCGACGATGTCGTTGGTGGCGAGCGCGATGTGCTGCACGCCGGGGCCGCCGTAGAACTCCAGGTACTCGTCGATCTGCGACTTCTTCTTGGCGATGGCCGGCTCGTTGAGCGGGAACTTCACCTTGCGGGTGCCGTCCGCGACGACCTTCGACATGAGCGCGGAGTACTCGGTGGCGATGTCGTCGCCGACGAACTCCTTCATGTTGGTGAAGCCCATGACGTTGTTGTAGAAGCCGACCCACTCGTTCATCTTGCCGAGTTCGACGTTGCCGACGCAGTGGTCGATGGCCTGGAAGCGGCGCGGGCCCGGGGCGACGAGGGGCTTCGCGGCGACATAGCCCGGCAGGTACGGGCCGGTGTAGTCGCGGCGCTCGACGAGGGTGTGGCGGGTCTCGCCGTAGGTGGCGATGGCGGCGCGGACGACGGTGCCGTGCTCGTCCTTGGTCTCGTAGGGCTCCTCGATGCCGGTGGCGCCGTGGGCGGTGGCGTAGGCGTAGGCGGCGCGGGCGTCGGGGACCTCGATGGCGAGGTCGATGACGCCGTCGCCGTGGGCGGCGACATGGTCGGCGAGGAAGCGGCCCCAGTCCGTCGTGGGCTTGATCACGGAGGTGAAGACGAACCGGGCGCCGCCGGATTCGAGCACGTAACTGGCGGTCTCGCGGCTGCCGTTCTCCGGTCCGGAGTAGGCGACGCGGGTCATACCGAAGGCGGTGGCGTAGTAGTGCGCGGCCTGCTTGGCGTTGCCGACGGCGAAGACGACCGCGTCCATCCCCTTGACCGGGAAGGGGTCCGCCTGTCGGGCCGTGCCGGGGGTGGGCTGAGTGTGCATCGTGTCTGCCATGGCCGCAGATTCCCTCCGATCCACAAGGTGCGCAATAGTTCGCGCATCCACTGGGCATCATGTCCAGCGGTTGGGCGGTTCGGCCGGGCTATCTGTACAGGATGACCATCGGTATCGGAGGGATCCGCAGTGGCGATCGATCATTTGGACGGGCGGTTGATCACGTTGTTGGCGCGCGAGCCGCGGATCGGGGTGCTGGAGGCGTCGCGGCGGTTGGGCGTGGCGCGCGGCACCGTCCAGGCGCGGCTGGACCGGCTTCAGTCGAATGGAGTGATCAGGGGCTTCGGCCCGGAGGTGGACCCGGCGGCGCTCGGCTATCCGGTGACCGCATTTGCCACATTGGAGATCAAACAAGGCCAAGGAGCGGACGTACGTGCTCACTTGACGACCGTTCCTGAGGTATTGGAGCTGCATACAACGACCGGACATGGGGACATGCTCTGCAGGCTCGTCGCACGCTCCAACGCCGATCTCCAACGTGTGATCGACCGAGTGGTCGGTTTTGATGGCATCGTGCGGGCCTCTACGGCAATCGTGATGGAAAATCCGGTTCCGCTGCGCATCATCCCTCTGGTGCAACAGGCATCGGAGGACTGACGGAGGAGGGTGCCAGTGAGCTTCTGGGAGTACGTCGGCAGCCGGCACGCCCAGCTGCTGACCGATGCGGCACAGCACGCCAGCGCGGTCTTCCAGTGCATGGTGGCCGCCACCGTCCTGGGCGTCGCGCTGGGCGTCGCGACCTACCGCACCGAGTGGGCCGGCAACCTCGCGACCACCGCCACCTCGACGATCCTCACCGTCCCCTCACTGGCCCTGATCGGTCTGCTCATCCCGATCGTCGGCCTCGGCGTCGCCCCGACCGTCATCGCCCTGACGCTGTACGGGCTGCTGCCCGTCGTCCGCAACGCCATCGTCGGGCTGCGCGGGGTGGACGCCACGCTGGTGGACGCGGCGCGCGGCATCGGGATGTCCCGCGCCGCCCAGCTGCTCCGCGTCGAACTGCCGCTGGCCTGGCCACCGATCCTCACCGGCATCCGCGTCGCCACCCAGATGCTGATGGGCATCGCCGCCATCGCCGCCTTCGCGTCCGGTCCGGGGCTCGGCAACGAGATCTTCCGCGGCATCGCCTCGCTGGGCAGCGCCAACGCGCTCAACCAGGTGCTCTCCGGGACGCTCGGGATCGTCGTCCTCGCCCTCCTCTTCGACGCCGCGTACGTCCTCATCGGACGGCTGACCATACCCAGGGGGATCCGTGCCTGAGACGTCCGTGCCCACCGCCGCGGGAGCCGCCGCCCGCACCGCCACCTCCGGCGCGGGCATCCGGCTGGAGAAGCTGACCAAGCACTACCCGGGCAGTCCGGCGCCCGCGGTGGACGACGTCACCATGGAGATCAACGCCGGTGAGCTGGTCGTCTTCGTCGGCCCGTCGGGCTGCGGGAAGTCCACCACGCTGAAGATGATCAACCGGCTGATCGAGCCGACGTCCGGCCGGATACGCATCGGCGACCGCGACGTCACCGGAATGGACCCGGTCAAGCTGCGCCGCACCGTCGGCTACGCCATCCAGGCATCCGGCCTCTTCCCGCACATGACCGTCGCCCAGAACATCGCCCTCGTACCGAAGATGACCGGCTGGTCCAGGGCGAGGATCAAGCACCGGGTCGAGGAGATGCTGGACCTGGTCGGGCTCGATCCGGGGGAGTTCCACGGGCGGTATCCGCGCCAGCTCTCCGGCGGGCAGCAACAGCGCGTCGGCGTCGCCCGGGCGCTCGCCGCCGATCCGCCGGTGCTGCTGATGGACGAGCCGTTCGGCGCCGTCGACCCGATCACCCGCGACCACCTCCAGGACGAGCTGATCCGGCTCCAGCACGAACTGCACAAGACGATCGTCTTCGTCACCCACGACTTCGACGAGGCGATCAAGCTCGGCGACCGGATCGCGGTGCTCCGCGAGCGCTCCCACATCGCGCAGTTCGACACCCCCGAGGCGATCCTCACCAACCCCACCGACGACTTCGTCTCCGGCTTCGTCGGCGCCGGCGCCGCCCTCAAGCGCCTCAACCTCACCCGGGTCCGCGACGTCGGCGTCGTCGACTTCGCCACCGCGGGCGTCGACGACCCCCTCCAGTCCATCTTCGACCTGCTGCGCGACGGCGACACCAACGAGGTGCTGCTCCTCGACCGCCACCGCCGCCCGTACAAATGGCTGCGGCGCGGCGATCTGATGCGCGCGAAGGGCACCCTGGCGCGCGCCGGGACGCTGGTGCACGACACCGTCACCCGCGACGCCACGCTGCGCGACGCGCTGGAGGCGGTCCTCACCGACAACGCGGGGCGGGTCGCGGTCACCGGGCGGCGCGGGGAGTACATCGGCGTCGTCGACATGGAGACGCTGATGAACAACGTCCACGAACTGCTGGAGGCCGACCGCCTGGAGGCCGTCGAACACCGCCACCAGCTGGAGGAGGCACGGGCCCGCCGCACCCGCATGGCCCAGGAGGGGCTGGGCGAAGGCGGCGCGGGGGCTCCGGCGTGAGCCCCCGCGAGGAGCGCCGCGCGCCCCGGGACGAGCGGCCGCCGGGCGAACACGAGGTGCACGGCCTGGCGTTCCGGGACGAGATCCACGAGCGGGAGCACGGGGCCACGGCCGCCCCCGCAGCTGCGGCGCCGCCCCGGGGGCTGCGCCGGATCACCTGGCAGCGGGCGCTGGCCATGCCGCTGTTCCTGGCCGCCGCGCTGCTCGGCACCTGGTTGTGGTTCCGCGGCGCCCGTCTGGACTCCATCGCCCATCAGGCGGTCGACAACGGCAAGGTCGGCCTCGCGGTGCGCCAGCACGTCCAACTGACCGCCGTCTCCACCTTCTTCGTCCTGATCATCGCGATCCCGCTGGGCATCGCGCTGACCCGCGCCAAGCTGCGGCGGGCCACCCCGTTCGCGGTCGCCGTCGCCAACCTCGGCCAGGCGGTGCCCGCGCTGGGCCTGCTGGTGCTGCTCGTCATCCGGCTGGGCATCGGCGCGAAGGCGGCGGTCATCGGCATGGTGATCTACGCGGTGCTGCCGGTGCTCGCCAACACCATCGCCGGGCTGCGCGCCATCGACCCGACGCTGACGGAGGCGGCCCGCGGCATCGGCATGTCCCCGGCGGGCGTGCTCACCCGCGTCGAACTGCCGCTGGCCGTCCCGCTGATCCTTGCCGGGGTGCGCACCGCGCTGGTGCTGAACGTCGGCACCGCCACGCTCGCCACGTTCGGCGGCGGCGGAGGGCTGGGCGACCTCATCTCGGCGGGGATCATCACCCAGCGGATGCCGGTGCTGGTCCTCGGCTCCGTCCTCACCGTGGCGCTCGCGCTGCTGGTCGACTGGCTGGCCTCGCTCGCCGAAGTGCTGCTGCGGCCGCACGGTCTGGAGGTTGCGCACTGATGGCCCCGAGCCCCGGACACCGCCCGCACCGCCGCCACCCGCGCCGGACCGCCCGCGCCGCCGTCCTCGCCGCCGTCGCCGTCCTCCTGGCGGGCTGCGGGCTGGTCAGCGGCAGCCCGATGACCGACAACGTCCGCCCGGGCACCCTCGGCCGCGGCCAGCCCCTCAAGGGCGCCCAGCTGACCGTGACCTCCAAGGAGTTCACCGAGAACATCATCCTGGGCCAGATCATGGGCCTGGTCTTCGAGGCGGCCGGCGCCACCGTCATCGACAAGACCAACATCCAGGGCAGCATCGGCGCCCGCGAGGCGGTCCGCTCCGGCACCGCCGACGGCATGTACGAGTACACCGGCACCGGCTGGATCACCTACCTCGGCCACGAGAAGCCGATCACCGACCCGCATCAGCAGTGGGTCGCGGTCCGCGACGCCGACCGCGCCAACCATCTCGTCTGGCTGCCGCCCGCCCGCCTCAACAACACCTACGCCTTCACCCTCAACCGCGCCAACGCCCGCAAGTACGGGGTGCGGACGCTCTCCGACATGGCGGCGCTGCTCAAGAAGGACCCGAGCGCGGTCACCCTCTGCGTGGACAGCGAGTTCGCCGCCCGCAACGACGGACTGCCCGGCATGGCGAAGCGGTACGGCATGAAGCTCCCGCCGGGCAACATCCACAAGATGACCAGCGGCGTCGTCTACACCCAGACCGCCCAGGGCTCCGCCTGCACCTTCGGCGAGGTCTACACGACCGACGGCCGGATCAAGGCGATGAACCTCACCGTCCTCGCCGACGACAAGCACTTCTTCCCGAACTACAACGCGGCGCCGTCGATGTACGCCCCGACGATGGAGAAGCACCCGGAGATCGCCGAGCTGCTCAACCCCGTCACCGCGGCGCTGGACAACACCGTCGCCCGGAAGCTGAACGGCCAGGTCGACGTCGAGGGCAAGGACCCGCACGAGGTCGCCAAGGAGTGGCTGATCTCGAAGGGGTTCATCAAGGAGGGGTGAGGCCCGGGGCCGGGTCCGCGGGCCGGGCGCCCGGCCCTCCTCAGCAGCTGGGAACCGATCCGCCGCTCTTCAGCGCCTTCAGCGACGTCACTGCGCTGTTCAGCGAGGTGACGGAGATCAGCCGCATCCCGTCGGGCCGCTCCGCGAGCGCCTGGGAGCACTCGGCCTTGGGCACGAGGAAGAGGCGGGCGCCGTCGCGGTGCGCCGCGCGCATCTTCAGCGGCACCCCGCCGACCGGGCCGACCGTGCCGTCGGTCTCGATGGTGCCGGTACCGGCGATGGTCCGGCCGCCGGTCAGATCGCCCCCGGCGCCGTCCCCGTCGAGCTTGTCGATGATCCCCAGCGCGAACATCATCCCGGCGCTCGGCCCGCCGATGTCCGCCAGCCGCAGGGTGACCTTCACGTCGCGGGGCGACCGGTGCAGCCGCCCCAGCGCGGCGCCGACCGCCGCGTCCTGCGACTTCCGCATCTCGTCGGCGTTGTGCCGCGCGACCTCCTTGACGCTGTTGCCCACCGGGTAGACCGACTCGGACGGCATCACCGCCTCGTCCGTGCGGAACCAGCCCCGGATCACGTCCGGCAGGTGCACCGAGGCGTCCGGCCCGGTCGCGACGATCGCCGTCATCCGCAGCTGACCGCTGGTCCGGCGGGTGTCGGCGCCGGAGATGGTGATGACCGGTTTCCCCTTGTTGTCACCGAGGACGTTCGCCGTCGGCCCCGGGTAGGCCAGCGAGTACGGCAGCGGCGCAAGGGCGGCGGTCAGCAGCAGGGCGAGGACCAGAGCGGCACAGATCGACAGTGCACGGACGCGGGAGGACACCCCGCCACCCTAGAGGACCACCGCCCCGCACCCCGCACCGCACGCCCGGCCCGGGACGTACCGCACCGGCGTGCAGCGTCCGCGCGGCGGCCCGGCTCAGCGCAGCGCCTCCGCGACCTCCCGCGCCGCGTCGACCACCCGCGGCCCGATCCGTTCGGAGACCGCGTCGGCGAGCATCACCACGCCCACACTGCCCTCGATGCCGCTGACGCCGAGCAGCGGCGCGGCGGCGCCGCTCGCGCCCGCCTCCAGCTCGCCGTGGGTCAGCGCCAGCCCGGCGTCCTGGATGCGGCCCTGGCGCGCCTTGAGGATCGCCCGCCCGGCGGCGCCGCGGTCCAGCGGATGCCGGAACCCGGCCCGGTACGCCACGTGGTAGTCCGTCCACGTCGGCTCCACGACGGCGACGGCCAGCGCCTCGGTGCCGTCGACGAGGGTGAGGTGCGCGGTGGCGCCGATGTCCTCGGCCAGCGCGCGCAGTGCGGGCAGCGCCGCCTCCCGCACCAGCGGATGCACCTGGCGGCCCAGGCGCAGTACGCCCAGACCGACCCGGGCTCTGCCGCCGAGATCGCGGCGGACCAGCGCATGCTGCTCCAGTGTGGCCAGCAGACGGTAGACCACGGTGCGGTTGACCCCGAGCTTGTGGGACAGCTCGGTGACGGTCAGGCCGTGGTCGGTGTCGGCGAGCAGTTTGAGGACGCGCAGTCCCCGGTCGAGCGTCTGGGAGGTCTCCGCGGTCACGACGCCCCCTCCTGGTCGAAGTGGCGGCATCATCGGCGCGGGGGCGCTGCGGTCCCGGTGCAGCGCGCGCTAGAGGCCGCCGGCCGCATGCACCGGCTGCGCTCCGCGGCGGCGCTGCCACGGGGCGTGTGCGTGACGGGACAGTAGCGAGCCAGTCCGGTGAGCGGAAGTCCCCGTCCAGAATCCGGTCTTTCCCGTCCGGAATGTTCGCAATATCCCGCCCGACCTGCGGGTAACTTTCCCTGTGCGCACGGACGTTGACACGGAGAGGCGGTGCGCCCGGCGCACCGCCTCTCCCTCACTCCGCCCGCCGCGCACTCACTTCATGCGGGTGGCCCACTCGCGGACCTTCTTGATCCGCTCGGTGAGCTGACCGGCCGTCGCCTCCGCGCTCGGCGGACCGCCGCAGACCCGGCGCAGCTCGGTGTGGATCACGCCGTGCGGTTTGCCGCTCTGGTGGACGTACGCGCCGACCAGCGTGTTCAGCTGCTTGCGCAGCTCCAGCATCTCCTTGTGGCTGACCACCGGACGCCGCTCGGCCGGCAGCTCCAGCAGATCCGCCTCCTCGGCCGGCTTCTTCTTGCTGTGCGCGATCTGCCGCGCCTGCCGCTTCTGGAGCAGCATCTGCACCTGGTCCGGCTCCAGCAGCCCGGGGATGCCGAGGTAGTCCTGCTCCTCCTCGCTGCCCGCGTGCGCCTGCATACCGAACTCGGCGCTGTTGTAGAGCACCCGGTCGAAGACCGCGTCCGACTCCAGCGCCTCGAACGAGAACTGCTCCTGCTCGCCCGTGTCCTCGTCCTGCGCCGCGTTGGCCTCGTCCATCTCCTTCTCGGACTCGGCGTACGGGTCCTCGTCCCCGTCCTTCTTCGGCTTGTCCAGGACGTGGTCGCGCTCGACCTCCATCTCGCCCGCGAAGCCGAGCAGCATCGGGACGGTCGGCAGGAACACCGACGCCGTCTCGCCGCGCTTGCGGGACCGTACGAAACGGCCGACCGCCTGCGCGAAGAAGAGCGGGGTGGAGATCGTCGTGGCGTAGACGCCGACCGCCAGGCGCGGCACGTCGACGCCTTCGGACACC
Source organism: Streptomyces sp. NPDC029159 (assembly GCF_055564055.1). Lineage (NCBI taxonomy): Bacteria > Bacillati > Actinomycetota > Actinomycetes > Kitasatosporales > Streptomycetaceae > Streptomyces > Streptomyces sp. NPDC029159. Next base: position 216,684 of record NZ_JBVHWT010000008.1, read on the forward strand.
ATCCGGACCGCGACCATCCAGCGGTCGTCGGAGGCGGCGAAGTCGTCGATGCGCTGCGAGGCGCCGCTGTCGTCGGAGAGCACCAGCGTCGCGCCGTGCCCGGTGATCTCCCGGATCAGCTTGGCGTACGCGCGCGCCTGCTCCTGGTCCGAGGCGATGACCAGCGCCCCCGCGTCCGGAATGCTCTTACGGACCTCGGAGAGCCGCTGGTCGGCGGCGCGCAGCACGTTGGGCATCCAGTCGCCGCGCGGGTCCAGCGCGGTCCGCCACGCCTGCGAGACGGCGTCCTTGGTCATCGGCTCCCCGAGCCGCGCCGCGATCTCGTCGCCCGCCTTCGTCCGCCAGCGCATGTTGCCGCTGTACGACATGAAGATCACCGGGCGGACGACGCCGTCGGCGAGGGCGTTGCCGTAGCCGTAGGTGTAGTCGGCCGACGACCGCCGGATGCCGTCGTCGCCCTCCTCGTACGTGACGAAGGGGATCGGGTTGGTGTCGGAGCGGAACGGCGTACCGGTCAGCGCGAGCCGCCGGGTGGCCGGTTCGAACGCCTCCAGGCACGCCTCGCCCCACGACTTGGAGTCACCGGCGTGGTGGATCTCGTCGAGGATGACCAGCGTCTTGCGCTGCTCGATGCGGTTGCGGTGCAGCATCGGCCGGACGCCGACACCGGCGTACGTGATCGCGATGCCGTGGTACTCGCGGCCCAGCGGGCCCGCGCTGTAGTCCGGGTCGAGCTTGATCCCGACCCGCGCCGCCGCCTCCGCCCACTGCTTCTTCAGATGCTCGGTCGGGGCGACGACGGTCACCTGCTGCACGACGTGGTGGTGGAGCAGCCACGAGGCGAGGGTGAGCGCGAAGGTGGTCTTTCCGGCGCCCGGGGTCGCGACGGCGAGGAAGTCCCGGGGCTGGGTCTCGATGTACCGGTCCATGGCCGCCTGCTGCCAGGCACGCAGCTTGTTGGCGGTACCCCAGGGGGCCCGGCCCGGGAAGGCCGGGGACAGGTGGTGATTGCTGGTGGCGCTGGTGGTGGTAGTCACGGTCTCCGTCGGCTGGCTCGGCGATCGGCAACCGCGTCAGCCTACCGGTGCGGGGTGGCGGGGCTCCTTGCGTTGGCCGGCATTCCCGCCAAGTGGGGCGAGCGTCACGTCCGGCTCTCCCGCAACGACCGCAGCCCCGCCGCGATGACCTGGACGTCCTCGACCTTCCCGGTCGCCACGTCGATCACCAGCCCTTCCGCGAAGTCGATATCAGGGCGGAGCGATTCACCGTTCATACGGAGAAACGCCATACACGACAGCCATGCCGTGCGCTTGTTGCCGTCGACGAGCGGATGGTTGATGACGAGCGACTGGAGCAGCGAAGCCGCCTTGGCGAATAGGTCTGCGTACGCTTCCTGGCCGAACATCTCCGCGGAGGGTCGGTGCACCGCCGACTCAAGAAGCCCCCCGTCTCGCACCTCGATGCGCATGTCGTCGCAGGCGATACCGGCAAGCGTCAGGACTTCCCCCGCAGTGAGGTAGAACACCGTCACTTCAGGCGCTCCAGAAGCTCACGCCACTTGGCCGCCTCCTGAATGCCGACCTCCCGGACCATCGCCTCCCGCGCGTGCTGCGCCAGATAATCGTCCACGGCGCGGAGCACCACGGCATGCATGCTGCGCCCTTCCAGCTCGGCCTGTTTCTTGAGCGCTTCGGTCCGGTCGTCATCAAGACGCAGATTCATAGCCATACCGAAATGGTACCGAGCATGGGGTCACTTCAGTACCGGATTACCGAAGCAACCTTGCCCCGCACCCCCTCCCCTACGCCGTCCCCGCAGGCCGGAGGCGTCCCGCCAGGGCCGCGCCCGCGGCCGCCACCACGGCCATCGTGGCGAAGACGGCGAGGAAGGCGGCGGGGTGCGCGGCCGCGGAGGCGTGGGTGGCGGTCGGGGAGCCGCCGCCGAAGGCGACGAAGAGGGCGCCGCCGAGGCCGACGAGGACGACGTTGCCGAGGGCGTCCGACATCTGGAGCGAGGCGGAGTTGGCGCCCGCCTCCTCGGGCCGGGAGAGCTTCAGCAGCAGCACCCCGCCGCTGGAGATGTTCAGGCCCATCCCGAAGCCGCCGAGCATCCAGGCCACCGCGACCGTCCACACCGGAACCGCCTCGGACAGCACCAGCGGCACCGCCGCGATCGCCACCGCCAGGAACGCCAGGCCGACGCCCATCAGCCGCTCCCGGTACGCCTCGCACCGCGGGCGGCTCTGGACGTACGAGCCGAGCGCCCAGGTCAGACCGCCGCCGGTGAGGGAGAGCCCGGCGAGGGTCGCGGACAGGCCGCGCTCGCTGACCAGCAGCAGCGGGATGAAGCTCTCCGCGGCGACCATCGCGCCGGCCGCGACCCCGCGCATCAGCACCACCGTCGGCAGCCCCCGCGCCGCCCGGAACGTGCCCCGGGGCAGCAGCCGCCGCACCGCCGGCACCAGCAGCACCAGCCCCGCGGCCGCCGGTATCACCGCGTACGGCGTCAGGTGCCCGCCCGCGTACTGGAGCAGCCAGGCGCCCGCCGCGACGGCCAGGGCGAGCAGGGCGCGGCGGCTGCGCACCACCGCGAGCAGCCCGCCGTCCGGGCCCGGCGCCTCGCGCGGCAGGGCGCGCAGCGCGGGCAGCATCACCGCGAGCGGCAGCAGGATCAGCACCGGGATGGCGAGGAAGACCCAGCGCCAGCCGAGGTGTTCGGCGACGCTCCCGGCGGCCAGCGGGCCGACGATCACCGGCAGCACCCACGCCGCCGAGAACGACGCCATCACCGCCGGACGCAGCCGCTCCGGATAGGCCCGCCCGACGACGACGTACAGCGAGACGATGACCAGCCCGCCGCCGAGCCCCTGCACCCCGCGCCCGGCGACGAAGAGGCCCATGGTCGGCGCCGCGCCCGCCATGACCAGTCCGGCACCGAACGCGGCGATACCGGTGAAGAGCGGCGCCAGCGGCCCGCGGCGGTCGTTCCACTCCCCCGCCAGCGCCATCGCGAAGAGGCTGGTGGTGAAGAACCCCGAGAAGGCGAAGGCGTACAGCCCGATGCCGTGCAGTGCCCGGGCGGCGAGGGGCATCGCGGTGTTCACCGCACTCGCCTCGAACGCGATCAGCGACACCACCGAGACGATCCCGAGGGTCAGCGCCCGGTACCCCCGCCCGAACACGCCCGCGTCCGGCGCGGCACCGGGCGGCCCGGAATCCGGGGCGCGCCCGTCCGCTGCGGGGTCCGGACCTGCGGAGGAGGGTGACGGAGCGGCTGTGGTGGCGGCATCGGCGCCGCGCGCGGGGTCGACGGTCATCGGGCCAGCGTAAGGGCCGACACGCCGGATGGCCCCTGTCCCCGGACGGGACATCGGACGGGGATCCTCTGGGCCGCGGGACCTACGCCCGGGCCCGTACGGGGTCCCGTACGGGGCCGCACCCGCTCCCCTGCGCGCCCCCGACCCGCGCTCCGCGCGCCCCTCCCGTGAACCCCGTATTGCCCCGTGTTGCGGCCTCATGGCGGGCCGCGCCGGCCCCTTCCGCGGCGCGCGCGCAGCTGCCTACAGTCGGTGCATCGCCTCATCCCGGCCGTGTGCCCGAGTGGTTGAGGGACTCGCCTGCAAAGCGAGTAACGCGGGTTCGATTCCCGCCACGGCCTCCGGTCCCGATCAGGGACTCACAGAGGGCGGTCCCGCTGCGGGTGGACCGCCCTCTGCGGCGTTCGTTCCGCGGGCGGCGCGCCGTCGCGTCGTCATGCTCCGCGCGCCGTCCCGGAGCGGATGCCCGTACGCACTGAAGGCGGCCCCGACCTCGGCGGGGACCGCCTTCAGCTGCGTTCCGGGGCTTTACGCCTGTGCCCCCTGCGGGACGCCCTGGGCGCTCTGGGCCACCGCCGCCTGCGGGCGGATCGGGAGGCGGCCGATGGGGCGGCCGGTGGCGGCGCGGACCGCGGAGGCGACCGCGGCGGGGGCGGTCACCACCGGCACCGCGCTGGCCGCCTTCGCACCGAACGGGGCGACGACGTCCCGCTCCTCGACGAGGTTGACGATGCGGATGTCCGGCGCGTCCAGCGCGGTCGGCAGGGCGTAGCCGGTCAGATCCGGGTGGCGGACCTGGCCGCGCGTGGTGCGCAGGTTCTCCATCAGGGCGGCGCCGAGCCCCTGGGTGACCCCGGCCTCGATCCGGGCGCGCAGCTGCCGGGGGTTGAGCACCCGCCCGACGTCCTGCGCCACGGACATCTCCACCACGCGGATGGTGCCCAGCTCGATGTCGACGTCCGCGACGCAGCGGATCGCGCAGAACGCCATCCCCACGAACGCGTCGCCCTGCCCGGATTCGTCCAGCGGCTCCGTCGGATGCGGCCGGCACTGCGCGGTGGCCCACAGCTCCTTGCCGTCCAGCGCCTCGGCGACGGTGGTGGAGAGCACCCCGTCGTACGAGGTGATCTTGCCGTCGGTGATCTGGAGCAGCTCGGTGGACATCCCGAACTTGTGGGCCAGCGGCTGGAGCAGCTGCGTACGGACCATCTTGGCGGCCCGCTCGACGGCGCCGCCGGAGACCCAGGTGTGGCGGCCGTGGCAGGCGCGGCCGGCGGGCGGCTGATCGGTGTCGGCGCCCGCGACGTGCACCTCCTCGACGCCCAGCGTCTCCTGCACGATCTGCCGCGCCAGCGTGGAGAAGCCGCTGCCGGTCTCCACCGCGGCGCAGATGACGGTGGCGACCGAACCGCTGACCTTGACCGTCGCGGTGGACACCTCGTCGGCGCCCTCCGCGCCCAGCATGTGCACCATGCCCAGCGCGTAGCCGACGCCGCGGCGCACCGCGCCCGGCTCGCCCGCGCCCTCCAGCCCACCCGGCAGCAGCCACTCCGCGGCGGGGGTGTCCTTGGGCAGGTCCGGCAGCGGCGCCTCGGTGACCGAGCGCAGCAGCTCGGCGACGGGCGCGGGGCAGGTCACCGTCTGGCCCGTGGGCAGCAGGTCGCCGGTGGCCATGACGTTGCGCCGCCGGATCTCGTCCGGCTCCAGGCCCAGCCGCGCCGCGAGCTTGTCCATCTGGCCCTCGTGGGCGGCGCAGACCTGCATCGCGCCCTCGCCGCGCATATGGCCGGAGGGCGGGTTGTTGGTGCGCACCGCCCAGCCCTCGATGACGGCGTGCGGGACGACGTAGGGGCCGCAGGAGAAGGAGACGGCGGCGGCCAGCGCCTCGGCGGAGGTGTCCGCGTAGGCCCCCGCGTCCATCAGGATCTGCGCCTCGACCTTCACCAGCTTGCCGTCGGCGTCCGCGTGGTGGCGGTAGCGGAGCAGCGTCGGGTGGCGGTGCGCGTGGCCGAGGAAGGACTCCTCGCGGGTCGCGGCGAGCTTGACGGGGCAGCCGGTGCGCAGCGCCAGCAGGCCCAGGGAGAGCTGGATGCCGGGATCCTCGCGGTCGGCGGTGGCGCCGGGCACGCCGGTCACCACGACCTTGACGCGCTCGGGGTCGAGGCCGAAGGAGGCGGCGGCCAGATCGCGATCGGTGTGCGGGTCGGTGGAGGCGGTGTAGATCTCCACGCCGCCGTCGGGCCGCGGCACCGCGAGCCCGGCCTCGGCGCCGATGGGCGCGGGGTCCTGACGGCCGATGCGGTACAGCCCCTCGACCATCACCTCGCCGACGGCCTCCGGGTCACCGAAGCGGAGCGGGATGTGCCGGATGAGGTTGCCGTCCGGGTGCAGCGGCTCGGCCTCGAAGGCGAGTTGCGGATCGGTGACCGGGTCGAGCAGCTCGTACTCGACGGCGATGGCGGCGGCGGCCAGCCGTGCGGTGTCGGGGTGGTCGGCGGCGATCGCGGCGATCGGCTCGCCGTGGTAGCGCACCTCGTCCTTGGCGAACACCGGGCGGTCGGCCACGCCGCGGCCGTGCCCGGCGTCCCCGGGGACGTCCGCATGGGTCACGACGGCGCGGACGCCGGGGAGTTCGGCGGCCTGCCGGGTGTCGAGGGAGACGATCCGGGCGCGCGGGTGCGGCGAGCGCAGCACCGCCGCCCACAGCAGCCCGTCGGCCCAGAGGTCGGCGGCGTACGGGAAGGTGCCCTGGGTCTTGGCGGACGCGTCGGCGGACGGCAGGGAGACGCCCAGACCGTGCGGCGGCGGCTCGACGGGCGGGATCGGCACCCCGGCAGCGGGGGTCGCGGTGGCTGCGTCGGTCGTGCCGCTCATGCGGGGCCTCCCGTCCGGTGCGGTGCGTCCGGACCGTGGGGTTCGTCGGGGTCGTGGCCGGCGGGGGCGCCACCGTGCTCGGCCGGGGCGTGCGGGCCGGGCGCGTGCGCCCCTTGCGGGGCGGGCTCCTCGGGGCCCGTCTGGTGCGGGATACGCGCCGCTTCCTCGGACGCCTCCGCCGCGGCCTCGGCGGCCTGGCGGCGCGCGGTGACGACGGTGTCGACGGCGTCGAGCACCCCGCGGTAGCCGGAGCAGCGGCAGAGGTTGCCGCAGAGCGCCTGCCGGGTCTCCAGCTCGCTGGGGGCGTGGTTGCCCTCAAGGAGGTCGTGGACGGTCATCGCCATGCCCGGGATGCAGAAGCCGCACTGGACGGCGCCGGACTCGGCGAGGGCGCGCTGCACGTCGGAGGGCCGGCCGTGCTCGGCGAGCCCCTCGACGGTGCGGACCTCGCTGCCCGCGGTGGTGGCGGCGGGCACCAGGCAGGAGGCGACCAGCCGCCCGTCCACCTGGACGGAGCAGGCGCCGCACTCCCCCTGGGAGCAGCCGTCCTTGGCCCCGGCGAGCCCGAGCCGCTCGCGCAGCACGTAGAGGAGGGATTCGCCGATCCAGGCGTCGGTGACCGGCCGGTCGGCGCCGTTGACCCGCAGCACGTACGAGGCGTGCGGGTGCTCCTCGGCGTACGCGTCGGCCCCGGCGGTGTCCGGGCCGGAGTCCGCCAGCACCTGCGGCGCGGCCTCGGGAATGGCGGCCTCGGGCGCGTCCGGGGCGTGACCGGTCCGCTCCGGGCCGACGGCCTCCGGGCCCTCGGGTGCGGCGGCGTCGGGCTCCCCGGGGACGGCCGGGTGCACCGGTTCCGGGGCGTCGCCCCCGGGCGGTCCGGGCACGGCCTCGGCGCCTTCGGCGGGCTCAACCGCCGCTGCTGTTGCGTCGGTTGCCTCGGTGCCCAAGGGCGCCGAGGTCTCCGGGAGCGCGCCCTCGGGCCCGGTGGCGGCGTGGTCGCCGGGCGGCGGTGTGGGCCCGTCGTCCGTGACGGGGGCGGCCTCCGGGACCGGGACGCCGTGCGGGGGCGTGCCGTGAAGGGCCGCACCGGGCTCGGCGGCGGCCGGGGCGACGGTCTCGGCGGCGGGCTCGTGGGCGGGCTGCGCCGGGGCGTCGGCGGCGGGGGCATCCGGCACCGGGGCGCCCGGGGCGTCGGCGGCGGGCAGGCCGTCAGGCACGGGTCCGGCGCCGGGCTGCGGGGTGTGCGGTTCCCCGGGGACGTACGAGGCGCCCACGGCGAAGGGGTCGGCGGCGGGGTGCTCTCCCTGTGCGGCGGACGGCTCCGGGGCGAGGGGCATCTCCCCCACGGGCGGCGCCGGTTCCGGCCCGGCGTCCCCGCCGTGGCCGTCGGCGGGCGCGCCGTGGTCGCCGGGAGCGGGCGCGCCGTGTCCGGCCGGGGCGTCAGTGCCCGGCTCGGCGACGAAGGGGGCGCCGGGTTCGGCGGCGGGCGCGGCCGTTTCGCCGGGGGCGTGCGCCGTCCCGGTGTGCGCCGCCTCCTGGTGGGCCGGGTCCTCACCGGGCGTGCCGTACCCGGCGTACGTCCCGTAGGCGCCGTCGCGTACCGCGTCGAGGGGGAACTCGCCGGAGACGTCGGGCTGTTCACCGGCGGCGGGGACCGTCCACGGGCCGGTGTCCGCCGGGGCGTCGGCCGGGTGGGCCGGGGCCTCCGGGGCGGGCGCGGAGCCCTCGGCCGGTGGCCACTGGGCCAGTGCGTCGGCGGGGAGCGACCAGTGGCCGCTGCCGCCGCCGGGCGTCACGGGCGCCGGGGCCTCCGCGCCGGTGGCGTAGGCGTCGCCGGTGCCGTGGGCGGTGTCGTGGAGCACGCCGTGGTCGGTGCCGGTCTGCGGGTACCGCTCCTCGGCGATGCCGCCGAACAGCGGGTCCTGCGGGGCCGGATGGCCGCCGTAGCCGCCCTGCCCGCCGTAGGTGTCACCGGACGGGGCGTACCCGTACGGGTCGGGCGCGGGGTGGCCGGTGCCCTGGCCGCCGTAGGTGTCGCCACCGGGGGCGGCGGTGTCGTAGCGGTACCCGGTGGCCGGGTAGCCGCCCGGGGTGTGCGGGGCCCGGCCGTCGTCGACGAGGTACTCGCCGGACTCCTCCAGGACGTCGTCCGGGGCGCCCGGGACCGTCCACTGACCGGTGCCGCCGACCGCTTCCGTACCGCCGGCGACCGGCCATTCGACGTGGTCGCCGCCCCAGGGCGTGCCGTGCGGCGGGGTGCCCGTGGGGCCGGCAGCCTGGCCGGTGTGGGCGGGGTAGCCGGCCGACGGGTCGGCGTACCCGGCGGAGGGGTCGGCGAACGGCATCGTCCACTGGCCGGTGGCCGTCGGGTCGGTGCCGGCGCCGGGGATCGGCGGGGTGAAGGAGGCCGGGGGGACGTAGCCGTGGCCGGGCGCGGCGAGCGGGTCGGCGCCCGGGGGGTGGTAGTCGCCGCCGAGGGCCGCGGTGGTGAACCCCTCCGGCAGTTGCACGAAGGCCGTGGCCTCCTGCTCGTACTCGCCGCCCTGCGGCAGCGGCTGCCAGCCCTGCTCGGACTGCGGGCTGCGGTTGTCATCGCTCACGAGAGCGCCCTCCCAAGTGCGCGGCGGGCCAGGGCCGCCACCGTACGGCGCAGATGCAGCGCGGCGGGCGGCAGGGTCTGCGGCTCGGAACCGTCCTGCGGCGGCGCCGGGTCGGGGATGCAGGCGGCCGCGACGTAGTCGCCGAAGGCCGTCAGGGCCTCCGGGACCAGGGCGCGTTCGCCGTCCCAGTCGATGAGGGAGGCCACCCACTGCTCGGCCTCCAGGGGCCGCAGCGGCATCGCGGCGACCGCGCCGACGGCGCACCGCACCCCGCGCCGCGCCGGGTCGAGGACCAGCGCGACGGAGGCGGTGGCGCGGCCGGGGCCGGTGCGCCCGGTGGCCTTGAGGAACGTCTGCGGGGCGTGCAGCAGCGGCACCCGGACGTAGCCGACGAGTTCGCCGGGGCGCAGCATCTCGCGGCCGGCCAGCAGATGGCTCACCGGGATCTCGCGGCGGCCGCCTCCGGGCCCCGCGATGATCAGGGTGGCTTCCAGCGCGGCGAGCACCGGCAGGGTGTCGCCGGTCGGCGCGGAGCTGACGATGTTGCCGCCGAGCGTCCCGGCGTTGCGGATCTGCGGGGGCCCGGCGGCGCGCGCGGCGGCGGCCAGGCCCGGGATCAGCGCGGCGAAGTCGGGGCGCCCCATGCGGGCGAGGGTGAGTCCGGCGCCGAGGAGGGCGTGGCCGTCCTGGTACTGCCAGCCGCGGATTTCACTGATCCGGGCGAGGCCCACGAGGCCCGCGGGTCTGAGGAGTCCGGCGTTGACCGCCGCCATGAGATCCGTGCCGCCCGCGACGGGTACGGCGGCGGGCATGGCGGCGAGGGCCGCCACCGCCTCGTCGAGCGAGGCCGGCAACGTCACCGTGTGCGACGCCTGCGGTGCGTGCGTGGTCAAGCCAGCTGCCCCTTCCCCGGTTTCCCGGCAGTTCCGCTCGCCGTACGGTACGTGCTCACGGTCCGGACGTGGCAACTCTGGCACATTCTCGTAGGGGCACGGCGCGAGGGTCCGCGAAGCGGTCTTCCCTCCCGAACGGTGTATCGGTCCCGTTCCGTCCACCGCGGCGGGCCCGTACGGCGGCGGTGGCGCGGGGTCTTCCGGGTGCGCCGGGGCGCCCGCGGCACCCGGGGCCGGCCGGTCGTCCGGCCCCGGGACGGGCGCTCCGTTCGTACGGCGGCTCACACGTTCGGGGGCGGCCCGTCGATCGGGCGTCCGAGCACACCGGGGCGCTGCTGCCAGGGGTGGGGGCCGCCGGGCGGGCGGTAGGCGACGCCGAGGGCGTCCAGGCGCGGGTAGTGGGCGGTCATCCGGCGGGTGAATTCCTGGTAGTCGCGGTCGGCGGAGGCGGGCAGCCGGGACCAGGCGACCTCGGCGAGCGCCACCAGCCGCGGGAAGACCTGGTAGTCACGGCGCTCCTGACTGTCCATGACCTCCGTCCAGACGTTGGCCTGGGTGCCGAGCACCCGCTCCGCCTCGGTCTCCGTGAGGGCGTCGGGGACGGGTTCGAAGCGGTAGACGTCCTCCAGGGTGCGGACGAAACCGATCGGCACCGGCTCGTTCGGCCCGGCGTCCTGCCGGTGGTCCAGATAGACCTGCTGTTCGGGGCACATGACGACGTCGTGACCGGCGCGGGCGGCGGCGACGCCTCCGGCGTAGCCGCGCCAGGACGAGACCGCGGCGCCCTCCGGGAGGCCGCCCTCCAGGATCTCGTCCCAGCCGATGAGACACCGGCCGCGGTCGGCGAGCCAGCGGGCGAAGTGGCCGAGGAACCAGCTCTGGAGGCCGTCCTCGCCGTCGACGCCCAGCTCGGCGATGCGTTTCTGTGCGGTGTCGGACGCCTGCCACTGCTCCTTGGGGCACTCGTCGCCGCCGAGGTGGACGTAGCGCGACGGGAACAGCTCCAGGACCTCCTCCAGCACCTCCTCGTAGAAGCGGACGGCGTTGTCGGTGGGGGCGAGTACGTTCGGGTTGATGCCCCAGGTGTCCCAGACGGAGAGGGAGGTCGTGTCGATGACGTCGGTGTTGCCGAGTTCCGGATACGCGGCGATGGCCGCCTGCGAGTGGCCGGGGATATCGATCTCCGGGACGACGGTGATGTGGTGGCGCGCGGCGTAGGCCACGATCTCGCGCAGGTCGTCCTTGGTGTAGTGGCCGCCGTGCGGGATGTCGCTCCACAGCGGGGAGGCGCGGTGGCCGAGTTTGGTGCGGGCGCGCCAGCCGCCGGTGCGGGTGAGTTCGGGGTGGCGGTCGATGGGCACGCGCCAGCCCTGGTCGTCGGTGAGGTGCAGATGCAGGACGTTGAGCTTGTGGGCGGCGAGCAGGTCGATCCAGCGCAGGACGCCGTCCTTGGGGGTGAAGTGCCGGGCGACGTCGAGCATCATGCCGCGCCAGCCGAAGCGCGGGGTGTCCTCGATGCGCAGCGGCGGCAGTGACCGGGCGCGGGTGCCCGGGGCAACGGGGGCACGCCGGAATACGTCGGCGCTGTCGGCGGCGAGGAGCTGACGCAGCGTCTGGGCGCCCCAGAAGACTCCGGCCGGGCCGCCGCCCTCGATCGTGAGGAGGGAGCCGTCGACGGTGAGGCGGTAGCCCTCGGGGCCCAGGCGGCGGGCGGTGTCCGGGTCGGTGCGCAGCCGGATGCGGGTGCGGCAGCCGTCGTGGTGCGGGGGCAGCGGCAGGGCGGTGGCGGCGCCGAGTGCGGTGCGCAGCCAGTGGGCGGTGTCCTCGGTGCCGGGCCCGGCGTCGATGCCGGTGGCCGCGTCGAGGACGAACGCGTCGCCGTCCGGGAGGGCTTCGGTCCGGAGCGGAAGCGGAATGACGGTGTGGTCGGGTGTGCGGGGGTGTCCGGTGGGGTGGGGATGCATGCCTTGAACCCTTCAGTCCTTCACCGCGCCGCCGAGGCCGGAGACCAGTCGGCGCTGTACGAGTACGAAGAAGACGAGGACGGGGAGGGTCATCACGGTCGATGCGGCCATGATGCCGCCCCAGTCGTTCTCGTCGGGTTTGAAGAAGACCAGCAGCGCCATCGGCAGGGTGGAGTTCTCGGTGGCGCTGATCAGGAACGACTTGGCGAACAGGAAGTCGTTCCAGGTGGAGATGAAGGAGAAGACGCTGGTGGCGACGAGCCCGGGGAGGACCAGCGGGAAGAGGATCCGCCACAGGAAGCGGGCCCGGCTCGCGCCGTCGAGGGAGGCGGCCTCCTCCAGGCTCTCGGGGACGGCCCGTACGAAGCCGCGCAGCATCCAGATGGCGAACGGCAGCGAGAAGGCGAGGTGCGGCAGGATCAGCGAGCCGAGGGTGTTCAGGCCGATGCCGGGAACGGCGGTGCCGACGTCGCGCAGGAGGAAGAAGAGCGGGATGGTCAGCGCCTCGACCGGCACCGTCTGCGCGATCAGAAACATGATCAGCAGCGTGGTGCGGAAGCGGAAGCGGAAGCGCGTCACGGCGGTGGCGGCGAGGAAGGCGATCAGCGCCGAGGCGACGACCACCGTCCCGGCGACGAAGAGGCTGTTGAGGAAGTAGCGGCCGAAGTCCTGCTGCTGGAAGACGCGCCGGAAGGCGTCGAGGGAGGGCGCGAGCGTCCAGGGGCGCGGGGAGTCCGACTGCACCTCGGCGTCGGGTTTGAAGGCGGAGAGGACCATCCAGTAGAGGGGGAAGGCGACGACACCGGCGATCAGCAACGTCACGGCCTCGGCGGCGAGCCGCCACGGGCGGCGGGGGCCACGGCGGGGGCGGACGGGGCGGTCGGTGCGGGCCGGCCCACCGGTGCCGACCGGTCCCCCGGTGCGGGCCGCCGGAACGCGGGCCCCCGACGCGCGGGCCTCCACCGCACGGGCCGCCCCACCCGCATCGACGTCCCCGGTACGCGGTTCGCTCACAGCTCCTCCCCCTGGCGGCGCAGCAGCCGCAGATAGACGAGGGTCACGCCGAGCAGGAGCAGCAGCATGACGACGCCGATCGCCGCCCCGAGGCTGTACTGCGAGGAGGCGAAGGCCCGTTGGTAGGCGTAGACGTTGAGGACGAGGTTCTGCCGGGCGACGCCGCCGCCGTCCGTCATCACATAGATCTGCGTGAACAGCTTGAAGTCCCAGATCACCGACTGGAGCGTGACGACGACGAGGATCGGCCGCAGCATCGGCGCGAGGACGCTGCGCCAGATCCGCCAGGCGGAGGCGCCGTCCAGCGCCGCGGCCTCCACGATCTCGGCGGGGACCGCGCGGATCCCGGCGTAGACGGTGATCATGACGAACGGGAAGGAGCACCAGACGACTTCGAGGAGGACGAGCGCGAAGGCGGTGTAGCGGTCGTAGGTCCAGGAGAAGTCGGCGAAGCCGCTGAGGCCGAGGGCGGTCAGCACCTTGTCGACCGGGCCGAAGTCGGGGTCGAAGAGGAAGAGCCAGACGGTGGAGCCGGTGATGGCGGGCGTGGCCCAGGCGCCGAGCCCGGCGAGCATCAGGGCGAGCCGGGGCAGCGCGCGGACCCGGGTGAGCAGCACGGCGAGGGCGCAGCCGGTGACGAGGGTGGCGAGGACACAGGCGGCGGCGAAGACCACGGTGGCGAGCAGCACCGACCAGAACTCGCCGTCGCCGAAGAGCGTGGCGTAGTTCCCCAGCCCCTGGAAGGTGGTCGGTTCACCGCCGCTGACCTGCGCCTGGGTGTATTCGAGGAAGGAGATCACCGAGCTGGTAGATCGGGTAGACGAGCAGCGCGCCGAGCACGGCGAGCGCCGGGGCGAGGTAGAGCCAGGGGGTCCAGCCGCCGTGGCGCCGGGCGGGGCCGCGCGGCGCGGCACGGGGGCGGACGCGGGCGGTGCGGGGCCCGCTGCGGTGGACGGTCACTTGCGGAAGGCCCCGTCCATGGCCCGGGCCGCCTCGCCGGCCGCCGCGTCGACGCCTTTGCGGCCGCTGACGATCTGCTGGTACATCGTGGGCAGCACCAGCGAGGCGTCGACGGTGGCCCAGCCGGGCGTGACGGGCACGAACTCCGCCCCGGCGTCGAGGGTGTCGACGAACGGCTTGACGTAGGGCTGCCGCTTCGCGGCCGCGGCGCGGACGTCGGTGAAGGTCGGCAGGAAGCCCATCGCGTCGAAGAGCCCGCGCTGGGTCTCCTTTCCGGCCAGCCGCTTCATCAGGTCGACGGCGAGGGTGCGGTGGGAGGTGCTGCGGAGCACGCCGATGTTGTTGCCGCCCGCGAACGCCGGGGCGATCTCGCCCTTCTTCCGGCCGGGCAGCGGGACGACGCCGTACTCCCCCTTGACCTTGCCGGCTTCGACGGCCCGGTGGTTGAAGTCGCCGCCGATGGCCATCCCGGCGCGGCCGGCGGCGAAGGCGGTGACGGTGTCGTTGCCGTTCATTCCGGCGCACTTGGCCGCCGGGCAGTTGTCGTCGCCGAAGAGAGCGGTGTACGCGGCGATGCCCTTCTTCGCCGCCGGGGTGGTGACGGCCGCGGTGAAGGCGCCGCCCTTCTCGGTGGCGAGGGCGCCGCCGGCCGACCAGAGGAACGGCAGCGCGCCGTAGGTGTACGCGCCGCCGACGGCGAGCCCGTACATCTCGGGGTGGGCCGCGCGGATCTTCCGGGCGGCGGTGGCCATCTCGTCCTGGGTGGCCGGGGGCTGGAGGTGGAGTTCCTCGAAGAGGTCGGTGCGGTAGTAGAGGGCGCGGACGCCGACGAAGAGCGGGGCGCCGTAGACCTTCCCGGCCACGGTCACCGAGCGCCGGGCGGTGGGGTCGGTGTCCTTCGCGTCGGACCAGGCGCCGAACTCCTTCGTCACCTCGGCGAGTCCGCCGTCCGCGACGTATCCGGCGGTGTCGGTGTTGCCGTACTCGATGACATCGGGCGCGCCGGACGGGTCGTTGAAGGCGGCCTTGACGCGCTGGGCGCGGGTGTCGACCGGGATGTAGTCGACGGTGACCTTCACCCCCTTGTGGGCGGCGGTGAAATCGGCGACGGCCTGCCGGACCACCTTCTCCTTGGGGGCGTTGCCGACCTCCCGGAAGAGCCAGACCCGCAGCGTGCCGGTCCGGGAGTCGCCTCCGGCGGCGCCGTCCGAGGTGGCCGGGGCACATGCCGTGGCGGTGAGAGCGGTCAGGGCGAGTGCCGCTCCGGCGGCGGCCAGACGGGCGGAGAGGCGCATGACGGGACCTCCAAGAGTGTTGCAACATACGCAACGAGCGTTTCGCAGTGCACAACTCAGAGGAGATTAAGCGGCGTTGCCCGGTCGGACAAGGGTTCGCCAGAGGTCTCCACCAGTCGGTACGGGCCGGTGACACCCCGGGCGGCCGGGGTGCGACGGCGGCGCCCTCCCGGACATGGCGAAGGGCCCGGGTTCGCGGAGAACCCGGGCCCTCACCCGCGTCCTGCTGCGGCGCGGCGGCCGCGCCGGACGACCGGCCTCACCGCACCCGGCCGCCCCGGCCGGCGGCGCGGCTACTTCTTGCCGTCGCCGTCCTTGCCGCCCTTGCCCTTGTCGCCACCGGCGCTCATGGACTCGTAGATCTCCTTGCACATGGGGCAGACCGGGTACTTCTTCGGGTCGCGGCCCGGCACCCAGACCTTGCCGCAGAGCGCGACGACGGGGGTGCCGTCGAGCGCGCTCGCCATGATCTTGTCCTTCTGGACGTAATGGGCGTAACGCTCGTGATCGCCGTCGCCGTTCGACACCTGCGGCGTCGGCTCTACGAGGGTTCCCGTTCCTGCCCCGCGCTCGGGCTCGGGCTCAAGAGTGCTCATACCTGCCAAGGGTACCCAGGCTCCCGGCGTGTCGTGAGCGCCGGGCGCCCACCAGGTGAAGGCCCAGACCGGCGGCGGCCACCCCGGCCGCCGCCCAGGGCAGCGCGGACGGCGCCAGCCCCGCCGACAGCGCGAGCCCGCCGAGCGCCGAGCCGACCGCGGAGCCCAGGTAGAGCGCGGAATTGTTGAGCGCGAGGGCGACCGTGCCGCGCTCCGCGCCCGCCGCCAGCAGCCGGTGCTGCTGCGGCACCTGGAACGCCCACCCGACCGCACCCCAGGCGACCAGCAGCGCCGCCGCCGCGGGCAGCGCGACCGGGGCCACCACCGGCAGCAGCGCCTGCGCCACGACGATCACCACCAGCAGCCCGCCGGCCAGCGCCCGCACCCGGCCCGTCCGGTCCACCAGCGGCCCGGCGGCCACACTGCCCAGCACCCCGCCGGCGCCCCACGCCCACAGGTACGGCGTGACCTCGTGGACGCCGCCGGCCGCCGCGAGCACCGGCGCCAGATAGGTGTAGAGCCCGAGGCTGGCGACGGCGGCGAGGAACGACACCCCGACGACGGGCGCCACCGCACGGTCGGTGAGCGCCCCCAGCCGGGCGCGCAGCGGCACCGCGGGCCCGGCCGGAACCGGCGGCAGCAGCGCGGCGAGCCCGCCGAGCGCCAGTGCGCCCAATCCGGTGACCAGCCACATCGTGGCGCGCCATCCGGCACGCTCGGCGAGCAGCACCCCCAGCGGCACGCCGAGCACGGTGCCGGTGCTCATCCCGCCCATCACCAGCGCCAGCGCCCGGCCCCGCCGCTCGGGCCCCACCAGCGCGGCGGCCGCCGCCGTGGCGAGCGCCGCGTAGACCCCGGCCCCGGCGCCGGCGACGATCCGCGCCCCGAGCAGCGTGCCCAGGGTCGGGGCCACGGCGGTCAGGGCGTTGCCGAGCGTGAAGAGCGCCAGCGCGGCGAGGAGCAGGGCACGCGGCCGCACCCCGGCGAGCAACCCGGCGACCAGCGGCGCGGCGAGCGCGTAGGCGAGGGTGAAGGCCGTCACCAGTTGCCCGGCGAGCGCCACGCGGGTGCCGGTGTCCGCGGCGATCACCGGGAGCAGCCCGGCCATCACATAGGCGTCCAGGCCGAGGGCGAACGCCCCCAGCATCAGCAGTCCCACTCCGCGCACCGCGCTCAACTCCACTGCGACACCGGGGTGTTGACCCCCGGAACGGGCCGGTCGCGGACGGACCGGCCATCGGCGCCCTGCGTCGACCGGGGAAACGTAGGCACTCTCCGGACAGCCGGAGAAATGCCCGCGGGCGGGTATTTATGCTGGTGCGGCATAAGTGGCGTGGCACAGCTGATGCGGTACGGACGGACCGGGCGGGCGGCGCGCCCGGACCGCGGAAGAGACAGGAGAGCGACACGATGACCGGCCCCATCGATCACCTGCCTGCCGGGCCCTCGCCCGTCACGCGTCCGGACGCCGCGGGCCGGGCGGCCGTGGCGGAGACCGGACCCGGCGCCTCCCCGGAGCCCCGGCCCGCCGGAGCCGGGCCCGCGCCCGACGCCCTGGACGCGCTCGGCGCCCTCGACGGGTGTTCCGGGATCGAGTTGCGCCATCTGCGCGGTTTTCTCGCGGTCGCCGAGGAGCGCAGCTTCACCTACGCCGCGGCGCGGCTGCGGATCGGGCAGCCCGCGCTGACCCGCACCGTCCGCGCCCTGGAGACGGCGCTCGGCGTCCGGCTGCTGGACCGTACGACCCGGCGGGTGGAGCTGACCGCGGCGGGCCGCGGGCTCCACGCCGACCTGGCCCCGCTGCTGCCCCGGCTGGCCGCCGCCCTGCGGGCCCCCGCGCGGACCACGCCGCTGCGGCTCGGCTTCACCTCTCTGCTGCCCACCGCCTGCACCGAGCTGAACGCCCGCTTCACGGCCGCCACCGGCACCGGCGTACGCCTCGTCCGGCGGGACGCCCCGCTCGCCGGGCTGGAGAGCGGGGAGGCCGACGTCGCCGTGGTCCGCGGCGCACTCCCCCGCGGCGCCGCGGTCCGCACCGCGGTGCTGCTCCACGAACCCCGGGTCGCCGCAGTGGCCCGCACCGCGGCGCACCCCGCCGGCGACGCCGATGCCGAGGCACTGCGGGCCCTCGCCCGGCGCCGGGTCCTCGACTGGGCGGAGCTGGCCGGGCTGCCGCTGGTGGTCAACACCGTCACCGGCACCACCGGGCCGGAGCTGTGGCCCGCGGGGCGGCGGCCCCGCCTGGCGTGCACCGCCGGGAACGTCGACGAGTGGCTGGAGGCGGTCGCCGCAGGTCACGGCGTCGGGGTGGCCCCCGAGTCCCTCGCCCGCCGCCACACCCACCCCGGGCTGCGCTACGTCCGCCTGAAGAACGCCCCACCGGTCACCGTCCGCCTGGCCGTCCCCGAACGCGGCGCCCACCCCTTGGCCGAGCGCTTCCTCGCCCTCGCCGGGCCGGGCGGGGAGCCGGAGCCGACGGGCTGACGGCGGGAGCGGCGGGCCGCCTGCGGGGCGGCCCGGCGGCTCAGTTCAGCGACGGGTCGTCCGGGTACGTGGCCACCATCGCGAGTTCGTTGCGCTGGCGGCGCAGCACCGCGCGCCACAGGTGTTCGGGGTCGGGGGACGAGACGTCGCCCGGCTCGGAGTCGACGACGTACCAGGCGCCTTCGGTCAGTTCGTCCTCCAGCTGACCCGGGCCCCAGCCCGCGTACCCGGCGAAGATCCGCAGGCTGCCCAGGACGGTGGCGAGCAGCTCCGGCGGGGTCTCCAGGTCGACCAGGCCGATCGCGCCGTGCACCCGCCGCCAGCCGAGCGGCTCCTCGCCCGGCGCGCCGCCGTGCCGGGCGTCGTCCGGCCGCGGTCCGGCGGCGGCGGTCCCGCCCGGGCCGGGGCGTACCCCGCTCTCCAGGGTGGGGACGTCGTCCGCACCGGCGAGCCCGCCGGGCATGACCGCCACGCCGAGCGCGGAGTCCAGCGACACCGGGCCGCCCTGGAAGACCACGCCGGGCTCGCCCGCGAGCGCCGCCCAGGGTGCGAGGATGTCGCCGACGCCCACCGGGGTGGGACGGTTCAGGACCACGCCGAGGGAGCCCTCCTCGTCGTGGTCGAGGAGGAGCACCACCGCGCGGTCGAAGTTCGGATCGGCGAGCGCGGGGGTCGCGACGAGCAGCCGGCCTGTGAGCGAGGACACCTCGGTCATGGCGACATGATCCCGCACTTCGGCCCGGAGCGGGGAGTCAATGCCCACACCTGTACGAGTGCAGGGCAGGGCGTACGGCGGCAGCACCGGCGCACACCACCCACCCCGGATGCCACATTCAGGACAAATAACCTTGATTTCGGCCAACTGGCGATTACAGAACAAAGAATGACCGTAGCCGAGCGTGTTGTGACAAAGCCCTTACGGGCCGGAAGCCCACCGGCGCCGCCTGACACCCCCTCCGGCCCCCTTACCATTTCTCCTTGGCCCTGCCCGTCTCCAGGAACGCGAGATCCATGACCGTCTCTACTGACGACGTACTCCTTGTCCACGGCGGCACCCCGCTGGAGGGCGAGATCCGGGTTCGCGGTGCGAAGAACCTCGTACCGAAGGCCATGGTGGCGGCCCTGCTCGGCAGCGGCCCCAGCCGGCTGCGCAACGTTCCCGACATCCGTGACGTCCGCGTGGTGCGCGGCCTGCTCCAGCTGCACGGGGTGACCGTGCGGCCGGGCGAGGAGGCCGGCGAGCTGGTCCTCGACCCGTCGCACGTGGAGAGCGCCAACGTCGCGGACATCGACGCGCACGCGGGCTCCTCGCGCATCCCGATCCTCTTCTGCGGCCCGCTGCTGCACCGCCTCGGCCACGCCTTCATCCCGGGCCTGGGCGGCTGCGACATCGGCGGCCGTCCGGTGGACTTCCACTTCGACGTCCTGCGGCAGTTCGGCGCGACGATCGAGAAGCGCGCCGACGGGCAGTACCTGGAGGCCCCGCAGCGGCTGCGCGGCACCAAGATCCGGCTGCCGTACCCGTCGGTCGGCTCGACCGAGCAGGTGCTGCTGACCGCCGTCCTGGCCGAGGGCGTCACCGAGCTGTCGAACGCCGCGGTGGAGCCGGAGATCGAGGACCTGATCTGCGTGCTCCAGAAGATGGGCGCGATCATCTCGATGGACACCGACCGGACCATCCGGATCACCGGTGTCGACAAGCTCGACGGCTACACCCACCGCGCCCTCCCGGACCGCCTGGAGGCCGCCTCCTGGGCGTCCGCGGCGCTGGCCACCGAGGGCAACATCTACGTCCGCGGCGCGCAGCAGCGGTCGATGATGACCTTCCTGAACACCTTCCGCAAGGTCGGTGGCGCCTTCGAGATCGACGACGAGGGCATCCGCTTCTGGCACCCGGGCGGTTCGCTGGACGCCATCGCGCTGGAGACCGACGTCCACCCCGGTTTCCAGACCGACTGGCAGCAGCCGCTGGTCGTGGCGCTGACCCAGGCGTCGGGCCTGTCGATCGTCCACGAGACGGTCTACGAGTCGCGGCTCGGCTTCACCTCCGCGCTCAACCAGATGGGCGCCCACATCCAGCTCTACCGCGAGTGCCTGGGCGGCTCCGCCTGCCGCTTCGGACAGCGCAACTTCCTGCACTCCGCGGTCGTCTCCGGACCGACCCGGCTCCAGGGCGCCGACCTGGTCATCCCCGACCTGCGCGGCGGCTTCTCGTACCTGATCGCGGCGCTCGCCGCCCAGGGCACGTCCCGGGTGCACGGCATCGACCTGATCAACCGCGGCTACGAGAACTTCATGGACAAGCTCGTCAGCCTCGGCGCCAAGGTCGAGCTGCCGAACGGCGGCCCGCGGGACTGACCCGCCGCACCGCGACACGAAGGCCGCCCCCGCTCCCGTACGGAGCCGGGGCGGCCTTCTGTCGTGTGTACGGCCCGTGTCCGCCCCGCTGGCGGCACCCGGCCGCCGGTCCGTCCCTTTTTACCGGGGGCCGCCCGTCCGGTCCGCAGCGGGGCGCCTGCGGCCGCGTACGGGCGTCTGCGGCCGCCCGGCGCACCACGAGGAGCGCGTACGGGCCGGGGACGCGCCCCGCGGGTACGACGAAGGGCGGCCGCCCCGGGGAGGGGGCGGCCGCCCTTGAGGCCGTGCTGAGGGGCTTACTTGCCCTTCGCGGCTTCCTTGAGCTTGGAGCCCGCGGAGACCTTCACGCTGTAGCCGGCGGCGATCTGGATCGGCTCGCCGGTCTGCGGGTTACGCGCGGTGCGAGCGGCACGGTGGGTGCGCTCGAAGGTCAGGAAGCCGGGGATGGTGACCTTCTCGTCGCCCTTGGCGACGACCTCACCGACGGTCTCGGCGAGGGCGGCCAGAACGGCGTCGGCGTCCTTGCGGGTCACCTCGGCGCGATCGGCCAGAGCGGCCACCAGCTCACTGCGGTTCATGTTTGTACTCCCGTGTTCTTCTTGCCAATGGGCGTGCCCTGCGGGCGAGCCGCATGTCGGGCACAGCGAAGCCGATGCTGCCAGGGCCCTCGGACAGTCCCCGGACCCGGGTCTGCTGCCAGACCCTCGCGCCCGGTTACGCATCCTGCCCCCACCTGCGGCGGTAAAGCCAATCCGGCACCCTGGCGGGTCACACGGAAAGCGTCAGCGCCCCGGTCGGCGTGACGTTCCGCACCCGTAACCGCTCGGAGCCGCCACGCGGGGTGGCCGGCCGATTGCCGACCGCCACCCTAGGGGCCGCCCGGCGCGGTCCGTCCGCGACGCGCCGTGCCGAGGGCCCCGTGGGGCGTCAGAGCGCCGTGGCGGCCGTCACAGCCGTGTCCCCGGCCTTCGCCGCGTCCTTCACCGCACCGGCCACGGCGCCCGCGACCTTGTCGTTGAAGACGCTGGGGATGATGTAGTTCGGGTTGACCTCGTCCTCCAGGACGACATCGGCGAGGGCGCGCGCGGCGGCCAGCATCATCTCGGTGTTCACCGTACGGGACTGGGCGTCCAGCAGACCGCGGAAGACACCCGGGAAGACCAGCACGTTGTTGATCTGGTTGGGGAAGTCCGAGCGGCCGGTGGCCACGACGGCGGCGGTCTGCCGGGCGATGGCCGGGTCGACCTCCGGGTCGGGGTTGGCCAGCGCGAAGACGATCGCGCCGTCGGCCATCTTCGCGACGTCGTCGCCGTCCAGGACGTTCGGGGCGGAGACGCCGATGAAGACGTCCGCGCCGACGACGGCGTCCTTGAGGGTGCCGGTGACGCCGTCCGGGTTGGTGTTGTCGGCGATCCAGCGCAGCGGGGAGTCCGGGTCGGCGGAGACCAGGTCCTCGCGGCCCGCGTCGACGACGCCGTGGATGTCGGCGACGACGGCGTGCTTGACGCCGGCGGCGATCAGCAGCTTGAGGATGGCCGTACCGGCGGCGCCGGCGCCGGACATGACGACGCGGACGTCCTCGATGTTCTTGCCGACCACGCGCAGCGCGTTGGTCAGGGCGGCGAGGACGACGATGGCGGTGCCGTGCTGGTCGTCGTGGAAGACCGGGATGTCGAGGGCCTCGCGCAGGCGGGCCTCGATCTCGAAGCAGCGGGGCGCCGAGATGTCCTCCAGGTTGATGCCCGCGAAGCCCGGCGCGATGGCCTTGACGATCTCCACGATGGCGTCGGAGTCCTGGGTGTCCAGGCAGATCGGCCAGGCGTCGATGCCGGCGAACCGCTTGAACAGGGCCGCCTTGCCCTCCATGACCGGCAGCGCGGCCTTGGGGCCGATGTTGCCGAGGCCGAGGACGGCGGAGCCGTCGGTGACCACCGCGACGCTGTTGCGCTTGATGGTCAGGCGGCGGGCGTCCTCGGGGTTGTCCGCGATGGCCTGGCAGACGCGGGCGACGCCGGGCGTGTAGACCATGGAGAGGTCGTCACGGTTGCGGATGGGGTGCTTCGACGACATCTCGATCTTGCCGCCGAGGTGCATCAGGAACGTACGGTCGGAGACCTTGCCGAGCGAGACGCCCTCGATGCCGCGCAGCTTCTGGACGATCTCGTCCGCGTGCGCGGTGGACGTCGCGGCGATGGTGACGTCTATCCGGAGTTTTTCGTGGCCGGAGGCGGTCACGTCGAGGCCGGTGACCGACCCGCCGGAGGACTCCACGGCCGTGGTGAGCTGGCTGACGGCGGTGCCGCTCGCGGGAACTTCCAGTCGCACCGTCATCGAATACGAGACGCTAGGCGCCGTTGCCATGGCCGACTTCCTCTGCTTTCCCTTGTTTCCCTATGCGCTGTCCCAGGAGCTCGGATGCCCTGCGCATCGTCCGATCGTCCCACCTACCAGCCGGTACACGGTAACCAGCCCCGCTTTACGGAAAGACTCTTCCACCATACGAGAGTGCATGGGTGGGTGGAAGCCCCGCCGGGCGGGGCGGTGCGGCGTGCGTCACTGGTCCGGAACGTTCCGGGAACGGCGACGGGCGCCCCTCCCTGAGGAGGAGCGCCCGTCACTGCGGTCTGAGACACCGGCCCGCCATGCTCGCCTCGCGGCAAGTGGTCGCTCGTAGCGACGATGGTTGGGCCCGGGGGCTTGGATCGAGCCGGTGCCACGGACAAGGTTAACAAACCCTCCCCGGATGCGAATCCCGTGGCCCGCCACGTTTTTCCGGTACGGCCACGACCACCCGGGCGGCCGTCAGTCGCGCAGCAGGTCGGGGACCCCGTCGGCGTCCGGCTCGTCGCGGTCGCCGGAGAGGACCGTCAGCTGCTGGGTGGCGCGGGTCAGGGCGACGTAGAGCACCCGCAGCCCGGCCGGGGACTCGTCGGCGATCTCGGCGGGCGCCACCACCAGCGCCGCGTCGTACTCCAGCCCTTTCGCCTCCAGCGAGCCGAGGGCGACGACGCGGTCGCCGAGCGGGGCCAGCCAGGCGCGGGCCTGCTCGCGGCGGGCCATCGCCACGACCACGCCGACGGTGCCGTCCACCTCGGCCAGCAGCAGCCGGGCCTCCTCGACGGTGGCGGCGGCCAGCGCCGCGTCCACCGCCGCGGCGCCCCGGCCCTGGGGGGACGCCACCGCGAACCGCGGCCGCAGGCCTGTCGAGCGGACCGCGTCCGGGGCCGCCATCCCGGGCATCGCCAGCGCCAGGACCTTGGCGGACAGCTCGGCGATCTCGGCAGGGTTGCGGTAGTTGACGGTGAGCTGGAAGCGGCGGCGCGGGCGGGTGCCCAGCGCCTCGTCGCGCGCCTCGGCGGCCTCGTCCGGGTCGGACCACGACGACTGGGCCGGGTCGCCGACGACCGTCCAGGTGGCGTGGCGGCCGCGGCGGCCGACCATCCGCCACTGCATCGGCGTGAGGTCCTGCGCCTCGTCGACGATCACATGGGCGTAGTCGGTGCGCTCCTCCTCCAGGCGCTCGCGGCGGCTGCGGCCCGCGGGGCTCCGGTCGGCGGCCGTGGTCAACTCGTCCAGGCCGGTGAGCTGGTCCAGCGGGTCGGCCTCGCGGGGGCGGGCCGGACGGGCCGGGGCGCCGAGGATCAGCTGGAGCTCGTCGAGGAGCGCCACGTCGTGGACGGAGAGCGGGCCGTGGCCGCGGGCGTCGAGGCGGCTCAGGGAGCGGGCCAGCTTCCGGACCTCGCGCGGGTTGAGGATGCGGCGTGCCCAGCGGCCGAGGGTGCGTTCGTCGGCCATCGCGGCGAGCACCCCGCGCGGCGTCAGCTCCGGCCACCAGGCGTCCAGGAACTCCTGGAAGACCGGCTCGGTGCTGACGTCCTCGTCGAAGCCCTGGCGGGCCTCGGCGGCCAGCTCCGGGTCGAAGTAACGGCGGCCGGCGCCGGACTTCGCCCACAGGGCGTCCAGCAGGAGCCGCCGGGCGCGCGGGCGGAGCAGGTTGACGGGCGCGGTGCCGCCGAGGGCGGTACGGCGGATGCGTCCCAGGTCGGACGCGTCCAGCTCGATACGGCCGCCGAAGGCCACCACCCGGAGCCGGTCCGGCGGGCCGGCCGGGGCCTGCGGGACGTCGGCCTCCTCGTCCAGGAAGGAGAGCTGGGTGTCGCGCTGCGGGGCCGGGGCGGCGGGGGCCGCCGCGTCCAGGGCGCCGCGGGCCGCCTTGCGCAGCAGCTTCTGCATCCGGCTCGAACCCTTGACCCTGGCCACGTCCGGCGGATCGTAGGCGGTCGCCTCGGCGCCTTCGACGAGCGAGCCGAGCGCGCGGATCGCGACCTGGCCCTCCTCGCCCAGGGACGGCAGGACGCCCTCGGTGTAGGCGACCAGCAGCGGGGTGGGCGAGACGATGAGGATGCCGCCCGCGTAGCGGCGGCGGTCCTGGTAGAGGAGGTAGGCGGCGCGGTGCAGGGCGACGGCGGTCTTGCCGGTGCCGGGGCCGCCCTCGACCTCGGTGACGGACGCGGCGGGCGCCCGCACGACCAGGTCCTGCTCGGCCTGGATGGAGGCGACGATGTCGCGCATGGTGTGGCTGCGGGCCCGGCCCAGCGCGGCCATCAGGGCGCCGTCGCCGATGACGGCCAGCTCCTCGCCGCCGAGCGTGGCGGTGACGTCGGGGCGCATCAGGTCGTCCTCGACGCCGAGGACCCGGCGGCCCTTGGAGCGGATGACGCGGCGGCGGACGACCCGGCCCGGCGCGACGGGCGTGGACCGGTAGAAGGGGGCGGCGGCCGGGGCGCGCCAGTCGATGACCAGCGGGGAGTAGTCCGCGTCGAGGACGCCGAGCCGGCCGATGTGCAGCGTCTCGGCGATGGTGGCGCGGCCGTTCGTCACGGCGCCGTCAGCGGGCTCGACGGAGGTGAAGGCGCCGTCCGGGCCCTTCTTGCCGTCCTTGCCGGGGAGCAGGTCGATCCGGCCGAAGAGGAAGTCCTCGTACTCGGAGTTGAGCCGGTTGAGGTGGACGCCGGCCTGGAAGACCTGGGCGTCCCGCTCGGCGAACGCGCCGGGCGTGCCGACCTGGCCGCGCTTGGCGGCGTCGTCCATGAGGAACTCCGCCTCGTGGATCTTCTCCTCCAGGCGCCGGTAGACCCGGTCGAGGTGCGTCTGCTCCGCGGCGATCTCGCGCTCACGGAGCCCGGCGGGCGCCGCGGCGGAGCCGGAGTCCGCGGCGGGCTCCGGGGCGACGGCGTCCGAAGAAGTGTGCTCCGGTGTGTGATCCGGTGCGTGCGTGGCGTTCTGCGCGGCCACCCAGGCCCCCTTCTGGTGTGCGTAGGGCAGCCGTCAACCGTACGCGACCCGGGCACCGTGTGCATCCGATCCACCGCGCGGCGGGGCGGGGAAGGGCTGGTGGGGAGGGGCGGGGCCGTTGAGGTGAAGGCCCGAGGAGGCGTTCACCCGAGGCGCGCGGGCGCCGGGGCCGGGCCCGGGACGGTCAGGTGTGCGGGGCGCGGTCGGGCCGCCGGCCCTCGGGGGCCGGGGAGGGGGCGGAGGGCCGGGACGCGCCCGGTACCGGCCCGGGCTCGCGGGGCTCCGGCGGCGCCTCGGGCCCGGCGGCCCCCGCCGCTCCCCTGCCCCGGCCCGCCGCCGCGCGCTTGCGGTGGCGGGCGACCCGTTCGCGGTTTCCGCAGACACCGCTGGAGCACCAGCGGCGGCGCCGGCCGCGGGAGGTGTCCAGGAAGAGGAGGCGGCAGTGGGCGCCCTCGCAGCGGCGGAGCCGGTCGCGGGTGGCGTGGTCGGTGAGGAGGTCGACGGCGTCGCGGGCGACGGTGGCGAGCAGCGCCGCGCGGTCGGCCGGGCGGGCGAGCCGCGGGGCGAGGACGCCGTCCGGGCCGCGTACCGCCTCGACGGCGGGCGGGCCGGCGGCCGCGGCGGTGGCGTTGAGCAGGTCCAGGTCGATCACGGCCTCGCCGCCGGAGAGTTCGGCGTGCAGCACTCGCCGCACCACCTCGCGCAGCCCGCGGAAGCGCGCCACCCAGCGGCCGTTGACCCCGTCCAGCGCGGCGTCCGGTGGCACCGCCCCGGAGCCGGTCAGCCAGTGTCTCAACTGATCAGGACCGGTGAGGAGTTCGCCTTCCGCACCGGAGGTGGCCAGCAGGTCCAGGCAGATCCGCCCGCAGTCGAACCGCAGGCCCTCGTCAGGCGCCGCCATGCTCCTGATCACTCCTTCGGAATCGAGGATGCGACACCAGAGTGCCCGCCGCGACGGGCCGCCGTCACCTCCCGCGCCCGCCCTGCCGGTTCCCCGCGCCACGGAACGGCCGGTACGCGCACGGCCGTTGGCGCCGTCGCCGTACGACTCGTCGCTCGACGCGCCCGATCTATACATTCCGCGTATACAGCTGACGTATAGTCCGGCGGGTCGGGCGGAGGGCCCCCTGCCTCCGCCCGTCCGGTTTGCCGTGCCGCCCACCGGCGCCGGCCCGCCCGCACCCGGAGGACGAAGATCACCATGTCGCGCACCACCTTGCACACCAACCGGTCGAGCCTGTCCCACAAGGTCGGCTACGCGGTCCGCAACCCGGCCAAGATCGCCCCGTACGTCCGGCGCACCGCGCGCGACACCTGGCTGCGGCTGCGCCACCCCGGCCATGTCGCCTACTACCGCGCCGTGATGGCGTCCGACGCGGGCCGCAACCCCGAGGCGGCGGTGGGCAGCCAGACCCATGAACGCTGGCTGGCGCTGGGGCAGATGCAGTTCGACTACCTCGTCGAGCAC
Organism: Streptomyces sp. NPDC029159; assembly: GCF_055564055.1. Taxonomy (NCBI): domain Bacteria; kingdom Bacillati; phylum Actinomycetota; class Actinomycetes; order Kitasatosporales; family Streptomycetaceae; genus Streptomyces; species Streptomyces sp. NPDC029159. The sequence goes on from NZ_JBVHWT010000008.1 coordinate 243,801, forward strand.
GGGCTGAAGCCGGACCTCCGGATGCTCGACATAGGCTGCGGCAACCTCCGGGCAGGCTGGCGCTTCATCGACCACCTCGACGCGGGCCACTACTACGGCATCGACATCTCGCCGGACATCCTGATCTCCGCGAAGAAGACCCTGACCACCTACGGGCTCCAGGACAAGCTGCCGCATCTGACGATCACCCAGGACCTGACGCTGGACTTCCTGCCGTCCGGCCACTTCGACATCGTCCATGCGCACAGCGTCTTCTCCCACTCGCCGCTCTCCGTCATCGACGAATGCTTCGCGCACGTCGGCCGGGTGCTGGCGCCCGGCGGCTTCTTCGACTTCACCTTCGACCGGACCGAGGGCACCGAACACCAGGTGCTGCGCGAGGACTTCTACTACCGCACCGAGACCCTGATCCGCCTCGCCGAGAAGCACGGCCTCCGGGCCCGCTTCATGGACGACTGGGAGTCCCGCAAGCACGGCCAGTCCAAGATCCGGGTGACGAATCCGGAGTGAGTGGTGAGTGAGGATGCGTGCGGGGTTCCGGCGTGCGGCCGGGAGCGCGTCCGGGGCGCGTCGGGGCGTCCCTTACGGGTGGCGGGTACCGCACGTAAGGGACGCCTCTGATCCCTTACGGGACCGGGCCCCGCTCCCCAAGGGACGTGCCCGATCCCTTACGGGCCCGGCCGGGTCGCCCCTACGCTCCCTCTCCCCCGTACTTCTCCGCCCCCGCCCGCGGGTCGAGCGCCAGCCGGTACCCGCGTTTCACGACCGTGTGGATCAGCTTCGGATCGCCCAGGGCCGTCCGCAGCCGGGCCATCGCCGTCTCGACCGCGTGCTCGTCCCGTCCGGCGCCGGGCAGGGCGCGCAACAGGTCGGCGCGGGAGACCACCCAGCCCGGGCGGCGGGCCAGCGCCCGCAGCAGCGCCATCCCGGCCGGGGGCACCGGCCGCAGCACACCGTCGACCAGCACCGCCCGCCCGCGGATCTCCAGGCCCCGCCCGGCCACCGGCAACCGCCGTGCCCGGCCGGGCAGTTCCCGGCAGAGCAGCTGCACCAGCGGCCCGATCCGGAAGCGTTCGGGCTGGAGGACCGGGATGTCGTGCGCCTGGAGCGGCAGCGCGGTGACCGGCCCCACGCACGCCGCCGGGACCTCTCGCGCCAGCGCCGCCACCACCGCGTCGCGCATCCCGCGCTCCGCCGCCCGGCGCAGCAACGAACTGGCCGCCGGGGCGCTGGTGAACGTCACCGCGTCCAAGCCGTGCCCGGTCAGCGCGTCCAGCAGCCGGTCGACCGGGCCCAGATCGTCCGGCGGCAGCCAGCGGTAGACCGGCACCCCGACGACCTCCGCACCGGCCGCCCGCAGCGCCTCGACGAACCCGGGCAGCGGTTCACCGTGCAGCTGGACCGCGATCCGCTGTCCGCGCACCCCGTCCGCCAGCAGCCGGTCGAGGACCTCCGCCATCGACTCGGACGCCGGTGACCACTTCTCGGTCAGCCCGGCGGCCCGGATCGCACCGCGCACCTTGGGACCGCGGGCCAGCAGCTCCACCCGGGCCAGCCGGTCGAGCAACTCCTCGCCCAGGCCCCAGCCCTCGGCCGCCTCGATCCAGCCGCGGAACCCGATCCCGGTGGTCGCGATGACCACGTCCGGCAGGCGGTCGAGCAGCTCACGAGTGGCGGTGAGCAGTTCGGAGTCGTCGGCGAGCGGCACGATCCGCAGCGCCGGCGCGTACACCACCTGCGCCCCGCGCCGCTCCAGCAGCGCCCCCAACTCCTGCGCCCGCCGCGCCGCGGTCACCCCCACGGTGAACCCGGCCAACGGCGGCACCTCGGCCGTCCCGTAGGGGGCACCCGTACCGGCGTCCGCTCCCCGCTCCGTGTCCGTCCCCGTGTCCCGCCGTGCCTCGTCCATGGTCGTCGTTCCGCTCCGCCCCGCGTGGTGTGGCCCCCGTCCGCCTCCGGACCGCGGCTCGGGCGGTACCGGAACACCGAGTCTGCCAACCTCTCGTGTCGGCCGCGGACCACCCGGATTTCCCCCTTGTTACCGGACAGTTGCCACGACCGGCACCGCAGGAGCCGCCCGTCCCACCACCGGGCCGCGGCACGCCCCCGGACACCGCGCCGGACGTATACGACCCGTCGCACGGCGGACGCGACCGGAGACCGGACGTCAGCGCCGCACCCCCGGCCTCCCGCGAAATACGGGGCCGGGCGGCGGGAGATCCGGCCGGTAGACTCCCTCCCCGGCCGGACCGGCCGACCGGACCGCTCGACCGGAGCGCCCGCTCGGACCGCCGACCGGATCCGCACACAGGGGGACGTACATGAAGTGGTGGGAGTGGGCGGTCTGCGGACTCGCCCTGCTGGTGCTCGGCTGGTTCGCCATCGGTCATCTCGTCCGCTCGGTGCGGCAGACCGCCGGTTCGCTGACCGACACCTACCGCAGACTCCGCGAACTGTTCCGCTGAGCCGCCCTCGCCCGTAGGGGAGGTGCCCGCGCCCGTAAGGGACGGATCCGCTCCCGTACGGGACGGACGCAGCCCCCGTACGGGAAGACGGGAACCCCGTACGGGACGCACCGGACCTCCTACGGGCCCGGACACCCGCCGGGAGCACCGGCCACACGTCGAAGGAAACAAGGGGGACGCGTGATTCCGTTTCTGGGGATCTTTCTCGTCGGTCTGGGCGTGGTGAGCGCCTTCCAGCTGCTGCGCGCACGGAAGCGCGTCCACACCATGATCACCACGGAGACGCTCTCCGCGCAGGAGCTGTCGCAGCTGCACCGGGCGGCGACCGACGCGGTCGGGCCGGGCGCGTTCCGCCAGATCGCCGAGGTCGCCGGGGTCGCCCGGCCGTCCGCCGCCGGACCGCTGACCTCGGAACTCTCCAAGACGGAGTGCGTCTGGTACCGCACCCGCATCACCCGCCGCTTCGAGACCCGCGGCAGCCGCCCGAACCAGCGACGGCGCCGCAGCGAGGTGGTGTCGGACTTCCTCAGCCCGACGCCGTTCCTCGTCGAGGACGCCTCGGGCCGCACCACCGTGCTGCCCGGGGACCGGATGATCGACCACGCCCCGAAGACCCACGACCGGTTCGAGGTCTACCGTCCCGGCCACGACAGGCCGCTCGGCCTCCTCGACATCCCCGGCATCACCCGCAACGAACGCACCCTCGGCTTCCAGCAGGAGGAGTGGACGGTCGCCGCCGGCTCCCGCTTCTACGCCCGCGGCGAGGCGCGCGACGACGAGCGCGGCGAGCTGGCGGTCGCCGCGCCCGAGGACGGCAGCCCGTTCCTGCTCGCCGCCGTCTCCGAGCAGGACCTCCTCGCCGCCGAACGCCGCAAGGCCACCCTCTTCCGCGCCCTGTCCTTCGTCTGCACCCCGGTCGGCGCCGTCCTGCTCACCCTGGCCTACGCGCTGTAACGGCGGCCGCGCCCCCAGGGCCGCTCCCCTCACGCCTCCGTCCCCATCACCGCCGCGTCCTCCTCCGGCAGCCACACCGGGGCGTCCGGCGGCGTCAGCCAGCGGCCCCCGGCGGCCAGGGCGCGGGCCGTCTCCCGCAGCGCGTCGAGGCCCGGATGGCGCAGCCCCCGGCGCCACACCAGGCTCACCGGCGAGAGCGGCACCGGGTCCACCAGCGGCCGCAGCACCATCCCGGGCACCTCGATGAACTCCGTGCTCGCCAGCACCGACCAGCCCCGTTTCCGTACCATCCGGACGAACTCCCGCTCCCCGTCGAGCTCCGGGAACGGCGCGGCCATCACCACGCCCCGGCCCGCGAAGAGCCGCGCCGCGAGGTCGGTCCACTCCGTGGTCCGCGCGTTGCCGGCGGCCGCGTACAGCGTCTCCCCGGCCAGCGCACCGAGCGGCACGGCCGCCCGCCCGGCCAGCGGATGCCCCGCGTCCAGCAGCACCGCCATCGGCTCCAGCCGCACCGGCTGCTGCGCCAGGCCCGCCCGCGCCCCGGGCTCCAGCCCGGCGTACCGGCCGAACGACACGTCCAGCCGGCCGGCCGCGATCTCCCGCGCCGCGCCCGCCAGCCCGCCGTGGAAGCGCGCCACCAGCTCACAGCTGTCCGGCAGCCGCTCCCGGGCCGCCTCAAGGACCCGGTGCGCCGTCCCGACCGGCGCCCCGACGTCGACCAGCAGCGGCCGGTCGGCGGTGTTCCGGAACGCGTCGGCCAGCGCCTCGTGGGCCGCCAGCACCCGCCGCGCGTACGGCAGCAGCCGCTCGCCCTCCGCCGTCAGCGCCACCCGCCGCGTCGTCCGGACGAACAGACTCGCCCCCACCTCCCGCTCCAGCCGCCGCACATCCCGGCTGAGCGCCTGCTGGGCGAGGTACAGCCGGGCCGCGGCGCGGGTGAAGTGGAGTTCGTCGGCGACGGCGGTGAAGGCACGCAGCAGCCGGGGGTCGATGTCGCGGGGCATCGCGCCAGCCTTCCAGCCGGACCCGGAACTCACAACGGAGTTGCGTGAACGGTCCGTTGGCAGGTGTTGGACGCCCCGCGCGCGCCCGGCCACCGTGAAGGGGTGATCCTCTTCCTCGCCGCCCGCCCCGTGACCACCCGCCCCGCGCGCGCCCGACGGCCCTCCCCGCTCGCCCCCTACGCCCGGCTCTTCGCACGGCCCGGCGCCCGCGCCTTCACCGCCGCCGGGCTGCTGGCGCGGCTGCCGATGGGCATGCTGAACGTCAGCGCGCTGCTGATGATCGCCCGCATCCACGGCTCGTACGCGCTGGCCGGGGCGGTCACCGCCACCGCCCTCGCCGCCACCGCGGTCGTCGGGCCCTGGACCGCGCGGCTCGTCGACCGCCACGGCCAGGCCCGGGTCGCCGTCCCGGCCACCGCCCTCGCCGTCGCCGGGTCCCTCGCGCTGGTGCTGTGCGTCCGGGGCGGCGCCCCCGTCTGGACGCTCTTCCTCTGCACCGCGGCGACCGCCACCACCCCCAACACCGGCGGGATGGCCCGGGCCCGCTGGGCGCATCTGCTGCGCGACGACCCGGCCGCCCGGCACACCGCCCACTCCTTCGAACAGGCCGCGGACGAGCTCTGCTTCCTCCTCGGCCCGTTGCTGGCCACCCTGCTGTGCACCACGCTCTTCCCGGAGGCCGGCACCACCGTCGCCGCCACCCTGCTGCTCACCGGCACCCTGCTCTTCGCCGCACAGCGCCGCACCGAACCACCGGCCGCCGCGCCCGCCCCGTCCGGCGCCCGCCCGGCCCGCTCCCCGCTCCGTACGCCGGGCCTGCCGCCGCTGCTGGCGGTCTTCACCGCCACCGGCGCGGTCTTCGGCTCGATGGAGGTGGTCACCGTCGCCTACGCCGACGGGCACGGCGCGCGGTCCGCCGCCGGGGCGATGCTGGCGCTCCAGGCGGCCGGCTCCTGCGTGGCGGGGCTGGTGTGCGGGCTGCGGCCGCCCGCCGGAGACCCGCGCCGACGGCTGGTGGCCGCGCTCACCGCGATGGCCGCGCTGCTGACGGCGGTGCCGCTCGCCGCCGCCACCGGACGGCTGCCGCTCGTCGCCGGGGCGCTCCTCGTCGCCGGGATGGCCACCGCCCCCGCCATGATCGCCGGGATGGCGCTGCTGACCGCCCGGACCCCCGCGGAGCGGCTGAACGAGGGGATGACGCTGGCGGTGACGGCACTGCTCACCGGCATCGCGGCGGGCTCGGCGACCGGCGGCCGCACCGTGGATCTGCTGCCGCCCGGCGCCGCCGGTCCGTACGCCGTGCCCGTCGCGGCGGCGGCGCTCGCCCTGGCGGTGGCGCTGGTGACGCTGCAGCGCCCGGCACCGGCGCCTGCGGAGACGACTCAGGCCCCGGCGTCCTGACGGACATCCGGGGCCTGGGCCTCACATGGGAATTGTGGAGATGGCGGGAATCGAACCCGCGTCCAACGGTGCGGAATCAGGGCTTCTCCGAGTGCAGTCCGCTGCGATTTTCTCGGCCCCGGAGATCACGCGGACAAGTCTCCGACGGGCTCAGTCACTGTTTGATTTCCTTCTGAACCCCGTGACCGGGATCAGAAGTTTAGTTCCCTAGCTGATGCCAGGATCCGGGTCGGGAACAGCCCCGGGCTGACACTTCGCAAGTCGCTACTTAGGCAGCGAGGGCGAAGGAATCGCGCTTGGTGTTGGCGATTATTGGTTGCGACACGTGGTTAACGAGATCATTGCCGCTTCCTCGACTCGCTTCCCCTGCTTCGACATCCGCTGTCGAAACCGATCATCCCCATGTTGTTTTTTCAAAAGCACCGCGCCCCGCCCGACGGAAGCCGGACAGCGGCCACGGGGCCGCACACCCTCGCTGGGGTGCGTAGCCATCGTACGTGAACAACGCGCGACGGTGCCAGCGTATTCCGGGGCCGGCGGCGGGCGACCGGCCCGGGGCGTCAGCCGCGCTGGCGGCGGCGGGCCGCGGAGACCGCGCGCTCGGCCTCACGGCGGTCCTGCTGCTCACGGAGCGTCTGCCGCTTGTCGTACTCCTTCTTGCCCTTGGCGAGCGCGATCTCGACCTTCGCCCGGCCGTCCTTGTTGAAGTAGAGCGCCAGCGGCACGACCGTATGACCGGATTCCTGGCTCTTCGCGTCCAGCTTCTCGATCTCCGCGCGGTGCATCAGCAGCTTCCGCTTCCGGCGCGCCGCGTGGTTGGTCCAGGTGCCCTGTGCGTATTCGGGAATGTGCACGTTGTGCAGCCACGCCTCACCGCCGTCGATGTGAACGAAACCGTCGACGAGCGAGGCGCGACCCTGCCGGAGCGACTTCACCTCGGTACCGCTCAGCACCAGACCGCACTCATAGGTGTCCAGAATGTGGTAATCGTGGCGCGCTTTCTTGTGCTGCGCGACGAGCTTGCGCCCGGGATCCTTGTCCTTGCCTTTTTTCTTCACCATGGTGCCGCCATTTTCGCACTACGCCCCGGTGCCGAGGCCACTCAATACCGTGACGGCCCGCGCGGTCGCCCCGTCGTCGACGCTGAGGTCCGGTGTGATGCCGTGCCCGTCGACCGTCCGCCCGGCCGGGGTGCGGTAGTGGCCGACGGTCAGCTCCGCGACCGACCCGTCCGGCAGTGTGCTCGGCATCTGCACCGACCCCTTCCCGAAGGTCGGCGCGCCGACGACCACCGCCCGGCCCCGGTCCTGGAGCGCCCCGGCCAGCAGCTCGGCCGCGCTCATCGTGCCGCCGTCGACGATCACCACCAGCGGCACCCGGGTGTTCCCGCCGCCGCCCGCGTACAGCGCCCGCTGCCGACCGTGCACGTCGTACGTGGCGACCAGCCCGCCGTCGAGGAAGGCGGAGGCGGCGGCGGTGGCCTCGTCGACCAGGCCGCCGGTGTTGCCGCGCAGGTCCAGCAGGAGTCCGGCGCCCGGCGGTGCGGCGCGCACCGCGTCCCGGATCGCCGCGCCGCTGCCCTTCGTGAACGCCCCGACCCGGATCCGCACCGGGCCCGACGCCCCGGCCGGACGGTCCGTGGCGACGTCCTGGCTGCGCAGCTTGGCCCGGCGGACGGTGGCGGTCCAGGTCCGCTCACCGCGCTGGAACGCCAGCTTCACGGGCGTACCGGCGCGGCCCCGGCCGGCCGTGCCGTCGCCGCGCAGCAGGGCCACCACCTCGGTGACCGGGCGGCCCCGGACCGGGCGGCCGTCGACCGCCAGCAGCCGGTCGCCCCGGGCGGTCCCGGCGCGGTCGGCGGGGCCGCCGGAGCGCACCCGCGAGACCTCCATCCGGCCGCCGCGCGCCTGCCGCAGCCAGAGCCCGACGCCGACGTAGTCCCCGTCGAGCTGCCGCTGGAAGTCCTCGAACTCCCCGGCGGTGTAGATCGTCGACCAGCGGTCCCCGCTGCGGCTGACCACCTCGGCCGCCGCCTGCGCCCCCGACTTCCCGGCGGCCATCGCCTCGGCCGCCGCTCTCTCGACCGCCGCCCGGTCGGCCGTACGGGTGCCGGCCACGGCGGACGGCCGGGGGCGGGGGTGCGCGGTGTGGCCGGCGTGCCAGCTGCCCGCGGCGGCGCCGGTCGCCAGGACGGTCGCGAGAGTCAACGCCAGCGCCGTGCCGCGGCGGATGCGGCGGGGCCTGACGGACAGACACGGGCGCAACATGGCGGTGAGTCTAGGCGACACAAAGGCGCCGCACGGTGAGTTGACCGTACGGCGCCTGGTGTCAGGGGTGGCGGGATGTCACACCTTGAGGTACTTGCGCAAGGCGAAGAACGCGGCGAAGGCGGGCATCACCAGGCCGATGAGGAGGATCAGCGGGAGCACGGAAACGACCGAATCCCAGCCGATGAAGTCGACGACCTTGATCTTCTCCGCCAGCCAGTTGTTGATCAGGGCGTACTTGCCGCCGACGATCAGCACACAGGCGAACGCGGCACCGATCAGGCCCGCGATGGCCGCCTCCATGATGAAGGGCATCTGGATGTAGAAGCTGGAGGCGCCGACCAGCCGCATGATGCCGGTCTCCCGGCGGCGGCTGAACGCCGACACCCGCACGGTGTTGACGATCAGCAGCAGCGCGACGACCAGCATCAGACCCATGACGCAGAGCGCCGCGATCCGCATACCGTCGAGGAGGTTGAACAGCGGCTCGACGGTGTCGCGTTGGTCCTGGACCTCCTGGACACCGGGCCGCTCGGAGAACGCCGACTTGATGACCTCGTACTTCGTCGGGTCCTTCAGCTTGACCCGGAAGGACTCCGGCAGCTGGTCGGGCGTCACCAGACCGGCGACGGGCGTGTCGCCGAACTGCTCCTTGTAGTGCTTGTACGCCTGGTCGCTGGACTCGTAGAGGACCGGCTTCTGCACGATCGGCAGCCGCTCCAGGTCCGCTTTGATCTCCGCCTTCTGCTGCTCGGTCGCGGCACCCTTGGCGCAGTTGGCGCCGGAGGTGTCGTTCTTGTTGCAGAAGAAGATGGAGACGTTGACCTTGTCGTACCAGTAGCCCTTCATGGTGTCGACCTGGTCGCTCATCAGGAGCGAGGCGCCGAACAGGCCGAGCGAGAGGGCTACGGAGACGATGACGGCGAAGGTCATCGTGAGGTTTCGGCGGAGACCGACGCCGATCTCCGACAGGACGAACTGGGCGCGCATGGCGTCCTTTCAGTACTGGGGGCCGTACACGCTTAGTGCTGGTAGCCGTACACGCCGCGCGACTGGTCGCGTACGAGCCGGCCCTTTTCGAGTTCCATGACCCGCTTACGCATCTGGTCGACGATCTGCTGATCGTGGGTGGCCATGACCACCGTCGTACCGGTCCGGTTGATCCGGTCCAGCAGCTTCATGATGCCGACGGAGGTCTGCGGGTCGAGGTTGCCGGTCGGCTCGTCCGCGATGAGGAGCATGGGGCGGTTGACGAAGGCCCGCGCGATGGCGACACGCTGCTGCTCACCACCGGACAGCTCGCCCGGCATGCGGTCCTCCTTGCCGCCCAGACCGACGAGTTCGAGGACTTCGGGGACCGTCTTGCGGATCTGGCCGCGCGGCTTGCCGATGACCTCCAGGGCGAAGGCGACGTTCTGGCCGACCGTCTTGTTGGGGAGGAGCCGGAAGTCCTGGAAGACGGTGCCCAACTGGCGGCGCATCTGCGGCACCTTCCAGTTGGACAGCTTCGCGAGGTCCTTCCCCAGTACGTGCACGGCACCGTGGCTGGCGCGCTCCTCGCGCAACAGCAGCCGCAGGAAGGTGGACTTACCGGAGCCCGAGGAGCCCACCAGGAAGACGAACTCGCCACGCTCGATCTCCAGGGAGACATCCCTGAGTGCGGGGCGGTTCTGCTTCGGGTAAGTCTTGGAGACGTTGTCGAATCGGATCACAGATGCACCACGGTCGACCTGGGTAGGGGCACGGGTTGCCGGGTTGCGGCTCCCGTCGGTGTGCGTGACCCTACGCGAACCTCTTTCGGCGGCGTAGTCAGCATCCGGGGATGGTGCGTTTGCTCACGACCGCTACGGGACAAAACCAGTCCATTCCGGCGGGACGCGCCGTTCGGCGACCGAGCTGGCACAGTGGTGGAGGGAACACTCACGCCCCCGGGAACGTTGGGGCGGAGGAAGAAGGAGGTCGCATGACGTACGACCGATTGGTGTGCGCCAACTGCGCGGCCCCTGTGAACGAGGGCCGCTGCCCCGTGTGCCGCGCCAGCCGCGAGCGGCTCCAGCAGCAGAGCCTGTTCGCCCAGGTCAACCCGGCACTGCTGGTGGCGCTGCTGGTGGCCGTGATCGCGGTGGGGCTGCTGCTGCACCAGGCCGTCTGAGCCGGCGGGGTGCGCGCGCCCGGAGCGCGGTGACGCGGGGTGAGGTGTCCGATACGGCCCGAGGGCCCGGTGCGCGGTGGCGCTCCGGGCCCTCGGTCGTGGTGCGTCGGATCGGCGTCAGGCCGCGGCCGCGCCGCCACCGTTCTTGTTGATCAGGCGGGGCATCAGGCGGAAGCCGATACCACCGGCGATCATCGTCGCGGCGCCCACGAGCAGGAAGGTGGTGCCGGAGGCACCGGTCTCGGCCAGCTCGCCGCCCTTGGGCTGCTGCTTGGCCGGGCCGGGGGTGTCCCCGATCTGCTCGTTGGCCTGGCCGGGCTGCTCGATCGGCTTGCTGCCGGCGTTGTCGGTGCCGGTGCCGTCGCCGCCGGTGGAACCGCCGGTGCCGTGACCACCGGTCGAGCCACCGTCGCCGTGACCACCGGTGCTACCACCGTTGCCGTGACCACCGGTCGACCCACCGTTGCCGTGACCACCGGTGGAGCCGCCGTTGTCGTGGCCGCCGTTGGAGCCACCGTTGTCGTGACCACCGTTGGAGCCGCCGTCGGTCGTACCGCCATCGGTCGTGCCGCCGTCAGTGGTGCCGCCATCGGTCGTACCACCGTCCGTGGTGCCACCGTCGGTCGTACCGCCATCGGTCGTGCCGCCGTCGGTCGTACCACCGTCAGTGGAGCCGCCGTCGCTGCCGCCGTCGGTACCGGCAATGGAGCCGCCGTCGGTGCCCGCGATGGAGCCGCCGGTGGAGCCGCCGTCGTCGTCGCCACCGGTGGAGCCGCCGTTGTCACCGCCGCCACTGCTGGTGTCGTGGCACCACCAGTCCAGCGGGTCCCAGGTCTTGCAGTGCTCGGTGCGGCCACCGCCGCTGTCACCCGCGGGCGTCGCCGCGGAGGCGGCGCCGGCGGCGGTGAGCGACGCACCGGCCGCGATCACCGCACCGGCCGCAATACGCGCTACGCGCAGCCGCGTCTTCTTGGTCATATGTCTGCTACCCCCAGTAGCTGAACTCGTTATGGAGCATCGCTGTACGGGGGCGCGGACCGGGGCACACGCGAATCCTGGCGCCGCCTCGGCGGGCCCGTCGCTCCCCGTTCGACGCACGCCCCGGACAGACGTATGCCGATCCCAGCCTTTCGGCTTCTCCCGGCATCGTCAAGGTCGAATAAAGCTCTGACGCCCGAAAGAGTAGGAATTGGGCGTTACGTAGACGTACGACTGTGACCTAACCCGGAAAGCAGAAACAACTGCCCTCCGGAGAGGAGCAGTTGTTTCTGTGTCGGAAAGACGCGGAGCGGTGGCGGCAGCGGGGCGCGGAGCCCTACTTCCCGGCCTCCTGCTCCTGCTGCTTGCGCCAGCGGATGCCCGCTTCGAGGAAGCCGTCGATGTCGCCGTCGAGGACCGCCGTCGGGTTGCCGACCTCGAACTCCGTCCGCAGGTCCTTGACCATCTGGTACGGGTGCAGGACGTACGAACGCATCTGGTTGCCCCAGGAGTTGCCGCCGTCGCCCTTGAGCGCGTCCATCTTCGCCTGCTCCTCCTGGCGGCGGCGCTCGAGGAGCTTCGCCTGGAGGACGTTCATCGCGGTCGCCTTGTTCTGGATCTGCGAGCGCTCGTTCTGGCAGGAGACGACGATGCCGGTGGGGATGTGCGTCAGACGGACCGCGGAGTCCGTGGTGTTGACGCCCTGGCCGCCGGGGCCGGAGGAGCGGTAGACGTCGACCCGCAGCTCGGACTCGTCGATCTCGATGTGGTCGGTCTGCTCGACGACCGGCAGCACCTCGACGCCGGCGAACGACGTCTGGCGGCGGCCCTGGTTGTCGAACGGCGAGATGCGCACCAGGCGGTGGGTGCCCTGCTCGACCGAGAGGGTGCCGTAGGCGTACGGCACGTTGACGGCGAAGGTGGTCGACTTGATGCCGGCCTCTTCGGCGTACGAGGTCTCGTACAGCTCGGTCTTGTAGCCGTGGCGCTCGGCCCAGCGCAGATACATCCGCTGGAGCTTCTCGGCGAAGTCCGCGGCGTCGACGCCGCCGGCCTCGGCGCGGATGTTGACGACGGCCTCACGGGAGTCGTACTCGCCGGAGAGCAGGGTGCGGACCTCCAGCTCGTCGACCGCCTTGCGGACGGCGGTCAGCTCGCTCTCGGCCTCGGCGCGGGTGTCCTCGTCGCCCTCGTCCTCGGCCAGCTCGAAGAGGACCTCCAGGTCGTCGACGCGGCCGCGCAGCTCCTCGGCGCGACGCAGCTGGCCCTGGAGGTACGAGAGCCGGCTGGTGATCTTCTGCGCACTCTCCGGGTCGTCCCACAGGGACGGGGCCGCGGCCTGCTCCTCGAGCACGGCGATATCGGCCCTCATCTTGTCGAGGTCCAGGACGGCCTCGATCGACCCCATGGTCGAGGAGAGGGACTTCAGCTCTTCGGAAACATCGACGACTGCCACGCACCCAGCCTAACGGCTGCCGCCGACACTGTGCCCCGGCCCCGTCAGGGAGCCGCGGGATCGGGCTGCTCGACGCCGGGCCCCGCATCGCCCGGATCGCCGTCGCCCGAGGCCAGCCAGGTGCCCAGACCCACCGCGGCGACCAGCGCGGCGGCCGCGGCGCCGAGCCGGATCCGGCGGCGGCGCACCGCCTCCGGTGACGAGCGGTGACGGGCCGACCCCGCACGGCGCTCGCCCGCCGCCCGGGGCGCCCGGGCGGTGCCGTGCGCCCCGCCGGCCAGCTCGTCCGGGCCGGGGACCCGCATGCTGGTGTGCGTCTCGCGGTTCGAGTCGGGCACGGCGCCCTGGACGAGCGCGACGGAGCCGCGCACCGGGGCGGGCTCGCCGGTGGCGGCCGGTGCGGCGTCGGCACCCTCGGGGGCGGGCTCCTCCTCGGCGGCGCCGTCCCGGCCCTCCTCGCCCTCCGGCTCGTCGATGTCGAGCGGCGGCATCCCGGCGAGGCCCGGCAGCAGCTCGCGCAGCCGGGCGGCCAGCTCGGGGGCGCGCAGCCGGGAGGCGGGCGCCTTGGCGAGGCACTGCAGGAGCAGCTGCCACAGCTCGTCCGGGATGCCGGGCAGCGGCGCCACCCGCTCGGTGACATGGCGGCGCAGCACGGCGCCGGGGTGTCCGCCGCCGAACGGTGTGAACCCGGCCAGCAGCTCGTACAGGACGGTGGCCAGCGCGTAGACGTCGACGGAGGCGCGTGGCGGGAGGCCCTCGATGATCTCGGGGGCGAGGTAGTCGGGGGTGCCGATGACCTTGGCCGAGCGGAGCGTGGCGGCGCCGGAGCCGGAGGCGGGCTGCGGCAGGCGGCGCGGGGAGTCGACGAGGCGGGCGATGCCGAAGTCGGTCAGCAGCGCGGGGTGCGCGCCACCGGGGCCGAGGGGGCCCTGCATGTCCAGGAGGACGTTCTCCGGCTTGACGTCGCGGTGGACGATCCGGGCGGCGTGCGCGGCGGCGAGGGCGTCGGCGACGTCGGCGGCGATGGCGACGGCGGCCTCCGGGGCGAGGCGCCGCTCGCGCTCCAGCCGGGTGCGCAGGTCCGTGCCGCGGACCAGGTCCATGACCAGGGCCAGGTCGTTGCCGTCGACGACCAGGTCGCGTACGCCGACGACCCGCGGGTGGTCCAGGCTGAGCAGCGCCGCCCGCTCCTGGACGAAGCGGCCGACCAGCTCCTGGTCGGCGGCGAGGTCCTCACGCAACAGCTTGATGGCCACGGCCCCTTCGGGGCCCTCGCCCAGCCATACCGTGCCCGCACTGCCGCGCCCCAGGATCTGGTGGGCGGTGTACCGGCTGCCGATCTTCCGTGCCAAGACTGCTCCGACGTGTCGGGCCCCCGAGCGTCCTGCGGGGGCTGAGGTTGACGACAAAGCTACGCGGGCGGCGGGGCGTTCCGGGCCCGGGACGGCGGCAACCTTCCGTTCTGGGGGAGAAATCACCGCTGGAAGTCGACAAATCCACTGGCTGACCCGGGGTACGGCGCCCGGGGCGGCCGTCGCGGACAGCACGGTGCCCCGGGTGTGTCACCCGGGGCACACGGTCCGGTCGCCGCAGCTAGCTGAAGCTGCCGATGAAGTGCTTGACGTCGTGGAAGGTCGAGCCGATCCAGCTGAAGAAGCTCTCGGTGGTGCCGATCCACTCCTGGGGGATCATCTGCCAGATCAGCCAGCCGGCGACGACGAGGATCACGAGGGTGAACAGGCAGCCCTTGAGGCAGCCGAGGCCCGGGATCCGCATCGGGTTGGCGCTGCGGCGGCGCGGCTCCCGGGGCGGACGCGGCTCACGGGCCGGCGGGGGCTCCGGTTCGTAGCGCTGCGGCGGCGGCTCCTGGCGACGCTGCGGGGCCGGCGGGCGCTGCTGCTGCGGCTGCTGCTGCGGGGGCTGCTGCTGCGCGTACGGCGCCGGCTGCGGCGGGTACGGCTGCTGGTGCTGCGGCGGCTGCTGCGGGGCCGGGCGGCGCTGCGGGCGGCGGCGCAGCGGGTCCTCGCTCGGGTCGAGGTACTGGACCTGCGTCTGGTCGTTGCGGTCACGCGCGGCCCGCAGCTGGGACTCCCAGGGGTGCGGCCCGTCGGGCTCCTGGGGGCCGCCCGCGGGGGGCGCGCCGGGCATCGGGGGCACCGGCGGCATGGCGCGCGTGGGGGCGGGGCCGCCGGGGGCGCCGGTCGCGGGCAGCACGCTGGTGGCGGCGGCCGGGTCGACGGCGCCGGTGGGCAGCACCTGGGTGGGGTCCGCGTCGCCGCTGCCGCCTTCCGTGCCGGGGACCTGCGCCGGGGACGGGTCGGGGGCGAGCAGCGCGGCGACGCCGAGCGCCGCCCCGGCCTGCTCCGGGGTGGCGTGCGCGCCGACACCGGCGGCGACGGTGCGCAGCGCACGCGCGAGGTTCTCGGCGCTCGGCCGCTCCTCGGGGCGCTTGCGCAGACAGCGCTCGATGACCGTCCACAGGGGCTCGGGGACGGATCCGGGGCGCTGCGGCTCCTCGCTGAGGTGGCGGTGGAGCACCTCCAGGGCGGTCGCCCCGGCGAACGGCGGGCGGCCGGTGACCAGTTCGTAGAGGAGGATGCCGGCGCCGTAGATGTCGACGGCGGAGGTCTGCGGGCGGCCCTCGGCGGACTCCGGGGCGACGTAGGCGGGGGTGCCGACGAACTCGTGGGTGCGGGTCAGGCCCGGGGAGTCGGCGAGGCGGGCGATGCCGAAGTCGGTCAGCATCGGGTGCATCTCGCCGTCGCCGTCGGACCCGGAGAGCAGGACGTTGGCGGGCTTGAGGTCGCGGTGGACGACGCCGTCGGCGTGGCTGGCGGCGAGGGCGTCGGCGATCTGCGCGGTGAGCAAGGAGGCGGCCACCGGGCTGAGCGGGCCGTTGTCCCGGAGGTAACGGTGCAGGTCGGGGCCCTCGACGAGGTCCATGACCAGGGCCAGCAGATCGCCTTCGACCACGAGGTCGCGGGTGCGGACGATGTTGGGGTGGGTCAGGCGCAGCAGGACGGAGCGCTCGCGCAGGAAGCGCATCACCACGTCCGCGTCGTTCGCCAGCTCCTCCTTGAGGACCTTGATCGCGACCGTCTCGCCGGGCTCACCGGCGACGGCCGCCTCGGCGCCCGCCGTCTCCCTCTGGCGCGCACGCCAGACAGTGCCCGTGGCGCCGCGTCCGAGCGGCTCGTCGAGCAGGTATTTGCTGCCTACCGGCCGCACGTGATGCGCTCCCTGGTCGGTGATCAACTGTTGCCGGTCCGCTGGGTCGTCCGCGGCCCGTCGCCCCACTGTAGTTGCCGCCGCTCCCGCGGTCCGCGTTGCGCTGCCGCGTCGCCCGTGGCGGGCCGGTCATCGTGGTGGCTCGTGGGAAGACGCGAGCCGGGGGCGGATGGTTGCGCGGCGGCTGCGGGGCGTCCGCGCCGCGGCGGGGGCGGTTTTCGGCCGGACCGGGCGGGCAGGGGCGGGGCCGGGGTCCGCCGTCATCCCCCGCCCGCACGGCGTCACGGGCGCGCCGAGCAAGATCATTGCGCCCCGGTCGGCGGACGGGATGTCGGTGGCAGGTGCGAGGATGCACCCAGCACACGTGCCGTGGGAGGACGTTCCCACCCGCGGCGTGACAGGTGGGACTTCTACGAGCCGATGCGCTCGGGCGTGGTGGGGGGTTGAGCGGACCCGCCGCCGAACTCCCCGGGCAGAAGGGACCGTTGACGGCATGCAGATCCGGCTGACCGTCCTGGGGCCGCGCGGCGGCCACCCCGCGCGCGCCTGTGACGTGCTCGTGACGGCCCCCGGCGGGACCGCGCTCGCGGCGGTGGCCACCTCGCTCGCGGCGGCGGTCGCCGGGCCCGGCGCGGACGCCGGCGGCCCGGTCGTGCTGTACGCCGGGGCCGAGCGGCTCGACCCGCAGCGGGCGGCGCTCGGCGAGCCGCCGCTGATCGACGGCGCGGTCCTCTCCCTCCAGTCCCCCGGCCCCGACCCCGCGCACGGCCTGCCGCACGGTCCGGCGCGGCTGCGGGTGGTCTCCGGGCCGGACGCGGGCGGTGTCCATCTGCTGCACGGCGGCCAGATCCGGGTCGGCCGCTCCGCCGACGCCGATGTGCCGCTGGACGACCCGGACGTCTCCCGGATGCACTGCGCGGTGACGGTCGAGCCGGACGGCTCCGTCTTCGTCGCCGATCTGCGCTCCACCAACGGCACGACCGTGGACGGCGCGGAGGTCACCGGCGGCCCCGCGCGGCTGGCCGCGGGCGCCCTGCTGCGCGTCGGCGAGTCGGCGCTGCTCCTCCAGCCGTCGGCCGCCGTCCCCGATCCGGCGCTGGCGACGACCCCGGACGGCGAGGGCCATCTGCGGCTGCGCCCGGGCTCCTCGTCCGGGCCCGCCGGTTCCGTCACGGGCGGGCAGGGTCCCGTTCTTCCCGGGGGCGGTACGGCGCCGACGGTGTACGGCCGGGGCGCGGGCACGCCCACCCAGGACGGCCACGGCGTCCCGGAGGTGTTCGTGCCCGGCAGCCGCCGCCCGGAGCCGGTGCCGCCCGCGGCGCCGGTACCGTCCGCCGAGGCCCCGACCGGGTACGGCTACGACGCGTACGGCGTGCGCCACCCCCACGGCTCGGCGCCCGAGGACGGCGCGGAGCGGTCCCGGCAGCGGCGGGACACCCCGCTGCACGGCACCCGCCCGGACGCCTTCGGCCCGTCGGACGCCACCTCGTCCGGGGAGGGCACGCACGGCGGGCAGCTGTCGCTGGCCCCGCCCGACGAGGCGGCGCGGCGGGCCGGGCGGCGCGGCGGGATCGGTGCCTGGGCGCGGCGGCTGGCCGGTGGCCGTCCGGCGGTGGACGGCCCGGAGGAGCCCGGCGCCGCGGAGCCGCCGACCGGCGCCGAGGCCGTGGCGGAGCCGGTGCCCGCGGAGCCCGGTGCGGCCGAGCGGTGGCCGGACGCCGCCGAGGTGCTGCTGACGGCGCTCGGTCCCGGGCCGCGCCTGTGGGAGCGGGAGCGGGACCATCCGGACGCGCTCTCCCTCCGCCTCGGGACGGCCTCCCGCGCCGGTGGCCGGGTGGCGGAGCCGGTCGCGGTGGAGCTGCGGCGGGCCGGTTCGCTGGGTCTTGCCGGGCCGCGGGAGCGGCTGGCCGGGCTGGCGCGTTCGGCCCTGGCCCAGCTGGCCGCGCTGCACGCCCCCGGCACCCTGGAGATCGTGCTGCTCAGCACGGACCGGGCGCGGACCGCCGAGGAGCGGGTCGCCGACTGGTCGTGGCTGGGCTGGCTGCCGCACGTCCGCCCGGCCCACGGCCAGGACTGCCGGCTGCTGCTGGCGTACGACCGGGAGCAGGCGGCGGCGCGCACGGCGGAGCTGGTGCGGCGGCTGGACGACGGGCCGCTGGGGCCGGGCTGGGCGAGCGCCGAGCGGGCGGAGATCGCCGCGGCGGCCGCCCAGCACCAGGGGCCGTTCACCGTGGTGCTGGTCGACGGCGATCTCGGGTCGTCGGCGCTGCGGGAGACCGCGGCGCGGCTGGCGGCCGGGGGTCCGGCGGCCGGTATCCATCTGCTGTGTCTGGCCGAGACGCCCGCGGCGTCCCCGGCGTTCCCGCTGGCCGCGACGTACGAGGCGGCCCGGGTGGCGTCGCCCGCGTTCGGGGAGTGCGGGGCGGTCGCGGTGCTCAGCGGCGATGTGGCGACGGCGCTGCGGGTGGTCCAGCCCGGTTCGGGGCCCAACGGCACGGTCGCCGCGCTGGACGCGGTCTCCGGCGCCTGGGCGGAGCGGTTCGCACGGGCGCTGGCGCCGCTGCGCGAGACCGATGCGGCGGCCGGCGACCGGGCGGCGCCCCGGGTGGCGGCGCCGCTGCCCGAGTCCTCCCGGCTGCTGGACGAGTTGGGGCTGGCCCGCGCCACCCCGGCGTCGCTGCTGGCCCGGTGGGCGGCGGCGCTCGACGGCGGGGCGTCCGGGGCGGCGGCGGTGCTCGGCGCCGGGCCGCACGGTCCGCTCGCCGCCGATCCCGCCGCCGACGGCAGCCCGCTGCTGCTCGAAGGCGCGCCGGGCACCGGCAAGACGGAGCTGCTGCGGTCGCTGGCCGCCTCGCTGGCCGCCGCCGACCGGCCCGATCTGCTGTCGTTGGTGCTGGTGGACGGCGGCGGCACCGAGCGCGGCGAGGGGCTGCGGCTCTGCACCGAGCTGCCGCACGTCACCACGTATCTGGCGGCGTCGGACCCGGTGCGGATGCGGGAGTTCGCGCAGGCGCTGTCGTCGGAGCTGAAGCGGCGTGCGGAGATCCTGGGCGGCACGCCGTTCGCCCAGTGGCGGGCGAAGCATCTGCCCGCCCCGCGGATCGTCGCGCAGCGCCGTACGCCCGAGGGCGCCGAGCCGGATCCGTCGAGCACCGGCACGCTGCGGCTGCGTTCGCGCGGCGGGGTGCCGTCCGGGGAGGCGGCGGCGTCGGACGCGGCGCCGATGCCCCGGCTGTTCGTGCTGGTCGACGACTTCGACGCGCTGGTCGCGCCCGCGCTGGGCAGTACGGGCCGCCCGGCGGCGGGTTCGGTGGTGCGGGCCCTGGAGGCGGTGGCGCGGGCCGGTGCGGAGCTGGGCGTCCATCTGATCGCCGCGACGGGCCATCCGGAGCGGACGGCGGAGACGGCGACCGGCGAACGGGCCGCGCTGCGGATCGTGTTGGGCGAGGCGGAGGATCCGTCGGAGCCGGTCCCGCCGGGCCGCGGGGTGCTGCACCGCACCCGCGACGGCTCGGCGACGCCGTTCCAGGCGGGCCGGGTGACCGGCCGGATACCGCGTACGGCCACGCTCCGCCCGACGGTCGTCCCCCTGGAGTGGTCCCGGATGGGCGATCCGCCGGCCCGCCGTCCGCTGCGCGAACTGGGCAACGGCCCCACGGACCTGGCCCTCCTGGCCAGCGCCCTGCAGCGCGCCGCCCAGTCCCTGGGGGCGGCGCAGGGCCCACCGCTGGTGTGAGGCGCGGGCGGGGCTCCGTCCCGCCCGCGCCCGGCCTGCCCGACAGGGGGTCCAACTCCCCTTTATTCCAGGGGAGTTGAAGAGCAACGGAGAGGCGTCGGGCGATCTCCCGGCCCCCGCCGCCCCCACGCGGCTTCGCCGCCCGGCAGGCCCTCACCCACCGGTTCCGTACGCCCCATTTTTCGCCACCTTCCGTTCACTTCGCGCCGCCTACGATGACGGCCGCGCCGCGGCGGCGGGTTCCTGGCAGCGCCGCGCGCCGCAGGCCGTAACGCCGTCGGAACCCCGACCGTCTGGAGACGGACGCCCATGACTGCACCCCTCGCGGACCACCGTGCACCGCTTCCTCGCCCCACCCGGCTCTCCGAGGTCAAGGGGTGGTTCTTCACCGCGGATCAGCTGCTCTTCGACTGGTTCCTCGCCCATCAGCGGGCCGCGGGGCACCGCGGTGACCTGCTCGAACTCGGCGCCTATCTGGGCAAGAGCGCGATCTTCCTGGGCGCGCGGCTCGGCGACGGCGAGCGGTTCACCGTCTGCGACCTGTTCGACTCGCCCGCCGCGGACGCCTCGAACACCAAGGAGATGGCGAAGTCCTACGCGACGCTGACCCGCCGCGCCTTCGAGGCCAACTACCTCGCCTTCCACGACACGCTGCCGGACATCGTCCAGGGCCTCAGCTCACGGGTGCGCGACCACGTCACGGCGGGCAGCGTCCGCTTCGCCCACATCGACGCCTCGCATCTGTACGAGCACGTCCACGGCGACATCCTGGCCGTCCGCGACCTGCTCACCGACACCGGCGTCGTGGTGCTGGACGACTTCCGCGCCGAGCACTGCCCGGGGGTGGCCGCGGCGACCTGGCAGGCGGTGACCAACGAGGGGCTGCACCCGGTGTGCATCACGGGCACCAAGTTCTACGGCACCTGGGGCGACCCGGAGCCGCTGCGGTCGGCGCTGCCGGCGTGGCTGGCCGGGCGGGACGGCGTCTGGCACGAGGTGCAGCAGGTCAACGGCGCGCCGCTGATCCGGATCAGCGCGAAGGACGCGCGGGAGCCGGCGCACCCGGCCTCCCGGTACCGCCCGGCCCCGGCAGCGCGGGGGACACGGGCGCCGGAGCACATACCTGGGTCCGGGCGGCGGGGCCCGGCGCGGGGCCCGTTGCGGCGGCTGGCGGCGGACTGGCTGCCGCCGGCCGTCACCCGGGCGCTGGTGGCGGCGCGGCGGGAGCGGGCGGCACGCCGCTGAGCGACCCGGCGCGCCCCTCGCCCGGCCCGGCGCGCGCGGCCGTCCGCGCGCCCCTCCGGGCCCGGGGTGCGCCCTGCGGACTCAGCCCGGCAGCCGCTCCATCGGCACCCGGGCGGCCAGGACGAACGCGTTGGCGCCCAGGACCTTCCCGGCGGGGCGGGGCAGCGGGAAGGAATAGGTGCGGCGGACCGAGAGGCCGGCGGATTCGGCGTAGGCGCGCAGCAGCGTGAAGTCGGTGAACCGTCCGGCGCCGCGGTGGCCGGCCTCCTGCGGGGTGATCAGCACGACGCCGCCGCCCGGCCGTACGTACGGCAGATAGGCCCGCAGCAGGCCCTCGACCTGTTCGTCGTCGAGGTGCTGGAGGACCTGTGCGGACAGCAGCGTGTCGAAGCCGCCGGGCCGGGCGTGGGCGCTGGTGAGGAAGGCGTCGGCGGTGTACGCGGTCAGGCCGCGGGCGCGGCAGATGTCGGCGGAGTGCGCGTCGTGGGCGATTCCTACGCTGCCCGGTGCGCACCCGGCCAGGGTGTCGCCGGTGCCGCAGCCGATGTCCAGCACCCGCCCGGCGCCGATGCGGCGCAGCGCCCGGCGGTAGGGCGCGCGCGGTGCCCGCAGCCAGGGCAGCAGCGGCCGTGGCGTGTCCTGTGCGCGGGACGGTGGGCCGGTGCGGACCGGCGGGGCGGCCTCCGCGGCGCGGCGGGAGGCCGGGGTCCGGCGGGCGGCGGGAGCGGTGGGGGCGGCGGGGGTTTCGGTCCGTCCGGGCATCCCGGGCATCGAGGTCACCTTTCCCTTCCCTGGGGACCCGGCGTGGGCCGGGCCCGCTACGGCATCGGCTCCGGTCTACGGCATCGCCCCGGACCACGGCGCACACCACGCCGACCGGGGGCGGGCGGTCCCCGGCACGGCGGCGTCGGGGGCCCGTGAGGCGGGAGCGCCCGGGCCCGGCCGGACGCGGCGGCGCCCGCGTCCCCCGGGCACACCTCGCACCGCCGGGAACCGGCCCGGGGCGCCCCTCGTACCGCCGGGCCCTCGCCCGGGCGAGGGCCCGTCCCCTCACCCTTTCAGCGCAGATGTGGTGACCGGGGCGGCGCCGGGTGAGTTGTCCACCTCAGTACCCCGCCCCGGTTCCGGCGCGAGGGTTCCGGTGCCGGACCGCCCGGTTCCGGGCCGCCCGGGTTCCCCGTTCGGAAAGGCTTGGTCGCGCGCATGAAGCCACGGCTCACCGTCGTCGTCCCGGTGCACCGCACCGCAGGGCCCCTGCGGCACACCGAGGAGTGCCTGGAGTCGATCGCGGCGCAGACCCCGGCCACGCTCGACGTGGTGATGGTGGACAGCGCGCCCGAACCGGACGGGCCGGGGGCCGAGCTGGCCCGCCGGTTCACCGCCCGCGATCCGCGCTTCCGGCTGGTCCGCGCCGCCGGGGCGGGCCCCGGTGCAGCCCGTAACGCGGGCGCCCGGCACGCCTACCCGGACACGCCGTACCTCGCCTTCCCCGGGCCGGACGATCTCCTGCTGCCGCGCGCGTACGAGGAGCTGCCCGCGCTGCTCGACGCGTCCGGCGCGGATCTGGCGACCGGCGGCGTCCGGCTGCTCGGGGCGGACGGGCGGCCCGCGGCGCGGCAACCGGCCGACCGGACCGGCGCGACACGTACCCACATCGCCGAGGACCGGACGCTGCTGTCCGACACGACCGCGGCCAACAAGGTCTTCCGGCGCACCTTCTGGGACCGGCACCACCTCGCCTTCCCGGAGGGCGGCAGCTGCGACGACGCGGTGGTGACGGTGCCCGCGCACTTCCTCGCCGACGCCGTCGACGTACTGCGCGCCCCCGTCGTCCGGCTGCGGACGCCCGGCGCCGGGGACCGGCCGCCACCGGACGCGCGGACGGTCGCCGAGCGGTTCGCGGCGCTCGAGCGGATCGGGGAGTTCCTGGCCGATCCGGCGCGCACCCGCGGGGTGTCCTGCCGCGCGGAGTACGACCGGGCGCAGCTCACCGAGGGTCTTGACGACCTCCTCGGGGCGCTGCCCGCCGCCGCACCGGAGGTCCGCACCGCGTTCCTGGAGCACGCCCGCGCCCACCTCTCCCGGGTCGATCCGCGGCTGCTGGCGTCGCTCCCGGTGGAGCGACGGATGCTCTGGTACCTCGTACGGGCCGGGCGGCCGGAGGAGTTGCTGCGGCTGCTGGCGTACCGGCGGCGGCACGAGGCGGCGTTCCTGGTGACCGGGGTGCCGCTGCGCCGCCGGGCCGCGCTGCCGCTGGACCCGCCGCTGCGGCTGCCGTCCGCCGTCACCCGGCTGGGCCGCGACGACTTCCCCGTACGGGCACACGTCCAGGAGGCGGTCTGGCGCGAAGGGCTGCTGTTCCTGCGGGGCTATGCGTACATCCGCAACCTCGGCGCGCCGCACCGGCACAGCTATCTGGGCACGCTGGTGCTGGCGCAGGGGCGGCGGCGGATCGTGCTGCCGCTGCGGCCGGTGGAGTCGGCCGCGGCGACCGCCGAATCCGGTCAGGGGCTGCACTGTTACGACTGGTCGGGGTTCGAGGTGGTGCTCGATCCGCGGCGGCTGCGGCGGCTCGGCCGCCGGCCGGACGGCGACTGGCGGGTCACCGTCACCCGCACCGCGGCGGGCATCGTGCGCACCTCCGGGCTGCGCCCGCCGGAGTCCGGCTCCGGCACCTCGCCGCGCACCCACGACACCGGGCAGGGCGTCCGGATCACGCCCCGGTACGTGGACGGGCTGCTGCGGCTGACGGTGGAGCCGATCGGCTACCGGCTGACCGCCCGGGAGGCGGCCGGCGGCGCCCTCGCCCTGACGGTCGCCGCCCCGCCCGGCGCCGCCGCCCCCACCGCCCTGCGGCTGACCGACACGGAGACCGGCACGGTGGTGTCGTTCCCGACCCGGCCACCGGGGCCGGAGGCCACGCCGGAGGCCGTACCGGACCGCACGGAGGAGGAGGCCGAGGGAGGCGCGAGGGAGGGCGCGGACGCGCCGGAGACCGCTGCCCCGCAGGACCGGGCCGCGGACGCCGCCGACGCACCGGACACATCCACCCCGGACCCGCAGACCACGGACCCCGCCCCTGCCCCCGCTCCCCCGCCCCCCTGGAAGCCCCGCCGCCCCGCCGCCGGGCACACCGTGCGGATCCTCCCGGACGCGGTGGCCGCCGCCCAGCCCGTACCGGACGACGGCGCGGGCGGTGCGCCCGGGAACGCGGCGTACGCGCCCGGCCTCTCCGCCACCTGGGCCGTGAGCCTGGTCCTGCCCGGCGGGGCGACCGCGCCCGTCGCCTGTTCGCCGACGCTGACGCCGCTGGCGCTGCCGCCGGTGGGCGGCCGGGAGCTGGTCTGCGCGGGCAGCGCCGCCGGGCATCTGGTGGTGCACGACCGCCTCCCGCAGCCGTACGCGGACCGCGTCGTGTGGCGGATCGACGGGACGCTGCTGCTGGCCGGGGTGTTGCCCGCGGCGGCGCCGCCCGCCACCGAGCTGGTCATCGCCCACACCGCGCACGCCGCGGAGTGGGCCTTCCCCACCACCCACCACGGCGAGCGGTTCCACTGCGCGCTGCCGCTGGCCGCGCTGCCCTCGCCCGGCGGACCGCTGCCGCTGCCCGCCGGGCGCTGGGCGCTGCGGCTGCGGGCGGCGGGCACCGACGCCCCGGACGTGCCGGTCCGCTTCGCGCCGTCCGTCCTCGACGGGCTGCCCGCCTCCCGCGCGGTCCGCGGCAAGCCCTTCACCCTCGACCGGTGCGACCACGACGAGGCATTCCTCACCACCGGGGCGACGCTGCCGGTCACCGACCGGGGACCGTACCGGCGGCGGGTGCTGCGCGAGACGCACTACCCGCTGCACCGCGGCCGTCCGCTGCGCGACGCGATCCTCTACAGCAGCTTCGGCGGCCGCGCCTACGGCGACTCGCCGCGCGCCGTCCACGAGGAGCTGGTCCGCCGCGGGATGGGCGCGGAGCACCTGTGGGCGGTGCGCGACGGGCAGACCGCCGTGCCGGACACCGCGCGCGCCGTGGTCGTGGGCAGTGCCGAGTGGCACGGCGCGCTGGCGCACAGCAGCTGGGTGATCGCCAACACCCAGCTGCCGGGCTTCTTCCGCCGCCGTCAGGGCCAGCTCGTCGTCCAGACCTGGCACGGCACCCCGCTGCGGCGGATCGGCGCGGAGGTGCACGGCGTCCACGGGCCGGTCCGCCCGGAGGCGGCCCGGCAGTGGAGCGTGCTGCTGTCGCCCAACGCGCACAGCACGCCCGTCCTGCGCGAGGCGCTCGGCTTCCCCGGCGAGCCGCTGGAGAGCGGGCTGCCGCGCACCGACGCGTTCTTCGCCCCGGACCGGGCGGAGCGCGCCGCGGCGGTCCGCGCCCGGCTCGGCGTCGACGACGGCCGCACCGTCGTCCTCTACGCCCCGGCCGTCCGCGGCCACCTCGCCTACGACCGCCACCACCACCGGCTCCCTCTGCCGCTGGACCTGGACGCGGCCCGGCGGGCGCTCGGCGACGACCACGCGCTGCTGGTCCGCGGGCATCCGCTGGTCGCCGACCGGCTCCCGGCCCGCCATGCGCCGTTCGCGATCGACGTCACCGCGTACCCGGACGCCACCGAGCTGCTGCTCGCCGCGGACGTGCTGGTCACCGACTACTCCTCGCTCGCCGTCGACTTCGCGAACACCGGCCGCCCGATGCTGTTCCTCACCCCCGACCTGCCGTACTACCGCGACACGCTGCGCGGCTTCACCGTCGACTTCGAGGCGGTGGCGCCGGGCCCGCAGCTCGGCTCCACCGGTGAGCTGATCGACGCGCTGCGCGATCTGGACGCGGTCGCCCGGGCGGGCGCGGAGGCGTACCGGCGGTTCCGGGAGACGTTCTGCCACCGCGACGACGGGGCGGCCGCGACGCGCGCCGCGGACCTGCTGCTGCGGTGAGCGGGGGTGTCCGGCGGCGGTCGGGACGGTGGAGGTTCGGCGGACACCGGCATCGAACGGCGGGCCCGTCGTTACACCGGTGTACGGGCCCTCCGCCCGCGCCAAGCAGCCGCCAACACCGGATGTCCCGTCCGTTAACGGACGGCAATGACCCGTAAAAGCACGACAGCGGGCGCAACCGCGCGACGAGAATCCCCCTCTGAAGCAGCGACAGAGGAGACCGGAGGCCGCTCGCGCACAGAGATGCCGTCGACACGGAATGTAGATGTAGTGACTGTGAAAGAAGCCCTTGAGCCGTCGCCGGGGCCCACCCTCACTCCGGCAGCGCAGATCAGCATCGTCGTCATCGCCTACAACGACGTCACCCACGTCGCCGAGGCCGTGCGCTCCGCGCTGGCCCAGGAGACGGGCGGCGCCGCCGTCGAGGTGATCGCGGTGGACGACGCCTCCACCGACGGCACCGGCGCCGCCCTGGACGCCCTGGCCCGGGAGCACCCGCGGCTGCGGGTGCTGCACCGCGCGGAGAACAGCGGCGGCTGCGGCACCCCCCGCAACGACGGGCTGCGCACCGCCACCGGCCGCTTCGTGATGTTCCTGGACAGCGACGACGTGCTGCCGCCGGGCGCCGCCCCGGCGCTGCTGCGCGCCGCGCTCGCCGAGGACGCCCCGGTGGCCTCCGGCGCCTGCGTCCGCCGGGAGCTGCCGGCCCGCCGCGACGTGCCCTGGCAGCCGGCGCTCTACCGCGACCGCGCCGTGCACACCGCGCCGGGCGCCAGCCCCCAGCTGGTGCGCGACACGCTCTGCGTCAACAAGCTCTACGACCGGGCCTTCCTCGCCGAGCACGCCATCGTCTTCCCCGAGGGCCGCTTCACGTACGAGGACTTCGTCTTCACCGCGCGGGTCCTGGCGGCCGCGCCGCGGCTGGTGACGATCCCGGACAGCGTCTACATCTGGCACGTCCGCCGCGCCGCCGCCCGCCAGTCGATCTCCCTGGACCGCAAGGCCGTCACCAACTGGCAGGCGCGCATCGACGCGCACCGCGACAGCGTGGCGATCCTCCGCGACGCCGGCCGCGGCGAGCTGGCGCGGGCCGCGCGGACCAAGTTCCTCGACCACGACCTGCGGATGTACCTCCGCGAGCTGCACACCCGCGACGCGGCCTACCGCACGCAGTGGTGGCGGCTGACCCGCGCCTACCTGGCGGACTTCGACGAGGCCGAGCTGCTGGCGGCGCGGGCGCCCGCGCGCTGGCTGGCCCGGGTGGTGCAGGCCGCGCCGGAGCCCCCGGCCGAGCTGGACCGGCTGACGCAGCTGGCGGCGCGCCCCGGCCGGCTGCTGCCGCCGTACGCCCGGGACGACGCGGGCCGCCCGGTGTGGTCGCCGGAGCTGGCCCAGGTCGAGCTGGACGCGCTCGACTCCAAGCCCACCCACCGGCTGCCGGTGACCATCGACGCGGAGCCGGTCGTCGGCCGCCGCAGTGTGCTGCGGCTGCGGGTGCACGAGATGTACGGGCGGCTGGCCGCCGCCGGTCCGGTCTCCGTGGACGTGGAGTGGCGGCGGCGCGCCGACGACCGGCGCGGTCCGATGCAGACCGCGGCGCTGACGGCGGGGGCGGACGGGATCTGGACGGCCGAGGTGGCGGTGGATCTGGCGGCGCTCACCGACCGCGGGCAGGCCGCGGACGCCGGGCCGGTGGCCTGGGATCTGATGGCGCAGGTGCACTGCGCCGACGGCTCCGGCTTCCGCGCCTCGCTGCGCGCGGTCGGCCCGGGGCTGCGCCGCCGGGTGCTGCCCAGCCGCCGCCACGCCGTGCTGCTGGTGCAGCCGTACGCGACGACCGGCGGGGCGCTGGCGCTGCGGGTCGCGGGCGGGGTACGCAGTGTGTGGCGGATCGCGGCGGCCCGGCTGCGCCGCTGAATTGCCCCGATCTCTCCCCTACCAACCCTAGGATTGGCGCCATGACTTACTTGATCACGGGCGGTGCCGGGTACATCGGCGCCCACGTCGTACGGGCCCTGCGGCAGGCCGGGGAGGCCGCCGGGCGGCCTCGGGTGGTCGTGCTGGACGACCTGACGACGGGGGTCGCCGCCCGGCTCCCCGAGGACGTGCCGCTGGTCGTCGGCTCGACCCTGGACCGGGCGCTGCTGGATCGCACCATCGCCGAGCACGGGGTGACGGATGTGGTGCACCTGGCGGCGAAGAAGCAGGTCGGCGAGTCGGTGGAGATGCCGCTGCACTACTACCGCGAGAACGTCCACGGCCTCCAGACGCTGCTGGAGGCGATGGCCGCCGGCGGCGTGGGCCGGCTCGTGTTCTCCTCGTCCGCCGCGGTGTACGGCATGCCGGACGTCGACCTCGTCACCGAGGACACGCCGTGCGTGCCGATGAACCCGTACGGCGAGACGAAGCTCGTCGGGGAGTGGATGGTCCGGGCGGCGGGCACGGCGCACGGCATCAGCACGGCGTGTCTGCGGTACTTCAACGTCGCGGGCGCGGCCACCCCGGAGCTGGCCGACACCGGCGTCTTCAACATCGTGCCGATGGTCTTCGAGAAGCTCACCGAGGGCGCCGCGCCGCGGATCTTCGGTGACGACTACCCGACGCCGGACGGCACCTGCATCCGCGACTACATCCATGTCGCGGACCTCGCCGACGCCCATGTGGTGGCCGCGCAGAAGCTGGCCGAGCACGGTCCGGTGCGGGATCTGACGCTCAACATCGGCCGCGGTGAGGGCGTGTCGGTGCGCGAGATGGTCGATCTGATCACCGAGGTGACCGGGCACACCGGTGTCACCGCCGAGGTGACGCCGCGGCGGCCCGGCGACCCGGCGCGGGTGGTCGCCGCCGCCGACCGGATCGCCGCCGAGCTGGACTGGAAGGCACACCACGACGTCCGCGAGATGATCACGTCGGCGTGGGCCGGGTGGCAGCACCACCACCCCGAGGCCCGCTGAGCGACAGCAGCAGGCGCCCCGCACCGGAATCCGGTGCGGGGCGCCTTCGTCGTACCGGCCCGCTCAGCGCTCCAGGAAGGCGAAGAGCTCTTCCCAGCGGCGGGTGATGCGGTCGGTGGAGTAGCGCTGGACGTTCTCCCGGGCGGCGGTGCCGAGCCGGTCGCGCAGCTCCTGGTCGGTCAGGAGAGTCTCCAGATGGGCGGCGAGTTCGTTGATGTTGCCGGGCCGGGCCAGCAGCCCGTCCTCGCCGTCGCTGACGATCTCGTGGACGCCGGGCGCGCAGTCGAACGCCACACACGGCACCGCCGCGGCCATCGCCTCCATCAGCGACAGCGGGAAGCCCTCGGCGCGTGAGGACTGGGCGAAGACGGAGGCGCCGCGCAGCACCTCCGGGACGTCGTCGGTGCGGCCCATGAACTCCACCGACCGCTCCAGGCCCAGCGCCTCCCGCTGCTTGAGGAGCAGTTCCTCGTCCTCGCCGGAGCCGTAGATCCGCAGCAGCCAGTCCGGGTGGCGGGGGGCGACCAGCGCCCAGGTGTCGAGGAGCAGGTCGACGCCCTTCTCGTCGGAGAGCCGTCCGATGGAGGCGACGACCTTCTCCGTACGGGCCGAGGGGACCTCCGGCATGACCGGCAGCGGGTTCGGCATGAAGCCGGCGTTGTCCATACCGGCGCGGATCCACAGGTCGGCGTCCTCGCGGGTGAGGGCGAGGAGCCGGTCGACGCTCTCGTAGTAGCGCTTGACGCGGGCGAAGCGGGAGGAGGCGCGGCAGGCGGTGAACGACTCGTGGCTCATGCCGATCACCGGCATCCCGGCGGTGTCGGCGAGCGTCACCCACTCCATGGCCCACACCTGGGTGCAGATGACGACGCCGCCGGGGCGGGCGGTGGCGAAGCGGGCGGAGAGCCGGTCGGCGGCCTCCCGCATCCCGGCGTCCCGCACCGCGCGGCGGCGCCGCTCGGCGAGGTTGAGCTTGCCCTTCACACCGCGCGCCGGGCCGGCCTTCGGCGGGTGCTCGGTGTAGAGGGTTTCGGTGGGGTAGGGCAGTTCGCCCAGGTCGGCGCGGAGTTCCGGGGCCGCCGGGACGATGCCGATGATGTGCGGCCGGTGGCCGCGCTCGGCGAAGAGCCGGGCCATCTGGTGGGTCCAGGTGGTCACCCCGCCCATCTCGTCGGTGTTGTTGCAGACGAAGTAGATGTCGCGGCCGGTCACTTGGCGTCTCCTTCGCGCTCCGCGGTGCGGAAGAACTGGTCGACGACGCGGCGGGCCGCGTCCCCCCGGTCGTACTCGCCGTAGGCGGCGGTGAACCGCTGCCGGGCCTCGCGGTGTTCGGCGTCCGCCGACTTGAGGTGGTCGAGGGCGTCGAAGAGGGCGTCCTCGGTCTCGACGAACGGGCCGGGTGCGGTGGCCTTGAGGTCGAAGTAGGTGCCGCGGGCCTCGTTGGCGTACTCGTCGTAGTCGTGGGCGTAGAAGACCATCGGCCGGTCGAGGAGGGCGTAGTCGAACATCACCGAGGAGTAGTCGGTGATGAGGCCGTCGGCCAGCTCCATCAGCGGGGTGATGTCGTGGTGGTCGGTGACGTCGATGACGGTGCCGCGGACGGACGGCGGCAGCACCACGTGGTTGAGGTAGTGCGAGCGGATCAGCAGGACGTGGCGGTCGCCGAAGCGGGACGCGAACTCGTCGACGTCGAAGGGCAGCTCGAAGCCCTTGACCTTGCCGTTCGCGGCGGCGCGGAAGGTCGGTGCGTAGAGCAGGACCGTCTTGTCGGCGGGGATGCCGAGTTCGGCGGCGAGCGGGCCGCGGGTGCGGGTGCCGGACGCCTCCTCGGCGCGGCGGGCGGCGACCAGCGCGTCGTTGCGCGGGTAGCCGGTGCGCAGCAGCACCTCGGGGCGGAGCCGGAAGGCGCGGGCGAGGGTGCGCTCGTCGTGCTCGGAGCGGATCAGGAAGTGGTCGAAGCGGTCGAGGACCTCCTGGTAGGCGTCCTTCGCGGCGCGCGGCTGGAGCCGCAGCCGGGGCTCGTCGAAGCCCATCCGCTTGAGCGCGGAGCCGTGCCAGGTCTGGATGTAGGTGGTCTCGGGGCGCTTGGTGAGCTTGAGCGGGTAGCCCTGGTTGTCGATCCAGAACTCCGCCTGGGCCAGCGCCCGCAGGTACTGCCAGCTCCAGCGCTTGACGAGGGTGGCGTCCTCGGGGAAGCCGTCGGGCTTCTTCCCGGCGTAGCTCCACACCGCCTCGAACGCGATGCCCTGGCGGCGCATCTCCTCGTAGATGGCGCGGGGGCTGTCGCTGTACTGCTTGCCGAGGTGGCTCTCGAAGACGACGAGGCCCTTGCGGAGCGGGAGCTTGCGGAACACCTCGTGGTAGACGCGGAGCTTGGTCTCGCCGGAGTTCAGTTCGCGCTTGGCCTTACGGGCCTTGCGGATACCGGTCTTGGCGAGGGCGGCGGCGGGGCTGCGCAGCGCCTCGCCGAGCAGCTTCTGCGTCCCGCGGCTGGCGCGGCTCTCGGCGCGCAGCACGAAGGTGAGGTGGCCGCGCTTGGAGGAGGCGGGCTCGACGCGGTCGGAGACCAGGCGGGTCAGCCGGGGGCGGACGCGCAGCGCGTGCGCCGCGTCGAGGTCGACGCCGCCGACGGTCAGCCGGGTGCGGGTCAGCTCGCCGTCGGCGTCCAGGATCAGCCGGACGTCCCAGACCGCGTCGATCACGCCGAGCGGGCGCAGCTTGCGGGCGAGGTCCAGCTCCGCGTCCCAGACGATCCGGTCGCCGTCGAGCCGCAGGGTGCGCAGCGGGAAGGAGAAGGTCTGCAGGCTGCGGCGGCGGGCCTTCAGCTCGATACGGCCGCGCAGCGGGGTGGCCGGGGTGACCGCGCCGAGCGGGTTGACGACCGCGCCGGACAGCTCGACGGTGCCGCGGCCGTCGTCGGTGTAGCCGGTGAGCTGGTTGCGGAGGAAGAGCTTGCCGAGCGGGCGGGTGTGGTACCCGGCGTCGGTGACGTCGAGGACGCGGCGGCCCTCGGGGTCGTCGAGGTGGCGGTCGGTCCAGTAGACCCGGCCGTCGCGTTCGGTGAGCGGGGTGGAGAGCTTGTCGCGGTTGATGAGGGTGTCGACCGCGGGCATCAGCGCCGGCCAGTCCTCCTTGCCGAGGAGGTAGGCGCAGATGGCCTGTATCGGCTGGACGCGCTCGTACGCCTCGGGGGCGATCCCGGCGAGGTAGCCGTTGGCCATCTCGGCGAATTCGCGGCGGTAGCCCTCGTCGAGCAGCGGCAGGTCCCGCAGGTGCAGCACGAGGTCGTGCTTGAGGAATTTGACGTCCTTGTGGAACTTCAGGTCGTCCAGGCCCTCGGCGGCGAGGAGTTCGTCGACGCGCCGGTGGATTTCCATGCGGTGCGCGAAGTTGGCGATTTCATGGCGCCGGTTGCTGATCGATTTCGTGGCCGCCTTCTCGAAGACGTTCCAGAAGTAGACGTGATTGGGGATCAGCGTGATGCGGCGGGCGGCGACGTACGCCTGCGCGGAGAAGAGCAGGTCCTCGTAGTGGATGCCGACGGGGAATTCGAGTCCGGCCTCGCGGAGGAATTCCCGGCGGTAGCACTTGTTGGTCGACAGGGTGTCGAAGACCAGCAGGTCGGGGAGTTCGGAGATCGATTCGAGGGTGCGGGTGCGGTCGTAGAGCCACGGGTACCACTCGACGGTCTTCTTGGTGCGGGTGTCGGCGTGGACCCGCACACACATGCCGGAGACCAGGTCGGCGCCGGTGCGCTCGGCGGCGTCGAGCATGTTGCGGCAGGCGTTGGGCTCCAGGACGTCGTCGCTGTCGAGGAACATCACGTAGTCGCCGTGGGCGTGGGCGACGCCGTGGTTGCGCGGGGCGCCGCAGCCGCCGCTGTTCTCCGGCAGCTGGAGCGCGCGGACCTTGCCGGGGTGGGCGGCGGCCAGCTCCTGCGCGACGGCGAACGATCTGTCCGTGCTGCAGTCGTCGACGATGACCACTTCGACACCGTGCAGCGTCTGGTCCACGGCGGACCGGACGGCGGTCGGCAGTCGTTCTGCGTCGTTGTAGACGATCACGACTACGGAGACGTCAGGCACGGGCACCCCTATCCTCTGTGTTCCTTGCCGTACGAGCCATCAAAACTACCGCGCCGGACCGCTCGCGCCGTGGCTTACGGGACGGGCAACGGCGGTAATTCCTACGGTTATTCGTGCGCCGGACCACCCGTCCGTGGCATGCATCTCGGGCGGGTCGCCCCACGGCGGCCGCGCCCGGCGGGCGGACCGCCGCGCGCTCCGGACGGCCGGGCGGCTCCTCTGTGTAGAGGTGCGCCGCACCGGTCCGGTTCCGCCGCCCACCGTGAGGTGGCCCACGCGCGCGGGTACCCGTACGCGTGCAGGCGGGGCGTTCGCAGACTACGGACGGTGGTGGCACGAAACTGGCGACATGCCCGTTCTTGACCCGATATGTAATGAGGGCCACAGAACTTTCCGGTAACGGGTGGCAACCCTTTCCGGTGAACTCCAGTCATACAACTGGCGCAGATATGCCTTCCGTAGGGATTTTTCCCGCCCGTCCGCGCTCGTTCGTCACGAGGAGTAGCCGTCACATGTCCGAGGCAGTAACCGGTTCCGCACCCCGCTTCAGCGTCATCGTGCCCGTGTACAAGGTCCAGGGTTACCTGCGGGAGTGCCTGGACTCGGTGCTGTCGCAGGACTACACCGACTTCGAGGTGATCGCGGTCGACGACCGCTCACCCGACGGCTGCGGCGCGATCCTGGACGAGTACGCGGCGCGCGATCCGCGGGTGCGGGCCGTGCACCACACGGAGAACGGCGGTATCGGCCAGGCCCGCAACACCGGCGTGGAGCGGGCGCGCGGCGACTACCTGCTCTTCCTCGACAGCGACGACACCTACGCACCCGGCTCGCTCCAGGCGATGGCCGACCGCCTCAAGGAGACCTCGGACCCGGAGATCCTCCTCTTCGACCACGTCCGTACGTACTGGTGGGACAAGGTCCAGCCGAGCGCGAGCGGGGAGCTGCTGGCCCAGACGGGCACGGAGACCTTCCGCCCGGCCGACCGGCTGGAGTTCCTCAACCTCTTCGCGGTCGTCTGGAACCGCGCCTTCCGCCGCGACTTCTTCACCGGCAACGGCTTCGCCTTCACCGACGGCGTCTACGAGGACGCGCTCATGGTCTACACGACCATGCTGACCGCCGAGACCGCCGGCTGCCTGGACCAGGTCTGTGTGGAGTACCGCCAGCGCCGCCAGGGCAACTCCATGAAGACGCCGGGCCGCACCCACTTCACGATCTTCGCGCAGTACCGCCGGCTCTTCGCCTTCCTCGACACCCGCCCGGACCTCGACCGCGTCCGCCCGCTGATGTTCGAGCGGATGGTGAGCCACTTCCTCTTCACCTTCGCCCGCGAGAACCGCGTCACCCCGGCCGACCGCCCGGAGTTCTTCCACCGCGCCGCCGCGATGTACCGCAAGCTGGAGCCCGCCGGTTTCGTGGTGCCGCCCGGCATCGACGGCGCGAAGTACCACGCGCTGCGGCGCGGCTCGTACCAGGCGTTCCAGGCGCTGAAGCTGGTCAACGGCGCGCGCATCGCCGGGCGCGACCGGCTGCGCAAGGCCCGCCGCACCGTGGGCAAGCAGGCTTTCCACCGCTTCTACCAGCTCCAGCTGCGCCGCCCGGTCGACGAGAACCTCGCGGTCTACTCCGCGTACTGGAACCGCACGCCCGCCTGCAACCCGCTCGCCATTTACGAGAAGGCGAAGGAGCTGGCGCCGCAGGTGCACGGCGTCTGGGTGATCCGTAAGGGCATGGAGGACACCGTCCCCGCCGGGGTGGACTTCGTGGTCGCGAACTCCCCGCGCTACTGGGAGGTGATGGCCCGCGCCAAGTACCTGGTCAACAACGTCAACTTCGCCGGGGAGATCGTCAAGCGCCCCGAGCAGGTCCACCTCCAGACCCACCACGGCACGCCGCTCAAGCGGATGGGCATCGACCAGCAGAAGTACCCGGCCGCCGCCAAGGGCATGAGCATGCGCAAGCTCCTGGAGCGCGCCGACCGCTGGGACCTCTCCCTCACCTCCAACCAGCACTCCGCCGAGCAGTGGGAGCGGGTCTACCCGTGCGCCTTCCGCTCGCTCGACGCCGGCTACCCGCGCAACGACGTCTTCTACCGCGCCACCGCCGAGGACGTCCTCGCGATCCGCGAGCGCCTGGGCATCGCCCCCGGCCGCACCGCCGTCCTCTACGCGCCGACGGTCCGCGACTACCAGGCCGGTTACGTCCCGCGGATGGACCTGGAGCGCATCACCCGCGAGCTGGGCGAGGATGTCGTCCTGCTGGTGCGCACCCACTACTTCTACGGTGCGGACCCGCGCCTGGCGGAGCTCCAGGAGCGCGGCGCGCTGATCGACGTCTCCACGTACCCGGTCGTCGAGGACCTCTGCCTGGCCGCCGACGCGCTGATCACGGACTACTCGTCGATCATGTTCGACTACGCCAACCTCGACCGGCCGATCGTCACCTACGCCGACGACTGGGACGTCTACGTCCGCTCCCGCGGTGTCACCTTCGACCTGCTGTCCGGTGAGCCGGGCGAGACGCCCGGCGTGATCGCCACCAACGAGGACGAGCTGATCGACGCGTTCCGCAGCGGCCGCTGGGACGGCGCGGAGGCCACCGCGCTGCGCGCCGCCTTCCGCGCCCGCTTCTGCCAGTGGGACGACGGCCACGCCGCGGAGCGCGTGGTGCGCGCGCTCTTCCTGGGCCAGGAGGCGACGCCGGCGCCGCTGCCGCTCGCCGCGCGCACGGTGGCGCCGTCGCCGCGGGAGGCGGCCGCGGCGATATCGGGGGCGGGCGAGATCTCCGCCGACGACGTGGAACTGGCCGGCTGAGCTTCGCCGGGCCCGCCGGGCGGGCCCGGCCCGTTACCTGCGGCGTCGCGTGACCGGCTTCCGGTCCGCGGCGCCGCGGCGCTTTTCCGGGCGACCGCGCAGGCGCCGCCCCCACCCCGCCGCTACCGCCCGCCGCCCAGCGCCCCCGTCACCGCGTCCGCCAGCTCGTCCAGATAGCCGTCGGGCAGTTCGTCGCGGGCGACCACCAGCCGCCAGTACAGCGGCCCCGTCATCAGGTCCAGCGCCAGCCGGCCGTCGGCGTCCGCGGGCAGTTCGCCGCGCTCGACCGCGCGGGCCACCATCGCCGCCGCCATGCCCTCCTGGCTGTCGTGGAGCGCGGCCTTCAGCGCGTCCGCCAGCTCCGGGCTGCGCGCCGCCTCGGCCAGCAGGTCCGGGATGATCTGCGAGGCCATCGGGTGGCGCAGCGCCCGCGCGGCCACCTCCAGGAGCATCCGCACATCGCCGCGGAGGGTGCCCGTGTCGGGCGTCGGCAGCCCCTCGGCGGCCAGCGCCGAGACCACGTCCAGCACCAGATGGAGCTTGGAGCGCCAGCGCCGGTAGACGGCCGTCTTGCCGACCCCGGCCCGCCGCGCGATGCCCTCGATCGACATCCGGGCGAACCCCACCGCGGCCAGCTCCGCGAAGACCGCGGCCCGGATCGCCGCGGTCTTGTCCTCCCGCAGCACGGCCGCCCCGGCCGGGGCCCGGCGTGCCGTCGCGGACGCGTTCTCGCTCCCGTTCTTTGCCATGGCTTGAGCATAGCGTCACGACGCTACGGTTGCGTCTCGACGTCGCCTCGTCCTACTCTCGCTCCGACGTCACGACGAAACGGTCCCGTTCCGACGCAGGCGCCGCACCCTGCCGTACGCCGACCCCGTACGGCACCCGGCCCCTCCGGCCCCGGACCTCCCGAGCCACCCGACCCTCCCCGCCGTCCGCCCGCGCATCTCGCGCCCGGACCCCGTCGCCCCTCGGTGCGCACCGGACCCGCTCCGCGCCCGTCGGCCCGTACGAAAGCGGCCCCATGCCCCAGACTCTCGCTCCCCCCGCACCGCCCGGACCGGACACCGCCCGGCTCCCCGGCCCCGGCGCCACGCCCGATCCGCAGCTGCGCGAGCTGGCCGCGCGCCACGGGCTGACGCTCAGCGGCGCCCGCCCGGCCCTGCCGGAGTACACCCGCCGGCTCTGGGCCCGGCGCCACTTCATCGGAACCTTCGCCACCGCCCGGCTCACCGCGCTCTACACCACCGCGCGCCTGGGCCAGCTCTGGCAGGTGATGACGCCGCTGTTCAACGCCGGGGTCTACTACCTGATCTTCAGCATGCTGCTCCACACGGACCGCGGCATCCCGGACTTCATCCCGTTCCTGTGCACCGGCATCTTCGTCTTCACCTTCACCCAGTCCACCGTGCTCGCCGGAACCCGCGCGGTCTCCGGCAGCCTCGGCCTGGTCCGCGCCCTGCACTTCCCGCGCGCCTGCCTGCCGATCGCGTACACCCTGATCCAGCTCCAGCAGCTGATCTTCTCGATGGGGGTGCTCGCCGCCATCGTGCTGCTCTGCGGGGTGCCGCTGACCTGGCACTGGCTGCTGATGATCCCGGCGCTGCTGCTCCAGTCCGTCTTCAACGCCGGGCTCGCGATGATCATGGCCAGGATCGGCGCCCGCACCACCGACACCGCCCAGCTCATGCCGTTCATCCTGCGCACCTGGATGTACGTCTCGGGCGTCTTCTACAACCTCTCGGTCTTCACCCAGCACGCCCCGGCCTTCGTCGCGGCGGCCCTGAACGCCAACCCCGCACTGATCTACATCGACCTGATGCGGTACGCCCTGATCGACTCCGTCCGCGCCTCCGCGCTGCCCGCCCACGTCTGGCCGATGGCCCTGGGCTGGGCGCTGCTCTCCGGCGCCGTCGGCTATGTCTTCTTCTGGAAGGCGGAGGAGGAGTACGGCCGTGGCTGACACCACCACGTTCGCGGAACACACCGGAACCACCACCGGCGCGGCCGCACCGGCCCCCGGCGCCCCCGCCGACACGCACGGCGGACACGGCGACCGCGTCCCCACCGTCATCGCCGACGACGTCCACATCGTCTACAAGGTCCACGGCGCCGGCGGCGGCCGCGGCAACGCCGTCTCCGCGCTGCGCCGGATCGTCCGCCGCACCACCACCGCCGGGACCCGCGAGGTGCACGCCGTCCGCGGTGTCACCTTCACCGCGCACAAGGGCGAGGCGATCGGCCTCATCGGCTCCAACGGCTCCGGGAAGTCCACGCTGCTGCGGGCCATCGCCGGGCTGCTGCCGCCCGCCGCCGGGCGCGTCTACACCGACGGCCAGCCCTCGCTGCTCGGCGTCAACGCGGCGATGATGAACGACCTGACCGGCGAGAAGAACGTCATCCTCGGCGGCCTCGCCATGGGCATGAGCCGCGAGGAGGTCCGCGCGCGCTACCAGGGCATCGTCGACTTCTCCGGCATCAACGAGAAGGGCGACTTCATCTCCCTGCCGATGCGGACGTACTCCTCCGGTATGGCCGCCCGGCTGCGGTTCTCCATCGCCGCCGCCAAGAACCACGACGTGCTGATGATCGACGAGGCGCTGGCCACCGGCGACCGCGCCTTCCAGAAGCGCTCCGAGGCCCGCATCCGCGAACTGCGCGAGGAGGCCGGCACCGTCTTCCTCGTCAGCCACAACAACAAGTCGATCCGCGACACCTGCGACCGCGTCCTCTGGCTGGAGAAGGGCGAACTCGTCATGGACGGCCCGACCGAAGAGGTCGTCTCGGCGTACGAGGCGCACCGATAGCGGACTTCACGGGAACGGCCGACGGCCCCGGAGCGCGATGCTCCGGGGCCGTCGCCGTGCGCGCGGGGCCGGGCCCGCACGCGTCAGCCGGGGATCAGCTGTGCGTCCGCATCAGGGTGCGCATCGTCCGCATCGCGACCGAGAGGTTCGCCAGGTCGAAGCCCTCCGAGCCGTGGATCTCTTCCAAGGTCGCGCGGGCACGGCCCAGGATCGCGGCGTTCTTCTCCTCCCACGCCGAGAACCGCTGCTCCGGCGTGGCGGAGGCGTCGCCCTCCCCCAGCACGTCCGAGGTGAGCGCGGCGTGCGCGGCGAACAGGTCCTCACGGATCGACGCCCGCGCCATCGACTGCCAGCGGTCGTCACGCGGCAGCTCCAGGATCCGGTCCAGGAGCTGGTTGATCCGCAGCCGGTCGCCCAGGTCGTAGTAGACCTCGGCGACGGCCAGCGGCTCCTTGCCGGTGCGGTCGGCGACGGCGACGATGTCCAGCGCCGGGAAGGCCGCCGAGAAGCCGGACACCTGGACGGCCAGCGCCTCCGGCACGCCCGCCTCGGTCAGCTCCGTGAGGTTCGCCTCGTACCAGTCGCGGGCGCCGCCCTGGAGCAGCTTCGGCAGCTGCTCCCAGACCGCGGCGACCCGGTCGCGGAAGAAGTCGATGGTCTCGGAGAGCGCCAGCGGCTGCGGGCGGTTGTTGAGCAGCCAGCGGGTGCCGCGCTCGACGAGCCGCCGGCTGTGCAGCCGGATCCGGGTCTGGACGGCGGCCGCGACGCGGTTGTCCAGCGCCTCGACGTCGTCCCACACCTGGTTGAGCCGGAAGATCGCCCGGGCCGCGGTGTGCGCCCGCACCACCTCTTCCAGCGAGGCGCCGGTCTCCTCCCGCATCCGGTGCAGGAAGCTCGTACCACCGGTGTTGACGGTGTCGTTGACCATCACCGTGGTGACGATCTCGCGGCGCAGCGCGTGGCCCTCGATCTGCTCGGCGAACTTCTTGTGCAGCGCGGACGGGAAGTACGCGTTGAGCAGGTGCTGGAGGTACGGGTCGTCCGGCAGCCCGGTCCGGATCAGCGCATCGGCCACCGTGATCTTGGTGTACGCGAGCAGGACCGCGGTCTCCGGCTGGGTCAGACCCCGGCCGGCGCTCAGCCGCTCGCGGATCTGCCGGTCGGTGGGGAGGAACTCCAGCGCCCGGTCGAGGTGACCGTCGCGCACCAGACGGCGCAGGAAGCGCTGCTGGGCGTGGATCATGGAGCCGGACTGCGCCTGGGCCAGCGCCAGCGCGGTGTTCTGCGCGTAGTTGTTGCGCAGCACCAGCGCGCCGACCTCGTCGGTCATCGCGGCGAGCAGCTTGTTGCGCTGCTTGACCGTCATGTCGCCGTTGGCCACGACCGCGTTGAGCAGGATCTTGATGTTCACCTCGTGGTCGGAGGTGTCCACACCGGCGCTGTTGTCGATCGCGTCGGTGTTGATCTTCCCGCCGTTGGTGGCGAACTCGATCCGGCCCAGCTGCGTCAGACCGAGGTTGCCGCCCTCGCCGACCACCTTGGCGCGCAGCTCGTCGCCGTTGACGCGGATCGCGTCGTTCGACTTGTCGCCGACATCGGCGTGCGACTCGGCCGAGGACTTGACGTACGTGCCGATGCCGCCGTTCCAGACCAGGTCCACCGGCGCCTTGAGGATGGCCTTCATCAGCTCGGCGGGCGTCATCTTCTTGACGCCGGCCTCCAGCCCGAGCGCCGCGCGGACGTGCGCGTTGATCGGGATGGACTTCGCCGTCCGCGGGTGGACGCCGCCGCCCTGCGACAGCAGCTCGGTGTTGTAGTCGGCCCAGGACGACCGCGGCAGCTCGAACAGGCGGCGGCGCTCGGCGTACGAGGTGGCCGCGTCCGGCTTCGGGTCGAGGAAGATGTGCCGGTGGTCGAAGGCGGCGACCAGGCGGATGTGCTCGCTGAGCAGCATGCCGTTGCCGAACACGTCACCGGACATGTCGCCGACGCCGACGGTGGTGAAGTCCTGGGTCTGGGTGTCGTGGCCCAGCTCCCGGAAGTGGCGCTTGACCGACTCCCAGGCACCGCGGGCGGTGATGCCCATGCCCTTGTGGTCGTAGCCCGCGCTGCCGCCGGACGCGAAGGCGTCGCCCAGCCAGTAGCCGTACGACTCGGCGACCTCGTTGGCGATGTCGGAGAAGGTCGCGGTGCCCTTGTCGGCGGCGACGACCAGGTAGGTGTCGTCATCGTCGTGGCGGACGACATTCTGCGGGTGCACGACCTCGCCACCGACGAGGTTGTCGGTGATGTCGAGCAGACCGGAGATGAAGGTGCGGTAGCAGGCGACGC
Organism: Streptomyces sp. NPDC029159; assembly: GCF_055564055.1. Taxonomy (NCBI): domain Bacteria; kingdom Bacillati; phylum Actinomycetota; class Actinomycetes; order Kitasatosporales; family Streptomycetaceae; genus Streptomyces; species Streptomyces sp. NPDC029159. The sequence goes on from NZ_JBVHWT010000008.1 coordinate 284,603, forward strand.
CCTCGGCGAGCCAGGCGTCCCGGCCCTGCGACGGGTCCGGCAGCTGCTTGCCGACGAAACCGCCCTTGGAGCCGACCGGCACGATGACGGTGTTCTTGACCATCTGCGCCTTGACCAGGCCGAGGATCTCCGTACGGAAGTCCTCCCGCCGGTCCGACCAGCGCAGACCACCGCGCGCCACCTTGCCGAAGCGCAGGTGCACACCCTCGACCTTCGGCGAGTACACCCAGATCTCGAACGCCGGGCGGGGCGCCGGGAGGTCCGGGATCGCCTGCGGGTCCAGCTTCATCGAGAGGTACGGGTGCGGGCGGCCCGCGTCGTCGCGCTGGTAGTGGTTGGTGCGCAGCGTGGCCTTGATGACGGTGAGGAACGAGCGCAGGATGCGGTCCTCGTCCAGCGAGGCGACCTGGTCGAGCGCGCCGTCCAGCTCCTCCAGCAGACCGTCGATCAGCTCCGTGCCGGCGCGCTGCCGCTCCGGCGAGAGCCGCGCCTCGAAGAGCGAGACCAGCAGCCGGGTGGTGTGGACGTTGTTGGCGAGCGTGTCCTCCATGTACGTCTGGCTGAAGGTCGACCCGGCCTGCCGCAGGTACTTCGCGTAGGCCCGCAGCACCATCGCCTGACGCCAGTCGAGACCGGCGCGGAGCACCAGCTCGTTGAAGCCGTCGCTCTCGGCGGCGCCGGTCCACACCGCGGTGAAGGCGTCCTGGAACCGCTCGCGGGAATCGTCGCCGTTGACCTTCTCCGGCATCCGCAGACCGAAGTCGTAGACCCAGGCCAGGGTGGAGTCGGAGCAGGGCAGCTCGTAGGGGCGCTCGTCGACGACCTCCACGCCCAGGCGGTTCAGGCCCGGCAGCACCTTGGAGAGCGAGACCGGCTCACCGGTGCGGTAGATCTTGAAGCGGCGCTCGTTGGGCGCGGCGCCGACCGGCTGGTAGAGGCTGACCGCGAAGTCCTTGCTCTCGTCGGCGGCGAGCTTCTCCAGGTGCTGGATGTCGGCGACGGCGCTGCGCGGGGAGTTGTCGGCCTTGTAGCCCTCGGGGAAGGCGTGGCCGTAGCGGCGCAGCAGCTCGGCGGCGCGCTCCTCGCCGACCTCGGCGGTCAGCGCCTCGGCGAAGCCGTCGGCCCACGAGCGGGCGGCCTCGACCAGGCGCGCCTCGATGCGGTCCACATCGGCATCGGTCAGGTCCGGCAGCGTGGCACCGGGCTCGACGCGGACGACGAAGTGCAGCCGGGAGAGGATCGACTCGGTGTTCCAGGCGGTGAAGTCGACGCTGGTGCCGCCCAGCTCCTCCTTGAGGATGTCGATCAGCCGCAGCCGGACGCCGGTGGTGTAGCGGTCGCGCGGGAGGTAGACCAGCGCGGAGTAGTAGCGGCCGTACTCGTCCTGGCGGAGGTAGAGCCGCAGACGGCGGCGCTCCTGGAGGTAGAGGACGCTGGTGGCGATGGAACGCAGCTGGTCGACGGGGGTCTGGAACAGCTCGTCGCGCGGGTAGGTCTCCAGGATCTGGAGCAGGTCACGGCCGTCGTGGCTGTTGGGCGTGAAGCCGGCGGCCTCCAGCACCTCGGCGACCTTGCGGCGGATCACCGGCACCCGGCGCACCGACTCGGTGTACGCCGCCGACGAGAACAGGCCGAGGAAGCGGCGCTCGCCGATGACATTGCCGTCCTTGTCGAACCGCTTGACGCCGACGTAGTCGAGGTAGGACGGGCGGTGGACGGTGGCGCGGCTGTTGGCCTTGGTGAGGATGAGCAGCTTGTGCTCACGGGCCTTGGCGCGGGCGTCGGCCGGCAGGCGGTTAAAGGACGGGGAGACGGGGTGACCGTCGTCCTCGGCGTGCACCGGGTCGGCGCGCAGGATGCCGAGGCCGGTGCCGGGCACGGCGGAGAGGACGTCCTCCTCGGCGTCGCCCTCGCCGGGGGCGGTGATCAGCTCGTACTCGCGGTAGCCGAGGAAGGTGAAGTGGTCGGCGGCGAGCCAGCGCAGCAGCTCGCGGGCCTCCTCGATCTCCAGGTCGCGCAGGTCGTCGGCGGTCGGCTCGGACGGCAGCTCGTCGGCCATCCGCAGCGCGGCGCCGCGCATCTTCTCCCAGTCCTCGACGGCCTCGCGGACGTCGGAGAGCACCCGGAGGAGGTCCGCGGTGATCTGCTTGAGGTCCTCGCGGTCGGTCTCGCGGTCCATCTCGACGTGGATCCACGACTCGGTGACCGCGTCGTGCGGCAGCTCCGGCTCGGCGGCGGCCTTGGCCTTGGCGGTCCGGCCCTTGCCCTTGACCGCGGGCTTCGCGGCGGGCTCGGCGGCGCCCTTGGCCTCGCCGGAGTCCAGGACCTCCAGGAGCTTGCCGGTGACGTCGCGGCGGACGGTGACCTGCGGGTGGATCACCAGGTGGATGCCGCGGCCCTGACGGGAGAGCTCGTTGGTGACCGAGTCGACGAGGAAGGGCATGTCGTCGGTGACCACCTCGACGACGGAGTGGCTGGAGGTCCAGCCGTTCTCCTCGACGGTCGGGGTGTGCACGCGGACGTTGGCGGTGCCCTGCGGGCGGTTCTCGGCGAGGCGGAAGTGCGAGATCGCGGCGCCGAACACGTCCACCGGGTCCCGGTCCACGAGGTCCTCGGTGGCGGTGTGCAGGTAGTAGCGCTGGAGATAACCCGTGAGGGTCTCCTGGTCGAGACCTCTGACCGGCTTCTTGCTCCCGGCCGGGCTGCTTTCAACGACCCGGGCCGCCCGTTCGAGCAGCTCGGTCTTGGCTTCATCCAGCTTGTTCTGCATGTCCTCTGGCTCCTGTCGCGCGCCGTTGCGTGACGTCGTGGAAGAACTCCGTGGATGCTGCACAACGCCGCGGTGACGCGGGGTGTCCTGTCGCTGCCGACGCTATGCCGCGCTGAGCGCGGGCCTGGGCGCGGTCGAAGACGGCTGACGTAGTCGTCACGCGCTCGTGGCCGCAGAGACCAGCGGCCGCCCGGTCACGTATGTGTCCCGGGCGCAGGGCGGGGACCTCGATGCCCCCGCGAGTTATCGCGCTGATCACGGTGCAAGGCTATCGCTCTTCGCTTCGGTACCGTCATCGGCCTTACACGTCCAAATCTCTCCCCCGAACTTAGACCTTCTGGACAACGGGCTACCGGCGGGTTTGTGCGTGGGGACGGCGCCGGGAGCGATCCGGCTCGGGGCGTCAGGGGCGGGCGCCGCGGGGTGAGCGGCGCGGGCGCGCCGGGGCACGGGCGCGCCGGAGGACGGGGTGTGGGCGGCACGGGCGCGCCGGAACCCGAGGCGCGGGCGCCGGGCCTCGCGCCCCGGGCCGAGCCGCAGGGCCGGGGCCCGCTGATCAGGGCCGCTCGTCACCGCCCCCGGCTCACGCCGCCAGGTTTCCGGCCACCTCGACCGCCTCGGCGAGGGTGTCGACGATCGGGACGCCCGCCGCCCGCAGCCGGTCGCGGCTGTGCGAGCCGCCGGTGTAGAGCACCGCCCGCGCCCCCGCGTGGCGGGCCGCCACCGCGTCGTCCACCGCGTCCCCGATCACGACCGTACGGCCCGGGTCCACCGACTCCAGCGCGGCGAGGTGGCGCACCATGTCCTCACTCTTGCCGCCGCCGGAGGGCCCCTTGCGGCCGTCCACCCGCAGGAAGTGCGGCTCGATGCCGAAGCCCCGGACCAGGGGTATCAGCTCGTCGTGGCCGAACATGCTCAGGATCGACTGGCTGCCGCCGGCCTCCCGCCACCCTGCCAGCAGCGTGTCCGCACCGTCGGTCAGCCCGCACCGGCCGTGCCGGTCGGAGTAGTGGCGGTGGAACGCCTCGTCCATCACCAGCCACTCGGCGTCCGTCGGCATCCGGCCCATCAGGTGCTCGTAGAACAGCGGCACGGGTACGCGGTACAGCTCGCGGTAGCGCTCCAGCGTGATCGGCTCCATGCCGACCTCGGCGAATGCCGCGTTGGTCGCCCCGATCACGGCGTCGATGTCGTGGAACAGCGTGCCGTTCCAGTCCCACACGAGATGCGTCGCGCGCTCGCTCATTCCAGCCCCCTGTCCGCTCCACCGCCCTGCGCCGGGCACACGAAAAACCGTACCCGGCCCCACTGACAACACCCCCGCCCCGGCATCCGGATCCCGGGGCACACGCCGGGCGCGACGCCTCACGCCCGGGGCGCGGACCCGGGCGCCCCGGCTCGGGACAGCCGTACGACGTCCGCCGCCCCGCGCCCGCATGCAAAGAAACCGCCCGTACGGCCGCGCCCGCCGCCGTCGTCTCAGCCGAGCAGGCCCGGGATCTCCTGGACGCCGAACCACATCAGATCGTGGTCCTCCGCGCCCTCGACCGTCCGCAGCGCGGCCTCGTCGCCCCCGTCGGCGGCGGCGAGCGCGGTCGCGGCGGCCGTGACGGCCTGCTCCGCGTCGGACGCGTCCACATGGACCGCGGCCGCCTTCTTCATCGGGACCGGGCCGGTCACCCGCACCGCGGCGGGATCCTCCGCGCCGCCGGACGCGGCCGCCACCGAGGCGTCCGGCACGTCCACCGCGACCACGACCCGCCGCCGGGCGGCGTCCGGCCGCGCGGCGAGCTGCCGCAGCGACGCCTGGGCCGCGTAGCCCAGGGCGGTGTACTCCAGCTCCTCGATGTCGTCGGAGAGCCACTCGCGCAGCGCCGGGGTGACGGCGTACGCGTCCAGCGGGCCGGGGCCCAGCTCCCCCTTGCCGTGTACCTCGGCGAGCCCGGGAAGGGTCAGGGGGACGTAGACGCGCATGACAGCCGCTTTCACTCAATTCACGCAATTTCATCGAGCCCGGAGAGGTACCCGGCGCCCGGCAGGGCGCCAGCCAGCATACGGGCGCGCGTCCCCTTTCGAGGGGCGCCCCCACGGCCCGGACGACGCCGTTCCGGTGCTCCGGGACCCGCTTCCCGCGGCCTGTTCACGCGCCCGCCACCCGGAACGGTGAACTTTCCGGCGGCCCCGCCGCGGCGAGCGGCGCGTTGCCCGCGGCCCGGTCCATCGGTAGAAGAGCCCCACCGAAGCTACTGCCCGGTAACGGACCGGGCCCGGCAGAACGGGGGCGACCGCATGACCGGCACCACGACCACCCTCCCGACCCGCACCACCCCGCCCACGGAGCCCGCCCCGCCCGGCTCCCCCGCCGACGGCTTAGCCCCCGTCCCGCGGTCCCGCCGGGCGCCGCAGCCCCGCACACCTTCCGCCACCCCGGCCTCCGGCCCCGCCACCACCGCCGCCCAGGCACCGGCCACCGCAGCGCCCACCCCCGGCGGCGCCCCGCCCCGCTCCCCGGCAGACCGCAGGCCCACGGGGAGCGCCGGAGGCCGCCCGGGCCCCGGCCCCCGGGGACGCGCGGGCTCCCGGCCGACCGGCCGCGCGGGCTCGGGCCCCGTAGGCCGCGCGGGCGCGAGGCCCGCCGCCGGACGTACCTTCCCCGGGCGCTCCGTGAGCGCCGCGGCCGCGGTCAGCAGGCGGACGGCGGGTGGTGCCGCGCTGCCGTCGCCCGGCGCACAGCGGCGTGCCCAGGAGCGTCGGCCGGATCAGTGGTTCGCCCGGCAGCTGCTGCTCACGCTCACCGGCGAGCTGCCCGTCCACGCCCTCCTCGGCCATGCGCTGCCCGCCGCCTACGACCGGCTGATCGAACTGGCACCGCTCGCCCCGCTACGGGGCACGTGGCCGCACGACGTGCCGACCCTGCGGGGGTGCGGACAGCGCCAGCCGTGCGACGGCGTCATCGAGGCGTACGCCCGGATCGCCCACGGCGAGCGGCTGCGTGCCCTCGCCTTCCGGCTGGAGCTGGGCGCCGACGCCCGCTGGCGCTGCGCCGCCCTGGACATCGGCCCGGCCCCGGACGACTCGGGCACCGGCCCGCACTGATCGGGCCACCCGCCACGGCCGGACCTCGACGGAGACGCCATGCCCGGACGCACCCCCGCCGTACCCGCCACGGCGGTACGCCACGGGCGCCCGCACCCGGCGCACACCCGTACCCGGAAGGCGTCCGGTGCGCAGACGGCGGCGGGGCCCCGAGGACGCATCCTCGGGGCCCCGCCGGCACGGCTCAGGTCACTTCTTGCGGCGTCGGCCGCCCTTCTGGGCCTTGCGGCGCTCGGCGCGGGTCAGGCCGTCCGACTCCGAGCGGGCCGGGGCGTCGTCGTCGCTGGCGAAGTCGCCCTCGATCACGCCGCCCTCGCCGTCGACCGTCGGCGCCGAGAAGTGCAGCCGGTCCGGCCGCTGCGGCGCCTCCAGGCCCTTGGCGTGGATCTCGGGACGGCCCGCACCGGCGGGAACCGTCTCCGGGGCCTCCTTCTCCAGGGACGGCGCCGCGCCCTCCGCCACCGGGACCTCCTCGACCTGCTGCTCGACCTGGACCTCCAGGTTGAACAGGTAGCCGACGGACTCCTCCTTGATGCCCTCCATCATGGCGGTGAACATGTCGAAGCCCTCGCGCTGGTACTCGACCAGCGGGTCCTTCTGGGCCATCGCCCGCAGGCCGATGCCCTCCTGGAGGTAGTCCATCTCGTAGAGGTGCTCACGCCACTTGCGGTCCAGGACGGACAGCACCACGCGGCGCTCCAGCTCCCGCATGATGTCGGAGCCCAGCTGCTCCTCGCGGGCGGCGTACTGCTGGGCGATGTCTTCCTTGACCGCCTCGGCGATGAAGTCGGAGGTGATCCCGGCGCGGTCGCCGACCTCGTCCTCCAGCTCCTCGACGGTGACCTTCACCGGGTAGAGCTGCTTGAACGCGCCCCACAGGCGGTCCAGGTCCCACTCCTCGGCGAAGCCTTCGACCGTCTCCGCCTGGATGTAGGCGTCGATGGTGTCGTCCATGAAGTGCTTGATCTGGTCCTGAAGGTCCTCGCCCTCCAGGACGCGGCGGCGCTCGCCGTAGATGACCTCGCGCTGGCGGTTGAGCACCTCGTCGTACTTCAGGACGTTCTTCCGCGTCTCGAAGTTCTGCTGCTCGACCTGCGACTGGGCGGAGGCGATGGCCCGGGTGACCATCTTGTTCTCGATCGGGACGTCGTCGGGGACGTTGGCCATGGCCATGACGCGCTCGACCATCTGGGCCTTGAACAGCCGCATCAGGTCGTCGCCCAGGGAGAGGTAGAACCGCGACTCGCCCGGGTCGCCCTGCCGGCCGGAGCGGCCGCGCAGCTGGTTGTCGATCCGGCGCGACTCGTGGCGCTCGGTGCCCAGGACGTAGAGCCCGCCCAGCTCCTTGACCTCCTCGAACTCCGCCTTCACGGCCGCCTCGGCGCGCTCCAGCGCATCCGGCAGGGCGGCCGCCCACTCCTCGACGTGCTCGACGGGGTCGAGACCCCGGCGGCGCAGCTCGGACTCGGCGAGGTCGTCCGGGTTGCCGCCGAGCTTGATGTCCGTGCCTCGGCCGGCCATGTTCGTGGCGACCGTCACGGCGCCCTTGCGGCCGGCCTGGGCGACGATCGACGCCTCCCGCTCGTGGTGCTTGGCGTTCAGCACCTCGTGGTCGACGCCGCGCTTCTTGAGCTGCTGCGAGAGGTACTCGGACTTCTCGACGGACGTGGTGCCGACCAGGATCGGCTGGCCCTTCGCGTGCTTCTCGACGATGTCGTCGACCACCGCGTCGAACTTCGCGGGCTCGGTGCGGTAGATCAGGTCGGCCTGGTCCAGCCGCTGCATGGGGCGGTTGGTGGGGATCGGGACGACGCCGAGCTTGTAGATCTGGTGGAACTCGGCGGCCTCGGTCATCGCCGTACCGGTCATACCGGAGAGCTTGTTGTAGAGGCGGAAGAAGTTCTGGAGGGTGATCGTGGCGAGCGTCTGGTTCTCGTCCTTGATCTCCACCCCTTCCTTCGCCTCGATGGCCTGGTGCATGCCCTCGTTGTAGCGGCGACCGGCGAGGATACGGCCGGTGTGCTCGTCGACGATCATGACCTCGCCGTCGATGACGACGTAGTCCTTGTCGTTCTTGAACAGCTCCTTGGCCTTGATGGCGTTGTTGAGGTAGCCGACCAGCGGGGTGTTCACCGACTCGTAGAGGTTGTCGATGCCCAGCCAGTCCTCGACCTTGCTGACGCCGGACTCGTGGATGCCGACGGTGCGCTTCTTCTCGTCGACGTCGTAGTCGCCGGTCTCCTCGATGCCGCGCTGCGGGTTGGCCGCCTCGCCCTTCTTCAGGCGGCGCACCAACTTGGCGAAGTCGCCGTACCACTTGGTGGCGGAGTCGGCCGGACCGGAGATGATCAGCGGCGTACGGGCCTCGTCGACGAGGATGGAGTCGACCTCGTCGACGATCGCGAAGTTGTGGCCCCGCTGGACGAGTTCATCCTGCGACCAGGCCATGTTGTCGCGGAGGTAGTCGAAGCCGAACTCGTTGTTGGTGCCGTACGTGATGTCGCAGCCGTACTGCTCACGGCGCTGCGCCGGAGTCATGTCGGCGAGGATGCAACCGACCGACAGGCCCAGGAACTTGTGGACCCGGCCCATCATCTCGGAGTCGCGCTCGGCGAGGTAGTCGTTGACCGTGATGAGGTGGACGCCTTCGCCGGAGAGGGCGTTCAGATACGCCGGAAGGGTGCCGACGAGGGTCTTGCCCTCACCGGTCTTCATCTCGGCGACGTATCCCAGGTGAAGGGCCGCGCCACCCATCAGCTGGACGTCGTAGTGGCGCTGGCCGAGCACCCGCTTGGCGGCCTCGCGGACCGTGGCGAACGCCTCGGGCAGCAGGTCGTCCAGGCTCTCGCCGTCCTTGAAGCGCTCCTTGTACTCATCGGTGAGCGCCCGCAGCTCGGCGTCGGAGAGGGCCGCGAAGTCCTCTTCGATGGAGTTGACCTGCCCCGCGATGCGGTGCAGTTTGCGCAGGATCTTTCCTTCGCCTGCACGCATGAGCTTGTTGAAGACGGACACTTGGGCTGGTCTCCTTGCCGGTCGGGCCTGCACTGTCGGGTGCGCGGGCGCGGCATCTTTCCAAGGGGCAGGCCCCGCCGCAACGGCCATCGTAAAGGAGGACGCCGTCCGGTCGGGAGGTCCGCCGCAGCGAACCCTGCCGGCCCCTCTTCCCATGAACGCGCGAGGCCACGAGAAGGTGCCGGGCCGGGCCGCGAAATCCCTTCGTTCCCGTGCCCCGGTGGCCGCAGAATCCCTCCATGAGACCCGTCACCCTCACCACGGAGCGCCTGCTGCTGCGCCCGTTCCGGCCGTCGGACGCGCCCGCGGTGCACGCCGCCTGCCAGGATCCGGACATCCCGCGCTGGACCAGCGTCCCGTCCCCGTACACCGTCCGGGACGCCGAGCACTTCACGGGCGCGTTCTCCCCGCAGGGCTGGCGCGCGGACACCGATCTGTCGTTCGCGGTCCTCACCCGGGACACGGATGTGCTGGTCGGCGCGGTGGGCCTGGCCCGGCTGGACCGTCTGCGCACCCCGGAGCGCCAGGCCGAGCTGGGGTACTGGACCGCCCGGGAGCACCGCGGCAAGGGCTATACGTCCGAGGCCGCCGGCGTGGTGGTGCGCTGGGCCTTCCGGGAGCTGGGCGTGGAGCGCCTGGAGTGGCGCGCCGAGGCCGGCAACCACGGCTCGTGGGCGGTCGCCCGCCGCACCGGCTTCCACCGGGAGGGCACGCTCCGCGGTGAGCTGGTGCGCGGCGGAACCCGCCGGGACGTCTGGATCGGCTCGCTCCTCCCCTCCGACCTGCCGGACCTCGACGCCCCTTCCGGTGCGCCCGCGGCGCGGACGCCATATCTGCCGTACGGACGGTGACGCGGCGGCACGGACCGGAGCGCGCGGCTCCGCCGGGTACGGGCCACGGCGCCCGGCGTTGTCAGTGGTCGCCCCTACTCTGTGCCGCATGACCGCCGTGACACCGCAACCGCACTCCGTGACCGCGCTCTCCCGTGACGAGGCGCGGCGGCTGGCCCTGCGCGCCCAGGGCCTGCTGGGGGCGGACGGCCGCCGCGCCGGGGTCCGCGGGCTGCTGCGCCGCCTCGGCTCGGTGCAGCTCGACACGATCTCGGTGCTCGCCCGCTCGCACGAGCTGATTCCCTACAGCCGCCTCGGCGCCGTCGACCGTACGGAGATCGAGTCCGCCTACTGGAGCGGCGACCGCACCTTCGAGTACTGGTCGCACGCCGCCTGCATCCTGCCCGTCGAGGAGTGGCCGCTCTTCGCCTTCCGCCGCCGCGCCTACCGCGCCCGCCCGCACTGGCACCACGAGCTGTCCCCCGCCGCCTACGACGCGGTCCTCGCACAGCTGCGGGAGCGGGGCCCGCTCACCGCGAGCCAGCTGGGCGGCGCGAAGAACGGCGGCGAGTGGTGGGACTGGAGCGCATCGAAGATCGCGGTGGAGCGCGCCCTGATGTACGGCGAGGTGGTCTGCACCCGGCGCAGCGGCTGGAAGCGGGTGTACGACCTCGCCGAGCGCGCCATACCCGCCCCGCTGCTGGCGGACGAGCCGGCCGACGACGAGTGCGTGCGCCGGCTGGTGGCGCAGGCGGGGGCGGCGATGGGCGTCGCCACCCGCGCCGATCTCGCCGACTACCACCGCCTCAAGGCCGCGCAGGTCGACGCCGTGGTGGCCGACTCCGGGCTGGTGCCGGTCGAGGTCGAGGGCTGGTCCAAGTCCGCCTGGGCCGATCCCGCGGCGCTCGCCACGCCGCCGCGCGGCCGCCACCGCACGACGCTGCTCTCCCCGTTCGACTCCCTCATCTGGGACCGCCCGCGCACCGAGCGGATCTTCGGCTTCACCCACCGCCTGGAGGCGTACGTCCCGCGCGCCCGGCGGATACACGGCTATTTCGTGATGCCGCTGCTGTCCGGGGGCCGGCTGATCGGCCGGGTCGACCCGGCCCGCGAGGGCACCACGCTCGTCGCCCGCCAGGTCTCGATGGACGGCACCGCGGCGGCCCGCCCGATGGCGCAGGCGCTGTCCGAGGCGGCGGGCTGGGTGGGGTGCGACACCGTCCGGGTGGAGCGCTGCGACGACCCGGCGCACGCCGCTGAGCTGCACCGGGAGCTGATACGCCTCGGCGGCTGACCGGGGCGGTACGGACCGGCCGGGCCGCGCGTGCAGGGGCGCGTGGCCCGGAGCCGTAGCGGGCACGCCGCCCGCCCGGCCTCAGCGGATTTCGAGGATCTTCTCCCGCATCGCGTAGACCACCGCTTCCATCCGGGAGTGCAGCTGCAGCTTCTCCAGGATGTTGCGGACGTGGTTCTTCACGGTGTTCTCGGAGATGAAGAGTTCCTTGGCGATGTCGCGGTTGTTCATACCGGTGGCGACGAGCTTGAGGACCTCCAGCTCCCGGTCGGTGAGGCGGGGCGCGGGCACCAGCCGCCGCTCGTCGGTGCGCTGGATCATCGACTTGAACTCGGTGAGCAGCTTGGACGCCATCGAGGGGCTGATCTGCGACTGCCCGTCCGCCACGGCCCGGATGGCGGTGGCCACCTCGTCCGTGGAGATCTCCTTGAGCAGATAGCCGGTGGCCCCGGCCTTGATCGCCTCGTAGAGATCGGCCTCCTCATCGCTGATCGTCAGCATGATGATCTTCGCGCTGGGGGCCACCTCCTTGATGGCGGTGCACGCCTCGATGCCGCCGCGCCGGGGCATCCGTACGTCCATCAGCACGATGTCGGGCAGCAGATCGGCGGCCTTCTCCACCGCCTCGGTGCCGTCCCCGGCCTCGCCGATGACCTGGATGTCCTCCTCCTGGGCCAGCACGATCTCCAGGCCCCGCCGGAAGAGGGCGTGGTCGTCGACGACCAGCACCCGGATCGGCTCCTTGCGTGACGGCTCCGCTCCCCTCCCGAACGCGTCACCGGCGCCGTGACCGCCGCCGTCCGCGTCGCCGCGCACGGGTCCGAAGCTGTCCCCCATCGTCCCTCCCCGTCAACTGCCCGGCCCGATGGCCAGAGCTTGGACACAAGGCTGGTTGACAACAGCCCCCGCGGCCAGCCCGATCAACGCCATACGGCCGCGTCCCCGGCACCCCAGGTGCCCCCGCGCCATGGCCCGGCACCAACTCTATACGGCATCAACTCCTCCCCCTTGCAGGCACGATGGTGCCCCCGGGCGCACGCCGGGGGCACCATGGGGATGAGGTCAGCCGCCGAGTGCGCCCCCCGCGCCCCCGGCTCCTTCCTCCCCGAACGAGTCGGGGTTCAGGTGGATGACGCCGTAGTCGTAGCCGTGCCGCCGGTAGACGACACTGGGCTGCTTCGTCTCGGCGTCGACGAAGAGATAGAAGTCGTGACCGACCAACTCCATCTCGTAGAGCGCCTGGTCGAGTGCCATGGGCGCCGCGGAGTGGGTCTTCTCGCGGACGACCAGCGGGCCGTCCCCCTGGACGTCCAGGGACGCCACCTTCTTGGTGGGCACCTGCTCCTCGGACATCACATCCGTCGCGAGTTCCCCGTTGGGCTTGAGGCTCGCGGCGTCGGGGACGCTCACCGCGACGTCGCTGGCCGGGATCCGGCCGCTGCCCCGACGGGAGAAGCGCTTGTCGTGCTGCTTGCGCAGCCGTGCCTCCAGCTTCGCGGTGGCCAGATCCAGCGCCGCGTACGGATCACCTGCCGCCGCCTCGGCCCGGACCACCGGGCCACGGGAGCGAAGGGTGATCTCCACCCGGTCGGAACGGTCGGCCTGCCGCGGGTTCGGCTCCTTGGACACTTCGACGTCCAGGCTGATCACCTTGCCGTCGAGCTTCTGGACCTTATCCAGCTTCAGCTTCTCGGCCACGTGCTTGCGGAACCGCTCGGGCACCTCGGTCTTGCGGCCCTTGACGACGATGTCCACGCAGAACTCCGTTCCCGGATCGCTCCGCCCGAAAGGCGGTGCGATTCCTTCTTGCACCAGGCTCCGGTGAGTGCCGAAGCCTCGGACTTGGCGACTTTCACCTCCTCCTCCCCCGGGGACGGGCTCTCCACTCTCCTGATTTCAGGGTCGCGGCAAACAGCCTCATATGCACCCAGCACGACATTCGAGGCAAAGCGTCTGCCAAGTCCTCACAACCGAACATAGCTCGCTCCGGCGGGTGTCGGCACCCCCTCACGGCAACCAGCTGCGATCGAGTGGAATTCACCTCTCCGGAGCCGTCCTGTCACTCCTGTCCCCTGTCATCCCTGGAACGTCCGGTCTCCGGCCGCGGTTCCGTACGCGGCGAACGCCGACCCCGGAGCGGCCACCACGGCCGCCCCCGACGCCCGGCCGCCCGCCGCCGCAACCGCCCGCCCGGCCTCGGCGAGCGTCGCCCCCGTGGTCACCAGGTCGTCCACCAGCACCACCCGCTCCGCCGCCACCGGCCCGGCGGCCCCGCCCCGGACCTCCAGGGCCCCGGCGAGATTGGCGAGCCGCTCCCGGGCGCCCAGGCCCGCCTGATCGGCCACCGGTCTGCACTGCCGCAGCCCGGCCCACACCCGCGCCGCCCGGCCCGTCCGCCGCAGCTCACGGGCGGCGGCGTACGCCAGCCGCCGCACCGGGTCGTGCCCACGCCCGGCCACCGCCCGCCGCGCCGACGGCACCGGGACCAGCACCACCGGACCCGCCCGCGGGCCCGCACCGCCCTGCCGCCCGCACAGCCCCCGTACCGCGCCCGCCAGCGCCGCGCCCAGCGGCTCGGCCAGCCGCAGCGCCCCGCGTTCCTTGTGTGCGAGCAGCACCGCCCGCACCTCGTCCGCGTAGACCGCCCCGGCCCACACCTCGGGCAGCCCGGCCGGCGGCGGGTGCGGGCGCACCCGGGCCGCGCCGCGGCCGCCGCGCGTCAGCTGCCGGCGGCACGGCCCGCACAGCTCCGTCCGCGCCAGCCCGCACCCGGCGCACTCCACCGGCAGCACCAGCCCGGCCAGCTCCCGCCACATCCCGCGCATGACTCCACTGTCACGCGCGGGGCGGCCCGCCACCACCCCTGTGGACAACTCCTCCGGCGCGCCGGTCCCCGGCCGCGTAACCGCGCACTCACCCCGGGTAGACCGGCGCCGTACCGTCCTTCGCCACGGTCTTCCAATTGGCGTCCGGCGGCAACCGGACGATGCCGTCGACGGCATCGGCGATCAGCGGACGGGTCTCGTCCTCGGACGCGGCCACCGCCTTGACGCCCGTGACACCGGGCAGGCTCGGCACGTTCGACGCCGACCCGTCGGTCTCCATGAACTGCATCTGCTGGACGCCGCCGGACTCCCGGCCGACGACCACCAACCGGCTGCCGCCCGCCCAGGAGGCCGCGACCACGTCCTCCAACTGCGGGGCGATCGGCCGCAGTTCCTCGACCGACAGCAGCGGGCGCGCCGACGAACCGCCCCGCTCGACCCGGCCGAGCTGCAGCGTCGTCCGCCCGCCGTCCTCCACGAGGATCGCTATCCGGATGCCGTCCGCGGCCATCCGGATCGCCTTGATCCGGCGGTTACCGAGACCGGGCACCGCCACCTGCTCCGGATCGCCCTTGCCCTCGCGCATCCGCAGCAGCCGCGAACCATGGGTGGCGCGCTCGGCGATCCACAGATCCCCGAGTCCGTCCCAACTCGGCGCCGTCAGACCGTCCTTCACCGCGCTGGTCAGAATCGGTCCGCCCCGCTCCGTACCGTCCTCCAGCGCGGCGACGTACAGCGACCTGCCGTCGGTCGACACCCCGGCGGCGGTGCGTTCGTCCCGGGCGACGGCGACCGAGCCCAGCGGTGTCTTGCCCGTCCCGAACGGGCCGCGCACCGGCGACGCCTCGGCCGCGGTGTCCGACAGCGCGACGAGCCGGTGCCCGGCGTCGAGGTAGTACTCGTCGGCCGGTCCGCCGGTGCGCTGCTGCGGCGCGTAGTCCCGCTCCGCCCGGCTCTGGCTCAGGACGCACAGCGAGTTGCCGTTGTCGTCCTCCAGCTCCACCTCGCTGATCTTCGACGCCCGGGTCATGTCCTGGACGGTGAAGAACAACTGAGCCGCCATCCGCCGGCACTGCCCGGTGTCGGTGCTCACCGCCTCCTTGGTGAGCTTCACCCGCAGCGCGTTGGAGTCGTCCAGCGACAGACTGCGGCTGGCCAGCCGGGTGCGGGAGGGGAACTCCGAGACGGTGACCTGATTCAGCCAATTGGTCGGCCCGTCCAGCAGCGCCTGCACGCTCGCCGTGATCGGATCTATCCGCCGCCGCAGGTAGACGGGGTCGGCGACCAGGACGTTACGGCGCGCCTTCGGCTCCTGCGACTCCGTCTTGTAGGACGCGAAGTAGTACTTGTTGACCGACTGATAGATGCGCTGGAAATCGGACTGCCCGAGCACCAGACCGTTGGGCAGCCGGTCGATCCGCCACTGCCCCTTCTCCTTGATGAGGTGGATCGTGCGGTGGTACGGCTTCTCCTCCGGCGTGTACGCGTGCCCGGCGTCCACCGTGGCGACCTGACTGCCCGACAGCGTGACGGTGTATCCGTCGCGGTCCCCGCGGATCTGCGGCCCGTTCTCCGGCTTGGGGCGCTCCTGGAGCACGTTCGTCACCAGGAACGGCCGCCACGTCTTCTTCGCCGACTGCGCCAGATACTGCGTGGCCGTCCGGAAATCCGCCTCGTCGCTGGTGGTCGCGTCCAGGAAGCTGCGGACGATGTTGGTCGGCCGCGCACCGGCCTGCGGCGGCACGCCGTACACCCGCACCTGCGAATCGCCGTCCGCCCGCGGTGACTGGTCGACCGCCTTGACGTCCCCGCTCTCCGGCATCGACGCACAACCGGCCAGCACCAGCGCCGCGGACCCCAGCAGCGCGACGCCCCGGACCCGGCGCAGCCGCGCCCCCGGGGCGGCCCGGGGACGCGGCACCTCGGCGCCCGCCCCCTCCGGCCCCGCGGCGCCCTCGCCCCGGCCCGTCCGGGAGACCCCGGCCTCCCGCTGTCGTCCCTGCTCAGCGCCCACGCAGCTCACCTTCCCGGTCCCCGCCCCGTACGCCGTCGGCCGGCTCACCGGACCGGGCCACCTCACCGGCGCGCGCCTGCGCCCCGCGCGCCTCCTTGTCGTCCCGTACGCCCTCCGGCCCCGCACCGCCACCGGACGGGCCGGCGGGCAGCGCCCGGCGGGACGCGGCCGGCAGCGCGGTCGGGGTGGGGGCGGCGGGCCGCGGACGGCTCGCGGCCGCCGCACGGTTGCGCCGCGAGTCCTCCGGCTCCAACGGGATCGGCGAACCCCGCAGCGCCTCCCCCGCCGTCCGCGGCAGCGTCAGCCGGAACTGCGAACCGCCGCCGGGCTCACCCCACGCCTGGAGCCAGCCGCCGTGCAGCCGCGCGTCCTCGACGGCGATCGACAGGCCCAGGCCCGTACCGCCGGTCGTCCGCGCCCGCGCCGGGTCCGCGCGCCAGAAACGGTTGAACACCCGGGCCGCCTCGCCCGGCTTCAGCCCCACGCCGTAGTCACGCACCGCCACCGCCACCGCACCGCCGCTGGGACCGCCTGCCGACGCCAGCCGCACCACCACGTCACGGCCCTCACCGTGCTCGACGGCGTTGACGACGAGGTTGCGCAGCACCCGCTCGACCCGCCGGGAATCCGCCTCGGCGATCACCGGCTGCTCGGCGCCGCGCACCACGATCCGGGTCCCGGTCCGCTCGGCCAGCGGCTCGGCGCCCTCGATCACCCGCTGCACCACGTCCCGCAGATCGACCGGCCCGGCCTCCAGCGCCGCCGCACCGGCGTCGAACCGGCTGATCTCCAGCAGCTCCGCCAGCAGCGACTCGAAACGGTCCAGCTGGCCGCGGAGCAGCTCGGCGGAGCGCTTGGTGGCCGGGTCGAAGTCCTCCCGCGCCTCGTGGATGATGTCCGCCGCCATCCGGACCGTCGTCAGCGGCGTCCGCAGCTCGTGCGAGACGTCCGAGACGAAGCGGCGCTGCATCCGCGACAACTCCTCCAGCTGCTGGATCTTGAGCTGGAGGTTCTGCGCCATCTTGTTGAACGATTCACCCAGACGGGCGATGTCGTCCTCGCCGGTGACCTTCATCCGCTCCTGGAGCAGCCCGGCCGCCAGCCGCTCGGAGATCCCCGCGGCCATCCGCACCGGCGTGACGACCTGCCGGACGACGAGCCAGGCGATGGCGCCGAGCAGGATCACCACGAACACCCCGGCCGTCGCCAGCGTGCCCGTGACCAGCTTCAGCGTCTCCGCCTCCTGCGTGAACGGGAAGAGGTAGTAGAGCTGGAACTGGTTGCCGTTCACGTCGTTGAGACGCTTGCCGATGATCAACGCCGGCCGGCCCTCGTCGGAGCCGATCCGCTTGATCTGCGTGTACTGCCGGAACGTGCCCGCCCTGGCATCCAGCTTCCGCCGCAGCTCCGGCGGCACACTCGCCTCCGGATCGACATCCCCGGAGGCACGCGGCCCCCGGGTGCCCCGGCTGGCGTCGCCGAACGGCTCGTCGGAGTCCGAGCTGAGCGCCACGACGGAGAAAACGCCCTGACCACCGCTGGCCAACTGCTCGACCAGACCGGTCAGCCAGGTCGCGGAGTCCTGCGCGCCACGGCCGCCGGAGCGTCCGGTGTCGTCACCCGCGGTGGCCCCGGTGCCGGCCCCCGCGCCGTCGGCGAGCTTCTGCGCCACGCCGAAACCGCCCGCCGCCTGGCTCTGCGCGGCCTGCGCCTTCGCGGTGAGCAGCCCGTTACGGACCTGCCCGACGACGACCACGCCGAGCAGCAACACCACGACCAGCGACATCAGCAGCGTCGAGGCGACGACCCGGAGCTGGATGTTGCGCCGCCACAGCCGCACCGCGGGCAGCAGCGGCCGCCGCACCCACCGGCTGAACAGCCGCAACAACGGATGCACCGGGCCGCTGACCGCGCCGTCGGGCAGCAACTGCCCGCCACGCAGCAACCGCGCGAACACCCTCGCCGAGAGGGACGTCCCGCGGACCGAGTCGGTGGAACGCCCCCGCTTCTCCTCCGGGGCCGCACCGGTCCGGCTCATATCAGCTGGGCCCGGCCTTGTAGCCGACGCCGCGCACGGTCACCACGATCTCGGGCCGCTCGGGGTCCTTCTCGACCTTGGAGCGCAGCCGCTGCACATGGACGTTGACGAGCCGGGTGTCGGCGGCGTGGCGGTAGCCCCACACCTGCTCCAGCAGCACCTCACGGGTGAACACCTGCCACGGCTTGCGGGCCAGCGCCACCAGCAGGTCGAACTCCAGCGGCGTCAGCGCGATCGACTGCCCCTCCCGCTTCACCGAGTGCCCGGCGACATCGATGACCAGGTCACCGATGGCCAGCTGCTCGGGCGCCGGCTCCTCCGACCGCCGCAGCCGGGCTCGTATCCGGGCGACCAACTCCTTGGGTTTGAACGGTTTGACGATGTAGTCGTCCGCCCCCGATTCGAGGCCGACCACCACATCCACGGTGTCGCTCTTGGCCGTCAGCATCACGATCGGCACCCCCGACTCGGCCCGGATCAGGCGGCACACCTCTATGCCGTCCCGTCCGGGGAGCATCAGGTCGAGCAGCACGAGATCGGGCTTGGACTCGCGGAAGGCGGCGAGCGCCTTGTCACCGTCCGCCACGAACGACGGTTCAAAGCCTTCGCCGCGCAGCACGATGCCGAGCATCTCTGCCAGTGCGGTGTCGTCGTCGACGACGAGGACGCGTCCCTTCATTCGGCCATCATCCCATTACCTGATCGTGACGTACTCCAACGTGACGTGGAACACAGCTCCGCGAGACCGTCCCGGGTCACCGGCGAGACCACCCCCGCCTCCGTCACGATCGCCGTCACCAGCTCCGCGGGCGTCACATCGAACGCCGGGTTGTATGCCGGCGCCCCCGCCGGAGCAACAGGACGGCTCCCTGAGAACTCCGTCACCTCGCTCCCCGGACGCTGCTCCACGACGATGTCGGCACCCCGCTCCGTCGCCGGATCGACGGTGCTCAGCGGCGCCACCACCACGAACGGCACCCCGTGGTGCCGGGCCAGCACCGCCAGCGGATAGCTGCCCACCTTGTTGGCCACCGAGCCGTCCGCCGCGATCCGGTCCGCCCCGATCAGCACCGCGTCCACCTCCCCCGCCGCGAACAGCGACCCCGCCGCCCCGTCCGCCAGCACCGTGTACGGCATCCCGGCCCGCCCCGCCTCGTACGCGGTCAGCCGCGCCCCCTGGAGCAGCGGCCGGGTCTCGTCCACCCACAGCCTGCGCAGCACACCCTGCCGGTGCGCGGCGAGCACCACCGCCAGCGCGGTCCCCTCACCGCCGGACACCAGGGCACCGGTGTTGCAGTGGGTGAGGATCCGGTGCCCGCCCCCGGGCCGCAGCTCACCGAGGAGCGCCAGGCCGTGGCGGGCCATCCGCGCACTGGCGTCGGCGTCCTCGGCGTGCACCGCACGCGCCTCGGCCAGCGCCGCCGCGGCAGCCGCCCCGGGGTCCGCACCGGCATCCACCGCGGCACGGTGGGCACCGGCCGCCCGCCGCACCCCGTAGCCCAGGTTGACCGCCGTCGGCCGGGCGTGCGCCAGCGTCTCGGCCGCCGCCGTCACCTCGTCACCGCGCGCCGCGGCCAGCGCGACGCCGTACGCGCCCGCGATCCCCAGCAGCGGCGCTCCGCGCACCGCCAGTGTCTGTACGGCCCGCACCAGCTGCGGCACGTCCGCGCAGACCAGCTCGGTCTCCTCGGCGGGCAGCCGGGTCTGGTCCAGCAGCACCACCGCGGGCCCTTCGGGCGGATCCGCCCACCTCAGCGACGGGACGACGGGCGCCGCGGCGCCGGGCTCGGATACCTCGTGACGTTCGGCCATCCGCCCAGTCTGCCGCCGCACACCGCCCGGGCAGAACCTCACCGCCCTCCCAAAGGCCACAGGCACCGGGCCACACCCGCCATGACACGATGACTGCCACCGCTGACGCCGGTCCCCGACCGCCACGGCGGCGGCCGGGAAGCATGAAGGAGCGACGATGAACAACTCTCCGGGCTGGGCCTCGCCCGGATCCGCCCCCTCCGACGAACCGGACCGCGGCGACCGGGACCACCTCGGCCCCACCCCCGCACCGGACGACCACCCCGGCGAGGAGGCAGCGCCCCCGCCACAGTGGTCGAAGCAGCAGCCACCCGCCGGTACGTGGTCCCCGCCCGCGGGCGTCCCCGGCCCCCGGGGACGTGCCACCGCAGGTCACGGGGGAGGCGGCCCGGTGCCGGGCGGCCAGGTACCGGGCGGTCCGCCCTGGGGCGGCGGCTGGGCACCGCTGCCGCCCGCAGCGAAGCCCGGCGTCATCCCCCTGCGGCCGCTGGGTGTCGGGGAGATCCTGGACGGCGCGCTCTCGACGCTCCGCGCCCACTGGCGCACCGTCGTCGGAATCTCGCTGGTCATCGCCGTCGTGGCACAGGTCGCCATCACCCTCGTGACGGGCCTGTGGTTCCCGGACAGCGGCCGCACCCCCGTACTGCGCGGCGAGTCCACCGAGGAGGTCACCAGGGCCTTCCGCGACCTGGGGAAGACCCTCCTCGGCAGCGGCATCACCTCGCTGATCGGGCTGCTCGCCACGATCTTCGCCACCGGCCTGCTGACCATGATCGTCAGCCGTGCCGTCCTCGGCCGCCCGGTCACCGCCGGCGAGGCATGGCGCGACGCCCGCCCCCAGCTGCCCCGCCTCTGCGGCCTCCTCTTCCTGCTGACGCTGCTGCTCACCGCAGTGCTCCTGGTGTGCACGCTGCCGGGCGGCATCGTCCTCGCAGTGGGCTCCGCACCCGCCGGATTCGCCCTCGGTTCGCTCGGCCTGCTGGCCGGCGGCGCCGTGGCCGTCTGGCTGTGGGTACGGTTCAGCCTCGCCCCGCCGGCCCTGATGCTGGAGAAGCAGGGCGTCATCGCCTCGATGCGCCGCTCCGCCAAGCTGGTACGCGGCTCCTGGTGGCGCATCCTGGGCATCCAGCTGCTGATGTACGTGATCGTCGGCGTCGTCGCGTTCCTCGTCCAGATCCCCGTCACGCTGACCGCCTTCATCATCGACGGCGACACCCTCCTGAGCTGGATGAGCGGCACCACCGAGGCCACGGGCTGGACGTTCCTGACCCTCCTGGGCATCGGCTCGGTCATCGGCTCCGCCCTCACCTTCCCGCTCAGCGCGGGCGTGACGGCGCTCCTCTACATGGACCAGCGCATCCGCCGCGAGTCCCTCGACATCGAACTCGCCCACGCCGCCGGCCTCACCGGCTACGACACCCCGGCCCCCACGGCCCACGTCCCCGGCCAGACCACCAACGAAAACTGACGCACTGCCGTCCAAGGTCCCGGGGAATCCCCCAGGTACTCCCCAAGCCGGCCGTCCTCCGCCCCGTCTCCCCTCAGGAGGCGGGGCGTAGGTATATCCGCTCCTAAGCTCCTATCGCGGACTCTGCACACCGTCCCGTTCGGGGCACCACCTGAACCGCCCCCGGGCCTCAACAGCCCGTACAACGGCAGTGATCCCCCGCCCACAGCTCCACCACAGCGACGGCCTACGCCCCCGCCGTACGTACCCAGCCGAAGACCGGAGAGCCCCTCCAGCAGCACTTCTACGTCGGCCCGCCCCTGACGCCTCACCTGCTGCAGTGCAGCAGGAGATAAGGGCCGGAAAGGGCGACAAGGAAAGTCGAATACACCTGAAACGCAAAAATGCTCCGGTCCCCGGAAACCATCACTGGCTTCCGGGGGCCGGAGCTGAATAATTGTTCGGCGGCGTCCTACTCTCCCACAGAGTCCCCTCTGCAGTACCATCGGCGCTGAAAGGCTTAGCTTCC
>NZ_JBVHWT010000009.1:0-303881 GCF_055564055.1 Streptomyces sp. NPDC029159
GAGTGAGGAGAGAGCGAAGAGGAGGAGGTGCTCCCCCCCCCCCCCCCCCCCCCCCCCCCCCCCCCCCCCCCCCCCCCCCCCCCCCCCCCCCCCCCCCCCCACTTCGGTAGCGGTTTACGGATGCGGGTGGTGCGGGCGGGCCGGGGTGCGGCCCGCCCGGGGCGTCATTCCGGGGAGAGACACCCCCGGGGCGTCACACGGCGAGCGCCTGCGCCCGGCGCTTCACCTCCGTGCCGCGGTTCTCCCGCAGCGCCTGCGCGGGGGTGCCGGGCAGGGTGTCGTCCGCGGTGAAGAGCCACTCCAGCATCTCGTCGTCGGCGAAGCCGTCGTCCCGCAGGAGCGTCAGGGTGCCGACGAGGCCCTTGACGACCTTGCCGTCCTGGATGAATTCGGCCGGCACGTGCAGTGCCCTGTTCTCGCCGCGGCGCACCGCGATCAGCTGGCCCTCCTTGACCAGCTGCCGGACGCGCGTCACCTCGACGCCGAGCTCTTCGGCGATGTCGGGGAGGGTGAGCCAGGCGGGGACGAGTCCATCGATGTTTGCGTCAATCTCGGTCACAGGACAAGCGTGCCACCTCGCACTGACAGTCGGTAGCCGGGCATCGCCGGAGAGGGCCGCGCGGGGGTGCCGCCGCCCCGGTGCGCGGGGCGCCGGGCCCGTCCCCGTACGCCCGTACGGCTCAGCGGACCGCGGACTTGAGCGGGACGGACGCGTCGGCGGCCCGCACCCGGTCCAGGGCGGCGCCGCGCTCGATGAGGCGGCGGCCCTGGGCCAGGTCGCGGGGTCTGCCGACCGCCAGCAGCGCCACCAGGACGCCGTCGCGCAGCCAGATGACGGACCAGGCGGCGCTGTCCGGGTCACCGCGCCAGACCAGTTCGTCGGCGCCGCCGTGGTCGCCCGCGTACTGGACGAAGCGGCCGAACTGCTCCGACCAGAAGTACGGGACCGGGTCGTAGACGGCGGCCTCGGCGGGGTCCCCGGTGATGTTCTGCGCGACGGTGTGGGGGCCCTGGAGGGCGTTGTCCCAGTGGTGGATGAGGAGTCTGCGGCCGTAGCGGGCGGAGGGGAAGGAGGCGCAGTCGCCGACGGCGTGGACGTCCGGGGCGGAGGTGTGCAGCCGGTCGTCGGCGAGGACCGAGCCGTCCTCGGGCGAGAGGGCGATGCCGGAGCCGGCCAGCCAGCCGGTTGCGGGGCGGGCGCCGATGCCGACGAGGACGGCGTCGGCGGGGAGCGCGGTGCCGTCGTCCAGCAACACCCCGCGCTCCTCGACGGTGGCGACGCGCGCCCCGGTGCGCAGTTCGGCACCGGCCGCGGCGTACCAGGGCGTCATGTGGGCGGCGACCTCGGCGGGCAGCGCCCCGGCCAGCGGGCGGTCGGCGGCCTCGACGACGGTGACGGTGCAGCCCGCCTCCCGCGCGGCGGTGGCGAACTCGGCGCCGATCCAGCCCGCGCCGACCACGACGATCTCGCTCCGCCCGGCCAGGACGGGCTGCAGCCGCCGGGCGTCGTCCAGGGTGCGCAGCAGGTGGACCCCGGGGTGCCCCTCGGTGCCGGGCAGCCGCAGGGGTGCGGCCCCGGTGGCGAGGACGGCGTGGTCGTAGCGGACCGGGCCGCGCGCGGTGTCCAGCTGGTGTTCCGCGGGGCGGATGCCGGTCACCGGGTGGTCCAGTTCCAGTTCGATGCCGAGGGAGCGGAAGTCGACGTCGAAGGCGGCGCCGTCGGCCTTGCCCAGCAGGACCGCCTTGGAGAGCGGCGGCCGGTCGTAGGGCGGGTGCGGTTCGTCGCCGAAGACGGTGATCGCACCGTGCCAGCCGTTCTCGCGCAGCGCGACGGCGGTCTGCACGCCCGCCATACCCGCACCGGCGATCACCACGCGCGGCGTGTGGTCAGGGGCCTGGGAGGACTTCCTCTGCTCGCTCACCCGGTCACTCTAGGACGGCGCGCGAAGCGGTCCGCAGCACCGCGCAAGGAGATCTCTGACACAGCGTTACGGACCGGTCGCAGCTCCCCCGGACGGCCCGTCCGCTCCCCGGCCGCCGCCTTACGGGGCCTGGGGCGCGGGTACTAGGGTGAGGCGGACACGCACTCGCGGGAGCCCGGCGTACCGGGCTGAGAGGGAGGCTGACCGGCCTCCGACCGTACGAACCTGATCCGGGTCATGCCGGCGAAGGGAGGGGCTGGACGCCCATGCCTCCATCTGCCACACCACCGAACCCGACGGATCCGCCGCACCCCGACGTCCTGGTGATCGGCGGCGGCCTCATGGGGCTGGTCACCGCCTGGCGGGCCGCGCGGCGCGGGCTGCGGACCGCGCTGGCCGATCCGGAGCCGGGCGGCGGCGCGGGCCGGGTCGCGGCCGGGATGCTCGCCGCCGTCACCGAGCTCCACCACGGCGAGGAGACGCTGCTCGGCCTCAACCTCGCCTCCGCCCGCCGCTACCCGGACTTCGTGGCGGAGCTGGAGGAGGCGAGCGGCCTGGATGCGGGCTACCGCGCCTGCGGCACCCTGGCCGTGGCGCTGGACGCCGACGACCGCGCCCACCTGCGCGAACTCCACTCCCTCCAGGTGCGGTGCGGGCTGGAGTCGGTCTGGCTGTCGGGGCGTGAGTGCCGGCGCCTGGAGCCGATGCTCGCGCCGGGCGTGCGCGGGGGCCTGCGGGTCGACGGTGACCACCAGACCGACCCGCGGCGGCTGACCGCGGCGCTGCTGGTGGCGTGCGAGCGGGCCGGGGTGGCCTTCCACCGCACCCGCGCCGCCCGCCTGACGGTCGCCGCGGGGCGCGCCACCGGCGCCGAGCTGGCCGACGGCACCCGGGTCCCGGCGGGCAGCACCGTGCTGGCCGCGGGCAGCCTCAGCGGGCGGCTGGCGGGGGTGCCGGACGAGGTGCGGCCGCCGGTGCGCCCGGTGAAGGGCCAGGTGCTGCGGCTGCGGCTGCCGCGCATGCCCCAGGGGAGCCCGGCGTTCCTGTCGCGCACCGTACGGGCCGTGGTGCGCGGGGGGCCGCTCTATCTGGTGCCGCGGGAGAACGGCGAGCTGGTCGTCGGCGCCACCACGGAGGAGCTGGGCTGGGACACCACCGTCACCGCGGGCGGCGTCTACGAGCTGCTGCGGGACGCGCACGAGCTGGTGCCGGGCCTGACGGAGCTGCCGCTGGTGGAGACCTGCGCGGGGCTGCGGCCCACCTCGCCGGACAACGCGCCGCTGCTCGGCCCGACGGCGCTGCCCGGGCTGCTGCTGGCCACCGGGCACTTCCGCAACGGCGTGCTGCTGACGCCGATCACCGGTGACGCGCTGGCCGAGGCGCTCACCACGGGGCGGCTGCCCGAGGAGGCCCGCCCCTTCTCCCCCGACCGCTTCGCCCCGGGCGCCGGTGCGCCGGCCGCCCCGGGACGCGTCCTCCAGGAGCAGCAGGTATGACCACACCGACCTCCCCCACCCCGTCCGCCCCCGTCACGGTCACGGTCAACGGCACCGCCCGGGAGATCCCCGGCGGGCTGACCCTGGACCGGCTGGTGGCGACGGTGTCCGCCGCCTCGTCCGGGGTCGCCGCGGCCGTCAACGAGACCGTCGTCCCACGCTCGCGGTGGACGGACACGCCGCTCGGCGCCGGGGACCGCGTCGAGGTGCTGACCGCGGTCCAGGGGGGCTGAGCGATGGCCGACGATCTCCTCACCCTGGGCGGCAGTGACTTCACCTCCCGGCTGATCATGGGCACCGGGGGCGCGCCCAGCCTGGACGTCCTGGAGCGGGCGCTGCTGGCTTCGGGTACGCAGCTGACGACGGTCGCGATGCGGCGGCTGGACCCGACCGTCCAGGGTTCGGTCCTCTCCGTCCTCGACCGGCACGGCATCCGGGTGCTGCCGAACACCGCGGGCTGTTTCACGGCGGGCGAGGCGGTGCTCACCGCCCGGCTCGCCCGGGAGGCGCTGGGCACCGACTGGGTCAAGCTGGAGGTGGTCGCCGACGAGCGGACCCTGCTGCCCGACCCGGTGGAGCTGCTGGACGCGGCGGAGACCCTGGTGGACGACGGTTTCACGGTGCTGCCCTACACCAGCGACGATCCGGTGCTGGCCCGGAAGCTGGAGGACGTGGGCTGCGCCGCGATCATGCCGCTGGGCTCGCCGATCGGCTCCGGTCTGGGCATCCGCAACCCGCACAACTTCCAGCTGATCACCGAGCGCGCCGGGGTCCCGGTGATCCTCGACGCGGGCGCCGGGACCGCCTCGGACGCGGCGCTCGCGATGGAGCTGGGGTGCGCGGCGGTGATGCTGGCGTCGGCGGTGACCCGTGCGCAGGAGCCGGAGCTGATGGCGCGGTCGATGCGGTACGCGGTCGACGCGGGGCGGCTGGCGTTCCGCGCCGGGCGCATCCCGCGCCGCCACTTCGCGCTGGCGTCGTCGCCCATGGAGGGCCGCGCGGAGCTGGATCCGGAGCGCCCGGCGTTCTGATTCCCCGGGGGCGGCGGGCCGTGTCCCGTCGCCCCGCGTCCGCTTCCGGTCACCGTTCGGCCGCAGTGCGCCCGTACGGCCGCCGGGCGGGCGGCGGTGTCGGTGGGTCCTCGTAGACTCGTCTGCCGTGGATACGACCCTTCAGGACCCCCTGGTCGGGCAGTTGCTCGACGGCCGGTACCGCGTCGAGGCGCGCATCGCCGCCGGTGGCATGGCGACGGTCTACCGCGCCCTGGACACCCGGCTCGACCGCGTGCTCGCCCTGAAGGTGATGCATCCGTCACTGGCCGTGGACGGCGCGTTCGTGGACCGCTTCATCCGCGAGGCGAAGTCGGCCGCCAAGCTGTCGCACCCCAATGTGGTCGGCGTCTTCGACCAGGGCACCGACGGCACGTACGTCTATCTGGCGATGGAGTACGTCGCCGGGTGCACGCTGCGCGATGTGCTGCGGGAGCGGGGCGCGCTCTGCCCGCGGGCCGCGCTGGACGTGCTGGAGCCGATCCTCGCCGCGCTGGGCGCCGCCCACCGCGCGGGTCTGGTGCACCGCGACATGAAGCCGGAGAACGTCCTGATCGGCGACGACGGCCGGGTCAAGGTCGCCGACTTCGGTCTGGTGCGCACGGTCGGCGCGCACACCGACACCACCGGCGCGGTCCTGGGCACCGTCTCGTATCTCGCCCCCGAGCAGATCGAGGAGGGCGCCGCCGACGTCCGCGTCGACGTCTACGCCTGCGGTGTGGTGCTCTACGAGATGCTCACCGGCGCCAAACCGCACACCGGCGGCACGGCGGCCCAGGTGCTCCACCGCCATCTGCACGAGGACGTCGCCCCGCCGTCGGAGGCGGTGCCGGGCCTCGCCGCGCCGCTGGACGCGCTGGTCGCGCTGGCCACCGCCCGCGCCCCGCAGGGCCGCCCCGAGGACGCGGTGGCGCTGCTCTCCGCGGTGCGCGAGGCGCGGGAGGGCCTGTCCGACGCCCAGCTGGACGCGGTCCCGCCGCAGGCCAGGGAGGTTGTGGCGGGCGACGGCACGGAGCGTACGAGCGTGCTGCCGCGCGCCGTGGTGCAGCCGCCGCTGCCCGGGTTCGCGGCGATCGGCGCGGCGCCCGGGGAGGAGGGGCTGAACCGCACCAGCCGCCTGGAGGTCCCGGCGTCCGAGCCGACCACCCGGCTGCGCCCGGCGCCGCCCGCGCGGCGCGGACCGTTCGCCGATCCGCGGCGCCGGCTGGTGGCGATCTTCGCCGCGGTGCTGCTGGTCCTCGGGGGCGGCACCGGCATCTGGTACGTCACCGCCGGGCAGTTCACCGCCGTCCCCGCGGTGCTGGACATGGCGCAGGCGAAGGCCGAGCGGACGCTGCGGGACGAGGGCCTCGGCGTGAAGGTGGTGCGCGACTACAGCCCCAATGTGCGGCGCGGGCGGGTGATGGCCACCGACCCGGGCACCGGCGCCCGCATACGCGGCACCGGGACGGTCACCCTCACGGTCTCGCGCGGCCCGGAGATCGTCACCGTCCCGGACCTGTCGGGCACCCCGGTGGCCGACGCGCGGCGTGCGCTGCGGGAGCGCGGGCTGGTGCCCGGGGCGACGCGCCGTGCGTTCAGCGACGAGGTCGCCAAGGGATCGGTGATCGAGACGGACCCGGCGGCGGGCAGTGAGCGGCACCCCGACACCGCGGTGGCACTGACGGTGAGCCGGGGCACGGCGCTGGACGTCCCCGATGTGACGGGCGACGACCGCGACGACGCCGCCGAGACCCTGCGGGACGAGGGCTTCGTGGTGAAGTTCGCCGACCAGGCGGTCCACTCCCCCGAGGACAAGGGCACCATCGCCCGGCAGTCCCCCGCCGGTGGGCAGCTCGGCAAGGGCGACACGGTCACGCTGACGCTGTCGCTGGGCCCGGAGATGGTCACGGTGCCGAAGGTGACGGGGCAGAACGTCGACGACGCGAAGAAGCGCCTGACCGACCTCGGGTTCTCGGTGGAGGTCAAGAAGCCTCTCCTCTTCCCGCAGGACACCATCGAGTCCCAGTCGGTCGATCCGGGCGAGCAGGCGCCCAAGGGCAGCACGATCACGATCAAGCTCAAGGGCGCGCTGTAGGGCTGCGTCGCCGGGTGCCCGTACGGGGTCCGGCCGGTCGGCCGCCGTAAGGGCGGCCGGTGCCGGGCCGGGCCCCGGCCGGGTTGTCGGTGGGGCCTGGCACCCTGGTGGGGTGAGCAACCTTTCCTCCCCCGCAGACGCCGCCGCGCGCGGCCGGCTCCGTAATCCGGTCGGCGGCCATGTGCCGGTCGCCGGTGGCCTGGCCAAGACCGGTCTTCCCTATGCCCGCACGATGGGCGGTGAGGCGGTCCAGGTCTTCGTCGCCAATCCGCGCGGCTGGGCGACCACGGCCGGTGACCCGGCGCAGGACGAGGCGTTCCGGGCCGGTTGCGCGGAGGCGGGCATACCGGCGTACGTCCATGCGCCCTATCTGATCAACTTCGGCTCGCACACCGGGGCGACCGTCGAGAAGTCGGTGGCGTCGCTGCGGCACTCGCTGCGCCGCGGCCGGGAGATCGGGGCGCGCGGGGTGGTGGTGCACACCGGTTCGGCGACCGGCGGACGGCCGCGCGCCGAGGCGCTGGCGCAGGCCGGGGAGTGGATGCGGCCGCTGCTGGCGGAGCTGGTGCACGACGACGACCCCTGGCTGCTGCTGGAGCCGACCGCCGGGCAGGGCGCGTCGCTGTGCGCGCTCGCCGAGGATCTCGGGCCGTACTTCGAGGTGCTGGAGCGCCATCCGAAGCTCGGCGTCTGCCTGGACACCTGCCATGCGTTCGCGGCGGGCCACGACATGGCCGCGCCGGGCGGGATGAAGGCGCTGCTGGACGAGTTGACGGAGGTCACCGGCGAGGGCCGGTTGCGGCTGATCCACGCCAACGACTCCAAGGACGTCGTCGGCGCCCACAAGGACCGGCACGCCAACATCGGCGCCGGTCACCTCGGTGCGGAGCCGTTCGCCGAGCTGTTCACCCACCCCGCGACGGACGGCGTACCGCTGGTGATCGAGACGCCCGGCGGCCCGGAGGGGCATGCGGCGGACGTCGCCCGGCTGAAGGAGCTGCGGACGGCCGCGATCGGCTGAGCCGGCGGGCCGGGTCCGTACGAGCCGGGCCACCGGGCGCGCCCACGCGCCACGGCGGCCGCGCCGCTACAGCTCCGGCCCGTCCCCCGGTTCCTCCTGGTAGGAGTAGCGCTGTTCGCGCCAGGGGTCGCCGAGGTTGTGGTAGCCGCGCTCCTCCCAGAAGCCGCGGCGGTCGGCGGTCATGTACTCGATGCCGCGGACCCACTTGGGGCCCTTCCAGGCGTAGAGGTGGGGGACGATCAGCCGGACCGGGAAGCCGTGTTCGGCGGTGAGGAGTTCGCCGGAGCGGTGGGTGGCGAAGAGGCAGTTCTCCGCCGCGAAATCCTCAAGGCGCAGGTTCGAACTGAATCCGTATTCCGCCCAGACCATCACGTGGGTGGCCTCGGGTGCGGGCGGTGCGAGTGCGAGGATCGTCGCCGTACGGACGCCGCCCCATTCGGCGCCCAGCATGCTGAATTTGGTGACGCAATGCATATCGGCGACGACCGTCGTATACGGCAGCGCGGCGAATTCCTCATGCGTCCAGCAGTGTTTGTCGCCGTCCGCGGTGGCGCCGAAGGCGCGGAACTCCCAGCGTTCGGGGCGGAACTTCGGCACCGGGCCGTAGTGCGTGACGGGCCAGCCCCGTTGCAGTCGCTGCCCGGGAGGCAGCGGAGGTTGCTCCGCTTCGCGGCTTTCCGGCTGACCCATGCCTCCATGGTGTCAGACCGGAAGGGGTGCCCCTGACCAACATCAGACGAAACGGGCAATCCACAGTAAGCGTGCACTTACTGGACGTTACGCTCCGGGCGATGCAAGGATGCGGCGCACGTGCCCGTTACCGCGCGGAAGGAGCCCGCTGTCATGCAGGGCGACCCCGAGGTCATCGAATTCCTCAACGAGCAGCTGACCGCCGAGCTGACCGCGATCAATCAATACTTCCTGCACGCGAAGATGCAGGAGAACTTCGGCTGGCCGAAGCTTGCGAAGTACACCCGCGCCGAATCGTTCGACGAGATGAAGCACGCGGAAATTCTCACCGACCGCATCCTCTTCCTGGAGGCGCTGCCGAACTATCAGCGGCTGTTCCATGTCCGCGTCGGTCAGACGGTGACGGAGATGTTCCAGGCGGACCGGCAGGTGGAGGTCGAGGCGATCGACCGGCTCAAGCGCGGGATCGAGCTGATGCGCACCAAGGGCGACATCACCTCGGCCAACATCTTCGAGAGCATCCTCGCCGACGAGGAGCACCACATCGACTATCTGGACACGCAGTTGGAGCTGGTGGAGAAGCTCGGCGAGCCGCTCTACATCGCCCAGCTCGTCGAGCAGCCCAGCACCTGAGCGCGCCGCCCGCGGAAGCGGTCAGGCCGCTTCGCGGTACGCCGGGGGCACCGGCACCACCGGGAGCAGCGCCGCGGCCGGCCCGGCCACCGGGACCTCCGGGGCCACCGGCAGGGACTCCGCCACCGGCATCTCCGCCGCCACCGGCGGGGCCTCGGCGGCGACCGGCGGGACGTCCGCGCCCAGCGGTTCGGGGGCGCCCTTGTCGATCAGCTCGCGGCGCGGGCAGGCGCCACGGCCCAGCAGTGCCTGGATGCGGCGGACACAGCCGCCGCAGTCGGTGCCGGCCTTGCAGGCGGAGGCGATCTGGCGGGGCGTGCAGGCACCGGTGTCCGCATGCTCGCGGACCTGCTGTTCGGTGATGCCGAAGCAGGAGCACACGTACACCCGGTCCACCTCCGCGTAGGTCGGCCTCGTCGATCCCGTTGATCGTCAGTGAGGTAACCCTTACCTTACCTGTCGCCGGAGGTGCCGGACAACGCCGGACAACGCCGTGGGGCGCGGATCACAGATCCGCGCCCCACAGGTGTGTCGCATCCCGTCGCGACGGACGGACTCACTGGTCGCGGTACATCTCCGCGACCAGGAAGGCCAGGTCCAGCGACTGGCTGCGGTTGAGCCGCGGGTCGCAGGCGGTCTCGTAGCGCTGGTGCAGGTCGTCGACGAAGATCTCGTCGCCGCCGCCCACGCACTCCGTGACGTCGTCGCCGGTCAGCTCGACGTGGATGCCGCCCGGGTGGGTGCCCAGCGACTTGTGGACCTCGAAGAAGCCCTTGACCTCGTCGAGCACGTCGTCGAAGCGGCGGGTCTTGTGGCCCGACGCCGCCTCGAAGGTGTTGCCGTGCATCGGGTCGCAGATCCACGCGACCTGCGCACCGGAGGCGGTGACCTTCTCCACCAGCTCGGGGAGGCGGTCGCGGATCTTGTCCGCGCCCATCCGCGTGATGAAGGTCAGCCGGCCCGGCTCGCGGTCCGGGTCGATCCGCTCGATGAGCGCCAGCGCGTCCTCGGGGGTGGTGTTCGGGCCGAGCTTCACCCCGACGGGGTTGCGGATGCGCGAGGCGAACTCGACGTGCGCGTGGTCGAGCTGGCGGGTGCGCTCGCCGAGCCAGACCATGTGGCCCGACACGTCGTAGAGCTGCCCGGTGCGCGAGTCGGTGCGGGTGAGCGCCGACTCGTAGTCGAGGATGAGCGCCTCGTGCGACGAGAAGAACTCGACGGTGCGGAACTCCTCCGGGTCGACCCCGCAGGCGTTCATGAAGTTCATCGCGCGGTCGATCTCGCGGGCGAGCGCCTCGTAGCGCTGGCCGGAGGGCGACGACTTCACGAAGTCCTGGTTCCAGGCGTGCACCTGGCGCAGGTCGGCGTAGCCACCGGTGGTGAAGGCGCGGACGAGGTTCAGCGTCGACGCGGAGGCGTGGTACATCCGCTTGAGCCGCTGGGGGTCCGGGATCCGGGCCGCCTCGGTGAACTCGAAGCCGTTGACGGAGTCGCCGCGGTAGGTCGGCAGCGTCACGCCGTCGCGGGTCTCGGTGGGCTTGGAGCGCGGCTTGCTGTACTGGCCGGCGATCCGGCCGACCTTGACCACCGGGACGGACCCGGCATAGGTCAGGACGGCGCCCATCTGGAGAAGCGTCTTCAGCTTGTTACGGATGTGCTCGGCGGAGACGGCGTCGAACGCCTCCGCGCAGTCGCCGCCCTGCAGCAGAAACGCCTCACCGCGGGCGACCGCCGCGAGGCGCTCGCGCAGCTGGTCGCACTCCCCGGCGAAGACGAGCGGCGGATAGGACTCCAGCTCCGCGATCACATCGCGCAGAGCCTCGTGGTCCGGCCAGTCGGGCTGCTGCGCCGCGGGCAGGTCTCGCCAGGTGTTGCCACCGGCGTGGATATCAGCGTTCACGGTCACACCGTCCACATTACGGGGTCCGGGGAGGGTGTCCGGGCCACGCCCGGAGTATGAGACGGGCCGCAACCGCCGTCGGAGTGCTCCGGACCCGGCCCGGCGCCGGTTCGCGGCCGGTTCCGGGCCGCTCCGCGCGCCCGCACACCGCCGTCCGGAGTGCGGACGGCGGCGCCGGGCCGCGGCGGGGTCCGGTAGGGTGCCCGGCATGTACGCGCCGCACGTCACGAACTGGTGGTGGACCGCTCATCCGGCGGCCCGCTGACACGCGCGTACTCACTCGAACTTCGCGAAGGCCGCCCGAGGGGCGGCCTTCGGTGTTTCCACCGGCCGTTCCTCCCTCCCGGAAGGAACCCCGGATGCACCACCCCGCCCCCTCCCCCGCGCCGCAGGACGCCGCCGCCGTCGTACAGCGGCTGCTGGCCCCCGGCTGTCCGCCGTTCGCGCTGCTGCGCCGCCGTACGCCCGGGCGCGACGGCACCACGGTCGAGGTGCTGATCGGCGAGGTCACCGAGGTCGAGAAGCTGGCGGACATCCCGCTCGGCGACGGCCCGGACGCCTCCGGCGCACCGGTCACCGACGCGCTGGCGCTGGTCCCGTTCCGGCAGATCCGCGAGCGCGGGTTCACCGCCCACGACGACGGCACCCCGCTGGCCGTGCTGCGCCCGCACACCGCGTACGAGCTGCCGCTGGACGCCGTGCTGGCCGCGCTCCCGGCGCACGACGTGGCGGTGCGCGACGGGGCGTTCGACGTGGCCGACGACGCGTACGCGGAGATCGTGGAGCGGGTGGTGCGGGACGAGATCGGCAGCGGGGCGGGCGCCAACTTCGTGATCCGGCGGACCTTCGAGGGCGCGATCGACGGGTTCGGGGCCGCCGATGCGCTGGCGCTGTTCCGGCGGCTGCTGGCCGGGGAGCGCGGGGCGTACTGGACGTACGTGGTGCACCGGCCCGGGGTGCGGACGCTGGTCGGC
The DNA here is from genome assembly GCF_055564055.1 of Streptomyces sp. NPDC029159. Taxonomy (NCBI): domain Bacteria; kingdom Bacillati; phylum Actinomycetota; class Actinomycetes; order Kitasatosporales; family Streptomycetaceae; genus Streptomyces; species Streptomyces sp. NPDC029159. The sequence continues at coordinate 11,763 of NZ_JBVHWT010000009.1, forward strand.
GCCAGCCCCGAGGTGCATGTGCGGATGACCGGGGCGCGGCCTCACGCGCCGGGCGGCGGCACCGTCGTGATGAACCCGATCAGCGGCACCTACCGCTACCCGGCGGGCGGCCCCACCGCCGAGGGGCTGCTGGCGTTCCTCGGCGACCGCAAGGAGGCCGAGGAGCTGTCGATGGTCGTCGACGAGGAGCTGAAGATGATGTGCACCGTCGGCGACGGCGGCGGTGTGGTCGTCGGGCCGCGGCTGCGGGAGATGGCGCACCTCGCACACACCGAGTACGAGCTGCGCGGCCGGACCTCGCTGGATGTGCGGGAGGTGCTGAAGGAGACGATGTTCGCGGCGACGGTCACCGGCTCGCCGGTGCAGAACGCCTGCCGGGTCATCGAGCGCCACGAGCCGCGCGCCGCCGACGGCCGGGGCCGCGGCTACTACGCGGGCGCGCTGGCGCTGCTGGGCCGGGACGCGTCCGGGGCGCAGACGCTGGACTCGCCGATCCTCATCCGGACGGCCGACATCGACGCGGGCGGGCGGCTGCGGGTGCCGGTCGGGGCGACGCTGGTGCGGGCCTCGGACCCGTACGGCGAGGTGGCCGAGACCCATGCGAAGGCGGCGGGGGTGCTCACCGCGCTGGGGGTGCGGCCGGCGCCGGAGCGGCCGGCAATGGGCGAGGTGCCGCGGCTGGCGGACGATCCGCGGGTGCGGGCGGCGCTGGATGCGCGGCGGGCGGATCTGGCGCCGTTCTGGCTGCGGATGCGCTCCGGCGAGCCGACCGCGGCGCTGGGCGGCCATGCGCTGGTCGTGGACGCGGAGGACACCTTCACCGCGATGCTGGCGCATCTGCTGCGGACGTCGGGCCTGGAGGTCACGGTGCGGCGGTTCGACGAGCCGGGGCTGCGGGAGGCGGTGCGGGCGCACCGGGGGCCGGTGGTGCTGGGCCCCGGGCCCGGCGATCCGTCCGACGTGGGCGACCCGAAGATGCGCTTCCTGCGGTCGCTCGCCGCGGAGCTGGTGGTCGGGCGGGCGGCGGACCGGCCGGTCCTGGGGGTCTGTCTCGGCCATGAGCTGCTGGCGGCGGAGCTGGGGCTGGAGATCGTCCGCAAGAAGGTGCCGTTCCAGGGGGCGCAGGAGCGGATCGACTTCTTCGGGCGGCCGGAGACCGTCGGCTTCTACAACACCTTCACCGCCCGCTGTGACGACGCCACCGACGCCGAACTGGCCATGCACCGCGTGGAGTTGAGCCGGGACGAGGTGAGCGGTGAGGTGCACGCACTGCGCGGGCCGGGCTTCGCCGGGGTGCAGTTCCACCCGGAGTCGGTGCTGACGCTGGACGGGGCGCGGCTCACCGCTCAGCTGCTGGCGGCCGTCCTGGTGTGACGAGGAGGTTCGCACCGCCGCGGCCGGCCAGGTAGTCCTCGACGTTGGCGAGGGTGGCGTCGGTGATCTGGCCGACCGCGTCGGCGGTGAAGTACGCCTGGTGCGAGGTGACGAGGACGTTGTTGAAGGTCATCAGGCGGGCCAGGACATCGTCGCGGACGACGTCGAGGGAGCGGTCGTGGAAGAACATCCCGGCCTCCTCCTCGTAGACGTCGAGGGCGACGCCGGAGAGGCGGCCGGACTTGAGGGTCTCGACGAGGGCGGCGGTGTCGACGAGTCCGCCGCGGCTGGTGTTGACCAGCAGGGCGTCGTCCTTCATGGCGGCCAGCGCGGTGGCGTCGACGAGGTGGCGGGTGGTGTCGGTCAGCGGGACGTGCAGGGTGATCAGGTCGGATTCGGCGAAGAGGTGGCCGCGGTCGACGTAGCGCATCCCGAGGTCGTGGCAGGCCGGGTTCTCGGCGAGGTCCCAGCCCAGCAGGCGCATGCCGAAGCCGTGCGCGATCCGGGTGAACGCCTCGCCGATCCGGCCGGTGCCGACCACGCCGACGGTGCGTCCTCGCAGGTCGCGGCCCATCAGCCCATCCAAGCGGAAGTCGAAGAGGCGGGTGCGCTGGGCGGCGCGGATCACCCGGCGGTCGACGGCGAGGGCGAGCGCCCAGGCGAACTCGGCTACGGCGTAGGGCGAGTAGGCGGCGACCCGGCCGACGGTCATGCCGAGGTCGGCGGCGGCCTGGAGGTCGATGTTGTTGTAGCCGGTGGCGCGCTGGGCGATCAGCCTCGTGCCGCCCACGAAGAGGGTCTGGAGGACCTCGGCGGAGAGTTCGGAGTTGACGTCGGTGGTGACGATCTCGTAGCCGTGGGCGATGGGCGCGGTGTCGTGGTCGAGGTTGACGTCCAGGCAGCGGATCTGGTGCCGGTCGGCGAACGCCCGCTCCAGCAGCGGCCGTTCATCGGTCTGCACCCCGAACGCGATGATCTCCATACCGCTCTCCTCCTCGCCCCACACCCGACCGTTTCGCGGCTTTTGTCCGCCGGGCCGAATATACGGGGCGGGGGCCCGGGCACCGCCGCGGCGCGGGCGGGCGGGGCCCGGTGGAGCGACGGCGGGCGGGGCGCCCGGGGCGGTGGCGCGCGCCCCCGGAGCGCACCCGCCCGCCGCCGCCGTGCCGTCAGCCGAAGAACACCCCCGCCTCCGCGTACAGCGCCGGATCGACCGTCTTGAGCTGCGCCGTCGCCTCGGCCAGCGGGACCCGCACGATGTCGGTGCCGCGCAGCGCCACCATCGAGCCGAAGTCGCGGGCATGCACCGCGTCGATGGCGTGCAGTCCGAAGCGGGTGGCCAGCCAGCGGTCGAAGGCGCTGGGCGTGCCGCCGCGCTGGGTGTGGCCGAGGACGGTGGTCCGCGCCTCCTTGCCGGTCCGCCGCTCGATCTCCTTGGCCAGCCACTCCCCCACCCCGGAGAGCCGGACGTGCCCGAACGCGTCGGTGCTGCCGTCCTTCAGCACCATCTGGCCGTCCTTGGGCATCGCGCCCTCCGCGACGACGACGATCGGCGCGTAGCGGACCCGGAAGCGGGACTCGATCCAGGCGCAGACCTGCTCGACGTCGAAGCGCTGCTCGGGGATGAGGACGACGTTGGCGCCGCCCGCCAGCCCCGAGTGGAGCGCGATCCAGCCCGCGTGGCGGCCCATCACCTCGACGACCAGGACCCGCATATGGGATTCGGCGGTGGTGTGCAGCCGGTCGATGGCCTCGGTGGCGACGCCGACGGCGGTGTCGAAGCCGAAGGTGTAGTCGGTGGCCGAGAGGTCGTTGTCGATGGTCTTGGGGACGCCGACGCAGGGGATGCCGTGTTCCTCCCAGAGCCTTGCCGCGACGCCGAGGGTGTCCTCGCCGCCGATCGCGATCAACGCCTCGACCTCCTCCTTCGCCAGCGTCTCCGTGATCCGCCGGACGCCGTCCTCCTCCCGGAAGGGGTTGGTCCGCGACGAGCCGAGGACCGTACCGCCGCGGGGCAGGATGCCGCGGACCGCGGCGATGTCCAGCGGGCGGACGTCACCCCGCAGCGCTCCGCGCCAGCCGTCGCGGAAGCCCGCGAAGGTGTGCCCGTACTCCTGGGTACCCTTGCGGACGACGGCCCTGATCACCGCGTTCAGACCGGGGCAGTCGCCACCGCCGGTCAGCACTCCGACCCGCATCGCCTTCACCTACATCCCGTCAGAGGGCCGCGCGCGGCCCCGCACGAACCGATGCGGTCACGCTAGACGTGATCTGGGTCACTCCGGGATGGGTGTACAGCCGACTCCGGTGCGCTCAGGGCGAGTTGGCGCCGGACGATCACCCGTACGGGCGGGGGCACGGCGCGGCGGTGACGCGGCCACGCCCCGCCGTCAGGCGTCGTCGAGCCCGCGCTCGATGGCGTACCGGACCAGCTCGACGCGGTTGTGGAGCTGGAGTTTGCCGAGGGTGTTCTGGACGTGGTTCTGCACCGTGCGGTGCGAGATGACCAGCCGCTCGGCGATCTGCTTGTACGAGAGGCCCTTGGCGACCAGCCGCAGCACCTCGGTCTCCCGGTCGGTCAGGCTCGGGGCGCCCGGCTCGTCCGCGGTGGCGGGGGCCGGCTCCGTCGCGAGCCGCCGGTACTCGCCGAGGACCAGCCCGGCCAGCCCCGGCGTGAAGACCGGCTCACCGGCGGCGGTGCGGCGCACCGCGTCCAGCAGCTCCTCGGTGCTCGCCGACTTCAGCAGATAGCCGGTCGCCCCGGACTTCACCGCCTCCAGCACATCGGCGTGCTCCCCGCTGGCCGACAGGACCAGGACCCGCACACCGGGGTGCGAGCCGACGACCTCCTTGCAGACCTGCGCACCGGGCAGCCCGGGGAGGTTGAGGTCGAGGACGAGCACCTGCGGCACGACGGCACGGGCCCGGCGCACCGCCTGGGGGCCGTCGCCCGCGGTGGCCACCACCTCGCACCCGGCGGCCGCCAGGTCCCGGGCGACGGCGTCGCGCCACATCGGGTGGTCGTCGACCACCATCACCTGGATCCCGTGGCCGCCTGCCGGAGCCGTGCCGTCCTGGTCACTCATGCGCGCGCCTTTCCCCCGCGTCGGCCCTCGGGCGGTGCGCCCTTGGGTACGGTCAACTCCACCTCGGTGCCCTGTCCGGGGACCGACAGCCACTCGGCGGTGCCGCCCAGGTCCCGCAGCCGCCCGCGGATCGACAGGACGACCCCGAGCCGGCCCTCCCGCTCGGCGTCGTCGAGCCGTCCCTCGGGGATGCCGGGGCCGTCGTCCCGGACCGTCACCACGACCGCCTCCGGCTCGTCCTCCAGCAGCACCCACGCCCGGGCGCCCTCCCCGGCGTGCACCCGTACGTTGTCCAGCGCGGCGCCGACCGCGGCGGCCAGCTCCCCGGCGGCGTGCGCCGGCAGCTCCACGGCGGCGCCCGGTTCGGAGAACGTCACCCCGCTCCCGGCGTACGGGGCGAGCAGCGCCCGTACGTCACAGCTGCTGCCCTGCGCCGCTTCGGCGGGCGGCGCGGCGGCCACCGGCGGCGCCGCGGCGGCTGCCGGTGCGCCCGCTCGGGGATGCGGGACCAGCCCGCCGGCCACCAGCGTCCGCAGCGCGACCTCCTGCTCCCCGGCCATCCGGCCCAGCTCCGCCGCCTCCCCGCCGATCGCGGCGCCGCGGCGCTGCACCATCGCGAGGACCTGGAGGACGCTGTCGTGGATGTCGCGGGCCAGCCGCTCCCGCTCCCGGGTGGCCGCCTCGATCTGGAGCGCGCGGGCGAGGGTGCGCTCACTGTCGCGGGCCACCTCGACGACGTAGCCGATCGCCACGCTCGCCACCCAGACCAGCACGACGTTGTGGATGGTGTTGCCGGCCAGCTCCTCGCGTTCGACGAGGTTGGCGACGGCCACCAGGCTGGAGGCGAGCATCGCCCACCGCCAGCCGCCCTTGATCGCGAAGCCGAGGACGGAGCCCGCGGTGCAGATCGACGGCAGCGTGGCCGCGCCGCCCATGATCCGCTCATGGGACTCGACGACCATGGTCAGCAGGATGCCGCCGACTGCGAAGGTGATGTCACCGGCGAGGAAGCGCCGGGTGCAGCGCTCCGCCGAGGTGGTGTGGCGCCAGGTCAGCGCGGTCCAGACGGCGAGCGCCGCCATGTAGCCGACCGCGCCGAGCGGATGCACGTACTTCTCGTACTGCGAGGCGACCAGGCAGCAGGTGTAGATCAGCGTGAGGATGCGGTAGCCGGTGAGCGCGCGCCAGAGCGGCAGCTCCACGGACATGCGCAGCCCCGGCCGCGGCGCGGCGGGCGCCGTGCCCTCCGCCGCCGCCCCGTCCGCTTCCGCCGTGCTCCCCAGATCCTTGCTGTCGGTGTCCGCCATCCCCGGCCCCCACCCCTCGCCGGGCGCGCCTACGCCCCGGCCTCGGCCTTACCCGGTCCGTCCGTGCCGTGCCCCTTGCCTTTACCAGGACCCTCGGCCTTCTTCGCCTCGGCCTCGGCCTTCTTCTTCGCGTCGGCGATCTGCCGCTTGGCGGCCGTCGCATAGATGTCGACGTACTCCTGGCCGGAGAGCTTCATGATCTCGTACATCACCTCGTCGGTGACCGAGCGGAGGATGAAGCGGTCGCCCTCCATGCCCTGGTAGCGCGTGAAGTCCAGCGGCTTGCCGATGCGGATGCCGGGCCGGATCATCTTCGGGACGATCTTGCCGGGCGGCTGCACCTTCTCGGTGTCGATCATCGCGACGGGGATGACCGGCGCACCGGTGGCCAGCGCGACCCGGGCCAGGCCGCCGGGCTTGCCGCGGTAGAGGCGGCCGTCGGGCGAGCGGGTGCCCTCCGGGTAGATGCCGAACAGCTCACCGCGCTCCAGCACCTCGATACCGCTCTTGATGGCCGCCTCGCCCGCCCCGCGCGCTCCCGAGCGGTCGACGGGCAGCTGCCCCACGCCCTTGAAGAACGCGGCGGTCAGCTTGCCCTTCACGCCGGGCGAGGTGAAGTACTCGGCCTTCGCGATGAAGGTGACCTTGCGGTCGAGGACCGCGGGCAGGAAGAAGGAGTCCGAGAAGGACAGGTGGTTGCTCGCGAGGATCGCCGGCCCCTCGGCGGGAACGTTCTCGATGCCTTCCACCCAGGGACGGAACGCCAGCTTGAGCGAACCGCCGAGAGAGAACTTCATTGCGCCGTAGATCAACCGACTGCCTCCTGTGTGTGACGCAAAGACCTTAACCCGGCCCGGAGCCCGGTTCGTCGCCTCCGGTCGCCGTCCGGGCCGAGGCGGGCCCCCGCATCGCGCGATCGCCCTTACCCCACCGGCGTCACTCCGCGTACGCTGCAGGTGACGAGCGAGTTCCCCCATCGATCGGAGTTCCCCGGTGCCGCTCCTTCCCGGAGCCGAGCCGTTCCGCCGTGACGGCGGAGAGGTCGGCGTCCTCGTATGTCACGGCTTCACCGGCTCCCCGCAGTCCGTACGCCCCTGGGCCGAGTACCTCGCCGACCGCGGGGCGAGCGTCGCGCTGCCGCTGCTGCCCGGCCACGGCACCCGCTGGCAGGACATGGCGGTCACCACGTGGCAGGACTGGTACGCGGAGGTCGACCGCGAGCTGCGGGCGCTGTCCGAGCGGTGCACCAAGGTCTTCGTCTGCGGGCTGTCGATGGGCGGCGCGCTGGCGCTGCGGCTCGCCGCCCGCCACGGCGACGCGATCAGCGGCGTCGTGGTGGTCAACCCCGCCAACAAGGTGCACGACGCGATGGCCGGGCTGCTGCCCGTGCTGCGCCACCTCGTCCCGACGACGAAGGGGCTGACGAGCGACATCGCCGCGCCGGGCATGGCGGAGGTCGGCTACGACCGCGTCCCGCTGCACGCCGCGTACTCCGTGCGGCAGTTCTTCCGGCTGGTGGACGCCGAACTCCCGCAGGTCACCCAGCCGTTGCTGGTGATGACCAGCCCCCAGGACCATGTCGTCCCGCCGGCCGACTCCGAGCGGATCCTGGCCCGGGTGTCGTCGACGGACGTGGACCGGACGCTGCTGGAGCGCAGCTACCACGTCGCCACGCTCGACCACGACGCCGAGCAGATCTTCCGGGACACCGCCGCCTTCATCGAGCGGCTGGCCCCGGGCGCCCTGACCGACCCGGCGGACGAGAGGACGGCGGCCCGTGGCGGAGCGTAGCCCTCGCGATCCCCAGGACCCGCTGGACGAAGAGGCCGCCTGGGCCCAGATCGTCGCGGGTTACGGCGAGGAACCGGCGTGGGACGACGCCCGCCGGGAGGTACGGGGCGAGACCGCCGACTCCGGGAAGCCCGGCGCAAACGCGCAGGCCACGAGCGATACGGCCGCACCGGAGAGCGAGCGGCCCGGCACCGCGGCACCGAAGCCGGACGCACCGGACGAGGACGGCGGAGCCGAGGAGCAGGCCGCGGAGGAGGACGGGCCGAAGGCGGCTCCCGGCCCCGCGGCGCCCGGCTCCGGCTCCGGCTCCGGCTCCCCCGGCAGCTTCGTGGTGTACGCGCCGGGCGTCGGCCCGCGCGACTGGAGCGCCGCCGAGCCCTCCGATGACGACTTCGACGAGGACGACGAGGGCCACTTCACCCCGCCCGAGCCGCCCCCGCTCCCGCAGGCCGACGTCACCGCGAAGTTCGCCTGGCTCGCCGTGCTCGGCGGTCCGCTGCTGCTGATCGTCATGGTGCTGCTCCAGCAGCCGGTGACGTGGTGGATCACGGTCCTGGGCATCGGCGGCTTCCTCGGCGGCTTCGCCACCCTGATCGCCCGGATGAAGGACGACGACGAGGACGGCGACGGACCGGCGCCGGGCAGCGGCGCGGTGGTCTGAACCGCTACGTCCTGCCGGCCGGGATCCGCAGCGCCGCGAGCACCGGCAGATGATCGGTGGCGGCCGTCAGATCCGCGGCGTCCACCCCGGGCAGTCCGTGCGGGACGCCGCAGCCCAGCACCTCCACACCGCCGGTGGTGAAGAGCGCGTCGATGCGCTGGTGCGGCTCGCGCGGCGTCGAGGTGAACTCCCCGCCCCACGGGTGCGCGGCCCAGGCGTCGGTCAGCGCACCGGACAGCCGCCGGAAACTCCGGCCGTCCGGCCGGTCGTTGAGGTCCCCGCCGGCCACCGCGTACGGCACGTCCAGCGCCGCCAGCTCCGTCAGCAACCGTCCGGCCTGCGCGTACCGCTCCTCGGCAGCGAGGCTGAGATGGCAGCTGAGGACGCCGAGGCGGGCGCCGCCGACGCGGACGACGGCGGTGGCGAAGCCGCGCCGGTGCAGGCCCGGGGTGCGGGGCAGCAGGATGTCAGCGGTGCGCTCGACATGGACGCGGAGCGCGGCGAGGATCATCGGGCCGGTGGTGGTGGCGCCGCCGGTGACATACGTCAGACCGCTCGCGCGGGCCAGCCGTTCGGCGGCCTTGCGCCAGCGGAAGAACCGCGGCGCCTCCTGGATCAGTACGAGATCGGGCGCACAGCCGCGGATCACCCGGGCGAGGGCCGCCCCGTCGTCGCGCAGCGAGCGGATGTTGTAGCTGAGCACCCGTACGACGGCCGAACCGTCCGGTGCGGTACGGGATGCGGGAAGCACGGACATCACGGCGGCTCCTTGTGCCGGCGACGGGGCCCGGAAACTGCGGCGCCCGCCGCGTCCGGGACGCGGCGGGCGGTGGTTCAGCCCTGGCGGGCGAGGTCGGCGGCGCCGACCAGCCCGGCCTTGCCGCCGAGTTGGGCGGCGAGCACCTGGGCGTGCGGCCGCCACTGACTGCCCACCAGCCAGCGGCGGAACGACTTGCGGATCGGGTCGAGGACCAGCTCGCCCTCGTCCGAGACGCCGCCGCCGACGATGAAGGCGGACGGGTCGAAGAGCGAGGCGAGGTCGGCCAGACCGGCACCGGCCCAGCGGGCCAGCTCGCGGAAGGAGTCGACGGCGACCGGGTCACCGCGGCGGGCGGCCTCGCTGACGTGCCGCCCCTCGATGCCCCCGGGGGTGCCGTCGCCCAGGCCCAGCAGGACCGCGGCGTCCTTGGGGGTGGCGGAGGCGCGCTGGCGGGCGTAGCGGAGCAGGGCGCGGCCGGAGGCGTACTGCTCCCAGCAGCCCTGGCTGCCGCAGCCGCACAGCAGACCGTCGGGGACGACCCGGATGTGGCCGAACTCGGCGGCGACGCCGAAGCGGCCGCGGCGCAGCTTGTTGCCGATGATGATGCCGCCGCCCAGGCCGGTGCCGAGCGTGATGCAGATGACGTCGCTGTGACCGGCGCCGGCGCCGAAGCGGTACTCGCCCCAGGCCGCGGCGTTGGCGTCGTTCTCGACCACGACGGGCAGGCCGACGCGCTGTTCGACCTTGTCCTTGAGCGGTTCGTGCCGCCAGTCGATGTTCGGCGCGAAGAGGACCGTGGCCCGCTTCTCGTCGACGTATCCGGCCGCGCCGATGCCGACGGCCTCCACCCGGTGGGCGGCGCCGACGGAGCGGACCGCGTCGGCGATGGCGTCGGTCAGCGCCTCGGCGGTCTGCGGGGTCGGCACCGTGCAGGTGTCCAGGATCGAGCCCTCTTCGTCGACCACGCCGGCCGCGATCTTCGTGCCGCCGATGTCGACGCCGATGGTGAGTCCCATGTGTCCCTCAGTTGTCTCTCGAACCCCGCCGTGATCCACCGTACCGGAGCGGGAGAGGGGGACCCTCCGGCCTGTCAGTCGAGATCGATGCGTTCGGTGCCCGTGGGGCCGTCGTCGTCGCGGGGGTCCTCGGGGCGGCCGGCGGGCCGGGGGTGGTCGCCGGTCTCCTTGCGGGTCCAGCGGGCCTCGCCGCTCTCGACCGCGGAACGGTAGGCGGCGAGCAGCTCGGAACCGGCGGCGGCGAGGTGGTCGAAGACGTCCGGGTGGCGCTCGACGACCGGCTCGACGGCGGCCTTGGCCTGGCGGAACAGGCTGCTGACGGCGGTGGACGCGGCGGCGCCGCCGAGCGCGCCGGGCAGCTGGATCCCGGCGAGCTTGTCGCTCACCGCGTCGGCGAGCTTGCGCAGTTCATCGGCGGCGCTGCCCGGCGGGACGCCCTGCTCGGCACGGCGGCGGGCCTTCTCCGCGGCGAGGTCCTCGGCGCAGGCCGTCTCCCAGGCGTCGGCGTCGGGAGCGGCCGTCGGCTCGGCCGGACGGTCGGTGGCATCACTCATGGCGGGCTCCGTGGACTCCTGCTGCGGATGGCCGCGGTACGCCGGGGCGCCCGGCGGCCGGGACTCTCCTTCGACGGTACCCGAACGGGGGTACGCGGATCAGCTTCCCTCGGGCCTGTCGGGCCAGAGTGCCGGGTCCGGGGTGAAGCGGATCTGCAGCACGCCCTCGCGCAGTCCGGCGCCGGTGACGGTGCAGCGGCGCAGTGCCGAGGGCAGGGTCCGTATCCGGCGGTGGCGGCCGACGGTGACGACGATCTCGTCGCCGCGGCGTACCAGCCCCAGGCCCTCGCGGGCGGCGCCGGGCAGCGGTACCCGCCACACCAGCAGTCCGTCGTCGGCGAGCCGGTCCTCGACGGTCCAGGGGTCGGCGGCGCGCGCGGCGGTGTCCGTGGTGGCGCCGATGCGGGCGGCGTCCGGGCCGAGGAGCGCGGCGAGGGCGTCTAGGCCCTGCGGGTCGCGGCCGAGGTGGGCGACCTCGTGGACCGGGACGCCCGCCACCTCCTCACGCAGCGCCGTCAGCGCGTCCTGCTGGGCGCCGGCGAGCGCGGCGAGGAACGGATCGGCGGAGCCGGTCGGCAGCAGCCGGTTGACGAGGACCGCGTCGGTGCGGCGGCCGTGCAGCGCGAGCCCGGCGCGGGCGGCGCGCAGCGCCCCGGCGGCGACCGGCCCGGCGTCGGTGACCAGCCGGACGGTGGTGCCCGGCGCGTCGATCACGGCCTGGACGGCGGCGAGTTCCTGCTCCCAGTGGTCGGCGGCCTCGTAGAGCTTCTGGGCGGGCATGGGCACCCCGGCGAGCTGGGCGAGGACCGGGCGCAGGGCGCGGGCGGCCTGGCGTTCGGCGGGCAGCAGCCGGCGCAGATAGCGGCGGACCTGCGCGGGGAGCGCCAGCAGCTGGATCGTTTCATCGGCGGGCGGGGCGTCGACGACGACGGTGTCCCAGGTGCCGGAGGTGTGCGCGGCGCGCAGCGCGTGCAGCAGCGCGAAGGATGCGGCGCCGGGGAGTTCGGTGAGTTCGTCGGCGTCGAGCGGGGTGGCGCCGAGCAGGTCGAGGGCGGCGCCCGCGCGGTCCTGGAAGGCGAGGAACTCGGTGCGGAAGCGGTCGCCGGGGTCGATGGCGCGGGCGTGCAGTCCGGGGGTGATCTCGGTGGGCGTGGTGGACAGCTCGGTGCCCAGGACGGCCTGCGGGGCGCTGCTCCGGCCGGTGAGCAGCAGCGCCCGTGCGCCCTGCCGGGCCGCGGCCAGTGCGGTGGCCGCGGCCAGGGTGGAGCGGCCGGCGCCGCCCGCGCCCGTGACGAGGACGGTCCGCACGTTCAGCGGGTCCCGGCCGCGTCGGCGGTGTCCTCGGGGCCGGACTCCACGCGCTTCTTCAGGCCCGCGAGCGCGCGGTCGATGATGACCTTCTCGGCCTTGCGCTTGATCATGCCGAGCATCGGGATCTTGACGTCGACGGTGAGCTGGTAGGTCACCTCGGTGGCCGCGCCGCCGTCGACCGGGGCGAGGCGGTAGGAGCCGTCGAGGGCGCGCAGCATCTGGGACTTGACCAGCGACCAGCTGACCTCCCTCTCGCCGGTCCAGGTGTAGGCGAGGGTGTGGTCGTCCTTGATGGCACCGGCGTCGAGGAGGAGCCGGACCTGTGTGGCGCGGCCGTGGTCGTCCTTGTCCAGGACCTCGGCCTCCTTGACCTCGCCGGTCCACTGCGGGTAGCGCTCGAAGTCGGCGATCACTCCCATCACCTCGGCGGGCGGCGCCGCGATCGTGATGCTAGAGCTGGTGTGTTCGGCCATCGCCGTGACTCCTCCATGCCGATTGCGCCGGTGCGGCCCGGCCCCCGGCTCGCGTCGAACCCGGTGTCTCTGCTGCTGAAGGCTACCGCGCGGCGCGGCGGCGCCGGACACCAGCGGGCCGGGCGGCGCGGGCCCCGGACGGCCCGGCGCGGCGGCCGGTTCACCACTCCAGGACGTACGGCCTGCCGGTCGCGCGGAAATGGCCGACGTTGACGCACTCGGTGGCGCCGATGCGCATCCGGCGGGCGAGCGGCTGGTGGACGTGGCCGAAGAGGGAGTAGCGCGGGCGGGTGCGGCGGATGGCGTCGAGCAGGGCGGCGCTGCCGCGCTCGAAGCGGCGGGCGACGGTGTCGTAGCAGAGCTCGGGGACGTCCGGCGGGATGTGGGTGCAGAGGACGTCGACCTCACCGACCGCCTCGATCTTGGCGGCGTACTCCTCGTAGCCGATCTCGTACGGCGTGCGCATCGGGGAGGGCAGGCCGCCGCCGACGAAGCCGAAGACGCGGCCGCCTATCTCGACGCGCTGGCCGTCCAGGACGGTGGTGCCCTCGCGGGCGTACTCGGGCCACAGGCGCGGGATGTCGACGTTGCCGAAGGTGGCGTAGGTGGGGGTGGGCAGGGCGGCGAAGAGTTCGGCGTACTGGCCGCGGACGGCGGTCTCGATGACGGATTCGCGCGGCTGCCCGGCGGCGTCCAGCTCGCCCCACAGGCGGCGGCCGAAGGCGCGGGCCTCGTCGAAGCGGCGGGCGTTGCGCAGGTCGATGAGGCGGCGGGCGTTGTCGGCGCCGAAGAGGCTGGGGAAGATGCCGCGCGCGTGGTCGGCGTAGTCGAGGAAGAGCACGAGATCGCCGAGGCAGACGAGGGCGTCGGCGCCCTCACCGGCGCGGGCGAGGTCCCGGCTGTTGCCGTGTACGTCACTGACCACATGCAGTCGCATGCCGGAAATCCTAGGTGCCGGTTCCGCGGGTCGGGAGGGCGCCGTCCGCCGGTTACTTTCCGGTCACCGAAACGCTGGTCTAGTCTGCGCGGGCGGCCTGCGCCTCGCAGGTGGGGCCGTAAGTCCCACGGCGCACCCTTGACATGTGACGCATCGAACATCTGGCCGTACCCCCTACCCCAAAGCAATACCGGTGGGTAACGTCCGGGCAGTCCAGTCCCCTGCCAGTCATGGACCGAACCGGTGCAGCACACAGCGTCGTGGCACCGGCGCCAATGAGGAGCAGCAGTCTTGCGCGAGTTCAGCCTTCCGGCTCTGTACGAGGTCCCTTCGGACGGCAATCTGACGGATCTCATCCGCCGCAACGCCGCGCAGCACCCGGAGGTCGCGGTCGTGGGCCGGAAGGTCGACGGCGCGTGGCAGGACGTCACGGCCACCGCATTCCTCGCCGAGGTCCGCGCGGTCGCCAAGGGGCTGATGGCCTCCGGCATCCAGCCCGGCGACCGCATCGGCCTGATGTCGCGCACCCGCTACGAGTGGACGCTGCTGGACTTCGCCATCTGGAGCGCCGGGGCGATCACCGTACCGGTCTACGAGACCAGCTCCGCCGAGCAGATCCAGTGGATCCTCGGCGACTCCGGCGCGGTGGCCTGCCTGGTGGAGACGCCCGCGCACGAGGCGGCCGTGGAATCCGTACGCGACCGGCTGCCCGCGCTGGCCCACATCTGGCAGATCGAGCGGGACGCCGTCGCCCGGCTGTCGGCCGCGGGCGCCGCGCTGACCGACGAGGAGGTGGACGAGCGCTCCGCCCTCGCGGACGCCGACTCGCCCGCCACGATCGTCTACACCTCCGGCACCACCGGCCGCCCCAAGGGCTGTGTCCTCACCCACCGCAGCTTCTTCGCCGAGGTCGGCAACGTCGTCGAGCGGCTGCGTCCGCTTTTCCGCACCGGTGAGTCGTCGGTGCTGCTCTTCCTGCCGGTCGCGCACGTGCTGGGCCGGCTGGTGCAGATCGCCTGTGTGATGGCGCCGATCAAGCTGGGCCACGCGCCGGACATCAAGCACCTCACCGACGACCTCGCCTCGTTCCGGCCGACGCTGATCCTGGGCGTGCCCCGGGTCTTCGAGAAGGTCTACAACGGGGCGCGTGCCACCGCGCAGGCCGACGGCAAGGGCAAGATCTTCGACCGGGCGGCGGACACCGCCATCGCCTACAGCAAGGCGCTGGACACCGCGGCGGGCCCGAAGTTCGGTCTGCGGCTGCGCCACAAGTTCTTCGACAAGCTGGTCTACGGCAAGCTCCGCGCCGTCCTCGGCGGCCGCGCCACGCACGCCATCTCCGGCGGCGCCCCGCTCGGCGAGCGGCTCGGCCACTTCTACCGCGGCATCGGCTTCACCGCCCTGGAGGGGTACGGCCTGACGGAGTCCTGTGCGGCGACGGCCTTCAACCCCTGGGACCGGCAGAAGATCGGCACCGTCGGCCAGCCGCTGCCCGGCTCGGTGGTGCGGATCGCCGACGACGGCGAGGTGCTGCTCCACGGCGAGCACCTGTTCACGGAGTACTGGAACAACGAGGCGGCCACCGCCGAGGCACTCTCCGACGGCTGGTTCCACACCGGCGACCTCGGCACCCTCGACGAGGACGGCTACCTCACCATCACCGGGCGGAAGAAGGAGATCCTGGTGACGGCGGGCGGCAAGAACGTCGCCCCCGCCGTGATCGAGGACCGGATGCGGGCGCACGCGCTGATCGCGGAGTGCATGGTCGTCGGCGACGGCCGGCCGTTCATCGGTGCGCTGATCACCCTCGACGAGGAGTTCCTGCCGCGCTGGGCCGCCGAGCACGGCCGCCCCGCGGACTCCACCGCGGTCTCACTCGCCGACGACCCGGAGCTGCTGGCCGCCGTGCAGCGCGCCGTGGACGACGGCAACGCCGCGGTCTCCAAGGCCGAGTCGGTCCGGAAGTTCCGCATCCTGCCGACCCAGCTGACCGAGGACTCCGGCCATGTCACGCCGTCGCTGAAGCTCAAGCGGAACGTGGTGGCGAAGGACTTCGCCGAGGAGATCGAGGCGCTCTACCGCGGCTGACGGACCGGCCGGCACGGCAGACGTACGGGGCGCGGCCCACCGGGCGCGCCCCGTCGGTGTGTCCGGAGGCGGCCGCTCCGGGGCTCGCCCGCACCCTTCCGACCTGCGGGTTCACGGACGCGCCCGCAGGCTCAGAGCAGTTCCTTCAGCTTCTCGGCGAGCAGGTCCCAGCGCCACTTCTCCTCGACCCAGACCCGGCCCCGCTCGCCCATCCGGCGGCGCAGCTCCGGGTCCTGAAGGAGCGTGACGAGGCGTTCGGCGGTGGCCTGCGGGGAGCCGCCGGGCACCACCCAGCCGGTCTCGCCGTCCAGCACCGCGTCCGGCGCACCGCCGGAGTCACCGGCCACGACGGGCAGCCCGGTGGCGGACGCCTCCAGGTAGACGATGCCCAGGCCCTCGACGTCGAGGCCGCCGCGCCGGGTGCGGCACGGCATCGCGAAGACGTCGCCCGCGCCGTAGTGGGCCGGCAGCTCCGCCCACGGCACCGCGCCGGTGAACCGCACCGACCCCGCCACCCCGGTGCGCTCCGCCAGCGCCCGCAGCTCCTTCTCGTACGGGCCGCCGCCGACGATCAGCAGGACGGCGTCCGGCACCGCGGCGGTGATCGCGGGCATCGCCTCGATCAGGGTGTCCTGCCCCTTGCGCGGCACCAGCCGGGAGACGCAGACGACGACGGGCCGGTCGGTGAGGCCGAGGCGGGCGCGGATCTCGTCGCCGCCGGAGCCGGGGTGGAAGGTCTTCTCGTCGACGCCGGGCGGCAGTTGGGCCATCCGGGCGGCGGCCTCGGGGGTGAGCGCGGCGCCGATCCGGCGGCGGGTGTACTCGCCGAGGTAGGTGAGGGTGTCGGTGCCCTCGCCGATGCGGCGCAGCAGCTGCCGGGCGGCGGGCAGCTGCGCCCAGCCGGCCTCGTGGCCATGGGTGGTGGCGACGATCCGGCGCGCCCCGGCGGCGCGGAGCGCGGGCGCCATCAGGCCGAGCGGTGCCGCGGCCCCGAACCACACCGACGTACAGCCGTGCTCGCGCAGCAGCGCGGTGGCGCGGCGGGTGACGGCCGGGGTGGGCAGCAGCATCGTCGTACGGTCGCGGACGACCGGGAACTCCTGCTCGGCGTCGAAGGCGGCGGTGGCCTCGCGCCCCTCGGCGCCGCGCTTCCAGGTGGAGGCGTACACGACGACCTGGGTGGGGTCCAGGCGCTGCGCCATGTTGTGCAGGAACGCCTGGATGCCGCCGGGGCGCGGCGGGAAGTCGTTGGTGACGATGAGGGTCTTGTGCACGCTGGTCTCTCGGCGTCGGTTCGGCTCGGCGGGCGCGGCCCGGTGGCCCCGCCCTCCGGCCGACAGTACCGGGTCGTTCCCGGAGCGGCCCCGGGGGCGGCGCCGGTCCGGGACGCGCCGGGGCCGGGAGACGGGGTGCGGCGGACGGCGTCCGGCATCATGCCCCGGGGCGGGGCCGGGGCCCGCCGCCCGGGAGGCGCCGGACGGACCGGGCGCAGACCGCCCCGGCGCGACCGGTACGGCGCACGGCCCCGCGGGACGACCCGGCGAGAGACGGACAACGAGGTGACCATGGCTTCCCCGCACCCCGGCGGCGCCCGGCCCACGGCCCGGCCGTCCCCCGCCCCGGCCGTCCGCGACCGCCTCCCGGCGGAACGGATCCGGCCCGGCCGCCTCCCGACCGCCCGTCTCCAGCTCCTCTGCTGGGCGGTGACCCGCGCCGTCCTCCTCCTCTGCGTCCTGAAGGTGCTGGTGGTGCCGGGTCCGGACGTCACCAGCGATGTGGCGGTGATCTACCGGAACTGGGCGGAGGTGCTGCGCTCCGGCTCCTTCCCGGTCGGCGACGTCACCTGGCAGTACCCGCCGGGCGCCGCCCTCGCGATGCTCTCCCCCGGGCTGCTGCCGTTCCTCTCCTACCCGCACGCCTTCTCCGTGCTGCTGCTCGCCGCCGACGCCGCCGTCCTCGCGCTGCTCGTACGGACCGGGCGGCGGCCGGGCCACCGTCCGGCGGGCGCCTGGGTGTGGATCGCCGGGGTCGCGCTGCTCGGCCCGACCGGGTACGCCCGCTACGACCTGATGGTGACCGCCGTCGCGGTCGCCGCGCTCTGCGCCGGTGCCCGCCACCCGCGTCTGTCCGGGGCGCTGATCGCCGTCGGGGCGCTGCTGAAGGTGTGGCCGGTGCTGCTGCTGTGCGGGGCGCCGCTGCGCGGCCGCCGGGCGCGGGCGCTGTGGAGCGCCACCGCCGTCTGCGGTGCGGCACTGGCATTCGGCTGCGTCCTCGCCGCCCCGGGTGCGTTCGCCTTCCTCACCGCCCAGCGGGACCGCGGTACGGAGGTCGAGTCGCTCGGCGCGCTCGTCTTCCATGTGGCACGGCACTTCGGCTGGCCCGGCGAGGTGGTGCTGCGCTACGGCTCGCTGGAGTTCGTCGGCCCGCTGGTGCCGCAGGTCAGCGTGGTGGCGACGGTGCTGACGGCCGCTGCCCTCGGCTGGCTGCCGTGGTGGCGGCTGCGGGCCGGGCTCCGCTCCGCGCCCCGGCCCGCGGTGTGGTGCGACGCGGCGTTCACCGCGGTGCTGCTGGCCACCGTCACCAGCCGGGTCATCAGCCCGCAGTACCTGCTGTGGCCGGTGGGGCTCGGCGCGGTCTGCCTGACCGTCCGGGCGAGCCGGCAGACCCTGCCGGTGCTGCTGGTCCTGGCCGCGACGGGCCTGACCTGCTGGGAGTTCCCGCTCTGGTTCGACCATGTGGTGGCGAGCGACGCACCGGGCCTGACGCTCCTGCTGCTCCGCGACGCCCTGCTGGTCTGGGCCGCACTCCTCGCCGCCCGCAGGCTGTGGCGGATGACGGTGCCGAGAACGGCCGACGAGGCGGCGGAGCGTCCCGTACCGGAGGCGGCCCCGGACGCCGGCTCGGACGAGGCCGAGGACGGCGGCCCGTCCGCGCCGCCCGGCAGCCACTCCCCCGTCAGGTCAGCGCGGCCTTGAGATAGGCCCGCCACTTCTTGGTGAACTCACCCGCGCTCAGGCCGAGTTGGGACCGGAACGCGGTGTCGACACGGGCGTTGCGGACCGCCGTACGACGCTCGTCCACCGCCCCCGGCGCGGGCGCCGCCGGATGCCCGCCGACGACCCGCCGCCCGGCCCCGTCCGCGCCGCCGCCCCGGGAGTCGTCGCCCCCGGCCGACGCTCCGGCGGACGGCACACCGCTCGGCGCCCCACCCACGGCCCCCGACGACGGCGACTGTGCACCCGGCTGCGTCCCCGGCCCCGCGTGCCCCTCCCCCGTCGGGACGCCACCCGCCGCCCGGTAGAACGCGCGCAGCTTCGCCTCGCCCCAGGTGTCCGCGATCATCCGGCAGGCCAGCCAGCCCGACTCGTACGCCTTCGCCAGCCGGTCGGCGCCGCCGGTGAAGCCGAAGTCCGCGTCGGCGGGCAGCCGCTGCGGCGGATGCCCGGTGGCGACCGCCCGCGACAGCTCCGGCGCCGCCGCGGCCGCCGCATGGCGCCTGCCCCGGTACGCCACCCAGTCGGCGAACCCCTCGGAGAGCCACAGCGGGGTGTCGCCGGTGGTGGCCGTGCGGGTGGCGACATGGGTGATCTCGTGCGACAGCACCACCGCGCGGCCCACGTCGTTGAGGTCCGCGTACGCCTCCGGGTTGACGATCACCCGGTCGGCCGGGGCCTTCGCCTGCGCGCCCGCCTCACCGGTCGTCACCGCCGCGATGCCCGCGTACGCGGACGGGTCACCGCTGCCCAGCAGTTGGGCCATCCCGGCGACCGAACCCGGCGCCTCGATCACCACCTGACCGCTCCAGCGGCCCCGCCACGCGGCGGTGACGGCGGGCACCGCCGCGTCCGCCCGCCGCGCCAGATCCGCCAGCCGCCCGCGGTCCCCGGCATCCCCCAGCACCAGCGCGTGCCGCCCCCGCACGGCCGCCACCGCCCCCTGGTCCCACAGCTGACGGGTGCCGGCGTGCCCGGACGCGGTGCCCTCGTCGTCCGAGGCGATCCGCCAGCGCCCGGACGTGCGGGTCAGCGTCAGATACTGCACGGAGGTCACCGGCTCGGCGTCGAAGCCCTTGATCCGGTAGCGGAGTTCGACCTTGGCGGCCATCGTGTTCCCGCCGGACGCCAGCGGAAAGGCGTCGGTCGCGACGAGGTCGTAGCGCCAGCCGGTCAGCGGCAGCTCCTCGATCGCGCGGAAGGCGCGGCGCTGCCGGTCGCGGTAGCCGGGCCGCACCGGGTCGACGGAGGCGAGGAACGCGGCCTCGTCGTGCTGCCGCACCGCCCGGGCGCGGGCGTCCAGCATCCGCTGCACCTCGGGGAACCGGGTCCGCGGCGGCGGCTCTGCCGCACAGCCGGTCGCGGCGGCGAGCACCACGGTCAGCAGCACGGCGCTCCCCGCGGCCGTGGCCCGGGGCGGTCGCCGTACACCCTGACCTGCCATGCGGCCGATCGTAAGCCGGGGCGTACGGCGACGAAACCGCTGGGGGCCGCCCGGGCGGCACCGTACGCCGCCCCGCCGGCGACCTACGAGGTCACCGACGGGGCGGGAGGTGTGCGGCGCTGCCGCCGGGCGGGTGGGCCCGGAGCGTCAGACGCGGACGCCGTACTGGAACGGCATGTTGTTGATCGACTCGTAGCGGACCGCGGCGCCGGGCTTCGGCGCGTGCAGCACGGTGTTGTTGCCCGCGTAGAGACCGATGTGGTGCAGGTCGCCGTAGAAGAGCACCAGGTCGCCCGGCTTCAGCTCGCTCATGCCGATGCGGGTACCGGCACTGGCCTGCGCCTGCGAGGTGCGCGGCAGCGACTGGCCGGCCTGCTGGTACGCCCAGGAGGTCAGACCCGAGCAGTCGAAGGAGGACGGGCCGGTGGCGCCCCAGACGTAGGGCGAGCCGATCTTCGACTGGGCGGCGGCGAGGGCGGCGGCACCGCGCTGCGAGGCGGGGACGTCGTGGCCGAGGTCGACGCGGTCGTTGGAGCGGTTGGCGCGGTCCTCCTTGGCCTGGAGCGCCTCCTTCTCCTTGGCGGTGAGGGTGTTGAGCAGCTCCTGCGCCTTGGCGAGCTTGCCCTGGATCTCGTCCTTCTTCTCGCCGAGCGCCTTACGGGTCTCGGAGAGGTCCTTGATCTTGCCGGCGGCCTCCGCGCGCTCCTGCGCGAGACGGCGCTGCTTGTCCGCGATGACCTTGAGCTGGTCGGCCTGCTTGCCGCTCAGCTGGTCGAGGGTGGCGGCCTTCTCCAGATAGGTGTCCGGGTCACCCGAGAGGAACAGCTGGACGGAGGGGTCGATGCTGCCGCTGCGGTACTGGCCGGAGGCGACGGCGCCCAGGCCCTTGCGCAGCTCGTTCAGCTCGCCCTGGCCACGGGCCACCTTGTCCTGGAGGTCGGCGACCTCCTTCTGGAGCTTCTGCTGATCTTCCTTGGCGCCGTTGTACTTCTCGGTCGCCTGCTCCGCCTGCTCGTAGAGCTTGTCGACCTCGGACTTGACGTCCTTCTTCGACGGGGCGGCCTGCGCGGCCTGGGAGGAGAGGGCGACGGCCGCCGCTGCGGTCGCGGTGAGCACGGTCACACGAGTACGGCTCGGCTGCTTGGGTCGACGGTGGGACGCCACGGGGGCGAGCTCCTTCTTCCTTCAGCCGCCTACCGGGAAGTGGGGGGTGGTGACCCCGGCTCCGCGTGGACGCCGCGGACTCGGCGGTTCCTTCACTGTTCATCCCGGGTGGATGATCAACTGCATGAAGGTTCGAGGCCCGACCTTAGTAACCGAGTTGTGATCGCTTCAAATCCTCCCGGGTAAAAAACTCCGCGCCGAGGCCAGGTTTTACCAACATCACACGGGCTGTAGTGGGCACTTGACGGTCAGAGAGCGGGGAGCGGACAAATCGTCGAACCGTCACCCCCGGGCACGCCGTCCGTCAGACGCGGGCAAGTCGCTTGAGCAACAGGGCCGATGCCACCGGCCGCGCCCCGGCCTTCGCCACCCCGTCCGCCACTTCACGGTCGGTGGAGACCACCACCACCGGCCGCCCCGGCGGCTCCGCGCGCACCAGCTGCCGGATCAACTCGTCCGCCGTCACGCCCGGTTTGCTGAACAGCACCCGCACCCCGCGCGGCGGCGCGAGCAGCACCGGCGCCGCCAGCTCCGCACCGTCGAAGACACACGTCATCTCCGCGCCGGTCTGGGCGGCGAGCACCGCGAGGCCGCCCAGCAGCCGCAGCCGCTGCTTGTCCAGCGGCATCGTCGGATAACCGGTCTTGGTGACGTTGTAGCCGTCCACCACCAGATGGGCCTGCGGCAGCGCCAGCAACTGGTCGAGCAGGGCCGGATCGGTCTCCGACAGCGCGCGGGTGGCGATGTCCTTCGGCGTCATCCGGCCGGGCTCCACCGCCTCGACGGTGTCGGCGGGCCGCACCCCGGCGGGCGGCAGCGCCAGCTCCCGGCGGAGCCCCTGGGCCGCGTCCAGCACGGTGTCCAGCAGCAGCCGCACCCGCATGTCCTCGACGCTGCGGCCCTCCCGGGCGGCCCGGCGGCTGGTCTCCAGCGCCGCCTCGCTCTCCCCGATCCGCGCCTTGAGGCGGCGCAGCTCGCTGTCGGCCGCCGCCTTCTCGGACGCCGCCCGGGACCGCTCCGACTCCAGCTCCGCCTCCGCCTTGCGGACCGTCGCCGCGCCGCGCTTCACATCGCTGAGGGCGCTGCGCAGCTTCCGCTGGAGCGCGTCGTTCTCCTTGCGGGCGGCGTCCAGCTCGGCGCGCGCCCGGTCGGCGTCGGCGCGGGCGTCCGCCCGGGCCCGCGCCAGCTCCTCACGGAGCCGGGTCAGTTCGCGCTCGGCCTCCTCCTCCGCCCGCTCGGCGCGCGCCCGCTGCGCCTCCTCGCCCGCCGCGGCGACCAGCTTCGGCCAGCCGTCGGGGCGCAGCACGTACGCCGCCGCCGCGAGGTCCAGCGGATCGGCGGCGGCGGGCGCGGTGCCCCGCTCCAGCGCCTCGGCGACCTCCGGCTGCGCCTCGCGGACCTTCCCCGCGATGCGCTGCCGGAAGACGGCGTCGCTCTCCAGCGCGGCGGCCATCGCGTTCCCCGCGAACTTGGCGCGCCGCGAGGGCGTGAAACGGGCGTACTGCCGCAGCGACGGCGGGAGTTCGGACACCGTCAGGGCGCCGAACGCGTCCGCGGTGAGCGCCACGACACGGTGCCGGACGCCCTCGGGCAGCGGACGGTCGAGGGCCTCCTCGCCCCCGCCGCCGGACGCCGCCCCGCTCGCCCCCGGCTCCCCTGCTGGACGCTCCACCACGGTCTACTCGCCCCGACCCTCAGACGTCCGCGCCCGGACGGTCGACCAGTTCGATCTGGTCGACCGCGTTGCACCAGCGGCAGCGCACGGACTCGACGGCGTCGCTGAGCACCTCGCGCTCCTCGATCTTCGGCTCCCCGGCCAGATCGAGGTGGGTGTACTCGACCACCTTGGACGTGCGGGTCACGTCGAAGCGGGTGAGGTTGCCACAGAGCGTGCAGCGCCACCGGGTCCGGTCCGTCGGCAGGGGAACAGCCATCGTGATCGTCCTTCTTCCTACTCGTGCGGTGCGGGTGCTGCGGCCTCACGCGGTGCGCCGTCGGACTGCGGGAAGTACGCAAAGTACCGACCGTAACCCTACGGCCTGACGGCACGGCCGCGCGGGCACCGCCCAGGAGACGGGACGCGGCGAGGCAGTCCGCCCCGATCCCCCCCATTACGGCATGATCCCCTCATGACGGCGCCGCCCCTGCCTCCCCCACCGCCCGACGACGCCCGGCCCCGGCAGCCGGGCACCCCACCGGACGCCCGCCATCCGGACCGTCCCGCCCGCAGCACGTACTCCGTGACCAACCTCCTCATCGCCGTCTGCTGCGTCCTCTTCGTCCTCGGCCCCGCCTCCGGCCTCAACCCGCTCCACGGCACCGGCGACGCCCTCCTCCAGGCACAGTCCGCGTACTTCGCGCGCTGGGGCGTCATCCCCCGCGACCTGTGGGCCGGCCACCCGGCCGCCTGGCTCACCCCGCTCACCGCGCTCTTCGTCCACGGCAGCTGGCTGCACCTGCTCGGCAACGCCCTCTTCCTGCACGTCTTCGGCGGCATGACCGAAGCCCGCATGGGCCGCACCGCGTACACCGTCTTCTACCTCGTCACCGGCTACCTGGCACTCCTCGGCTACGCCGCCGCCCACGCCACCTCCGGCCAGACGCTGGTCGGCGCCTCCGGCTCCATCTCCGGCGTCCTGGGCGCGTTCCTCTACCTCTTCCCCCGCGCCCGCGTCACCAGCCTCTTCCCCTTCCTCTTCTTCCTCCCGCTGCGCTTCCCCGCCTGGGTGGTGCTGCTCTTCTGGTTCGCCCTCCAGTGGCTGGCCGCCCAACGCGACCCGGCGGGCCCCGGCGTCGCCTACCTCGCCCACGTCATCGGCTTCGCCCTCGGCTTCCTCTACGCATGGGCCCGCCACCGGCCCGCTACTGTGGAGGTCACCAGGGGGAATGCACCGGCGACCGAGGGAGAGAGCCAGCCGTGATCACGTCGATCGTGCTCATCAAGACCAGCGTGGACCAGATCCCGGAGATCGCCGAGCAGATCGCCGCGCTCGAAGGGGTCAGCGAGGTGTACTCCGTCACCGGCGCCCACGACCTCATCGCGATGGTCCGCGTGGCCGCCCACGACGACCTCGCCGACGTCATCCCCGGCCGCATCAGCAAGGTCCCCGGCGTCGCCTCCACCGAGACGCATATTGCGTTCCGCACGTATTCGCAGCATGACCTGGAGGCGGCGTTTGCCATCGGTTTGGATGCCTGACGCCTGCGGCGTGCGGTTCGCCGGTCGCCTGCGGCGGGCTGCGTAGTTCTTCGGCTCTCCCGCCGTGGGGGGTTTGCCTGCGGCGGGCTGCGTAGTTGTTCGGCTCGCCCGCCGTGGGGGTTGTTCGCCGTTGCGCCTGCGGCGGGCGTGGGTTGTCGGGAGCGGGGGCCCACCTGCGGACTCCGTCCTCCGGCGGGCCCCCTCCCGTGAGTGGGTGGTGAGAGGCCGGTGGGGGTGCGCCACCGTTGTCGACATTCCCTGTCAGTGGTCGATCCATGGGCGTGCCACCGTCGTCGTCCGCCCCCGACCACAGTCCGTACGAGCGGCCCCTCCCACTCAGGCACGCCGGACAGTCAAGGCCAGCCCCCACCGTCTTTTTCTTTCCCCACCCACCCACGGAAGGGGACGGACCGCAGGACGAAGTCCGGAGGTCCGGCACCGCAGCCGAAAAGCCTCGCGCAGCGACCACGCCCGCCGCAGGCGCAAACAAACGGACAGCGGGCAACGCACCGCACCCGGCACCGCGCAGCGGACGGGCACAACGCAGGCCGCTAGGCCACCAGCTCCCGGACCGCCCGGACAAAGCGGTCCACATGCTCGTCGGGCGTCCCGGCACCGAAGCTGACCCGCACCGCACCCAACGCGCTCCCGCCTGCCGCAGGCACAGGCGCAGGCGACCCGCACTCGGCGGGCTCGTCCCGAGCCCCGCCGAGCAGCGCACGGACCAGCGGGTGGGCGCAGAAGAGCCCGTCGCGGACGCCGATCCCGTACTCCGTGGACAGCGCCGCCGCGAGGCGGGAGCTGTCCCAGCCGTCGACGACGAAGGAGAGCACCCCGACGCGGTGGGCGTCGTCGCCGAAGAGGGACAGGACGCGGACGCCGGGGATCTCCGCGAGGCCGGTCCGGACGCGGGTGATGAGTTCCTGTTCGCGGGCGACGACCGCGTCGAAGCCCGCCTCGGTGAGCGCCCGGCACGCGGAGGCGATCGCGTAGGCGCCGATGACGTTGGGCGAACCGGCCTCGTGACGGGCGGCGGTCGTGTGCCAGGCGACGTCGACGCCGCCGTCGGGGCGGCGTGCGACGGTGCGGCTGGCACCGCCGCCGGCCAGGTACGGGTCGGCGTCCTGCAGCCAGTCGGCACGGCCGGCCAGCACCCCGGAGCCGAACGGCGCGTACAGCTTGTGGCCGGAGAACGCGACCCAGTCCACGTCGAGTTCGGCGAGGTGGACGGGCTGGTGCGGCACCAGCTGGGCGGCGTCCAGCACGATCCGCGCGCCGTGGGCGTGGGCCGCGGCGGCCAGCTCCTTGATCGGCCAGATCTCGCCGGTGACGTTGGAGGCGCCGGTCACACAGACCAAAGCCTGCCCGTGGGGCTCGCGGGCGGCGAGGGCCTTCTCCAGGGTGTCGACGGCCTGCCGGGGGGTGCGCGGTGCGTCGAGGTAGGTGACGTCGACGCCGTCGCGCTGCTCCCACGGCAGCAGCGCGGCGTGGTGCTCGGTCTCGAAGACGAAGACCCGGGTGGCCGGCGGCAGCGCGGCGGCCAGCAGGTTGAGGGAGTCGGTGGTGGAGCGCGTGAAGATCACCTGGTCGTCGTCGCGGCAGCCGAGGAAGTCGGCGACGGTGGCGCGGGCGTTCTCGAAGAGGTCGGTGGAGAGCTGCGAGAGGTAGCCGGCGCCGCGGTGCACGCTCCCGTAGTACGGGGCGTAGGCGGCCACGTCGTCCCAGACCCGCTGGAGCGCCGGGGCGCTCGCCGCGTAGTCCAGGGCGGCGTAGCCGATCTCGCCGCCGGTGGCCAGCGGCACCTGAACATCTCGCCCCAGAACGCTCAGTTCGTCACAGAGGGGGCGGTCGGTGGCAACGGTGGAGACAGACATGGCGAACTCCCGTGAGAGAAAGGCGAATTCACCGCGCGCGGGCAGGCGGAAGCGCGAAAGGGCGCGGCGGAATTCGGCAGGAAAAAGCAGCGGCGGAGCGCTGAATTGCTTCAGAAAGCGAAAAGCTGGAGAGGGGGCTTGTGCAGCCCTATCGCATTCGCTGGTTCACGGAAGTTCTCCCTCTGAGGACCAGGATCCCTGGCGAGGGATCCGCGCTTGCCGCAGACCTCGCTGCCTGCGGCCTGGTCATCACCCGGGGCACCCCGCCACGGAAGGAGGGTTGCCGGACAGCGGGCCGGGGCCTGTGTCGCTGTCACTCGTGACCTGCGCAGCATCATGCCATATGCACGGAACGGCGCAAGCCCGGTCCGGTTGTTGAGATCAACCGGACCGGAATTGCACGGAATTCCCGCAACGGCCGTACGGCGCTCGGGCGTTACCGGCCGCCGCCCGTCGCTCAGGCGTGACTGGCCGCCGCCCAGCGCTCCAGCGCCCGCTTGGCCGCGCCGGAGTCGATGGACTCCGCCGCCCGCTCCATACCGGCCCGGAGCTGCTCGGTCAGCGGCGCCGCGGTCGGCGCGAGCGCGGCGAGCGCCGCCGCCGAGTTCAGCAGCACCGCCTCCCGGACCGGGCCCTTCTCCCCGTCCAGCAGCCGCCGCGCCACCTCGGCGTTGTACGCCGCGTCGGCACCGCGCAGCGCCTCCACCGGGACCAGCGGGATGCCGACGTCCCGCGGGTCGAAGGTCTCCTCCCGCACCGCGCCGTCCCGCACGATCCACACCCGCGACGTCGCCGTCGTCGTCAGCTCGTCCAGCCCGTCGTCGCCGCGGAAGACCAGCGCGGACGAACCGCGCTCGGCGAGCACCCCGGCGAGGATCGGCGCCATCCGGGCGTCCGCGACGCCGGTCGCCTGCGCCTGCACCCGCGCCGGGTTGGTGAGCGGGCCCAGCACGTTGAACGTGGTCCGGATGCCGAGCTGACCGCGGGCGGTGGCGACGTGGCGCAGCGCCGGGTGGAAGGTGACCGCGAAGCAGAACGTGATGCCCGCCTCCTCGGCGACCTCCACGACCCGCCGCGGCGAGAGGTTCAGCCGGACGCCGAGCTTCTCCAGGACGTCGGAGGAGCCGCTCGCCGAGGACGCGGCACGGTTGCCGTGCTTGACGACCTTCGCGCCCGTACCGGCCACCACGATGGAGGACATCGTGGAGATGTTGACGGTCTTGGCGCCGTCGCCGCCGGTGCCCACGATGTCCACACCGGGGCCCGCCACCTCGATCAGCCGGGCGTGCGCATACATCGCGCGGACCAGCCCGGAGATCTCCGCGACGGTCTCGCCCTTGGCCCGCAGCGCCACCGCGAACCCGGCGATCTGCGCGTCGGTGGCCTCGCCCCGCATGATCCGGTCCATCGCCCAGGCGGTGTCGTCCGCGGCGAGGTCCCGGCCGTCGAGCAGGGCGTTCAGGACACCCGGCCAGGTGTGGGCCGCCACGCTGTCGCCGCCTGCCGGGGTCGCAACGTTCATGGTCCACACTCCTGGTCGGTTCCTGCGTATGAGGCAAACCCTACCGAGCCCGGGGAATGCCGGAGGGCCCCGTCCGGTGTCCGGACGGGGCCCTCTGGGTGGCGTCACTTCCGCCGTGTCCTCACGGCGGCTCGGTGATCAGTGGTGGCCGTGGCCGCTGCTGATCTCCTTGTACTCCTCGACGGTCGGCTTCGGGATGACGTTGTCCTCGCCGTAGTACGCCTTCGAGAGCTTGGCACGCAGCTTCTGCGACCGCGTGACCTTGCGCTCGACGCCGTTCTCGTCGACCTCGGCCGCCAGCTCCAGCGGAGCGGGCTGCTCGTGCTGGGTGAGGACGTGCAGCTGCTCCTGGGTGAGCGGCTCATGGACCTCGACGAACTCACCGTGCGGCAGGCGCTTGATGATGCCCGACTCGCGGCCGTGCAGCACCTTGTCCCGGTCGCGGCGCTGCAGACCCAGGCAGATCCGCTTGGTGGCGATGAACGCCAGCACCGGGCCGACGAAGAACGCGATCCGCACGAACCAGGTGATCGAGTTGATCGACAGGTGGAAGTGGGTCGCCCACAGGTCGTTACCGCCACCGATCAGCATCACGAAGTACGCGACCAGCCAGGCCACACCGAAGCCGGTACGGGTCGGGGCGTTGCGCGGACGGTCCAGGATGTGGTGCTCGCGCTTGTCACCCCGCACCCAGGACTCGATGAACGGGTAGACCGCGATGGCCACCAGCACCAGCGGGAAGATCAGGATCGGGATGAGCACACCGAAGTTGATGGTGTGACCCCAGAAGTCCCACTCCCAGCCCGGCATCACTCGGACGAGGCCCTCGGCGAAGCC
Organism: Streptomyces sp. NPDC029159; assembly: GCF_055564055.1. Lineage (NCBI taxonomy): Bacteria > Bacillati > Actinomycetota > Actinomycetes > Kitasatosporales > Streptomycetaceae > Streptomyces > Streptomyces sp. NPDC029159. Next base: position 40,154 of record NZ_JBVHWT010000009.1, read on the forward strand.
CATGTACCAGTCGGGCTGGGCGCCGGTGGACACCTGGTCCGGGCGGTACGGGCCGATGGCCCACACCGGGTTGATGCTGGCGATGGCCGCGATGACCGAGATGACACCGAAGACCAGGAAGAAGAAGCCTCCGGCCTTGGCCATGTAGACCGGCAGCAGCGGCATGCCGACGACGTTCTTGTTGGTCTTGCCGGCACCCGGGAACTGCGTGTGCTTGTGGTAGAAGACCAGGATCAGGTGGGCCACCAGCAGACCGAGCATGATGCCCGGCAGCAGCAGCACGTGCACCGTGAAGAACCTCGGAATGATGTCGTGCCCCGGGAACTCCCCGCCGAAGATGAACATCTGCAGGTACGAGCCGATCAGCGGCATCGCCAGGATGACACCCTCGATGAACCGCACGCCGGTGCCGGAGAGCAGGTCGTCGGGGAGGGAGTAGCCGGTGAAGCCGGTGAACATGCCCAGCACCAGCAGCAGGAAGCCGAACAGCCAGTTGACCTCACGCGGCTTGCGGAAGGCGCCGGTGAAGAACACCCGCATCATGTGGACCATCATGCCGGCGAGGAAGATCAGCGCCGCCCAGTGGTGGATCTGCCGGATCAGCAGACCACCGCGGACGTCGAAGCTGATGTTCAGCGTCGACTCGAACGCCTGGGTCATCCGGATCCCGTGCATCGGCACGTAGGAGCCGTGGTAGACGACCTCGGCCATGCTCGGGTGGAAGAACAGCGTCAGGTAGACACCGGTCAGGATGATGATGATGAAGCTGTAGAGGCAGATCTCACCCAGCATGAAGGACCAGTGGTCCGGGAAGATCTTGCGCATGTTGGCCTTGGCGAGGCTGTAGATGCCCAGCCGGCCGTCCGCCCAGTCGGCGATCCGCTCGCCCCGCGGCGCCTGGCCGCGACGCGCGGTGGTCGCGCTCGTCTCGTTACTCATCCGCGCTCCCAGAAGCTCGGGCCGACGGGCTCCGCGAAGTCGCTGACGGCTTCGAGGTAGCCGTCCTTCACCGTGATGTGCAGCTGCGGAAGCGCGTGGCCGGCGGGGCCGAAGATCACGCGACCGCCGTCGGACAGGTCGAAGGTGGACTGGTGGCACGGGCAGAGCACGTGGTGCGTCTGCTGCTCGTACAGGCTGATCGGGCAACCGACGTGGGTGCAGATCTTCGAGTACGCCACGATGCCCTCGTGCGACCACTCAAGTTCCTGCTTGTCCTTGATGTTCTGCGGCTGGATCCGCACGAGCATCAGGGCGTCCTTGGCGATCTTGCTGTTGAACTCCTCGTCGTCCTCCTCCAGGCCCTCGGGCTTGGCGAACGTCAGGGAGCCGACCGCGATGTCCTCGGGACGCAGCGGGAGGTTGGTGGACTGGTTGACCAGGCGGATGCCCTTCTTCCAGCCCGTGCCGCGCAGCTTCTTCTCGGGCAGCGGCCCGAGGTCGCGCAGCAGGACGACGCCGGAGAGCGGCACCAGGGCCAGCGCACCGAACATCGTGTTACGGATCAGCTTGCGGCGACCGAAGCCGGACTCCTTCGCGCCCTGCGCGAAGTCGGCGAGCACCTTGGCCTTGACCTCGGGCTCCGCCTCGATCGGGTGCCGGTCGTCGGCGACCTCCTCGTCCGACATCAGCGTGCGGGCCCAGTGGACCGCGCCGGCGCCGATGGCGAAGAGGGCGATACCCAGGGACAGGCCCAGGGAGAAGTTCAGCGCGCTGATGTGCCCGATCGGCCAGATGAAGACGATCTTGTCGATCGGGAAGATCACATACGACGCGATGAACGCGACGGTCGCGAGCATCGACAGGAGGAAGAAGTAGGCCACGACGCGCTCGGAGCGCCGGGCGGCCTTCTCGTCGATGTCCTGGATGCGATGCTCGTGCGCGGGCAGACCCGGATCGGCGAAGGGGTTGTCCGCCTTCGCCGGCGCACTGTCGTGAGCGGTGCGCTCACTCGGAAGGGATTCTTCTGGCACGTCTGCGTGTCGTCCAGTCTCACTCATGACTTCTTGGCCTTCGTAGTCCGGGCAGCGACCCAGATGGCGACCGCGACCAGCGCGCCCAGGCCGAAGATGTAGCCGAAGAGACCCTCACTGACCGGACCGAGACCACCGAGGTCCAGGCCACCGGGGCTCGCGGTGTCATCGCCGTTGACGGCGTCGAGGTACGCGACGATGTCCTTCTTGTTCGCCGAGGACAGCGTGCCGTCACCGAAGGAGGGCATGTTCTGCGGGCCGGTCTGCATGGCCTCGTAGATGTGCTTCGGGTCCACGCCTTCGAGCGTCGGTGCGAACTTGCCGTTGGTCAGGGCGCCGCCCTTGCCGGTGAAGTTGTGGCACTGCGCGCAGTTGGTGCGGAACAGCTCGCCACCCTTGCCGACGTCGGCACCGTCCGGGCTGTACTGGTCCTTGCCGGGCACGGCGGGACCGGCGCCCAGCGACGCGACGTACGCCGCCAGCTGGTCGATCTGCGCCTGGTTGTAGATGGGCGTCTTCCGCGGCACCTGGGCGCCGGGCTGCTGGGCCGGCATACGGCCGGTGCCCACCTGGAAGTCGACGGCTGCGGCGCCGACACCGACCAGGCTCGGGCCGTCGGACGAGCCCTGACCGCCGGTGCCGTGGCAGCTGGCGCAGCCGACGGCGTAGAGCTTCTTGCCCTCCTTGATGGCAAGAGACTGGGCGGTGTCATCGGCCTGAGCCTTGTCCGCCGGCGCGAACGCGGCGTACAGCCCCCCAGTGACCGCCAGCGCGAAGAGTAGGACGACGAGCGCCGCCAGCGGATGGCGCCGTCGTGCGGAGAGCTTTTTCACGGATTACCCCGGTGTCAGGATCTTCTGCGTCGATGCTTTGGCTATGTCTGTCTGAACTGCGGTTTCCCGGTCGGGACCGGTTACCGGATCAGGTAGATCGTGGCGAAGAGGCCGATCCAGACGACATCGACGAAGTGCCAGTAGTAGGACACGACGATGGCCGCGGTGGCCTGTTCGTGGGTGAACCTCTTGGCCGCGTACGTCCTGCCCAGAACCAGCAGGAAGGCGATCAGGCCGCCCGTCACGTGCAAGCCGTGGAAGCCGGTGGTCAGGTAGAACACCGAGCCGTACGGGCCGGACGAGAGCGAGAGGCCCTCTTCCTTGACCAGTTCGGTGTACTCGAAGACCTGACCGCCGATGAAGATCGCGCCCATGATGAACGTGATCACGAACCACGTGCGGAGCTTCTTGACGTCGCCGCGCTCCGCCGCAAAAACACCGAGCTGGCAGGTCAGCGAGCTGAGCACCAGGATCGTCGTGTTCGTCGCGGAGAACGGAAGGTTCAGCGCATCGGAGGTTTCCTTCCAATACTCGGCACCGGTCACCGATCGAAGGGTGAAGTACATCGCGAAGAGGGCCGCGAAGAACATCAGCTCGGAACTCAGCCAGATGATGGTTCCGACGCTGGTGAGATTCGGTCGATTGACCGACGGGTGCGCGTGCCCGGTTTCTACTGTCGTTGCTGTCGCCACGACCGACATTATGTCGGTCGCTTATCCCGCCCTCACTCCGGGGGGTGCCGTTCGGTGTGTCAAGGCCGTATGCCCTGCTCCTGCGGGGCTCTTCCGGCTTCGCCCGAAGGGGGGAAACGCGGGGTGCCGGAGCGGCTCGGTGCCGTACCGTGGCCAGTCCTGACGGGCCGTCGGACGGATCTTGGTGGTGTCCGCACCCTCCTGTCCGCGGCCCCTGCGGGAGTAGCATCCGAGCCCTACCTACGGTGGGGGCGTTCCCTGCACAGGTGCCCGTCCCGGTCCGTACCGCTTCGAAGCGTGGAGGAACGATGCAGGCGACTGCCACGGTGCTGGTCTACAGCGACAACGCCACCACCCGCGAGCAGGTGAGGCTGGCCGCCGGGCGGCAGCCCGCGGCCGATGTCCCGCCGGTGGAGATCCTGGAGTGCGCGACCCTGCCCGCCGTCCTGGAGGCGCTGGAGCAGGGCGGCATCGACGTCTGCGTCCTGGACGGCGAGACCGCACCGGCCGGCGGGATGGGCGTGTGCCGGCAGATCAAGGACGAGATCTACAGCTGCCCGCCGGTGCTGCTGCTCATCGGACGCCCGCAGGACGCCTGGCTGGCCACCTGGAGCCGCGCGGACGCGGCGGTGACGCATCCGGTGGACCCGGTGGCGTTCGCCGACTCGCTCGCCTCCCTGCTGCGCGGACGGCTCCTCGCACGCAGCTGAGCGGCCGTCTGAGGCGTCCTCAGACCTCGGGGCGCAGCCGGGCGGCATCGGCGGGCTCCCGCTGCCGCTCGGCCGCCCCTGTGGTGGCGGTGCCGTTCCTGAGGGCGCTGCCCTCGCGCCACTCCTGCCAGGGCATGTTCCAGTCACCGAAGCCGTTGCCGAAGGGCGCCATGGTGTCGCCGCCGCTGTTGACGACCTTCACGATGTCGCCGACGTGCACGGTGTTGAAGAACCACTGGGCGTCGCCGGTGGACATGCCCGTGCAGCCGTGGCTGACGTTGGCCGCGCCCTGCGACCCCACGGACCAGGGCGCGGCGTGCACGTACTCGCCGCTGGTGGTGACCCGCGTCGCCCAGTAGACGGGCAGGTCGTAGGAGTCCGAACTGCCCTCCGGGATGCCGATGCTGCCGCTGGTCATCCGGACGAAGCTCTCCTTGGCGAGGACGACCTTGACGCCGTTGCGGGTGTCGAAGCCGGGCTTGCCGGTGGTGACGGGCAGCGTGTTGATCTGCCGGCCGTTGCGCAGCACCGTCATGGTGTGCGAGGAGGCGTCGGTGACGGCGACGACCTTGTCGCCGGTGGTGAGCTTCACGGGCTTGGCGGGGCCGCCGTAGAGGCCCTTGGAGATCTTCAGGCCCTCCAGGTTGCTGTGCACCTCGATGGCGGCGTGCGCGGGCCAGTACTCCTTGGGGCGGAAGTGCAGGGTCTTGCCGTCGACCCAGTACCAGGAGCCCTGGACGCGGGGCGTGGAGTCGACCTTGAGGGCGCTCTCGACGACGGCGCGCGCCTGCGGGTCCTTGACGTCCCGGCTGAGTTTGGCGGTGACCGGCTGGCCGACGCCGTACTCGCCGCTGTCCGGGCCGAAGGTGACCTGGAGGCGGTCGCCGCCGCCCTTGGTGGCGACGTGGAGCGTCTTGCTGCCGGGGTTGCCGTCCTCGTCCTCGGTGCTGATCTGCACGGTGTAGCGGACGCCGGCGGCGAGCGGCACGGTGGTCCGCCAGTGCTTGCCGTCGGCGGTCAGCTCACCGCGGATGGAGCGGCCGGAGGCGTCGGTCGCGGTCACGTCCGTGAGGCGCGCCTCGTCGTCCTTGACGGACACTTCGAGCGGCTTGTTGGGGTCCGCCGTCCGTGTCCCGTCCGGAGTGTTGGACGTGATCTGGTCGGCCGCGTCGTAGGGGTTTGCGGAGAGCGCTTCCGACGACGAGCCCCCGCACGCGGTGGCGGACACCGCGAGGGGCACGAGCAGGAGGCCGCAGCTCAGCACCGTCCGGGTTCGGGGTCTGGGACTCATGTACCAAAAATATGGAGAAATCCCGGGAGCGGCGCGCTGGAGGACTGCAAACGGGGCGGGCCCGGACACCAGTTGAGGTGTCCGGGCCCGCCCTTCACGGCACGAGAGCCGTGGTCACTGCGTGCGGTTCTCGCCGCGGTAGTACTCGAAGACCCAACCGAACAGGCCGACGAAGATGACCGGTGCCGAGAAGTAGATCAGCCACCAGCCGAAGACGACGCCCAGGAAGGCGAGGGCGCCACCGACGGCCAGCGAGAGCGGCTGCCAGCTGTGCGGGCTGAAGAAGCCCAGTTCGCCCGCGTCGTCCGCGACCTCGGCGTTCTCGTTGTCCTGCGCACCCGCGTCGACCCGCCGGGCCGTGAAGGCCAGGTAGTAGCCGATCATGATGCAGAGACCGAACGCGAGGAACAGCGCGGTGGTGCCCGCCGGCTCCTTCGACCAGACGCCATAGACGATCGCGATGGCGAGGACGAAGACGGAGAGCCAGATGAACATCTTGCCCTGGATCTTCACTTGCCAGCCTCCTTGCCGCCGGCGAGGGCCTTGTCATCCGCCGTGCCGTGGCCGTTCTGGAGGGCGTCCAGTGCGGCGATCTCCGGGTGGTGCAGGTCGAACGCCGGGGATTCGGACCGGATGCGCGGCAGGGTGAGGAAGTTGTGCCGCGGGGGCGGGCAGGACGTCGCCCACTCCAGGGAGCGGCCGTAGCCCCAGGGGTCGTCGACCTCGACCTTCTTGCCGTACTTGGCGGTCTTCCAGACGTTGTAGAAGAACGGCAGGATCGACAGGCCGAGCAGGAAGGACGCGATCGTCGAGATGGTGTTCAGCGTCGTGAAGCCGTCGGCCGCGAGGTAGTCCGCGTAACGACGCGGCATGCCCTCGACACCCAGCCAGTGCTGCACGAGGAACGTGCCGTGGAAGCCCACGAACAGCGTCCAGAACGTGATCTTGCCGAGGCGCTCGTCCAGCATCTTGCCGGTGAACTTCGGCCACCAGAAGTGGAATCCGGAGAACATCGCGAAGACGACCGTACCGAAGATGACGTAGTGGAAGTGGGCCACCACGAAGTACGAGTCGGAGACGTGGAAGTCCATCGGGGGCGACGCCAGGATGACGCCGGTCAGACCACCGAAGGTGAAGGTGATCAGGAAGCCGATCGCCCAGAGCATCGGCGTCTCGAAGGAGAGCGAGCCCTTCCACATCGTGCCGATCCAGTTGAAGAACTTCACACCGGTCGGGACCGCGATGAGGAACGTCATGAAGGAGAAGAACGGCAAGAGCACGCCGCCCGTCACATACATGTGGTGCGCCCAGACCGTCACCGAAAGACCGGCGATGGAAATCGTCGCGGCGATCAGACCGATGTAACCGAACATCGGCTTCCGGGAGAAGACCGGAATGACCTCGGAAATGATGCCGAAGAACGGCAGCGCGATGATGTACACCTCGGGATGGCCGAAGAACCAGAAGAGGTGCTGCCAGAGCAGTACGCCGCCATTTGCCGCGTCGAATACATGGGCACCGAACTTACGGTCCGCCTCCAGGGCGAACAGCGCGGCGGCCAGGACCGGGAAGGCCAGCAGGACCAGCACACCGGTCAGCAGGACGTTCCAGGTGAAGATCGGCATGCGGAACATCGTCATGCCGGGGGCGCGCATGCAGATGATCGTGGTGATGAAGTTGACCGAACCGAGGATCGTGCCGAAGCCGGAGAAGGCCAGACCCATGATCCACATGTCGGCGCCGACGCCCGGCGACCGGACGACGCCGGACAGCGGGGAGTAGGCGAACCAGCCGAAGTCCGCCGCACCCTGCGGGGTGAGGAAGCCGGCCACCGCGATCAGCGAGCCGAAGAGGTACAGCCAGTACGCGAACATGTTCAGCCGCGGGAACGCCACGTCGGGCGCGCCGATCTGCAGCGGCATGATCCAGTTGGCGAATCCGGCGAAGAGCGGCGTCGCGAACATCAGCAGCATGATCGTGCCGTGCATCGTGAACGCCTGGTTGAACTGCTCGTTCGACATGATCTGCGTGCCCGGACGGGCCAGCTCGGCGCGCATGAGGAGCGCCATGACGCCGCCGATGCAGAAGAACGCGAACGAAGTGACCAGGTACATCGTGCCGATCGTCTTGTGGTCGGTGGTGGTGAGCCACTTGACCACGGCGATGCCTGGTTGCTTCTTGCGTACGGGCGGTGCTGCCGGAGCCGAATCGGCGGCGGCACCCTGGGGTTCGTTGAGGATGCTCACTTGGTCTTGGTCTCCGCGTTCCTGGCGTGATCCGTCTGGTCCTCGCCTGACGGCAGGTAGCCGGTCTGGCCCTTCTTCGCCAGGTCCTTCAGGTGCTCCCGGTACTTCTCGGGGGAGACGACCTTGACGTTGAAGAGCATCCGGGAGTGGTCGACGCCGCAGAGCTCGGCGCACTTGCCCAGGAAGGTGCCCTCCTTGTTGGGGGTCACCTCGAAGGCGTTGGTGTGGCCCGGGATGACGTCCATCTTCATCAGGAAGGGCACCACCCAGAAGGAGTGGGCGACGTCGCGCGAGGTCAGGACGAACTGGACCTTCTCGCCCTTGGGGAGCCAGAGCGTCGGGCCGGGGTTACCGGTCTGGGGGTTCCGGGTGGCGGGGGTGCCCACGTCGTGGACGCCTTCGGCGCCGGCCGGGAAGCCCTTCTTCAGCCGGTCAGGAATCGCCTTGAGCTGTTCCTGGTCGCTCTTGCTCGCGACGGTGGACTTGTTGCCGTCCACGTCCTCGATGTAGTTGAACGCCCAGCTCCACTGGAAGCCCACCACGTTGATGACGTGCTGGGGCTTCTTGGACGTCTTGAGGAGTTCACTCTCATCGCGCGCGGTGAAGTAGAAGAGCACCGCGATGATGATGAACGGAACAATCGTGTACAACGCCTCGATCGGCATGTTGTACCGGGTCTGTGCGGGGACCTCCACCTTGGTCCGGCTGCGGCGGTGGAAGATCACGCTCCAAATGATCAGACCCCAGACCAGCACGCCCGTTGCGAGGGCGGCGGCCCAGGAGCCTTGCCAAAGAGAGAGGATCCGCGGCGCCTCGTCCGTGACGGGCGTCGGCATACCGAGGCGGGGGAAGTCCTTTGATGTGCAACCAGTCGCGGTCGCCAGGACCAGGCCCGCAGCAAGCACCTGCGGCAGCTTCCGCCGCATCGGGCGCCGCGACGAGCGGTCGGAGCCGTTGGGACTCACGTAGCGCCTTCCCGAGAGTCTCGCCCGCGAGACCGGCTGCGGCCGTCTCGCTGGTCGGTCGCCGGCCCTGGCGCGGGCAGGGGTTTGGATGTTTATGCGGACCAAACCCTACTGGACGCTATTTGAGGGTGCGCGGGGAGGGTGCCCAACGCGGCGCGTCCCTCCCCGAAGGGGTGGTTCCCGCAGGTCCGCGGCCTCCGTTCCGCCCCCGAATACCCGCCTTTCCGCGGCATCTGACGCCCCGCCCGGGCGGGCCGGCGGGCCGGGTGCGACCGCCCGCCGCCGGGCCGCGGCCGTCCTCTACCGTCTCGTACGTGCCCTACTTCGACGCCGCCTCCGCCGCCCCGCTGCATCCCGTCGCCCGGGAGGCGCTGCTCGCCTCGCTGGACGAGGGCTGGGCCGATCCGGCCCGGCTGCACCGGGAGGGGCGGCGGGCGCGGCTGCTGCTGGACGCCGCGCGGGAGGCGGCGGCGGAGGCGGTGGGGTGCCGGGCCGACGAGCTGGTTTTCACCCCTTCGGGTACGCAGGCGGTGCATTCGGGGATCTTCGGCGTGTTGGCGGGGCGGCGGCGGGCCGGGCGGCGGCTGGTGCACTCCGCCGTGGAGCACTCCTGTGTCCTGCATGCGGCGGAGGTCCATGCGGCGGACGGCGGGTCGGTGGCGGTGGTGGGGTGCGACCGGGCCGGGCGGGTCACGGCGGACGGGTTCGCGGCGGCGCTGACGCCGGAGACCGCGCTGGCGGCACTCCAGTCCGCCAACCACGAGGTGGGGACGGAGCAGCCGGTGGCCGAGGTGGCCGAGGCGTGTGCGGCGGCGGGCGTACCGCTGCTGGTGGATGCGGCGCAGTCGCTGCCGTGGGGGCCGGTGGCGGGTCCGTGGTCGGTGCTGGCGGGCAGTGCGCACAAGTGGGGCGGGCCGCCCGGGGTGGGGCTGCTGGCGGTGCGGAAGGGGACGCGGTTCGCGCCGCGGGGTCCGGTGGACGAGCGGGAGGCGGGCCGCTCCCCCGGTTTCGAGAACATTCCGGCGATCGTGGCGGCGGCCGCGTCGCTGCGGGCGGTGCGGGCGGAGGCGGCGGCGGAGGCCGGGCGGCTGCGGGGGCTGGTGGCGCGGATCCGGGAGCGGGTGGCGGCGGTGGTGCCGGATGTGGCGGTGGTGGGCGATCCGGAGCGGCGGCTGCCGCACCTGGTGACGTTCTCCTGTCTCTACGTGGACGGCGAGTCGCTGCTGCATGCGCTGGACCGGGCCGGGTTCTCGGTGTCGTCCGGCTCGTCGTGCACCTCCAGCACGTTGACGCCGAGCCATGTGCTCAAGGCGATGGGGGTGCTGTCGGAGGGGAACGTCCGGGTGTCGCTGCCGCCCGGGACCGGGGCGGACGCGGTGGAGCGGTTTCTGGAGGTGCTGCCGGGGGCGGTGCGGGAGGTCCGGGCGGCGCTCGGTGCGCCGGAGGGGGCCGCGGCGGCGCCGGCGGGTGGGGAGCCCGCCTCGCTGGTGGTGGACGCGCTGGGCGAGCGGTGTCCGGTGCCGGTGATCGAGCTGGCGAAGGCGGTCGAACGGGTTCCGGTGGGCGCCACCGTGACGGTCCGGTCGGACGACGAGGTGGCCGCGCTGGACATCCCCGCCTGGTGCTGGACGCAGGGTCAGGAGTACGTCGGCGAGCGCCCCCTGGAAGGGGGACGCGGCGCCGCGTATGTGGTGCGGCGCCGCGTCTAGGCGGGCGGGCCGGGCGGCCGTGCCGTACACCCTCGGGCGGGGCACGGACCTCGGGCGGGCCCTGGTGCGGGGTCTCCCCCGTACCGGTCAGGCCAGGTGCTGCTGGATCTCGGCGGCGGCCTCGTGGCCGTATGCCTTGGTGAAGCGGTCCATGAAGTGGCTGCGCTGGAGCTCGTACTCCTGGGTGCCGACGGTCTCGATGACGAGGGTGGCGAGCATGCAGCCGACCTGGGCGGCGCGCTCGGCGCCGACGCCCCAGGAGAGGCCTGAGAGGAAGCCGGCGCGGAAGGCGTCGCCGACGCCGGTCGGGTCGGCCTTGGTGTTCTCCTCGGGCGTGCCGACCTCGATGACCGGCTCGCCGACGCGCTCGATGCGGACGCCGTTGGCGCCGAGGGTGGTGACGCGGGTGCCGACCTTGGCGAGGATCTCCTCGTCGCTCCAGCCGGTCTTGGACTCGATGAGGCCCTTCTCGTACTCGTTGGAGAAGAGGTAGGCGGCGCCCTCCATGAGGGTGCGGATGGCCTCGCCGTCCATGCGGGCGATCTGCTGGGAGAAGTCCGCGCCGAACGGGATGCCGCGGGTACGGCACTCCTCGGTGTGGCGGATCATCGCCTCGGGGTCGTCCGCGCCGATGACGACGAGGTCGAGGCCGCCGACGCGCTCGGCGACGGTGTGCAGCTCGATGAGGCGGGCCTCGCTCATGGCGCCGGTGTAGAAGGAGCCGATCTGGTTGTGGTCGGCGTCGGTGGTGCAGACGAAGCGGGCGGTGTGCAGCACCTCGGAGATGCGGACCGAGCGGGTGTCGACGCCGTGGCGGTCGAGCCAGGCGCGGTAGTCGTCGAAGTCGTTGCCCGCGGCGCCGACCAGGATCGGCTCGGCGCCGAGCTGGCCCATGCCGAAGCAGATGTTGGCGGCGACGCCGCCGCGCCGGACGTCGAGGTCGTCGACGAGGAAGGAGAGGGAGACCGTGTGCAGCTGATCGGCGACCAGCTGGTCGGCGAAGCGGCCGGGGAAGGTCATCAGGTGATCGGTGGCGATGGAGCCGGTGACTGCGATACGCACGGCTGTCTACTCCTGTGGAGGCGTAGGGAGGGGCGGGCGTTGCACCACGCTACCCGGTTCCCCGGACCCCTCCCACCTGCCGAAACTACCGCATAGTAGGGCTTTCCCGACTGGCACCGGATGCGTACGGTTCCCGTATGACCAAGCATGTGAACCCCCTCACATCCCCGGCCGGGCCCGCGGGTGCCGGCGAGCCCGAATCGCTGGACCAGCTGCGTAGCGACTGTGCGCGGATGGCGCCGCGCTGGCGGTCGGCGCACCGCACTCCCCCGCCGCCGGACCACGCCGCCGAGCTGCACGGCGTTCGGGTGTCCCCGGCGTCGACGGCGCTGGTGGACGGGATGGCGGAGTACGGCGACTGAGACCGGGTAGGGCCGGGCCTGGACGGCTGTGCGGCGCCCCGGCCTCCGGTTCCCGGCGCGCCGGCGGCGCGCGTCCCGTACCGCGCGCCCCGGGGAACCGCCCGTGCGCCCGCGCCGTCCCAAGGGTGTCCTCCTCGCGGAGGGCGGCACGACGGACGGATGGCGGAGCCGAAGGAGCGATGCGGTGAACAGCGAGGACACCACCCCCGAGGCGGTAGCGCCCCCGCGGTCGCGGCGGAGCCGGACCGCGGTCGTCTCGGTGGCCGCGGCGGTGCTGCTGGCCGGCGGCGGGGCCGCGTACTGGGCCGCGGCCGCCGGTGACGACGGAGGTCACGGCAGTGCGGGCGGGCCGCCGCCGCTGGTGCTCGACGGGTACCAGGGGCGCGGGCAGATCGCCGCCGGTGAGCCCAATCCGCAGGGCGCGGCGTACCGCGCGGTGAAGGCGCTGCCGGACGGGCCCGGTTCCGCGCCGGTGTACCGGCCGCACGGCACTGTCACGCCGGAAGCGGTGAAGCGGCTGGCGAAGGCGTTGGATGTGGCCGGAAAGGTCCGGTCGGAGGGGACCAGCTGGAAGGTGGGCGGGCCGACGCACGACGGCCGGGGCCCGGTGCTCCAGGTGACCAAGACCGGCTCGGGCTCGTGGACGTACTCCGCGTACGGCACGCCCGGCGGCACCAACTGTGCACTGCCCGCGTCCCCCAAGGGCGGGGCGGAGGGTGCGTCGGAGCAGCCGGGGTGCCCGTCGTACCGGGGCGGGCCGGACGCCGCGACGCAGGACGACGGCAGCGGTGCGGGTGCGGTGTCGCAGAAGGAGGCGGAGCGGGCGGTGCGGCCGGTGCTGGCGGCGCTGGGCCAGTCCGACGCCCGGCTGGATGCGCACGGGCTGTCGGGTGCGGTGCGGACGGTGCGGGCCGATCCGGTGCTCGGCGGGTTGCCGACGTACGGCTGGCAGAGCGATCTCCAGGTCGGCGCGGACGGTCAGGTGGTCGGCGGCAGCGGGCAGTTGGCGCGGCCGGTGAAGGGGGCGGAGTATCCGGTGCTGAGTGCGGACCGGACGCTGACGCGGCTCAACTCCCGCGACGGGAGCCACACTCCGGGCGACTGCCCGTCGTCGGACGCGGCGCCGGGGAAGTCCGGCGGGATCGCGCCGTGCAAGCCCGCGCCGACGCGGGCGCAGCAGCCGGCCGGGGTGACCGGCGCGGTCTTCGGGCTGTCGGTGCAGTACGTCTCGGGCGGCCAGGCGCTGGTGCCGTCGTGGCTGTTCACGGTGGTGCAGCCGGGTGCGGGCGGCGGCCCGGACGGGACGGCGACGGTGGCGCACCCGGCGGTGCAGCCGCAGTATCTGACGCATCCCGGCGACGGTCCCGCGAAGGGGTCCGGCTCGCCGTCCGGGGAGCCGGGTGCGATGGCGCTGGAGTCGTACGCGGTCTCCGACGGTGGCCGGAAGCTGACGCTGCACTTCTGGGGCGGGGTGTGCAGCACCTACGCGGTGCGGGCGCACGAGTCGGCGAAGGCGGTGCGGACGGAGATCACCGGCAAGGAGAAGAAGCCGGGCCAGGTCTGCGTGAAGATCGCGAAGGAGTTCACCCGGACCGTGACGCTGGAGCAGCCGCTGGACGGCCGGAAGGTGATCGACGCGTCGACCGGTGAGCCGGTGCCGGCGCGGTAGGGCGCGGGGTCCGGTCCGCCCGGGCCCCGGCCGTGCGGGCCGGCCGGATCTCCCCGTCCGGCCGGTCCGCGCGGCGGGGCCGGGCGGGCCGGGGCCCCAAGACTCCGGAAGGCGGCACCCGCGTGGGGTGCCGCCTTCCGGCGTCTGTCGTCCCGCAGCCGGTCAGCTGAAGGAGTCGCCGCAGGCGCAGGAGCCGGTGGCGTTGGGGTTGTCGATCGTGAAGCCCTGCTTCTCGATGGTGTCGACGAAGTCGATCGAGGCGCCGCCCAGGTACGGGGCGCTCATCCGGTCGGTGACGACCTTGACGCCGTCGAAGTCCTTGACCACGTCGCCGTCGAGCGAGCGCTCGTCGAAGAAGAGCTGGTAGCGCAGACCGGAGCAGCCGCCGGGCTGCACGGCGACCCGCAGTGCGAGGTCGTCGCGGCCCTCCTGCTCCAGCAGGGCCTTCACCTTCGACGCGGCCGCGTCGGACAGGATGATGCCGTCACTGACGGCGGCCTTCTCGTCCTGAACGCTCATCTACATCTCTCCCGGGTTGTACGGACCGCTTGTCAACGGATGCAACCAACTGCAACCGGCGTCGTCCCGGATTAATTCCGGCTGCACGCGTGGTGGGTCGGGCCCTTCCGGGTCGTCCCGGCCGGGCTCCGCTGACCTTCCTCTCCTCATGCTCGCACACCCGCGCGCGAGGTCGCCGTGACGCCCGGGGATCGGCGGGTACGGATGCGTCACATCGACACTATGGCCATCGTCAAAGTGACGTGAAGCGGATATGATAGATAACGTCAAATAGACGAAAAGGGTCTCGGTGGTACTCCGCCGAGGCCCCCGGTGCGGCCCCGCCGCGCCCGCCGAGGAGAAGAGAGGGTGCGTGTCGTGACCACCGCCCAGCCCCTGGATGTAACGCCGACCCCGCTGGCGCTGCTGCTGCTCGGCCGCGAGGCCGATCCGAAGAGCGAGCGCGGCGTGGAGTGTCCCGGCGATCTGCCGGCCCCGTCCGATCCGGATCTGGTCGCCCGCGCCCGCGCGGCCAAGGCGGCGCTCGGGGACAAGGTGTTCGTGCTGGGTCACCACTACCAGCGCGACGAGGTGATCGAGTTCGCCGATGTCACCGGCGACTCCTTCAAGCTCGCGCGGGACGCCGCCGCCCGCCCGGACGCCGAGTACATCGTCTTCTGCGGTGTGCACTTCATGGCGGAGTCCGCCGACATCCTCACCGGCGACGACCAGCAGGTGATCCTGCCGGACCTGGCGGCCGGCTGCTCGATGGCCGACATGGCCACCGCCGAGCAGGTCGCGGAGTGCTGGGACGTGCTGACCGAGGCGGGCGTGGCCGACCGGACCGTGCCCGTGTCGTACATGAACTCCTCCGCCGACATCAAGGCGTTCACCGGGCGGCACGGCGGGACGATCTGCACCTCGTCCAACGCGAAGCGGGCGCTGGAGTGGGCGTTCGCGCAGGGGGACCCCTCGTCCACCAAGGTGCTCTTCCTGCCCGACCAGCATCTGGGCCGTAACACCGCCGTCCGTGATCTGGGGATGTCCCTGGAGGACTGCGTGGTCTACAACCCGCACAAGCCGAACGGCGGGCTGACCGCCGAGGAGCTGCGGGCCGCGAAGATGATCCTGTGGCGCGGCCACTGCTCGGTGCACGGGCGGTTCTCGCTGGAGTCGGTGAACGACGTCCGCGCGCGCATACCGGGCGTGAACGTGCTGGTCCACCCCGAGTGCAAGCACGAGGTGGTGGCCGCCGCGGACCAGGTGGGTTCGACGGAGTACATCATCAAGGCGCTGGAGGCGGCGCCGGCCGGTTCGAAGTGGGCGATCGGCACCGAGCTGAACCTCGTCCGCCGGCTGGCGAACCGCTTCGCCCCCGAGGGCAAGGAGATCGTCTTCCTCGACCGGACGGTGTGCTTCTGCTCGACGATGAACCGCATCGACCTGCCGCACCTCGTCTGGGCGCTGGAGTCGCTGGTCGCCGGGAAAACCGTCAACCGCATCCAGGTCGACAAGGAGACCGAGCACTTCGCCAAGCTGGCGCTGGAGCGGATGCTGGCGCTGCCGTAGCCGCCGCGTGCCCGACGGGGCCGCGTCCGCCCGGAGATCCGGGTGGGCGCGGCCCCGTCCGGCGTCGGGACCCGGGCGCTCGGGTCAGGAGAAGACGAAGGCCAGCACGGCCAGGACGAGCAGCAGTGCCCAGGGCTCCCAGCGGGCGAGAAGGCGCAGCGTGTCGAGGCCCGGCAGGCTCCCGCCGGAGCCGCGCGACGCGCCGGAACTCGCCTCGGAGGTGTCGTCGTGGGTGTCGTCGCTCATCGCGCCATCGTAGCCACGGCCCGGCGGTGGCCGTCCGTACGAGGCGGGTCCCGGCAGCTGACCCGAGGGCCCGGATGAGAGCCCCCGTGGCCGGCCGGGGCAAGGGCCTGTCCCCCTTCCTCTTTCCCGGCGTGGTGCGGGAGGCTCGTGGCCCGGGTAGGTCAGGGGCCGGCGGGCAGCGGGGGCGAGGAGGCGGACGTGGACGGTACGGCGGACGGCGGGGACTGGTATGTGGACGGCCGGTGCACCAACTGCGATGTGGCGCGGCAGCTCGCGCCGGAGCTGATCGAGGAGATCGGCCGCCGGTCGGAGGTGGTGCGGCAGCCGCGCGACGCGGCGGAGGAACGGCAGCTGCACGCGGTGGCGTTCGCCTGTCCGACGCGGTCGGTGCGGCGGCGCGGCGGGCGGGTGGCGGCGGAGCGGGACCCGTTCCCGCTGCGGCTGGACGACGCGGTGCGCCTGTGCGGGCACAACTCGCCGCACACCGCGGGCGCCAACGCCTATCTGCTGCGGCGGCCCGGCGGGACGCAGCTGATGATCGACACCCCGCGGTTCGCCGAGACGCTGGCCGCCCGGTTCGAGACGGACGGGCCGGTGACCGATGTCCTGCTCACCCATCGGGACCACGCGGCGCACGGCCGCCGCTACGCCGACCGGTTCGGGGCCCGGCTCTGGATCCACGAGGGCGATCTGGACGCCTCGCCCGACGCGGACCAGGTGCTGCGCGGCACCGACCCGGTGACCGTCGCCGACGGGGTGGTCGCCCATCCGCTGCCCGGCCACACCCGGGGCAGCGTCCTCTACGTCGCGGACGAGCGGTACTGCTTCAGCGGCGACAGCTTCTTCTGGTCCCGGACCACCGGCGACCTCGAAATCGCGGAGAGCGTCACCTGGTACTCCGTCACGGAGCTGGCCGCCTCGCTGGCCCGGACCGCCGAGCGGCTGCGCTTCTCCTGGCTGCTCCCCGGGCACGGCGACCGCAGGCAGCTGCCGGAGGCGGAGATGGCCCGGCGGCTGCGGGAGCTGACCGACCGGGCGCAGCGGATGCGGCCGCGGCCGGTGGACTTCACGGCGCTGCGGTGGTGAGCGCGGGGCGGGCCGGGGCGCGCCCGGTGCTCAGGCGGGACGCCCGCTGAACGCCGCAGGAACGCCGCAGCCCCCGCGACCGCCGGATGCGGTCGCGGGGGCTGCGCGCTGACGTCATGTCACGCCGTCATGTCACGCCGTGCGGAAGGCCGTCAGACCCCCGCGGGCTCCGGTGCCCGGTCGTCCTCCGCTTCCGGGGTCGCGGCCGGGCCGCCGTCCTTGCGGGCCCGCTTGTCCGCCTTCTTCCGCGCCCGGCGCTCCTTGCGGAGTTCGATGATCGCGTAGAGCGTCGGGACGAGGAGGAGGGTGAGCAGGGTGGAGGTGATCAGACCGCCGATCACGACCACCGCGAGCGGCTGGGAGATGAAGCCGCCGTCGCCGGTGAGCGAGAGCGCCATCGGCAGCAGCGCCATGATCGTGGCGAGTGCGGTCATCAGGATCGGGCGGAGCCGGTGGCGGCCGCCCTCGATGACCGCCTCGACGACGCCGTGGCCCTGGGCCCGGTACTGGTTGATCAGGTCGATCAGCACGATCGCGTTGGTGACGACGATGCCGATGAGCATCAGCATGCCGATCATCGCCGGGACGCCCATCGGGGTGCCGGTGACCACCAGCAGACCGAGTGCGCCGGTGGCGGCGAACGGGATCGAGATCAGCAGGATCAGCGGCTGGACGATCGAGCGGAACGTCCCCACCAGCAGCAGGAAGACGATCGCGATGGCCGCCAGCATGGCCAGGCCCAGCTTGCCGAACGCGTCGGACTGGTCCTGGGAGACGCCGCCGACGGTCGCGGTGGCGCCGGACGGCAGCTTCAGCCCGTTGATCTCGCTCTGCAGCTTGGCGGAGACCGCGCCGGTGTTGTCGCCGGTGGGCTTGGCGGTGACGGTCGCCGAGCGGGCGCCGTCGATCCGGGTCATCTGCACCGGGCCGGCCACGGTCTTGACGGTGGCGAGGTCGCCGAGGCGGGCCATCCCGGACGGGGTCGGCAGCGGCAGGCCCTTCAGCTCGGCCTCGGTGGTCGCCGGGTGGGCCGACTTGATGACCACGTCGCGCTCGGTGTCGTCGAGGACCGCCTTGCCGCTGGGGGTGCCGCTCACGGCCTGGGCGACGGCCTGGCCGAGGGTGGCCTGGGTGTAACCGGCCGCGGCGGCCTTGTCGTTGGGCGTCACGGAGATCCGCGGCACCGACTGCGAGAGGTCGCTGCGGACGTCGGTGACGTCGTCGAGACCCGCGACCGCCTTGCGGACCTGCTCGCTCGCCTTGGCCAGGACACCGGCGTCACCGGCCTTGACGACCACGCTGAGGTCCTGGTTGCCGAAGCCGCCGCCGCCCGCGCTGACCGAGGTGGTGCCGGCGGACCGGCCGAGCTTCGCCAGATCGGCGCGGAGGTCCTCGGTGACCTGGTCGGAGTCGGCCGCGTCCTTCAGCTTGACCTGGTAGGTGGCCTGGTTGGCGGCGGAGCCGCCGCCGAAGGCCGCCATCATCCCGGAGGAGCCGACGGTGACCTGGTAGTCCGCCACCCGCTTGTCGGCGGCGAGGATCTTCTCGATCCGCTTGGCCTGGGCGTCGGTCGCGCCGAGGCTGGTGCCCGGCTTCAGCTCCTGCTTGATGCTCAGGGTGTCCTGCTGGCCCTGGTCGAAGAAGGTGGTCTTGAGCAGCGGGGCCATGCCGAAGGTGGCGATCAGGACCGCCACGGCGATGAGCAGGCTGACCGCGCGGCGGCGGGTGGCGAACCGCAGCACCGGTACGTACATCCGCTGCAGTGCGCTCTTCGCCTCCTTCTCCTCGGCCTCGCGGCGCAGCTGCTCGACGTCGGTGCCCTCGGGGAGTTCGGGGGCGCGCAGGAACCAGTACGACAGGACCGGCACCACGGTCAGCGAGACCAGCAGCGAGGCGAGCAGCGCGACGGTGACGGTGAGCGAGAAGGAGCCGAAGAGGGCGCCGACCATGCCACCGACCACGCCGATCGGGAGGAAGACCGCGACGGTGGTGAGGGTGGAGGAGGTGATCGCGCCGGAGACCTCCTTGACCGCGTTGATGATCGCGTCGCGGCGCTCCTCGCCGTAGCCGAGGTGCCGCTTGATGTTCTCCAGGACGACGATCGAGTCGTCGACGACCCGGCCGATGGCGATGGTCAGACCACCCAGGGTCAGCATGTTCAAGGAGAGGTCGCCGACCCACAGCACGATCAGGGTGAGGACCACGGAGAGCGGGATGGAGACCGCGGTGACCAGCGTCGAGCGCAGGCTCAGCAGGAAGACCAGGATCACGATCACGGCCATGACCAGGCCGAGCAGCCCCTCGGTGGTCAGCGACTCGATGGACTTGGAGACCTGCGGGCCCTGGTCCGAGGCGATGGTGACGCTGGCGCCGGCACCCAGGTCCTTGCGGATGGTGTCGAGCTTGTCCTTGACCGCGTCGGAGATGGCGACGGCGCTGCCGTCCTGGCTCATCGTCACGGTGACGGAGAGGCTGGGCTTCCCGTCGGTGCGGGTGATCGACGTCGGGGTGGCCGAGGTCTCCGCGACGGTGGCGAGGTCGCCGAGGCGGGCCGGCTTGCCGCCCTGGCTGCCGGCCGCACCGGCCGCCGGGGCCACCATCAGGTCCTTGATCTGCTGCACGGAGGTGAAGCCGGTGCCGACCTGCACGGTCTTGCTGCGGCCGTCCTCGGCGAAGGCACCGGCGGGCACCGAGGCGCCGCCCGCCTGGAGCGCCTGACCGAGCGCCGCGCCGTTGAGGCCCGCGGCGGCCATCTTCTTCTCGTCCGGGGTGACCGCCACGATCCGGTCCTGGACGCCGCCGACGTTGACCTGGCCGACGCCGTCGATGTTCTTCAGGTCCGGGACGACCGTACGGTCGAGCTGGTCGGCGAGGCTCTGCTGGTCCCGCTCGGTGGAGGAGACGGCGAGGACGACCGTGGGCAGGTCGTCGGTGCCGCCGGAGACCACCTGCGGGTCCACGTCCTTCGGCAGCTTCGCCCGGGCCCGGTTGACGGCCTGCTGGACGTCGGCGACGAGGGTCTTGGATTCGTTGCCGTAGTCGAACGACGCCATGATCACACCGGCGCCCTCGCTCGACGTGGAGGTGACGCTCTTGATGCCGTTGACCGCCTGGATGCCGTTCTCCAGCGGCTCGACGACCTGCTTCTCGACGACATCGGGCGAGGCGCCCTGGTACGGCGCGACCACGGAGACCATCGGCAGGTCGATGGAGGGCAGAAGCTGCTGCTTGAGCTGCGGGATCGCGAGGGCGCCGAAGGCGATCGCGACGATGGATATCAGCGCTATCAGGCCGCGTTGCACGAGGCTGATGCGGGACAGCCAGGACATGGGTGAGGGTCCTTCTTCTGTTCTGGAGGGGGCGGCGGTGAACGGATCGGGTGACGGCCGGGCGGCAGCCGCGCTCAGCGGACCTGCGGCTCCCGGCCGTTCGGGCGTCGGCGGGCACACACGGAGTGGCCCGAATACACCTTCGGCCATGCAACGGCCGATTTTCCTCGCTCCCAGGTCGGTTTCCGCAGACGGGGCGTACCGCGATCGGAGTACGCCCCTTGCGCGCTCACTGCACCCGTGGGCGTACGAGCCCGGTCTCGTACGCGGTGACCACCAACTGGGCCCGGTCGCGGGCGCCGAGCTTGGCCATCGCGCGGTTCACGTGTGTCTTCACCGTCAACGGGCTGACCTGGAGCCGGGTGCCGATCTCGTCGTTGGACAGGCCCCCGGCGACATGCACCAGGACCTCCCGTTCGCGGCCGGTGAGGGTGGCCAGCCGCCGGGCGTCGTCGGAGCGGTCGCCGAGGGCGGGCGTGTCCTCCCCCTGGGCGAGGAACTTCGCGATCAGGCCCTTGGTCGCGGCCGGGGAGAGCAGCGCCTCGCCGGCGGCGGCGATACGGATCGCGGCGATCAGCTCGTCCGGCTCGGCGCCCTTGCCGAGGAAGCCGCCGGCCCCCGCGCGCAGCGCCCGGACCACGTAGTCGTCGACCTCGAAGGTCGTCAGGATCACCACGCGGACGCCGGACAGCTGCGGGTCCTCGCTGATCAGCCGGGTCGCGGCGAGGCCGTCGGTGCCGGGCATCCGGATGTCCATCAGGACCACGTCGGGCACGGTGGTGCGGGCCAGCTCGTACGCCTGGGCGCCGTCGGACGCCTCGCCGACGACCTCCATGTCCGGCTCCGAGTCGACCAGCACCCGGAACGCGCTGCGCAGCAGCGCCTGGTCGTCGGCGAGCAACACCTTGATCGTCACAGCGGGGTCCCTTCCGAACCGGCGGGGTGCAGAGGAAGGGTGGCACGCACCTGGAAGCCGCCCGCCGGCCGGGTCCCGGTGGCGACGGTGCCGCCCAGCGCCTGGACCCGCTCGCGCATCCCGATCAGCCCGTGGCCGCCGCCGGGCCCCCCGCCGTCGGAACCGGTCCGGGCGCGCGGCACCGGGGGCCGTCCGGCGCCGTCGTCCAGCACCGTGACGGTGAGCGCGGCCTCGGTGCGGACGATGCGGACCGCCGCCCGGGCGCCGTCGCCCGCGTGCTTGCGGACGTTGGTCAGCGCCTCCTGGACGACGCGGTAGACGGTGAGGTCGGCGGAGGCGGGCAGCCCCTGGGCGGAGGCCGGTGCCTGGAGGTCGACGGGGAGCCCGGCGCGGACGAAGCCGTCGATGAGCTGGTCGAGGACGCCGAGGCCGGGCGCGGGCTCGGTGGGCGCGGTCGGGTCGTCGGACTGGCGCAGCAGCCCGACGGTGGCACGCAGCTCGCCGAGGGCCGAGCGGGACGCCTCCCGGACGTGCGCCAGGGCCTGTTTCGCCTGGTCGGGCCGGGTGTCCATGACGTGTGAGGCGACGCCTGCCTGGACGTTGACGAGCGCGATGTGGTGGGCGACGACGTCGTGCAGCTCCCGGGCGATGCGCATCCGCTCCTCGGCGACGCGGCGGCGGGCCTCCTCCTCGCGGGTGCGTTCGGCGCGTTCGGCGCGTTCGTGGATGGCGTCGATGTAGGCGCGGCGGCTGCGGACCGCGTCGCCGGTCGCGGCGGCCATCCCCGTCCAGGCGATGATCGCGAGGTTCTCCTGGGAGTACCAGGGGCCGGGCCCGAAGAGCATCGCGGCGGCGGTCAGCGCGGCGCCGGTCAGCACGCCGACCCGCCAGGTGGTGGGGCGGTCGGTGCTGGCGGCGAGGGTGAAGAGCGCGAGGATCGCCGCCCCGGCGACCGGGGCGCGGGAGTCCCCCGTCTCGGTGACCAGCTCGACGAGGGTGAGCACGCTGGTGACGGCGAGGACGGTGCGCGGGGCGCGACGGCGTGCCACCAGTGCGGTGCAGGCCAGGACGGCGAGGACGGCGGTGGCGAGGGCCGGCGGGTGGCCGACGAGGCGCGGGCCCGGCGGACCGTGCCGGTGGGCGACCGCGCCGAAAAGGATCGCGGCGAGGGCGCAGACCGCGACGGCGGCGTCGAACGCCAGGGGGTGCGTCCGGTGCCACTGGAAGCGGCCGGGACGCGGGGCTTCCCGGCCGGTGTCGGGAGGAGTCACGAGAGCACACGGTAGCGCCCCGGCCCACCGAGGGGCCGGGGCGCTGTCCGTCTGCGCTGGAGTGGGCGCCCGGGGCAGGGGCGCCGACCGGTGTCAGCCGGGGATGAGCCCGTCGTCGCTGAGCATCTCGCGGACCTCGTCGAGCGTGGCGTCCTGCCCGGGCAGGATCAGCTCGGACGGTTCGAGGGCGTCGTCGGGTAGCGGCTTGCCCAGCCGGCGCACCGCGTCGAGCAGGGCGCCCAGCGTTCGGCGGAAGCCCTCCTCGTCACCGCTCTCCATCTCGGCGAGCAGTTCGTCGTCCAACGCGTTGAGCTCGGTGAAGTGGACGTCGTCCAGCTTCACCTGGCCCTCCCCCATGATCCGTACGATCACGACGGTCTCCCTCGTGTGCGGTCCGGCGATCCCTGTGAGGCTATCCGCCGATGACGGTCACTGCTTGTCGAAACGCGGCTGGTCCTGGGGGGCCGAGGGCTGTGCCTGACCGCCCTGACCACCTTCGATGGCCTGCTGTCCGGCGGAGGAGCCACCGGCCAGCTCGGCCTTCATCCGCTGCAGCTCCAGCTCGACGTCGCTGCCGCCGGAGAGGCGGTCCAGCTCGGCCGTGATGTCGTCCTTGGCCATACCGGTCGGGTCGTCGAGTGCGCCGGAGGCGAGCAGCTCGTCGATGGCACCGGCGCGCGCCTGCATCTGCGCGGTCTTGTCCTCGGCACGCTCGATGGCGAGGCCGACGTCGCCCATCTCCTCGGAGATGCCGGAGAACGCCTCCCCGATCTGGGTCTGCGCCTGGGCGGCGGTGTACGTCGCCTTGATCGTCTCCTTCTTGGTGCGGAAGGCGTCGACCTTGGCCTGCAGCCGCTGGGCGGCCAGCGTCAGCTTCTCCTCCTCGCCCTGGAGGTTCTGGTGCTGCGTCTGCAGGTCGGTGACCTGCTGCTGCACCGCGCTGCGACGCGAGAGCGCCTCACGGGCCAGGTCCTCGCGGCCGAGCGCGAGCGCCTTGCGGCCCTGGTCCTCCAGCTTGGCGGACTGCCCCTGGAGCTGGTTGAGCTGCAGCTCCAGGCGCTTGCGGGAGGTCGCCACGTCGGCGACGCCGCGGCGCACCTTCTGGAGCAGCTCCAGCTGCTTCTGGTACGAGTAGTCGAGGGTCTCGCGCGGGTCCTCGGCCCGGTCCAGGGCCTTGTTGGCCTTCGCGCGGAAGATCATCCCCATCCGCTTCATGACACCGCTCATGGGCCTCGCGCGCCCCCTTCTGACCGAATTACCTCGGGCGTTGGACTCCAGCACACCTACAGACCCCACAGTACGGGCCCTGGTTCCATTACCGCACTGTTCGGGGCCGGATGTGCTCCTCCTCCAGGACGAGGATTTCTCCCGCACAGGGTGGAGACGGCGTCACCGGGCGCCGTCACCGTGCCCGTTTGGTCCCGTTACAGCGGGTACGGCCGGTCCGTACCGTTGCCGGATCGTGCCCCCTCGGACCGCCGCTCCTCTTCGCCGACCCCGTACCCTTGGGTGTTGTGTTCCGAAGCCGTTCGAAGGATGAGCAGGCCGCGACCGCCAAGGTGACCGCGGACCAGCCCCAGCAGCCCCGCGACCCGCAGGCCCCCAAGGGCCGCCCGACGCCGAAGCGCAGCGATGCGCAGGCCAACCGCCGTACCCGTGCGCACACGCCGGCCAACCGCAAGGATGCGGCGAAGGCGCAGCGTGAGGCGCGCCGCGCCGACATGGCCAAGCAGCGCGAGGCCATGGCCAACGGCGATGAGCGTTATCTGCCCGTGCGTGACAAAGGTCCGGTGCGGCGTTTCGCCCGTGACTACGTCGACTCGCGCTGGTGTGTCGCCGAGTTCTTCCTGCCGATGGCAGTGATCATCCTGGTGCTCACCATGATCCGGGTGCCGCAGATCCAGAACGTGGCGCTGCTGCTCTGGCTCGTGATCATCGTGCTGATCGTGCTGGACTCCGTCGGCATCTGGCTCCGTATGGGCAAGCAGCTCAAGGAGCGCTTCCCGGACGAGAGCCACCGGGGCGTCAAGGCGTACGCGGTGATGCGCACGCTCCAGATGCGCCGGCTGCGGCTGCCGAAGCCGCAGGTCAAGCGCGGAGAGCGGCCCTGACCGCGACCGACGCCGCCACGGTGCCCCATCCGGAGGCGGCTGCCCTGACCGTGCCCGCCCAGCCGGCCGCTCCCGCGGAGCCCGTCACCCCTGCCCCTCCCGTCGTGCCCGCCGCGCCCGTGGTGCGGCCGTCGGTGCGGCAGGAGCTGCTGGGGCGGCAGATCGAGGAGCAGATCGCCGGGCGGTTCCCCGTCGGGCAGCGGC
This sequence comes from Streptomyces sp. NPDC029159, assembly GCF_055564055.1. NCBI lineage: Bacteria > Bacillati > Actinomycetota > Actinomycetes > Kitasatosporales > Streptomycetaceae > Streptomyces > Streptomyces sp. NPDC029159. The sequence goes on from NZ_JBVHWT010000009.1 coordinate 64,893, forward strand.
TGCGGGTGCTCGACGCCGGGACGGGTGACGGTGTGCAGGCGCTGCGGCTGGCGCGCGCCGGGCACCACGTCACCGCACTGGAGCAGGACCCGGGCGCCCTGGAGGGCGTCCGGGCGGCGCTGACGGCCGAGCCGGACGGCATCCGGGAGCGGGTGCGGCTGGTCGAGGGCGACGGCCGGGACACCGGCGGGCACTTCCTGCCGGGCTCCTTCGACGTGGTGCTCTGCCACGGACTGCTGAGCGGCGCGCGGGACCCGGACGCCCATCTGGCGGGCCTCGCGCGGGTACTGGCCCCCGGTGGCCTGCTCTCCCTCGTCGTCCGCAACACCGGCGCCGCCGCGATGCGGCCCGGGCTCGCCGGGGACTGGCACGGCGTCCTCGCCGCGTTCGAGGCGCCCGAGGGCGAGCGGCGGTCGGGGCTCGACGCGCTGACCGCGTCGTTGGCCGGGATCGGTGCGCCGCTCCAGGAGTGGTACGGCGTCGGCGTCTTCACGGACGCCTCGGCCGACGCGGCGCCGCAGGTGCCCGCCCAGGGCGGTGCGGACGGTGCGCGGCGGCGGGAGCTGCTGCTGAGTGCCGAGGAGCGGGCCGGGCGGAGCGATCCGTACCGTACGGTCGCCGGGCTGCTGCATCTGTGCGGTGTGCGGGGCGGCTGACGCCCCCGGTGTGCACGTCACGAGGCCCGCGGCCCCCGGTGCAGGGGGGCGCGGGCCTCGTCGTGTGCGGGATGGCGCTCAGTCGTCGGCGGCGTGGAGGCTCATCGGGCCCGCGTAGATCTCGGTGCCGTCCTCGAAGAGACGGACCTGGTCGACGCCGCCGTCGCGCAGCGCCCGCCACTCCTCGCCGATCCAGGATTCGGCGTCGCCCTGGGTCGTGAATTCCTCCGGCTGCACGGACGGCGCCGTCTCCGTACCGTCCGCCGTCTCGAACCGCCACGTCCACGCCATGTCCGCCTCCTGGGTGCCTGGGCGCGGCGGGAGGTGCCGGGGCCCCGTCCGCCGTGCCGTGATGTGCTGCTGAGCGTGTTGTCCTGCTGGTCGTACGTGGTGCCGGTCAGAGCCTATCGGCCGTGTCGAGAGGTCCCCGGCGCGCTGTCGGGCCGGGCCCGGGGGAAAATCGCCGCGTGGAACTGACACTGCTCGGCACCGGAGCCCCCCAGGGGCTGCCGCGCCCCGGCTGCCCGTGTGCGGCCTGCGCCACCGCCGTCGGCGACGAGGCGCGGGCGGCGACCTCGCTGCTGATCGACGGCGCGCTGCTCATCGATCTCACCCCCGGCCCGGCGTTCGCCGCCGCCCGCGCCGGCCAGTCGCTGGCGGGGGTGCGGCAGGTGCTGCTGTCGCATCCGCACGACGGTCCGGCGCTGGAGGTCCCGGCGGGGCTCCCGCAGCCGGGGCGGGTCGCGGACGGGCGGGAGCTGGCGCTGCTGGACGGGCACCGGGTGCGGGCCATCGCGGTGGACATCCCCGGTACCGGCTACGAGATCGGCGGCGGGGGCGGTGAGCGGCTGCTGTACCTGCCGCCGGGCGCCGCGCCCGCGGGGCCGGTCAACGGCGCGGCGGCCGGCGGTTACGAGGCGATGGGCGGCACCGGCCCGTACGACCTGGTGCTGCTGGACGTCATCGGGCGGCCGGACGCGCTGGCGCGGCTGCGGGCGAGCGGGGCGGTGGACGCGGCGACCGATGTGCTCGCCGTCCACCTCGACCACACGGTGCCGCCGGGCCCTGAGCTGCACCGCAGGCTGGCCGCGGCGGGGGCGCGGGCGGTGCCGGACGGGACGACGCTGGTGGCCGGGGAGTTCCCGGTGGGGGCGCCGCCGGAGCTGCCGCGGCGGACGCTGGTGCTGGGCGGTGCGCGCAGCGGCAAGTCGGCGGAGGCCGAGCGGCGGCTGGCGGCCTTCCCGGACGTGCTGTACGTGGCGACCGGCGGCACCCGGGAGGGCGACACGGAGTGGGCGCACCGGGTGGCGCTCCACCGCGAGCGGCGGCCCCCGGGGTGGCGTACCGCCGAGACCTGCGATCTGGTGCCGCTGCTGACGGGTGAGGAGCAGGACGCGGCGGGCGGTCCGCTGCTCGGTCCGGCGCCGGAGCCGGGGGCCGGGCGGCGGGCGGGGCCGGGCGGCGACGACGCGGCCGACCGGGTCTTCGACGCGTCGCCGCTGCTGATCGACTGTCTGGCGCTGTGGCTGACGCACGCCATGGACGAGGTCGGGGCGTGGGACGACGCGGCGTGGGAGGCCGGGGGGCGGCGGGCGCTGCGGGAGCGGACGGATGCGCTGGTGGCGGCCGTCCGGGCGACGCGCAGGCAGGTGGTGGCGGTGAGCAACGAGGTCGGGTCCGGGGTGGTGCCGGCGACCCCGGCCGGGCGGCGGTTCCGGGACGAACTGGGGCGGCTGAACGCGGCGTTCGGCGCCGAGTGCGAGCAGGTGCTGCTGGTCGTCGCCGGGCAGCCGCTTGCGCTGCGCGGATGACGCGGGGCCGGTGGGGCACGTGTCCGCTTGCCCGGCGGCCCGGTGGCGGGTGCTCTTGAACGGTGACCGATTCCGAGCTGACGGAGCCGACCGGGCGGACGGGGCCGGGTTCCGCCGCCCCCGTCGGGGCGTGCCACCGGGGCGCGCCGCGGGCCCACGCACCTACCGCGGGGGCCGGGGCGCGGGCGCCGCGGGATCCCGGGGCGGTCGATCCGCCCGGGGTGCGGGCGGCGGGGCGGCGCGGCCGGTGCGTGGACGCGGCGGTGCGGGCGTATGTGGCGCGGCACCCGGAGGCGACGGTGGTGGCGCTCGGCGAAGGGCTGGGCACCGGCTACTGGCGGTTGGACAACGGGCGGCTGCGCTGGCTGTCGGTGCTGTCGCCGGAGACCGCGGCGGTGCGGCGGATGCTGCTGCCGGACGGGGTGCGGCGCCGCACGCTGGTGCGTGCGGCGGACGGCACCGGCTGGCTGGACGCGGTCGGGGAGCCGTCCCGCGGGGTGATCGTGACGGCGCCGGGGCTGCTGATGCGGCAGCCGCCCGGGGAGGTGCGGGCGCTGCTGGCGGCGTGCGCGGAGCGGCTGCCCGGCGGGGCGCTGGTCTTCGACGCGCTGCCGCGGCGGGCGGCGGCGGTGGCCCGCCGGTTCCCGGTGCCGGCCGCCGGGCCGCTGCCGGGCCCGGTGCGCTGGTGTCTGGAGCGCGGTCAGCTGGCGGCGCTCGCCGCGGTGCATCCGGCCATCGCGTCGGTACGGGAACTGCCGCCGCCGGTCGGAGGGTTGGCGCTGCCGGGGGCGGCGGGCGGGTACGGGCAGCGGTTCCCGGTGCTGCGTGCGTGGGCGCCGATGGTGTGCGAGGTGCGGTTCGCGCGGTAGGGAGGTGCCGCCTCCGGGGGCGGCCGAGCGGCGCGGCACCGCCCCCGGCCTGCGGTGGGTGCGGTGGCGGGTGGTGTGCCTCCGGTGGTACGGGGTGCGCTCCGGGCGCGTCGGCGGGGCGCGGTTGCCGGTAATCTGCGCCGAATGAGCGCCCTGAATCTCGATGACTTCGCCCACCTGATCGAGCGCCCCGACGGCGGCGCGCGCCGTGACGCCGAGGAGCGGCGGGCGCGTCTCGCCCTGCCGCCCGGTGCGCTGGGCCGCCTGGACGAGCTGGGCGAGTGGCTGGCCGCCACCCAGCGGCAGGTGCCGGTGCGGCCGCTGGAGCGCGCCCGGGTGCTGCTCTTCGCCGGTGACCACGGGGTCGCGGAGCTGAACGTCTCCGGGCGCCCGGCGGGCGGCACGAAGGACCTCGTACGGGCCGCGCTGGACGGCAGCAGTCCGGCGGCGGTGCTGGCCCGCGGCGCCGGGGCCGGGCTGCGGGTGATCGACATGGCGGTGGACTGCGCCGTCGAGGAGCTGCCCGCCGAGGTCACCCGGCACCGGGTGCGGCGCGGTTCGGGGCGGATCGACATCGAGGACGCGCTGAGCGCCGAGGAGGCCGAGGCGGCGTTCCGGGCCGGGATGGCGGTCGCCGACGAGGAGGCCGACGCCGGGACGGACCTGGTGGTGCTGGGCGATCTGAGCGTCGGCGGCACGACCGCGGCGTCGACGCTGATCGCCGCGCTCTGCGGGACGGATGCGTCGGTGGTGACCGGCCGCGGCGGTGCCGGGATCGACGACCTGGCGTGGATGCGCAAGTGCGCGGCGATCCGCGACGCGCTGCGCCGGGCCCGTCCGGTCCTCGGCGACCAGCTGGCGCTGCTGGCCACCGCCGGGGGCGCCGATCTGGCGGCGATCACCGGGTTCCTGCTGCAGAGCGCGGTGCGCCGGACGCCGGTGATCCTCGACGGGGTGGTGTCGGCGGCGTGCGCGCTGGTGGCGCAGCGGGTGGCGTTCCGCGCGCCGGACTGGTGGCTGGCCGGGCAGCTCAGCGGCGAACCGGCGCAGGCCAAGGCGCTGGACCGGATCGCGCTCAACCCGCTGCTCGACCACGGCGTCACAGCCGGCGAGGGAACGGGCGCCCTGCTGGCGCTGCCGCTGGTCCGGGCGGCCGCCGACCTGGCGGCGCAGCTTCCGGTCCGCGACTGACGGCGGCCGCCCGGACCTCTCCCGCGTGTCGCCGCGTCGATTCGCCCGTCCGCGCCCCGGTGAAATGCCGGAGGCCGCCGGTCGGCCGGGCCATGCTCGGGGCGGTGCGGGGCCGCGCGGCGGCCTCCGGACGGGAGAGGCGGTACGGGCGCGCCGCGCCGTGAGCAGCAGGGGAGCAACCGATGAGCGAGCCGGTCCGGGCCGGTGTGGTGCGCCGTGCCGTGGCGGCCGAGTGGGGTCCGCTGTGGCGGGCCGTACGGGGGCCGTTGGCGGCGCGCGGGCTGCGGGCGATCCCGCTGACGCTGGCGTCGGTGACGCTGACACTGGTGCTCCAGATCGTGCAGAACCAGCCGTGGGGGCAGGGACCGGTGCAGGCGGCCGGGGCGCCGACCGCCGGGACGCCGCTCTGGCTCGCGCTGCTGCGCACCCCGCTCTCGCTCTTCGTCCCGGCGCTCGATCTGCCGGTGTGGGGCGCGTTGGCGCAGGTCCTGGTGGTGTTCGGGATCGCGGAGGTGACGCTGGGCCGGTGGCGGACGCTGGCGATGGCGTACACCGCGACGCTCGCCGGGACGCTCTACGCACGGCTGGGCATCCGGCTCGGGCCGGGCACGCCGATCGGGCTGCCGCCCGGGGACGCCTGGGTGGTGGACACCGGGCCGTCGGCCGCGGTGGTGGGTCTGGCGGTGTTCGTGTGCTGGCGGCTGCGGGCGCGGGTGACGTGTGCGCTGGTGGTGGCGGCGATGGTCGGTGAGGTGGTGTTCGTCAAGAACAACCTCGCGGGCAAGGAGCACATCGCGGCGGTCGCGGCGACGCTGCTGGTCTGCCTGGGCTGGGAGCTGGCGGCGCGGCGCCGCCGGGCGGCCGGGGCGCCCGGTGCCGGTGCGGCCGAGCGGTCGCGGTGAGGGCGGCGCGGCGGGCGCCCCGGCCGCTGGGTTAGCCTGCCGCGATGACCGATGCGCCCGATTCCGCCGCCCCCACGCCCGCAACGACACCGCCCGGCGGCCGGGCCGGTGCCGGGGACGCGTTGCGGTTCGCCTTCGGGACGCTGACCGTGCTGCCGGTGCGGGTGCGCCGCTGGGACCGGGCGGCGGCGCGCGGCGGGATGCTCTGCGCACCGCTGGCCGGGCTGGTTGTCGGGGTGGGTGCGGCGGCGGTCGGTACGGCGCTGCTCGCGCTGGGCGGCTCGCCGTTGCTCGCCGCGACCGGCTCCGCCGCGGTGCCCGCCGCGCTCACCCGCGGCCTCCATCTGGACGGCCTCGCGGACACCGCCGACGGTCTGGGCAGCGCCAAGCCGCCCGAGGACGCGCTGCGCATCATGAAGCAGTCCGACATCGGCCCGTTCGGTGTGATCACCCTGCTGCTCGCGCTGGTGGCACAGGTGGCGGCGCTGTCCGGGCTGTACGCGGACGGCTGGGTCCGCGGCGCGGTGGCCGCCGTCGTCTCGGCGACCGTGGCGCGCTGCGCGCTGACCCTCGCCTGCCGCCGGGGGGTGCCCGCCGCGCGGCCGGAGGGGCTGGGCGCCGCGGTGGCCGGGGCGGTGCCACGCGGTGCGGCGGCCGGGTGCGCGGTGCTGGTCGGTGCGGCGGCGGCCGGGCTCGGCGCCACCGGCGGCCCGTCCGGTGCGGTGCACGCCGCGGTGGCGGTGGCGGTGGCGGTGGCCGTCGCCGAGGGGCTGCTGCGGCACTGCCGGCGGCGGCTGGGCGGGGTGACGGGCGATGTGTTCGGGGCGCTCGCGGAGACGGCGGCGCTCACCGCGCTGGTGGTTCTGGCGCTAGGGGGTGTCTTCCCGGTCTTCGCGGGGTCGTGACGCCTGGCACCGCACCTCGCCGCGTTGTCGCCCCACCCACGGACACCCAGTCCGTGGGAGGGGCTCCGCCTTGCGATGCACGGCACCAGACGCCACGCCCTGCCCCACGAAGACCGGGAAGACACCCCCTGGGCTGAGTCCCTGCGAGGGCGCCGTTCAGGGGCCGTTGGCGCCGCCGCCGCGTGCGGCGTCACTGTGGCGCCGCTCTCATTCCGGGTGCGGAACAAGCCGTTCGCCCGCTTTGCACCGGCCTTCCGTACCGGCTGGAAAACCCTCAACTCCCCTGTCACAACAGGGTCGTTGGGTCGCACGGGCACCGTCCGCGCAGGCGGCGGGGATCGGACCTCCGCCGTCGCTCCCCGTTCCGTGCGGGCGCCCCGAGCGTAGGCTCGGCCGCACGCCGCTCCCTGAGCGCGAACGGATCCCCGGACGGAACAGGACTTTCATCACCGTGACTGCACTGACCCTCAGTACTTCTTCCGCCGCAACGGCGCGCGCGGATGCCGTCGTCGTGGGCGTGGCCAAGGGCGCCAAGGGCCCCGTGCCCGCCACCGGCGCCGAAGCCGTGGACGAGGCGTTCGGCGGCAAGCTCGCCGCCGTCCTGGAGACTCTCGGCGCGACGGGTGCCGAGGGCGAGGTGACCAAGCTGCCCGCCGCCGACGGCCTCAAGGCGCCGGTCGTGCTGGCGGTCGGCCTCGGCGCCGCACCGGCCAAGGGCGAGACGTACGACAACGAGACGCTGCGCCGCGCCGCGGGCAGTGCCGCCCGTGCGCTGAACGGCACGAAGAAGGCGGCCTTCGCGCTGCCGCTGGAGGACGCCGAGGCGGCCGCCGCGGTCTCCGAGGGCGCGCTGTTCGGCGCGTACGCCTTCACCGCGTTCCGCAGCGACGCCGCCCCGGCCAAGGGCAAGAAGGGCGCGAAGGCCGGTAACGACTCCTCGGCCCCGCTCGCGGAGGTCACCCTGGTCGGCGGCAAGCCGCGGGACAAGGAGTTCAAGGCGGCGACCGAGCGCGCCCAGGTGCTGGCGGCGGAGATCCACCGCGCCCGCGACCTGGTCAACACCCCGTCCAACTCGCTGAACCCGAAGTCCTTCGCCGCCGAGGCGCAGGCCGCGGCCAAGGAGTTCGGCCTCAAGGTCGAGGTGCTGGACGAGAAGGCGCTGAAGAAGGGCGGCTTCGGCGGTCTGCTCGGCGTCGGCCAGGGCTCGGACGCCCCGCCGCGCCTGGTGCGCATCGCGCACACCCACGCCAAGGCCGAGAAGACGCTCGCGCTGGTCGGCAAGGGCATCACGTACGACTCGGGCGGCATCTCGCTGAAGCCGGCCGGGCACAACGAGACGATGAAGTGCGACATGGCCGGTGCCGCCGCGGTGTTCGCCACCGTCGTCGCCGCGGCCCGCCTGGGCCTGGAGGTGAACGTCACCGGTTGGCTGGCGCTCGCCGAGAACATGCCGTCGGGCAACGCCACCCGCCCCGGTGACGTGCTGACGATGTACAGCGGCAAGACGGTCGAGGTGCTCAACACCGACGCCGAGGGCCGGCTGGTGCTCGCCGACGCGCTGACCCGCGCGTCGGAGGAGGAGCCGGACGCCATCGTGGACGTCGCGACGCTCACCGGCGCGATGGTGCTGGCGCTGGGCAACCGCACCTTCGGGGTCATGGCGAACGACGACGCGTTCCGCACCACGATCCACGAGATCTCGGAGGAGGTCGGCGAGCAGTCCTGGCCGATGCCGATGCCCGCCGAGCTGCGCAAGGGCATGGACTCCCCGGTGGCGGACATCGCCAACATGGGCGAGCGGATGGGCGGCGGCCTGGTCGCCGGTCTGTTCCTGAAGGAGTTCGTCGGCGAGGGCATCACCTGGGCCCACCTCGACATCGCGGGCCCGGCGTTCCACGAGAGCGCGCCGTACGGCTACACGCACAAGGGCGGCACCGGCTCCTCGGTCCGCACCCTGCTGCGGCTGGCCGAGCGCACCGCCTCGGGCGACCTGGGCTGAGCCCGCTCCCTCACGCGCCGACGGCCCCGGGCTTCACCGTCCGGGGCCGTCGGCGCGCCACGGGTGACCACGATCCGGGCGCCCCGCGGGAGCGGTGGGTGCCCCGCCCTACGGAGTGGCGTTCGCCCTCAACGAAATCCGCAGGGCGCGCCGCCGCGCTTCCCAGGTGGCGGTTGGCGCCGCCTACGCCCGAGTAACCCCGTGAGAGACGGCTCACGTACCACCGCCAGGCCCGGCCCGCCGTCCCAGCTTCACCGAACAAGTGCGAAGATGGGTTCTCGGCAGGACAGGGCCCCCCTTACCCAGGGCCGACGTGAAGAGCGGCCGAACCACAGCCGCCGACCGGTCATCGGAGACCGGTTCCGGCGTACCCATGCATGGAGGACGTGACGTGGCGAACGACGCCAGCACCGTTTTCGACCTAGTGATCCTCGGTGGCGGCAGTGGCGGTTACGCCGCGGCCCTGCGCGGGGCGCAGCTGGGCCTGGACGTCGCCCTGATCGAGAAGGGCAAGGTCGGCGGTACCTGCCTGCACAACGGCTGCATCCCCACCAAGGCGCTGCTGCACGCCGGTGAGATCGCCGACCAGGCCCGCGAGAGCGAGCAGTTCGGTGTCAAGGCCACCTTCGAGGGCATCGACATCGACGCCGTCCACAAGTACAAGGACGACGTCATCTCCGGCCTCTACAAGGGCCTGCAGGGGCTGATCGCCTCCCGCAAGGTGACCTACATCGAGGGCGAGGGCAAGCTCTCCTCGCCGACCTCCGTCGACGTGAACGGCCAGCGCGTGACCGGCCGCCACGTCCTGCTGGCGACCGGCTCCGTGCCGAAGTCGCTGCCGGGTCTGACCATCGACGGCGACCGCATCATCTCCTCGGACCACGCGCTGAAGCTGAACCGCGTGCCGAAGTCCGCGATCGTCCTGGGCGGCGGCGTCATCGGCGTCGAGTTCGCCTCGGCGTGGAAGTCCTTCGGCACCGACGTCACCATCGTCGAGGGCCTCAAGCACCTCGTCCCGGTCGAGGACGAGAACAGCTCCAAGCTGCTGGAGCGCGCCTTCCGCAAGCGCGGCATCAAGTTCAACCTCGGCACCTTCTTCGACAAGGCCGAGTACACCGCCGACGGCGTCAAGGTGACCCTGGCCGACGGCAAGAGCTTCGAGGCCGAGGTCCTGCTGGTCGCGATCGGCCGCGGGCCGGTTTCGGCGGGCCTGGGCTACGAGGAGCAGGGCGTCGCCATGGACCGCGGCTACGTCCTGGTCGACGAGTACATGCAGACCAACGTTCCGACGATCTCGGCCGTCGGCGACCTCGTCCCCACCCTCCAGCTCGCGCACGTCGGCTTCGCCGAGGGCATGCTGGTGGCGGAGCGGCTGGCGGGTCTGAAGACCGTGCCGATCGACTACGACGGCGTGCCGCGCGTGACGTACTGCCACCCCGAGGTCGCCTCGGTGGGCATCTCCGAGGCGAAGGCCAAGGAGCTGTACGGCGCCGACAAGGTCGTCACGCTGAAGTACAACCTCGCGGGCAACGGCAAGAGCAAGATCCTGAAGACCACGGGCGAGATCAAGCTCGTCCAGGTCAAGGACGGTGCCGTGGTCGGCGTCCACATGGTCGGTGACCGTATGGGCGAGCAGGTCGGTGAGGCCCAGCTGGTCTACAACTGGGAAGCCCTGCCGGCCGAGGTTGCGCAGCTCGTTCACGCGCACCCGACGCAGAACGAAGCTCTCGGGGAGGCCCACCTGGCGCTGGCCGGCAAGCCCCTCCACTCCCACGACTGACCCTCAGTCCCGGGCGCGACCACATCCGCACCTCCCCGCGGGCCGACACCGGCCCGCGCGGGAAACCATCCGTTAGGAGCAACAGAAACCATGGCGGTTTCCGTATCCCTTCCGGCGCTCGGCGAGAGCGTCACCGAGGGCACCGTCACCCGCTGGCTCAAGGCCGAGGGTGAGCGCGTCGAGGCCGACGAGCCCCTGCTGGAGGTGTCGACCGACAAGGTCGACACCGAGATCCCCGCCCCCGCCTCGGGCATCCTCGCGGCCATCAAGGTCGCCGAGGACGAGACCGTGGAGGTCGGCTCCGAGCTGGCCGTCATCGACGACGGCTCCGGCGCCCCCGCCCCCGGTGCAAGCACCGGCTCCACTGGAGCGGCTGACGCCGCGCAGCCGACTGCGGCCGCCGCCGAGGCCCCCGCCGCCGAGCCGCAGCCCGAGCCGGCGGCCGAGGCCCCGGCCCCCGCCGCCGCCCCGGCGGGTGGCGCCTCCGGTACCGACGTCACGCTGCCCGCGCTGGGCGAGTCGGTCACCGAGGGCACCGTCACCCGTTGGCTGAAGGAGGTCGGCGAGGAGGTCTCGGAGGACGAGCCCCTGCTGGAGGTCTCCACCGACAAGGTCGACACCGAGATCCCGGCGCCGGTCTCCGGCACCCTGCTGGAGATCCTGGTGGCCGAGGACGAGACCGCCGAGGTCGGCGCCAAGCTCGCCGTCATCGGCTCGGCCGCCGCGGCGCCCGCCGCCCCGGCTGCTCCGGCCGCCCCGGCCCCGGCTCCGGCTCCGGCCGCCCCCGCGGCTCCGGCGCCCGCGCCCGCCGCCCCGGCCGCCCCGGCCCCGGCTCCGGCCGCGCCCGCCGCTCCGGCTCCGGCCCCCGCGGCCCCGGCCGCCCCGGCGCCGGTCACCCCGGCTCCGGCCGCCGGTGAGGGCGACGGCGCGTACGTCACGCCGCTGGTGCGCAAGCTCGCCGCGGAGAACGGCGTCAACCTCGCCACGGTCAAGGGCACCGGCGTCGGTGGCCGCGTCCGCAAGCAGGACGTCATCGCCGCCGCGGAGGCCGCCAAGGCCGCCGCCCCGGCTCCGGCCGCCCCGGCCGCTGCCTCGTCGGCGCCGGCCGCCCCCGTCATCGAGGCGTCGCCGCTGCGCGGTCAGACGATCAAGATGCCGCGGATGCGCAAGGTCATCGGCGACAACATGATGAAGGCCCTGCACAGCCAGGCGCAGCTCACCAGCGTGGTCGAGGTGGACGTCACCAAGATCATGCGGATGCGCAACAAGGCCAAGGACGCCTTCGCGCAGCGTGAGGGCGTCAAGCTCTCCCCGATGCCGTTCTTCGTCAAGGCCGCTGTCCAGGCGCTGAAGGCCCACCCGGTCGTCAACGCCCGGATCAACGAGGACGAGGGCACGATCACCTACTTCGACACCGAGAACGTCGGTATCGCGGTGGACGCGGAGAAGGGCCTGATGACCCCGGTCATCAAGGACGCCGGCGACCTCAACATCACCGGTATCGCCAAGAAGACCGCCGACCTCGCCGGCAAGGTCCGCTCCAACAAGATCACCCCGGACGACCTCGCCGGAGCCACGTTCACCATCTCGAACACCGGCTCCCGCGGCGCGCTCTTCGACACCGTGATCGTGCCGCCGAACCAGGTCGGCATCCTCGGTATCGGCGCCACCGTCAAGCGCCCCGTGGTCATCAACCACCCCGACCTCGGCGAGACCATCGCCGTCCGGGACATGACCTACCTGGCGCTCTCCTACGACCACCGTCTGGTGGATGGCGCGGATGCCGCCCGTTACCTGACCACGGTCAAGCAGATCCTGGAGGCCGCCGAGTTCGAGACCGAGATCGGTCTCTGAGCGAGGCGCGACCAGCGCGTGCAACGGCCCCGTCCGGGTTCTCCCGGGCGGGGCCGCTCGCGTTCCCGACCGCGTTCTCCCTGGTGGGCGCCGCACCGGAACCGGAGGGCCGTGAGCCACACCACGTGTGATCCAGGTCCCGCGGCCCCGCCCGGCGACGACCACGCCCCGTATCGTCTCCGTCACCACCCCACCCGCGAGGAGCACCGTCATGACCCCGCCCGTCGTCCATTCGCTGCGCGAGCAGATCCGCGAGCACATCCTTGAGGGGATCGTCCGCGGCAGGTGGCAGCCCGGCGAACGGATCGTGGAGCGGCGGATCGCGGCGGAGCTGGAGGTCAGCCAGACGCCGGTGCGGGAGGCGCTGCGGGAGCTGGAGTCGCTGCGGCTGATCGAGTCGGCGCCGAACAAGGGCGTCCGGGTGCGGGACCTGACCCCCGCCGACCTCAAGGAGAGCTACCCCGTACGGGCCGGTCTGGAGCAGGTCGCGGCGGAGCTGGCGGCCGGTCAACTGGCCGAGGACACCGAGGCGCTGGAGCGCGAGGTGGAGCGGCTGCGGGAGGCGGACCGGGCGGGCGACGGCGAGGCGCAGGTGCGGCACACGGTGGCGTTCCACCGGGAGATCGTGCGGGCGGCCGGGAACGGCGTGCTGCTGCACACCTGGGAGTCGCTGGGGGTGGAGGTGTGGACGACGCTGTCGATCCGCTGGTTCAGCCCCGAGCCGCGCTCGCACGCCCAGGACCACCAGGAGATCGTGGACGCGTTCCGGCGCCGTGATCCGCGCATCGGTGCGCTGCTGCGGACACACGTACTGAGCTGCGCGCCGCGGGTCTGACCGGCGGGGAGCGGCGGGGCGGGGGCGGCCGTACGGCGGCGTTCCCGCCCGCTTTTCGTCTGGCACGCGGTGCCCGGATATGCGGCACCCCGTGCCGACCTGCGGTGATTCTCCCGGGCAGCGTTGATCGATCATCGATCAGGGGCGTATCGTCGCCCGCGGGGCGCGACACCCCTGCCTGCCGAATGCCTGCCGAACGCATTCCCCTCTGTTCCCCCTCTGTCCGGAAAGGGGCCACCCATGCCCGATCCCGTGCGCCTGCCGTACAGCCAGCTCGACCAGCTCCCGGACCGGGATCCGGAGGAGACGGCCGAGTGGCGCGAGTCGCTCGACGCCGTCACCGCGGCGGCGGGCCCCCACCGCGCGGCGTACCTGATGCGCCGCGCGGTGGAACACACCGCCGACCCGGCGCTCGCGCCCCTGGAGACGGACTACGTCAACACCATCCCGACCTCCGCCGAGCCGGAATTCCCCGGCGACGAGGCGATGGAGGCCCGGATCACGGCGTGGAACCGCTGGAACGCGGCCGCCATGGTCACCCGCGGCTCCAAGCTCGGCCTCGGCGGCCACATCGCCACCTTCGCGTCGGCGGCGTGGCTCTACGAGACCGGCTTCCAGCACTTCTTCCGCGGCAAGGAGGGGGACGGCAGCGGCGACCAGCTCTACATCCAGGGCCACGCCTCCCCCGGCATCTACGCCCGCGCCTTCCTCGACGGCCGGCTGAGCGAGGAGCAGCTCGACCGCTTCCGCCAGGAGGCCGGCGGCGACGGCCTGCCGTCGTACCCGCACCCGCGGCGCCTGCCCTGGCTGTGGGAGTTCCCCACCGTCTCGATGGGCCTGGGCCCGCTCTCCGCCATCTACCAGGCGCGCTTCAACCGCTACCTGGAGCACCGCGGCATCAAGGACACCGCGGGCAGCCACGTCTGGGCGTTCCTCGGCGACGGCGAGATGGACGAGCCCGAGTCGACCGCCGCCCTGGCGCTGGCCGGCCGTGAGGGCCTGGACAACCTCACCTTCGTCATCAACTGCAACCTGCAGCGTCTGGACGGCCCGGTCCGCCCGAACTTCAAGATCGTGCAGGAGCTGGAGGCGCAGTTCCGCGCCGCCGGCTGGAACGTCGTCAAGTCGCTGTGGGGCCGGGCGTGGGACGAGGTCTTCGCGCTCGACACCGACGGCGCGCTCCTGCGCCGCCTGCGTGAGACGCCGGACGCGCAGTTCCAGACGTACGCCACGCGGGACGCCGCCTACATACGTGAGCACTTCTTCGGCGCCACGCCGGGGCTGCGCGCGCTGGGCGACTCCCTCGACGACGCCAAGCTGCTGGAGCTGTTCCAGACCTCCCGCGCGGGCCACGAGCCGCGCAAGGTGTACGCCGCGTACCAGGCGGCCCTCGCGCACAAGGGCGCGCCGACCGTCATCCTGGCGCAGACCGTCAAGGGCTACACCCTCGGCGCCGGTTTCGAGTCGCGCAACGCCAACCACCAGATGAAGAAGCTCACCGGGCAGGAGTTCCGCGCCATGCGCGACCTGCTGGAGCTGCCGATCCCGGACAGCGCCCTGGAGGGCGACACCGTTCCGTACTGGCGGCCCGCCGAGGACTCCCCGGAGATGGTCTACCTCCGCGAGCGCCGGGCGGCCCTGGACGGCCCCGCGCCCGCCCGCAAGGTGACGCCGAAGCCGCTGCCGATGCCGTCGGAGAAGGCGTTCGACGCGCTGAAGAAGGGCTCGGGCAGCCAGGAGATCGCCACCACCATGGCGTTCGTCCGGCTGGTCAAGGACCTGATGCGGGACAAGGAGACCGGCAAGCGCTGGGTCCCGATCGTCCCCGACGAGGCCCGCACCTTCGGCATGGAGTCGCTGTTCCCGTCGGCCGGTCTGTACTCGCCGGTGGGCCAGACCTACGACCCGGTCGACCGCGACCAGCTCCTGTACTACAAGGAGGCGAAGAACGGCCAGATCCTCAACGAGGGCATCACCGAGGCCGGTTCGCTCGCGGACTTCACCGCCGCCGCCACGTCGTACGCGACGCACGGCGAGCCGATGATCCCGTTCTACATCTTCTACTCGATGTTCGGCTGGCAGCGGACCGCCGACCAGTTCTGGGCGCTCGCCGACCAGCTGGGCCGCGGCTTCGTCATCGGCGCGACCGCGGGCCGCACCACCATGACCGGTGAGGGCCTCCAGCACGCCGACGGCCACTCGCACCTGATCGCCTCCACCAACCCGGCGGCGCTCTCGTACGACCCGGCGTTCGCGTACGAGGTCGCAGTGATCGTCAAGGAGGGGCTGCGCCGGATGTACGGCCCCGACGCCGAGGACGTCTTCTACTACCTGACGGTCTACAACGAGACCAAGGTGCAGCCGGCCATGCCCGCGGGGCTGGACGAGGAGGCGATCCTGCGGGGTCTGTACCGCTTCCAGGAGGCGGCGGCCCCGGCCGCGGACGCGCCGCGGCTCCAGCTGCTGGCGTCCGGTACGGCCATCCACTGGGCGCTGGACGCCCAGCGGCTGCTGGCCGAGGACTGGGGCGTGGCCGCGGACGTGTGGTCGGCGCCGTCCTGGACGGAGCTGCGCCGCGAGGCGCTGGAGTGCGACGCCGCCCGGCTCGACGGGGAGGACCGCGTCCCGTACGTGACCCGTGCGCTGGAGGGCGCGCCCGGTCCCGTGGTGGCGGTCAGCGACTGGATGCGGGCGGTGCCCGACCAGATCGCACCCTGGGTCGAGCAGGACTGGACCTCCATCGGCACCGACGGGTTCGGGCTCTCCGACACCCGTGACGCGGCCCGCCGTCACTTCGGTGTGGACCCGCAGTCGGTGACCGTCCAGGCGCTGGCCGCGCTGGCCCGCCGGGGCGAGGTCAAGCCGGAGACGGTCAAGGAGGCCAAGGCGCGCTACGGCCTGTGATCGAAGGCCGCTCCGGCCTGTGATCAGGAGCGCCCCGCTTCCGGGCGGCCCGGCTGGTGCCGGGTGCCGCCCCTCGGACCGGGTGGTCCGTGGTGCACCATCCGGCGCCACGGGCCGCTCCACCCGCTCCCGTGCGGAGATCACCCACCGCGCCCGGGGTCTTCGCACGGGAAACCCTTCCGGCCCGGCCGGCCGCGCCTTCGGGCGCGGCGGGCCGGGCCGTTCGCGTGCGGGGCCGCAACGGCCGCCGCACGGCGGGGCGTTGTCAGTGGTGCCCGGCATGATGGATCCATGCGTGCTGCCCGGCTGATCAAGATGCTGCTGCTCCTCCAGTCCCGGCCGTCGATGACCGCCGGTGAGCTGGCCCAGGAGCTGGAGGTCAGCGAGCGCACGGTCGCCCGGGACGTCCTGTCGCTCTCCGAGGCGGGCGTGCCGGTCTACTCCGACCGCGGCCGCGCGGGCGGCTACCGCCTCCTCGGCGGGTACCGCACCCGGCTGACGGGCCTGGGCCGCAGCGAGGCGGAGACGCTGTTCCTGTCCGGGGTGCCGTCGGCGCTGCGGGAGCTGGGCCTGGCGGATGCGGCGTCCGCGGCGCGGCTGAAGGTCTCGGCGGCGCTCCTGCCGGAGCTGCGCGAGGCCGCCTCCGGCGCCGCCCAGCGCTTCCATCTCGACGCCCCGGCCTGGTACCGCAGCCCCGAGACCCCCGCCGAGCTGCCGTCCCTGGCCGAGGCGGTCTGGGACGACCGCCCGGTCCGCGCCCGCTACCGCCGCAAGGACCGCGAGGTCGAGCGGGAGTTGGAGCCGTACGGGCTGGTGTTGAAGGCGGGGGTCTGGTATCTGGCCGCGTGCGCCCGGCGGGAGGGGCGCGGGGCGGCCGCGGCGGGGGAAGCGGGTGCGGGCGGGGCCGCGCCCGGGCCGCCGGGCTCCGGGGAGGTCTCCGGCGCCGCACCGGGGCCCGGGGACGCCCCGCCGCCCCCGTCGTTCCGTATCTACCGCGTCGACCGCTTCACCTCCGTGACGGTGGCGGAGGAGGGGCACTTCGTCCGGGATCCCGATTTCGAGCTGCCCGCGTTCTGGGAGGAGCGGGCCGCGCAGTTCACCAGATCGCTGCTGCGCGAGGAGGTGGTGCTCCGGCTCACGGAGCCCGGGATACGCCAGTTGCCGCACGTCACCGAGGTCACCGCGGCGCACGAGGCGGTGGCGGGCGCGCAGGGCCCGGACACCGGCGGCCGGTGGACGCTCACCCTCGCGGTAGAGAACGCCGAGGTCGCCTACGCGCAGCTGCTGGGGCTGGGCCCGGAGTGCGAGGTGCTGGCGCCCGAGCCGCTGCGCGACCGATTCGCGGCGGCGGCCCGCCGGGCGGCCGAGCTGTACGGCGGGTGAGCGGCCGTCCGGCCCTCCTGGCACGCGGCGGACCCGGCCGGCCGGTGGGGCGCGCCCGCCCGTGCCCCGGCCCGGGCGCCTACCGGTAGTCCTCCGCCGTCCCCTCCTTCCCGCCGAGGACCACGTCCTCGAAGTAGCCGAAGCCGTCGGGGCGGGAGCCGTCCGTGTCGGTGAAGCCGTAGACCTTGGCGAGGTGGCCGCTGGAGAGGGACTGTCCGGTGAAGCGGGCGCGGTCGGGGTCGGCGGCGAGGGCGGCGACACCGCGGCCGACCAGGGCCGGGGATTCGGCCACCGCGAAGTGCGGTTCCTGGGCGATGGCGTCGCGCCAGTTCTCCTCGGTGACGCCGAAGTGGTCCAGCATCTCCTCGGAGCGCAGGAAGCCGGGGGTGAGCGAGACGACCGTCGCGCCGTACCGCTCCACCTCGGCGGCGAGGCCGAACGCCATGCGGTGCGGGGCGTTCTTGGCGAGGTCGAAGCAGAGGTTGCCGCGGTAGGTGCGGTTGTAGGCGGCGGTGCCGTCGGTCATGTCGACCAGCAGGCCGCCGGGGGCGCGCAGCAGCAGCGGCAGTGCGTGGTGGCTGGTGATCAGGTGGGTCTCCACGCCGAGGCGGAGCATCCGCAGGCCGTCGGCGAGGTCCAGTTCCCACAGCGGGGTGTCGAACCGGAGGAGGTGGTCGCCGCCCCACACGCTGTTGACCAGCACGTCCAACCGGCCCTGCTCCCGGTCGATCCGAGCGACGAGAGCGGCGACCTGCTCCGGTACGAGGTGGTCGCAGGGGATGGCGATGCCGGTGCCGCCCGCGGCGGTGATCCGCTCCGCGGTGCCCTCGATCGTCTCGCCGGGGCGGCCCACCTCGCTGACGTGGTCCCGGGTGGTGCGGCCGGTGACGTAGACGACCGCCCCCGCCCGGCCCAGCTCCACGGCCATCGCCCGGCCCGCGCCCCGGGTCGCCCCGGCCACCAGCGCCACCCGTCCCGCCAGGCTCCCCGCGCCCGCCGTGCCGTTCCGTTCCGTCGTCATCCGTGCCACTCCTCGCCGTATGCGGTGTCCGTACATGGCGACCGTGCCAGCGATACCGGACATCTTCTGTCAGGTATCCGTGGGACCCGGCGGAGGTTCGGGAAGAAGGCGGACGGTAGCCGGTGCGGGCCGGCCGCCGTCCGCCCCCCCGATCAGCGCCGCACGGCGTGCAGCAGCCCCCCGGAGGGCAGCACCCCGGCGACCCGCACCGGCGCGTTCGCGGGGACGGCGACGGCGAGAGTGGTGTCGCGGGTGGTGCGGTGCACCGCGCCGGTGACGTCGAGGCCGCGCACCGCGGAGCTGCCCGCCGCGAGCAGGTACCAGTGGCCGGAACCGGCGCGCCAGCGTGTCTCGCCGACGACCTCCGGGCCGTACGGGCTGCACGCCGCGGTGTCCCGGGCACGGCCGACGGTCCGGGCGGGCCGCGCGGGCCCGGCGGCGGCCGGGTGGAACTGCACGGCGACCCGGCCCGGGCCGCGCCAGGTGTCGGCGCGGCTGCACGTCCAGGTGGCGGCGGCGCCGCCCTCCGGCAGCCGCTGGCGGGCGTAGACCCAGTTGTTGACCGACCGGACACCGGCGCCCCGCTCCTCGCGCAGCGAGCAGGCGGTGCGGGCCCAGCTCAGCAGCGCCGCGGGGGTGGTCGCCTCGGCCGGGGGCGCGGCAGTGGGCCCGCCGCCGGTGGCCGGGCCGTACGTGAGGTGGACGGGCGTGAGGTCGCCGAGGTCGGTCAGCAGGAAGCTGTGCCGGGCCGTGACCCGCGCCGAGGAGTGCAGCCGGGTCACCGGCCACCGCCCGCAGGCGGCGCCGTTCGCGGGCGGCTCGGGGATGCGGTCGGTGACGCCGTCCGGGGCGACGTGCAGCACCTTCTCGGGGGCGCCGGGACGCAGCAGGTCGCGGGTGGTGGTGTCGGTGATCCACGGGGCGATGAGGTAGCGCATCCAGCCGGTGCCGCGCCCGATGACCAGCGCTCCGGCGGTCGTCAGATCGGCGTTGTCGACACGGGCGAACTCCAGCTCCGCGGGCGCCCCTTCGGGCTCGGCGTACCGCACCAGCCGGTCGCCGTCGTGGAGGACGACCACCGTCACCCCGTCGATCACCCCGCCGTAGAGCAGCCGGGGCGGCTGGTCCGGCGGCCGGGTGGAGGTGGAGTCGGCGGCGGTGACACGGACGTCGGGGTCCGGCGCGCCCCACGCCCGCAGGGCGCGCCGGAGCAGCGCCGTGTCCCCGGCGTACTCGCCCCGCGGCGACCAGGCGGTGAAGTCCACCCGGGAGGTGTCGGCCCAGGCGTCGTCGGGGGTGCGCACCAGCCGCTGCGGGTCCAGGGCCTGCCGCGCGCGGACGGTGGCCGGGTCCGGCCGGGCGGGCGGCGGGGGGCCGTCCGGTCCGCCGACGGCGGCGAGCAGCGCCGCACCGGCCGTCAGCACCGCGGCACCCGCGATCGCCACCCGCCGGCCCTGGCGGCGCCGGAGCAGATCGGTGGGGCGGGCCTGGACGGTGCAGGGGTCGAACTCGCCGGAGTGCAGCAGCGCGGCGGTCCCCGGGCCGAGGTCGACGGCGGCGCGGTGGGCTGCGTCCGGGTCGGCGACCCCGGCCGCGCCGAGGACCGCGACAACCTCGTCCTCGGCCAGCTCCTCCAGATGCCACAGGGCGACGGCGGCGCGGGCGGGCGCGGAGAGCGCGGACAGCGCCTGGTCCAGGGCGAGTTCGTCGGCGCCGCCGGCCCGCGGGAAGAGCCGCAGCCCCCACACGACGGGCAGCGGAGAGCGCCAGCGCGGCGGCTTCGCCTGGGCGAGCGCCAGCTCCAGGACGCGCGAGCGGACGAGCGGATAGCCGGGCTCGGGGCGCGGGCCGCGCTGGCCGGGCAGGACGGCGCGGGCCCGCTCCCGGCTCGTGGACGGCAGGGCGCGCTGGACGATCCCGTGCGCGGTCAGCACCCGGCGGTGGCGGCCCATCGCGGGCGGCAGGACGAGATGGGCGAGGCGCACCAGGCGCGGGTAGTGCTCGACGATGGCCGCCTCGGCCCGCTCGACATCGGCGCGGGTTCGTTCGTCCATGGGCATGGCGTGGAAGCGCCCTTCAGGAATGGGTCTGCCGATCGGGTAGGGAAGGTACCGCTAGGGGGTGTCTTTTCGCTCTTCGTGGATCAGGGCGTGGCGTCCGGTGCCGTGCATCGCAAGGCGGAGCCCTGCCCGCGGACCGGGTGTCCGTGGGTGGGGCGACAACGCGGCGAGGTGCGGTATCAGGCGCCACGACCCCACGAAGAGCGGGAAGACACCCCCCAGGGGCCGACCTTCCCACGGGTGATTCTTGCACCGGTCGCCCCGCCCTTGATCAACAACTCCGGTGCCCGCACGGCGCGTACCCCGCATCCGGGGGCATTCCGCCTGCGCCCGCGCGGGCGCCGCCGCGCGGGTGGCGGCTCATCGCTCCACATGCGTGCGGCCCCGGCAGGCCCGATGCTGGAGCGGTGATGGACGAGACGGAGTTCTGGGAGCTGATCGACGCCTCCCGCACGGCCGCCGACGGCGATCCGGAGGATCAGGCCGACGAGCTGACCGAGCGGCTGCTGAGCCGCGACCCGGAATCCGTCCTGGACTTCGCCCGCCACTTCGAGGCCCGCTACCACCGCGCGTACACCTGGGACCTGTGGGCGGCCGCGGCGGTGCTGCTGGACGGCGCGAGCGACGACGTCTTCGACGCGTTCCGCTGCTGGCTGATCGGCCAGGGCCGGGAGGTCTTCGAGGGCGCGCTCCACGACCCCGATGAACTCGCCGAGCTGCTGGGCGAGTTCGACGAGGAGACGGACGGCGACGGCGAGGAGCTGGGGTACGCCGCCGACGACGCCTACGAGCAGCTGACCGGCGCCGAGCTGCCGGACCTCGGCCTGCCGCCGCAGCCCGCCGAACCGCTGGGCGGCTATGTCGACGTCGACGACGACGCGGCCCTGGAGGCCCGGCTGCCCCGGCTGTGGGAACGCCTGCGCGCGTAGGCCGCGCGCGGGCCCGCCCGGCGGGCAGTATGGCGCCATGCGGATCGCGATCACCGGCTCGACCGGTCTCATCGGCTCAGCTCTCGTCCGGTCGCTGCGGGCGGACGGGCACACCCCCGTCCGGCTGGTGCGGCGGCCGCCCGCGGCGCCGGACGAGGTGCGCTGGGATCCGCGCCGTCAGGAGGTGGACGTCGCCGGGCTCGCCGGGTGCGAGGCGGTGGTGCACCTGGCGGGCGCGGGCGTCGGCGACCACCGCTGGACCGCCGCGTACAAGCGCGAGATCTACGACAGCCGGGTCCGTGGCACCGCCGCCCTCGCCACCGCCCTGGCGTCGCTGGACACCCCGCCGCGGGTCTTCGTCTGCGGCAGCGCCGTCGGCTACTACGGCGACACCGGCAGCCGCCGCACGGACGAGTCGGCACCGGCCGGTACGGGGTTCCTGCCGGAGCTCTGCGTCGACTGGGAGGGCGCGGCGGCGCCCGCCGAGGCGGCCGGGATCCGGACGGCGTTCGCCCGCACCGGCCTGGTGGTGGCCCGCTCGGGCGGTGCCTGGGGGCGGCTGTTCCCGCTGTTCCGGCTGGGGCTCGGCGGCCGCCTGGGCGACGGCAGCCAGTTCTGGAGCTTCATCGCGCTCCACGACCACGTCGCCGCCCTGCGCCATCTGGTCGACGGTGACCTCTCCGGGCCGGTCAACCTCACCGCCCCGGAGCCGGTGACCAACCGTGAGGTGACCGCCGCGATGGGCCGGGTGCTGCACCGCCCGACGCCGTTCCCGGTGCCGGCGGCGGTCTTGAAGGTGGTCCTGGGCGAGTTCGCCGGGGACGTCCTCGGCAGCCAGCGGGTGATCCCGCGCCGGCTGCTGGCGAGCGGGTTCACCTTCACGTACCCGGGCATCGAGGCGGCCGTCCGGGCGGCGTGAGGGGCGTTCGGCCGTCGCGGACGGGCCGGTCCCCGGCGGCTCCGGCGCCGCGCGGCGGCCGCCGCCCGCCGCCGTCCGGGTGGTGCCGGCCCCGTGTCCCGCCCGTGGGCGCGACCCCGTCCCCGGCGGGGCCCGGCGCCCGTCCCGCTCCGACGCGCCCCGCACGATCCCTGGCCGCCCGGTGCGGCCCGTCCCTACCGTGCCCCCACACATCATCCGGCGTCCCGCGTACCGCCCGGAGCGGGCGGGCGGGACCGATCTGAGGAGGGGCTCGTGCAGCGCACCTCACCGGCCGTGGACGCGGTCATCGTGGGGGCCGGCCCTGCGGGGCTGGCCGCCGCCCGTCAACTGACCGCCGCCGGGCTGACGGTCACCGTGCTGGAGGCCGCCGAGCGGATCGGCGGCCGGTCGGCCACCGACGACATCGACGGCTTCCTGCTGGACCACGGCGGCAGGCCGCTCATCGCCACGCCCGGCCTGCTGCGCATGCCCGGCCTGGAGACGCTGAAGCTCTGCCGGTTCGCGCCGTGGATCGGGCTGCACAACGGGCGGCGCGCGCAGCGGGTCAGCGCCCTCCGGAGCACAAGGGGCGCACTCGCCGCCGCGCGCGCCCTTTCGCGCGCCGACCGGCATCCGGAGCGCCCCCAGGACCGGCGGATGGACCGCCTCGGCGACCGTACGGCCCCCGACCGCCCGGCGGCCGACGCGCTGTCCGCCCGTCCGGTCTTCGCCCCGCGCGCCCACGACGCGTTCCTGCGGCCGCTGCTCGGCGTGCTGCTGGGTGATCCGCGGCTGGCCGGCTCCAGCCGCGGCGCCGCGCTGACCCTGCGGGCGTTCGCGGAGGGGCGGCTCTGTCTGCCCGCCGGGGGCGCCGCCGCGCTGCCCGCCGCGCTCGCCGCGGGCCTGCCGCCCGGCACC
This sequence comes from Streptomyces sp. NPDC029159, assembly GCF_055564055.1. NCBI lineage: Bacteria > Bacillati > Actinomycetota > Actinomycetes > Kitasatosporales > Streptomycetaceae > Streptomyces > Streptomyces sp. NPDC029159. Next base: position 87,829 of record NZ_JBVHWT010000009.1, read on the forward strand.
GTCCGCACCGGCGTCCGCGTCACCTCCGTCGCCACCACCTCCGTCACCACCGCGGACCACGGCGAGGTGACCTGCCGCGCGGTGATCGTCGCGACCGGGGCGCAGGACGCGGCGGCGCTGCTGCCCGGGCTGCGGGTGCCGCCGTTCCACCCGGCGACGGTGCTGCACCACACCACCCCGCCCGGCCACGGCCCGCACCCGGCCGGGCCGCGCGAGACCCCGCTGCTGCTCACCACGCAGTCCCCGCTGGCCTGCAGCTACGCGGCCGGGGCCATCGACCCCTCGCGCGTCCCGGCGGGCCGGACGCTGCTGACGACGGTGGTGCTGGGCGCCCCCGCGGCGCTGCCGACCGCCACCCTGGACGCGGCGATCCGCCCGCAGCTGGCCCGGGTCCACGCCACCGCCACCGACGACTGGGAGCTGCTGTCGGCGCGGCACACCCCGGCGGCGATCCCGGCGATGCCCGCACCGCACGACCCGGAGCGGCCGGTCCGGCTGCTCTCCGGGCTGTACGTGTGCGGCGACCACCGCGGCATCAGCACCGTCCAGGGGGCGCTGGACTCCGGCCGCCGGGCCGCCCGTGCCCTCCTGAGCGACCTCGGGCTGCCCGCCGCCGACCCGGCCGCCTTCCACACGGCCGCCTGACGGACGACCGGCCCGCACCGCTCGGGAGGCGGTACGGGCCGGTCGGCAGGGGCCCGTCTCACCCCAGGGCGGCCACCCGGTCGCGGTACCCGCGTACCGGCGCCGCGTCGCGGTACGGCTCCAGCCGCCGCTCGAACTCGGTGACGTACTCATGGGCGCGCACCGACCGCATGTCGGCCGCCTGGAGCGCCGCCTCCGCGCCCAGCGCGCACGCCTGCTCCAGCTCGCCCAGGGCCAGCCGCGAGGTGGCCAGCACCACCCGGCAGAACAGGCGGCTGCGGGCGAAGCCCGGTGCCCGCAGTTCCAGGGAGCGTTCGGCGTGCTGGGCGGCGGCGCGGAACTGCCGCAGATCGCGGTGGCAGTGCGCCAGCTCGTCGGCGAGCTGCGCCTCGTCGAAGAAGCGCGCCCAGTGCGGTGTCTCGTCGCCGGGCCGGGCGACCTCCAGCGCCCGCTCGGAGCGCGACAGCGCCGCCGTACAGGCCCGTACCTCGCCCATCAGGCCGTGGCCGCGCGCCTCCGCCGCGTGCAGCAGCGCCAGCACGGCGGGCGGCGCCGCGGCCCCGACGCCCTGCTGCGCCACCCGCGCCAGCTGCACCGCCTCCCGGCCGTGCCCGAGGTAGACCGCCTGCCGGCTCATCGTGACCAGCACGTACGAGCCGTAGGCGCGGTCGCCCGCCGCCTGCGCCAGCCGCAGCGCCTGGACGAAGTACCGCTGCGCCAGCCCGTGCGCCACGATGTCGTACGACGTCCACCCGGCCAGCCGGGTCAGATCGGCGGCCGCGGCGAAGAGCTTGCGGCCGGTCGACTCGCCGTAGGTGCCGCGCAGCATCGGCTCGGCCTCGTGCTCCAGATAGCGCACCAGTGCCTGGCGGGCGTGGCCGCCGCCGTAGGCGTGGTCCAGCGCGCGGAACAGCTCCCCGACGGAGCGTAGCGCCGCGATGTCCCCGGCGGTGATGCGGGCGCCGCCGACCCGGTCGAGATGGTCGGTGCGGCGCTGGCGGGGCACCGCGATCCGGCCCTGGAGCGGGACCCGGCCGGTGCCGTCGGGGCCCAGCTCGCCGCGGGCCACCCGTTCGTCGGGGCGGCCGATGAGCCAGTCCCGGCTGGGCACCACCAGCCCCGCCGGGGTGAAGGCGATCTTGCGCAGCTCGACATGGCTGCCGGAGTCCTTGCGCCACAGACCGCTGACGATGTCGACGGCCTCGGTGGGCGTCGCGGCGAACTCCAGCCCGGCGTAGACGGGTGCGCAGGCGTCCAGGCCGAGGTCCTGGGCCGACAGGCGGCGGCCCAGCTTGCGGGTGAAGACCTCGGCGATCAGCGCCGGGGTGGTGCCGCGGGGCTGCTGGCCGCGGAGCCATCGGGTCACGGATGTCTTGTCGTAGCGCAGGTCGAGGCCGTGCTCGATGCCGAGCTGGTCGACGCGCCTGGCGAGTCCGGCGTTGGAGAACCCTGCCTCGGCGATGAGGGCGGCCAGCCGGCGATTGGGCGTGCGGTGCGGGGGTCGTTCCGTCATCAGCTTTACCGGTCTCCTGCCTTCCGGGCCGGGCCGCCGGGCCCGGCCCGGCACGCTCGTCGCCCTTGTGGAACGGCGCGAATGTAACGGCCTTCGGGGCTCTTCTGGCCGCCTGAGCACCGCGTTCATCCGATCGTGTGAGCAGGGCGCATGCGCTCCGCCCCGAGGTTCACCCGGCTCACGCCCCGCCGTCCCGACCCGGCGGCCGGTTTTCCGGCCGGTGCGCGCGGGTCCCCCGGCCACCGGCCGCCCGGCCCCCCGGCCGTACAGTGGCCTGGGCGCGAAGTGGCATCGGACATGCAGGAGTCCCGTATCGAACGGATGCGGAGGTACTGCATCAAACGTCGCAGCCCGCTGCGACAGAAGTGCGAAGAGGAGCTGCCGTGACTGCGATCTCTCGGGGGGACACCCCCGCACCCGAGGGGCTGCGCTTTGTGCATCTGGGCTTCGGCGCCGACGCCGTGCCGTACGAGACGGCGTGGCAGGAGCAGCGGCAGGTCCATGCCGCCCGCTTCGCCGACGAGGTCCCCGACACCTGCCTGCTGCTGGAGCACCCGCCCGTCTACACCGCGGGCCGCCGCACCGCCGACGACGAACGCCCGCTGGACGGCACCCCCGTCATCGACGTGGACCGCGGCGGGAAGATCACCTGGCACGGCCCCGGCCAGCTGGTGGGCTACCCGATCCAGAAGCTGCCGCGCCCGGTCGACGTCGTCGCCCACGTCCGCCGCCTGGAGGAGGCCCTGATCCGGGTCTGCACCGACTTCGGCGTCGAGGCCACCCGCATCGAGGGCCGCAGCGGCGTCTGGATCCTCGGCGACCCGGTCGAGGAGCGCCCGTCGCTCGGCGGTCTCCAGCTCGACCTCGCCCCGCACTCCGACGAGGACGCGGACGAGATGTACGACGCACGGCTGCGCGGTCCCGAGTACGCGCCGTCCAACGCCGGTCAGCGCGGTGAGGACCGCAAGCTCGCCGCGATCGGCATCCGCGTCGCCAAGGGCGTCACGATGCACGGCTTCGCGCTGAACGTGAACCCGGACAACACCTCGTTCGACAAGATCGTCCCGTGCGGCATCCGGGACGCGGGGGTCGCCTCGCTCTCCGGTGAGCTGGGGCGCGAGATCACCATCGCCGAGGTGCTGCCCTCGGTCGAGAAGCATCTGCGGGACGTCCTGGAGGGTGCGGAACTCCTCCCCCGCGCGGTCTGAGCACCGTCAGGAATGCCGGCCTCGTATCCGGGGTTGGCGAGCACGTAAAGACGTGCGAATTACCGGGCGTACCCTGGTGGACGCCGCTGAATCGAATGCCGCGATAGCAGAAAGGGGCGCCGACGTGTCCGCTGTCGCACCCGACGGACGCAAGATGCTGCGCCTGGAGGTCCGGAACAGCCAGACCCCCATCGAGCGCAAGCCCGAGTGGATCAAGACCCGGGCGAAGATGGGCCCCGAATACAACCATCTGCAGGGCCTGGTGAAGAGCGAGGGCCTGCACACGGTCTGCCAGGAGGCGGGCTGCCCCAACATCTTCGAATGCTGGGAGGACCGCGAGGCGACCTTCCTCATCGGCGGCGACCAGTGCACCCGGCGCTGTGACTTCTGCCAGATCGACACCGGCAAGCCGCAGGCCCTCGACCGCGACGAGCCGCGCCGGGTCGCCGAGTCCGTGCAGAAGATGGAGCTGCGCTACGCCACCATCACCGGCGTCGCCCGCGACGACCTGGAGGACGGCGGTGCCTGGCTGTACGCCGAGACGGTCCGCCAGATCCACGCCGCGATGCCGGACACCGGCGTCGAGCTGCTGATCCCCGACTTCAACGCCGACCCCGACCAGCTGGCCGAGGTCTTCTCGTCCCGCCCCGAGGTGCTGGCGCACAACGTCGAGACGGTCCCGCGGATCTTCAAGCGCATCCGTCCCGGCTTCCGCTACGAGCGCTCCCTCAAGGTCATCACCGAGGCCCGCGCGGCCGGTCTTGTCACCAAGTCCAACCTGATCCTGGGCATGGGCGAGACCCGCGAGGAGATCAGCGAGGCGCTCCAGGACCTGTACGACGCGGGCTGCGAGCTGATCACGATCACGCAGTACCTGCGGCCGTCGGTCCGCCACCACCCCATCGAGCGGTGGGTCAAGCCCGCGGAGTTCGTGGAGCTGAAGGAGGAGGCCGAGGAGATCGGCTACGCCGGTGTCATGTCCGGCCCGCTGGTCCGCTCCTCGTACCGCGCCGGCCGTCTCTACCAGCAGGCGATCGAGCGGCGCGAGGTCGAGGCCGCCACTCAGGCGGTCTGAGCCGCCCCGGCGCGCTGATCGGCGCTTCCTGGCACATGCTGGGAGAACGCGGCCCGCACTCCCCCAGGCCGGGGGTTGCGCGGGCCGCTTCGTCGTCGCGTCCAGGTGTGACCGCGGGGTCATCCGCCGGAAACACCCGCCGGTGACGATGGATGCACGCACCGCGTCCGCCCGCCCGCCGACCTCTCCGAGGGAGACCCCCACCATGCAGGCCGTGCCGCTCCGCGCCACCGCACGCCCCGTCCCGTCCGTCACCGGAGCGCTGCGCGCCGTCGAGGCGCTGCTCCTCGGCGGCGGCCAGCGCACCGCCCGCCGCAACGCCTGGGACGCGGTCCTGGAGGACCGCCGCCGGGCCGGCGACCGGCAGGAGGCGCAGGACGTACTGGAGGCCGCGGCGACCCGCCGCCCGCGGGCCACGTAAACTTCTTGGTATGGCGAGGAAGGCAAACACAGACGGCGCTGCCGGCGCCGGCACCCCCGGGCGGCTGAAGCAGATCGCCCAGACCTACAAGATGACCCGTCGGGTCGACTCCAAGGTCGGTCTTGTCGTCGCTGGCGTGGGCATCGTCGTGTTCGGCGTACTCCTCGGCATCGGCTTCGCGATCGGCCACCCCGTCTACGCGGGCATCCTGGGCTTCGTCCTGGCCTTCCTCGCGATGGCGATCGTCTTCGGGCGCCGCGCCGAGCGGGCGGCCTTCGGGCAGATGGAGGGCCAGCCGGGCGCGGCCGCCGCGGTGCTGGAGAACGTCCGCGGCTGGACGGTCACGCCCGCGGTGGCGATGAACCGCAGCCAGGACGTGGTGCACCGCGCCGTCGGCAAGGCGGGCATCGTCCTGGTCGGCGAGGGCAACCCGAACCGGCTGCGCGGCCTGCTGGCCGCCGAGAAGAAGCGGATGGCGCGTACGGTCGCCGACGCCCCGGTCCACGACTTCGTGATCGGCGAGGGCGAGGGTGAGGTGCCGCTGAAGAAGCTCCGCACCCGGCTGATGAAGCTGCCCCGTGTGCTGCCCGGCGCGCAGGTCACCGCCGTCAACGACCGGCTGCGCGCGCTCGGCGACCTGATGAGCAACATGCCGGTGCCGAAGGGCCCCATGAACATGCGGCCGCCGCGCGGCAAGATGCGCTGACGCGTCCGGCCCGCCTCCCCACCGACCACGACGCCCCGGAGCCTGCAAGGCTCCGGGGCGTTCTGTATGCCGCTCCCCGGCTAAGGCCCCGGCGTTCCGGGCCGGGTCCGGTGGTCACGGACCGTATGGCCACCGCCGCCCTTTCGTATACGCGTACGGGACGTACCCCGTCCGCCGCGGGCTCAGATACGGACCTGCACCGAACGGCTGAGGCGGTCGTGGAGGCCGCGGCCGTCGCGGTCCCAGATGACGGCGGGGATCACGATCACCAGCAGCACGGTGCGCAGCACCACGCGCGGCAGCGAGAGGCGGCCGCCGCCCTCGGCGACGACCCGCAGCCCCAGCAGCCGCTTGCCGGGGGTGAACCCGACGGTGCCGACGGTCAGGATGCTCAAGACGGCGAAGACGACCAGCGCCCAGTTGCTCGCCGACTGCGCGCGACCGCCGCTGAGCAGCCCGTACGCGATGAGCATGCACAGCGCCCAGTCGATGAAGAGGGCGGCGAAGCGGCGGCCCGGACGGGCGATCGAACCGGGCCCCTCCTCCGGCAGACCGAGCTGCGCCCCGCGGTGCCCGAACTCGACACCCATGTCCTCGGCGGCCGCGCGGGGGCCGGAGATCCACGATCCGATTGCTTGCCTGTTGTCCACCCGACCACGGTACTGCGCACGCGTCCGTTCCCCGGCCGAGGGGCGCCGCCGAGCGGCCGGATGCCGGATGACCAGGCATGATCGAAGGTGAGGTAGGCCGCGTCCCGGTTAACCGCGACGAAACAAATGGGTCATGCTTGGGAAATCACGGCTGCCTATGGTCGGGCAAGCGCGCCACTGAAGAGGGTCGCGCTCCGTGCATCAGCCCCGCGTCCGCCGACCGGTGACCGGGCTAGGAGGAGTAGGGATGTTCCAGAACGCCGACGACGCGAAGAAATACCTCGCCGATGAGGACGTCAAGTTCATCGACGTGCGGTTCTGCGACCTGCCCGGTGTGATGCAGCACGTCACGATCCCGGCGAAGGCGTTCGACCCGGACGAGGAGCTGGCGTTCGACGGTTCCTCGATCCGCGGCTTCCAGGCGATCCACGAGTCCGACATGTCGCTCCGCGCCGACCTGTCGACGGCCCGGCTGGACCCGTTCCGCCGCGACAAGACGCTGAACATCAACTTCTTCATCCACGACCCGATCACCGGCGAGCAGTACAGCCGCGACCCGCGCAACATCGCCAAGAAGGCCGAGGCGTACCTCGCCTCCACCGGCATCGCCGACACCGCCTACTTCGGTCCCGAGGCGGAGTTCTACGTCTTCGACTCGGTGCGCTTCGACACCACCGCGAACCAGTCCTTCTACCACATCGACGCCGAGTCCGGCGCGTGGAACACCGGTTCCGAGGAGAACAACCGCGGCTACAAGGTCCGCTACAAGGGCGGCTACTTCCCCGTCCCGCCGGTCGACCACCACGCCGACCTGCGCGCCGAGATGTCGCTGGAGCTGGAGGCCGCCGGCCTGGAGATCGAGCGCCAGCACCACGAGGTCGGCACCGGCGGCCAGGCGGAGATCAACTACAAGTTCAACACGCTGCTCGCCGCCGCCGACGACCTGATGCTCTTCAAGTACATCGTGAAGAACGTCGCCTGGCGCAACGGCAAGACCGCGACCTTCATGCCCAAGCCGATCTTCGGTGACAACGGCTCCGGTATGCACGTCCACCAGTCCCTGTGGCAGGGCGGCAACCCGCTCTTCTACGACGAGCAGGGCTACGCGGGCCTCTCCGACACCGCCCGCTACTACATCGGCGGCATCCTCAAGCACGCCCCGTCGCTGCTGGCCTTCACCAACCCGACGGTGAACTCCTACCACCGCCTGGTCCCCGGCTTCGAGGCCCCGGTCAACATGGTGTACTCGCAGCGCAACCGTTCCGCCGCGATGCGCATCCCGATCACCGGCACCAACCCGAAGGCCAAGCGCGTCGAGTTCCGCGCCCCGGACCCGTCGTCCAACCCGTACCTGGCGTTCTCCGCGCTCCTCCTCGCGGGCCTGGACGGCATCAAGAACAAGATCGAGCCGGCCGAGCCGATCGACAAGGACCTCTACGAGCTGGCTCCCGAGGAGCACGCCAACGTCCAGCAGGTCCCGACCTCCCTCCCGGCGGTCCTGGAGGCCCTGGAGGCCGACAACGAGTACCTCCAGCAGGGCGGCGTCTTCACCTCCGACCTGATCGAAACCTGGATCGACTACAAGCGCACCCACGAAATCGCCCCGATCCAGCTCCGCCCGCACCCGCACGAGTTCGAGCTTTACTACGACCTGTAAGCGGCTGCCGGGGGCTTTGATGCGCCTCGGTGGGTAACAGCTTCACGGCGAAGGGCCACTCCGGATGGGGTGGCCTTTTCGCTGTTCACGAAGGGATAATTCCGGCATATGCCACTGACCTACTCCTTTTGTTACACAAGTAGGTTAGTTGGACATAGGACGTAAGCCTGTATACGTTTGATCATGCTCCGGTGATCACCGCAGGCACTCAACGCGTCCACTCTCGGCGCTTTCCTGGCCGATCGAGATCGAAAGATGTGCACTTGAAGTACATATTCCGCGGCGCCGCCACGGCGACGCTGCTCGTCCTCACCGTCCTCGCCGTCTCCCCGAGCCAGGTGATGTGGCTGACCGGTCCGAAGCAGGAGCAGACGACCAGCTAGGCCCCGTCGGTCAGTGGCTCCCGGGTGGGTGGTGCAGGTTCGGGGGTCGATGTCTGCCGGCGGCCGAGGAGGTGGCGCAGGGTGTCCGCCTCGCCTCGGGCGCCCAGGCGGTGGAAGAGCATCAGGGCCCGCTCCGCGTAGGAGCGGGCCGTTTCCTTGTCCTGCAGTTGCAGGTGGGTGCGGGCGATTCCGGCCAGGGCGTCGGCGACGCCGTGGTGGAGGGCGAAGTCCTCGGCGAGGCGGCGGGCGTGGTCGTAGGTTTCCAGGGCCGTCGCGGGTTCCCCGGCCAGGCGGTGGGCGTCGGCGCGGCCCACCATGGCGCGTTGCCGCTCGTAGACGTTGCCGAGGCGCAGGGACAGTGCCTCGGCGGCGCGGAGGTGGCACATCGCCTCCGCCGTCCGCCCGGCCGCGGCATACGCCCGGCCCAGCCCGATCAGCGAGTTCGCCTCCCCGACGGCGTCGCCCCGGGCGCGGTTGCTGGACAGCGCCCGGTGGAAGTAGGCAAAAGCCTGATCGATCCGGCCCATGTCCAGGTACACGCCGCCGAGGTTGTTGTCGAGGATCGCGGCCTCCTGGCGCCCGCCGAAGCGCTGGACCAGCTTCAGGGATTGTTCGTAGTAATGGAGAGCCTGTTCCTTCTTGCCCTCGCGTGAGTGGATTTCGCCCATGTTGTTGAGGGCCTTGATCTGGCCGTGCAGGTCTCCCAGGCCGCGGTGGATGTCCAGCATCGCGACGAAGCAGCGCATCGCCCGTGGGTAGTCGGCGCCGAAGATCAGCGCGGCACCCTGGACGTTGAGGCTCTCGGCGACACCGCGGCGGTCGTCGGTCCACCGGTAGAGCTCCAACGCCCGTTCCAGTGCGCGCAGGCAGTCGTCACCGCGGCCGGCCGCGAGATGTGCCCTGCCGGTCTGCAGCGCGGCGTCGGCCCGTCCGTGGTCGTCGCGGACGGCCTCGAAGAGCGTCTGCGCCTCGGACGCACAGCTCAGGGCCTGTACGGGATCCGACTGGGCGAGCACATCGGCCCGGGCCACCAGGGACCGGGCCAGCGCAGCTCGGTCGCCGGTCGCCCTCAGTACGGTGACGGCGGTGTCCAGCAGCTCCGCCGCGACCTCCCTGATGCCCCACAGCTTGAGGGAGTGCACGAGAGCGAGCGGGAACAGGACGGCGAATTCCGGGAATTCGGCGGCCGCGGTGCGTGCCGCGGCCAGGAGGTTGGCGCGCTCCACGGTGAGCCAGACGGCGGCGCGGTCGGCGGCCCCGTCGCCGGTCGCGGCGAAGTCCGGTGCGTAGGGGGATTCCCGGTCCAGGGCGGGGGCGCGCCGCCATCCCGGGTGGGCGGAGCGCTCCGCGCGGTCGGCGGCCGTCAGGTAGTACGACAGAAGCCCGCGGATCGCCCGGCGGCGGTCGTGCCGGGGTACCTCCATGCGGCACATGCGGCGGCCGAACACCCGGGAGAGGTCGTGGAGTTGGTAGCGGTCGCGGACGGGTTCCTCGATGAGGTGCCGGTCCAGCAGCTCCTCCGCGGCGCGGCGGACCTCGTCCGGTGGCGCGGCGCACAGGGCCGCCGCCGCGTCGACGGTGAAGTCCGGGCCCGGGTGGAGCGCCGCGTACCGGAAGAGCCGCCGGGCCGCGGGGCGGAGGTCGGCGAAGGAGAGCTGGAAGGCCGCGGTGACGCGTTCGCCGAACTCGTCGAGGGGGTCGTCGGCGTGGGCCAGACGGCCGGCGACGTACTCCAGGTCCCAGGCGTCGCGGTGGCGTAATAGTCCGGCGATGAGCTGCAGGGTGAGCGGGTGGCCGCCGAAGATCCGCATGATGCGGCGCAGGGCGGTGTCCGAGGAGCGGCCGCGGCCGGCGACCCGGGTGAAGAGCGTGGACGCCTCGGAGAGCGAGAGTTCGTGCAGCAGCAGGGAGGTGGCGCCGTCCAGTTCGGCGAGGCGGTTGCGGCTGGCCACGATCGCCCGGCAGCTCGCGGCGCCGGGGAGCAGCGGGAGGATCTGGTCGGCGTCCTTGGCGTTGTCCAGCACGACCAGCACCCGGCGGTGGGCGGTCCACTCCCGCCAGCGGGCCACCCGTTCGTCGAGGGTGCCCGGGAGCGGGTCGGGGACGCCGGCGCTGCGCAGGAGGAAGGCGAGCGCCTCGGCGGGCTCGTACGCGGGCTGGTCGCTGTAGCCGCGCAGGTCGACGTAGAGCAGGCCGTCGGGGTAGCTGGTGCGCAGGCGGTGGGCCGCGTGGACGACGAGGGCGGTCTTGCCCACCCCCGGCATGCCGTGGACGACGGTCAGCGGCAGGGCGGTGGTGTGGCCCTCGCGCGGCGGGGCGGCGAGCAGGGTGCGCAGTTCGCCGGTGCGGCCGGTGAAGTCCTTGGTGTCGCGGGGCAGGGTGCTGCTCGCCCCGGTGCGCGGCGGCGCGGCGGGGCCCGGTCCGGAGCGGGCGGTGGGTGGCGCGGGCGGCGCGTCCAGCGTGGCGTCCTGCGCGAGGATGCGGCGCTGGAGGGTCCGCAGGTCGGCACCGGGGTCGATGCCGAGCTGGTCGTGAAGGTGGCGCCGGGTGGCGGCGTACAGCTCCAGGGCCTCGCCGTCGCGGCCGGAACGGTAGAGCGCCAGCATCAGGGCGGCGACGGCGCGCTGGGCGAGCGGGCTCTCCGCCACGAGGTCACGGAGTTCGCCGATCAGGTCGGTGTGGCGGCCCAGTTCCAGCTCCAGGCGGATGCGTTCCTCCTGGAGGGAGCGGCGGTCCTCGGTGAGCCGGGCGCCCACCGCCGCGGCCCAGGCCCCGGGGAATTCGGCGAGCGGCTCGCCCCGCCACAGGGCCTGGGCGCGCCGCAGGTGGGCGACGGCGGTCTCCCGGTCCCCGTGGGCCTGTGCCGCGCGTGCCTCGGCGCGGATGCGGCGCAGGCGGTAGAGGTCGACGTCGTCGGGGTCCGCGACGGTGAGCCGGTAGCGGCGCGGGGAGACGAGGTCGAGACGGGCCCGGTCGCCGACCGTTCTGGTGAGGTTGGTGCGCAGCCGCGACAGATAGCTCTGCAAGGTGGCCACGGGAGAGTCCAGGGTCTCGTCCTCCTCGCCCCAGACGCGGTCCAGAAGTGTCTCGACGCCCACCGGCTCGCCCTGTGCGTACAGCAGGGAGGCGAGCACATGGCGCGCCTTGGGTGAGCCGATCGGCCACTGGCGGCCGTCGTGCCACAGTTCGAGCGGCCCCAGTAACAGAAGTTCCACCATCGCCCCCTGATGGTTCGCCCGCCCACCCCCGCCCGGAGGTCCCCGGGCACCTGGGCAGGGCCCTTCTCACTGTTGCCCGGTGCCGGGGGGACCGGAGGGGGCGGGCAGGGGCGCACCGTCGCGCCAGGGGCGCACGTGCCGGGGGCGGCTTCCGCACCCGCTCCGACCGGCGGCTCAGGGACCGTACAGGGATTCTGCAGGCCCGGTGACAGGTCTCCCCCGCACAGTGGGCAGCGCGGCGGAAGGGGCCGTACACGCGGGGCCGGCCGACGGGGCGGGCACCGCGGCCACCTCGCAGGGAGCGGCCGACCAGGCCGGAACATGGGGGAGTTCGGATGAGTGTGACGGTATCGGGATTCGAGTGGCGGCATGTGCCGCTGCGGCTGGACGTCGAACGGTGGGCCACCCGCCGGGTCCGGAAGAAGATCCTCGCGGTGGTGCACACGGTCACCGCGGGGCAGCGGCTGCTGGACGCGGTGCAGCTGCTCGCCGGGGACCCGCGGCTCCAGGTGATCTTCACGGTCGCGCCCGACGTCTTCAGCCACGGCGTGGACGCCTTCCTGGAGGGCACCCGGGCGCTGGTGCTGCCCTGGGCGCAGGCCGTGAACATCCCGTTCGACCTGGCGTTGGCGGCCAGCCACGGCAGCCTGCACGAGCTGCACGCGCCGGTGATCGTGCTGCCGCACGGCGTGGGACACAACAAGGTCGTCTCGTCGCCGGCCACCGGCGTCGCCCCGGCGGCCGGTCCGGCGGAGCGCGGGGTGTACGGGCTCAGCCGGCAGCGGCTGGTCCGGGACGGCACGGTCATACCGGCGGCGATCGTGCTCGCGCACGCCGAGGAGCTGGCCCGGCTCGGCCGTGAGTGCCCGGAGGCGGTCCCGGTGGCCCATGTGGTCGGGGACCCCTGCTACGACCGGATCAGGGCGAGCATGCCGTCGCGAGCGCTGTACCGGCAGGCGCTGCGTACCGGGGCGCACCAGGAACTGCTGCTCGCCTGCTCCACCTGGGGGCCGCAGTCGCTGCTGGGCGAGGAGTGGGAGCTGCTGGAGCGGCTGGTGGCGGATCTTCCGCGGGAGGAGTACAGCATCGCGCTGATGCTGCACCCGAACGTCTGGAACGCGCACGGGGAGTGGCAGATCAAGAGCTGGCTGACCCGGCTCGGACGCGCCGGGGTGCAGGTCATCAGCCAGTACTCGGACTGGTGCGGTGCGGTCGTCGCGTCCGACATCATCGTCGGGGACCACGGCTCGGCCGCCCTGTACGGGACGGTGACCGGCGCCCGGGTGCTGACCACGGGCTCGGCCAAGGCGGAGCTGGACCCGGGCTCCCCCATGGCCGAACTGCGGTCCTTCGCGCCCCGGTTGCGGGCCGACCGTCCGCTGCGGCGGCAGCTGCGCGCCCCGGCCGCGGCGGCCCGGCCGGAGCTGTACGCCCGGGTGGCCGCCCGGCTCACGTCGGAGCCCGGACGGTTCGCCCGCCGGATGCGGTCGCTGATCTACCGGACGCTGCGGCTGCGGGCACCGGCCGCGCGGCTGATGCAGGAGACGGCGTCGCGGCCGGTCACCCTGGACTTCCAGGTACCGGGCGGGGCGGAGACATGACGGCGCGGTGGCTGGACCTCCACGGGCCCGGCGGTGTGCTGCGCGCCGCCGTCGCGCAGACACCGGTGCCCGGGGCCGGGACGGCGGTGCGGACCGCGGTACGGCTCCGGCTGCCGGACGGCGGGCGGGTGACCGATCACCATCTGCGCGTGGCGCCGCCGGCCCCGCGCCCGTGGCCGCTGCTCGCCGATGTGCTGGTGGTACGGGACCCGGGGCGGGCCGGGGCGGCGCACCTCGCCCCCGGGGCCGCGGTGCTGGCCCTGCCGCAGGGGCCGTCGGGGTGCCGGTTGCGGTGCGGTCCGCGGCGGGACGCCTGGGTGGCGCTGGGCCCGGGGCACGCCGCGGTGGCGCCGTGGGAGGTGTGGGCCTCGCTGGCGCACGCCTGGCTGGTGGCCGGACTGCCGGTGCGGGCGCTGGCGGCGGTACGGGCCGCTCCGGCCGGTCATCCGGCGCCGAGCGCGCCCAGCCGGGCCCGGACGGCGTCGGCGCGTTCCGGACGGTGGACACCGACGTAGAGGTCCAGCGCCTCCTCGTAGCGGGCCCTGGCCAGCGAGGTCTCCCCGCGGTCCCGGGCGATCTCGGCCAGGGCCTCCAGGGCCCGGGCGACCTCGTAGCCCGCGTCGACGCCGCGGAGCACGGCCAGCGCCTCGGCGAGCAGGCCCTCCGCCTCGGCCGGCGCCCCGGCGAGCAGACGGGCCCGGCCCAGGACGGTCGTCGCGCGGGCCGCGTTGTACGGGTCGCCCGCCTCGTGGAGTACGTCGCGGGCCGCCCGGGCGGCGGCCGTGGCGTCCTCGGGGCGGGCGGCGTCGAGGGCGATACCGGCGGCGTTGAGGCGGGCCAGGCCGCCGGCGCGCGGATCTCCGTGGCGGGGCAGCTCGGCCGCGGCGCGGGCGAACAGCGCCGCGGCCGCCGCCGGTTCGCCGCGGCGCTGGAGGGCGAGGCCGCGGTAGTTGAGCGTCCGGGCGTGGCCCAGGGCGTCGCCGTCCGCGGCCAGGATCTCCGCCGCCGCCTCGAACATCTCCAGGGCCCGGTCGTGCTCGCCGCGTCCCAGTTCACCCAGGCCGCCGGAGGTCAGCATCCGGGCCTGCGCCGCCCGGTCGCCGTGCTCCCGGGCCGCCGTCAGCCCCTCGCCGTGCACGGTGCGCCAGTGGTCGTAGTGCTTGCGGCGCGGGAAGAGCGGCCACAGGGCGTCGGCCAGCTGCCAGCTGAACCACGGGAACGCGGTGGTCCGCACGCGCCGGATGACCGCGACGAGATCGGGCAGCTCCCGCTCCAGCCAGTCCAGCGCCGCCTCCGCGTCCCCGGCGCCGAACGGTGCGGCATACGGCTCCCCGGCGGCCGGGTCGCGCTCCAGGGTGGGCCGCCGCGGCTCGACGGCGTGCTCGGCGCGGGTGGCGAGGGCGAGGTAGTGCCCGGCGATACGGCGCAGCGCCGCGGCGCGTTCCGCCGCCGGTTCCTCCTCCTCGGCCCGCGCCAGGGCATGCAGCCGTACGAGGTCGTGGAAGCGGTAGCGGTCCTCACCCGTCTCGGTGATCAGATGCGTGTCGAGGAGGGCGTCGAGGAGGTCCGCGGCCGCACCGGCCGTCGCCCCGGTGGGGGCCAGCAGGGCCGCCGCGAGGCCGTCGTCGAAGTGTCTGCCCGGGTGGGTGCCGAGCAGCCGGTAGAGCCGGGCGGCCTCGGGGGGCAGGCCGCGGTAGGACAGGTCCAGGGCGGCGCGGACGCTGCGGTCCCCGTCGATGGCGAGGGCGTCGAGGCGTCCGCGCTCCTCGGACAGGGCGCCGACCATCATGGCGATGCTGCGCCGCGGCCGGGCGGCGAGGCGGGCGCCGACGACACGTACGGCGAGCGGGAGGCCGGCGCAGAGGGCGACCAGGTCGTGGGCGTCATCGGGGCACTCGGCCACGCGGCGGTCCCCGAGGGTGTCGGCGAGCAGCTCCATGGCGTCCTGCGGGGCGAGCGGTTCGAGGTGGAGCTGGTGGCCGCCTTCGAGGGTGAGGCCGGTCATCCGTCCGCGGCTGGTGACCACGGTGACGCTGTCCCCGCCGGGCAGCAGCGGGCGGACGTGTGCCGCGCTCTCGGCGTCGTCCAGCAGCACCGCGACCGGGCGCCGGGAGGTCAGCGAGCGGTACAGCGCGGCGCGTTCGGCGAGGGTGTGCGGCACCTGCTGCGGGGCGACGCCGAGTCCGCGCAGGAAGCCGCTGAGCGTCTCCGCCGGGTCGACGGGGCCGCTCGGCGCCCGCGCGCCCAGATCGGCGTAGAGCTGTCCCCCGGGCAGGGACGGCCGCAGGGCGTGCAGCCAGCCCAGGGCGAGGGCGGTCTTGCCGACGCCGCCCAGGCCGCTGACGGCCGCCAGGAAGGGGTGCCCGCGGCGGACGGAGCGGTCGTGGCGGCGCTCGAGGAACAGCAGCTCGTCCGCGCGGTCGGTGAGCGGTACGGCGGGTGGTAACTGCCACGGTATCGGCGGGAGGACGGGCTCCCCGCTCCCGATGTACACATCGCCGTGGATGATCCCCGCCTGCACGCTGGGGCCGAGGACCTGCCCGCTGATGTCGTTGTGAACGCTTCGCTCGTCCACCGGCATGCGCCCCCTTCGGCACGGTCTCCGGCTGCACCCGGACTCTGCATGAGTATGTCCGAGGACGCGGCGCAGGAAGCGGGGGCGGTACACCCGGCCGGGCGCCCCGCGGGTGGTGCTTCCCCGCCCGGGAGCCGCTGCGGCCGGGCCGGACGGGCCCGCATCCGCCACACTGACCCCATGCCCGAATTGCCGGAAGTCGAGTCGCTTGTTCGGTACCTGCGGGGGCGGGTCGTGGGGAAGACCGTGGGGCGGGTGTTCCCGGTGGCGGTCAGTGTGCTCAAGACGTACGAGCCTGCCGTGACGGAATTGGAGGAGCAGGTGTGCGGGGGCGTCGTGCGGTGGGGGAAGTTTCTGGATGTGGAGGCCGGGGGGCTGCATCTGGTGATGCATCTGGGGCGGGCCGGGTGGGTGCGGTGGCGGGAGGAGGTGCCGGAGGCGCCGCCGCGGCCGGGGAAGGGGCCGTTGGCGTTGCGGGTGCGGCTGGTCGAGGGCGACGGGTTCGACGTGACGGAGGCGGGGACCCGTAAGCAGGCGGCGGTGTACGTGGTGCGGGATCCGCGGGAGGTGCCCGGGGTGGCGCGGCTGGGGCCCGATCCGCTGGACGAGGCGTTCACGCGGGAGGCGTTCGCGGCGCTGCTGAGCGGTGAGCGGCGGCAGATCAAGGGCGTACTGCGGGATCAGGGCGTGCTGGCCGGGATCGGGAACGCGTACTCGGACGAGATTCTGCACGTCGCCCGGATGTCACCGTTCAAGGCGGCGGCGTCGTTGACGGCGGAGGAGACCGATCTGCTGTACGCGGCGATCGGGACGACGCTGACGGACGCGGTGGCGCGGTCGGGCGGGCTGGAGCCGGGGAAGCTGAAGGCGGAGAAGAAGAGCGGGATGCGGGTGCACGGGCGGGCCGGTCAGGCGTGTCCGGTGTGCGGGGACACGGTGCGGGAGGTCGTGTACCGGGACCGGTCGATGCAGTACTGCCCGACGTGTCAGACGGGCGGGAAGATCCTGGCGGACCGGCGGATGTCGCGGTTGTTGAAGTAGGGGCCGACGGGCGCCGCACGGGACATGCGGCGCCCGCCGAAGAGCCAATGAGGTGAGCGAGCGCCGTTAGCTCACCCCTCCTCCCCCAGCAGCTCCCGCAGCTCCGCCACCGCTCCCCGGAGTTCCGCCGCGAAGGTGTGCATGGGGCCGGCGACCGCCTCCGGGGTGCTGAGGTAGAGGTGGAAGCGGTCGGGGAGGAGGACGTAGGCGACGCCGATGCAGCGGCTGCTGGTGGAGCCGAAGCCGAAGTACTGGATGTGGGTGGAGGGCGCGGAGCTGGTGCTGAGGTAGTCGTCGCGCATGGTCAGCCAGCCCGGGGAGCGGTAGAGGGCGGGCTGGTCGGGGAGGCCGAGTTCGGGGCCGCGGCGGCGCTGGATCAGTTCCAGTTCCCACAGGTGCTGTTCGGGGGCGCGGCCCGCCTGGCAGTCCTTGGCGCGGGAGACGTGGGCCGCGGCGGCGGCGCGGAGGGCGGCGCGGCGGGTGGCGGGGTCGGCGGCCGGGTCCTCCATGGTGGCCACGAAGTGCTGGATCTCCTCGGTGACCACCCGCATCGCCTCGGTGCGGCCGCGGCGCCACTGCCGGGTGGCGATCGATTCGTAGGTGGCGCCGAGGTGGCCCTTGGCGCGCCGGTGGGCGAGTTGGTACGCGAGCTGGACGAAGGCGTCCGGGGAGACGCCGAGGGCCTTGGCGGTGTCGGCGCCGAAGTCGTCGAAGGCGACGGTGCGGGTGGCGGTGGCCTCGCCGTACGCGGTGAAGGCGTCGGCGGCGGCGCGGATGCGGGCGCGGGTGGCGTCGTCGGTGGTGAAGGTGAGCGGGGACGGCTCGGGCGGGCCCTGGGTGCGGGCGCCGGCGAGGCGGGCGTGGTCCTCGGGGGTGGTGGCGAGGAGGCCGTCGACGAAGGCGAGGACGGTGGTGCCGTCCAGTTCGCAGTGTTCGATGTTGATACCGGCGCGGCCGTCGGCGAAGACGACGAAGGAGACGGCCTTGTCGAACCAGCGGTTGCCGCGGTCGCCGTACAGCAGCTCGTCGCACGCCTCCTGGGTGCCGGCGGGGGCGAAGTCCTCCAGGCAGACGCAGAAGAGGGCGGTTTCGACGGTGTCGAGGGCGGCGGCGTTGCCGGGGTCGGTGCGCAGGTCGGCGCGGGCGTCGGCCCATTCGGCGCGGGCCAGGGTGGTGAGGTGGCCGACGGAGGTGCCCGGTTCGGCGGGGTCGGCGCCCGCCTTGCGTACGGCGTCGAGCGCGGCGCGCAGGTCGTCGAGCCCGTAGGGGGTGCCGTCGGGGGCGAGGACGTCGAGGCGGAACATCCGGCCGTGGAAGAAGACGACGATGTGGCGGGCGCGGGAGGGGCCGGGCCACTCGGCGGAGTAGGGGGCGCGGACGGTGTCCTGGCCGGTGCCGGGGATGCGGGTGGTGGAGAAGAGGTAGCGGTGCTGGTCCATCGAGTGCGGGCGGCCGCGCTGGACGACGGGCGGCAGGCTCTCCTCGTCGAGGAGGCGCTTGTGGTGGAGGGCGCCGGCGATCAGGCCGGCGGCGCGGTCGAGTTGCGGGTCGCTCCCGGGCCCGGCGGGCTCCTCGTCGCGGAAGAGGAAGAAGAAGTTGGCGTTGAGGGCGATGCGGTCGCGGCGGCCGAGGTAGCGGTAGGGCCAGAAGGTGTCGAGCCAGCTGTGGGTGGTGGGGAGCGCGTCGTAGGCGGCGAGGGCGGCGTGCAGGACGGGGCCGGGGCCCTCGGGGGCGCGGAAGGCCGCCACCTCGGCCTCGGTCGCGGCGCGTTCGGCGTCGGTCAGCAGCGGGCGGCACCACTCCAGGAAGAGGGCGCAGCTCTCCTCAAGGGTGGGCAGCGGCACCTTCGGGAGCTGGTCGTCGTGGGCGAAGGTGGTGCCGGGTGCGGTGTCCTCGGGTGTGGGCATGGCGGCTCTCGATTCGACGGTGACGTACGGGACAGCGTGGTAACGGGGCAACGAGCCGGAATCGTACGGGGGTTGGGTCAGTCCAGGAGGGCGTCGCCGCGGACGGTGCGGCGGGCGGCGGCGAGATGGGCGGGGAGGACCCGGCCGAAGAGCTGGCGGGTGCGGGCGACGGAGCCGATGACGCCGGGGCGCTCGCTGTAGGCGAAGATCGCGGAGTGGCGGGCGCGGGCGCCGCGGACCGGGCTGACCCGGTGCAGGGAGTAGCGGCCGCGGAAGAGCTGGAGGTCGCCGGGGCGCAGCGGGAGGCGGTGGACGAGGTGGCCGCCGTCGCCGTCGAGGACGGCGCGGACGTCGTCGAAGCGTTCGTCGTCGGCGGAGCGGATGCCGGGGCAGTATTCGAAGTCGCCGCCGTCGGTGGCTTCCTGGGTGAGCATGCTGACGGTGAACTCGTTGGTGTCGAAGTGCCAGGGGTGGTCCATGCCCGGTTCGACGACGTTGAGGACGAGTCCGGCGAGCGGGTCGGCGAGCGGGTGCAGCCGGGGCAGGCCGAAGCAGGTGGCGAGGAAGCGCTGGAAGTCCGGGTCGGTGTGGAGGCGGCTGATGAGCGCGTCGGCGGGGATGCGGTCGCGGGGGACGAAGGCGTTGCCGCGCCGGAAGGTACGGCGCCCGGGGTGGCCGTCGGGCAGCGGGGTGTCGGTGGCGATGTTGTAGACGTTGACGGTCTCGGTGGCGAAGTGGGCGCGCGGTGCGAGCTGTGCGCACTCCTCGCGGAGGGCGTCGCGCTGCGGCGGGCGGAGGAAGTCCGTGAGGACGGTGCAGCCGTGGGTGCGCAGGTCGCGGCGGGCCCGGTCGACGACGGCGCGGGCGGCGGGGGCGTCGGGGTCGGTGAGGGGGTAGCGGTCGGTGTCGACGAGGTGGTCGAGCGTGAGCGTGGTGGGCGGTGTGCTCATGCGGTCCCTTCCGTGTGCGGGCGGGCGGGCAGCGCGGCGCGCGGCGTCACTCCCGTGCGGGGCGCGCCGGAGGCCACCCCTCGGAATGCGGCAACTCTACTGACAGGTAACAGAGTTGGGGGTGCGGGGAGCGGAAGTTCGCTGTGAGACGGCCCACGGCGGCCCGGACCCGGGTGGCCGGGACGGGAGCGCGCAGGTGGGGCGCGGGCGCCGGGGTGTGCGTGCAGGCAGGGCCGGGCGCCGCCGCGGGCGGAACGAGCGGCCGGCCGTCGTCTCGGTCACTCTTTTATGCAACTTGTTGCACATCCCGGCTCCGGTGCCCTAGAACGTCCCTGACGACCGCCGCTGCGCCAGGAGGCCCCGATGCGCCCGAGCCCGTATCCGTATCTGATGAGCCCGCTCGACCTGGGCTCCGTGACGCTGCCCAACCGTGCGCTGATGGGGTCGATGCACCTCGGTCTGGAGGAGGCACCGGGCGGGTTCGCACGGATGGCCGCGTTCTACGCGGAGCGGGCGCGCGGCGGCGTCGGCCTGATCGTCACCGGCGGATTCGCGCCCAACCACGCCGGACGGCCCTACGAGGGCGGGGCGACGCTGACCACCGAGGAGCAGGCCGCCGAGCACCGGCAGATCACCGACGCGGTGCACCGCGAGGGCGGCCGGATCGCGCTCCAACTACTGCACTTCGGCCGGTACGCGCACCACCCGGACCTGGTGGCGCCGAGCGCGCTCCAGGCGCCGATCAGCCCGTTCACCCCGCACGCGCTGACCGACGACGAGGTCGAGCGGACCGTCGAGGACTTCGTCCGCGCCGCGGAACTGGCCCGCTCCGCCGGGTACGACGGCGTCGAGATCATGGGCTCCGAGGGTTATCTGATCAACGAGTTCCTGGTGACCGCCACCAACCGGCGCACCGACCGGTGGGGCGGCACGTACGAGAACCGGATGCGGTTCCCGGTGGAGATCGTCCGGCGGGTACGGGAGCGGACCGGGCCGGACTTCCTGATCATCTACCGGCTGTCCATGCTCGACCTGGTGCCGGACGGCTCCACGCTGCCGGAGGTGATCGCGCTGGCCGAGGCGGTCGAGGCGGCCGGGGCGACACTGCTCAACACCGGGATCGGCTGGCACGAGGCGCGCATCCCGACCATCGCCACCTCCGTGCCCCGCGGTGCGTACTCCTGGGTGACGCGGCGGGTGCGCGAGGCGGTGAAGCTGCCGCTGGTCGCCGTGAACCGCATCAACACCCCGGACGTCGCGGAGGAGTTGCTGTCCGGCGGGGCGGCCGACATGGTCGCCATGGCGCGGCCGTTCCTCGCCGACCCGGAGTTCGTGGCCAAGGCCGGACGGGGCGAGCCGGAGGCCATCAACACCTGCATCGGCTGCAACCAGGCATGCCTCGACCACACCTTCGGCGGGAAGCTCACCTCCTGCCTGGTCAATCCGCGGGCCTGCCACGAGACGGAGCTGGTGCTGTCGCCGACGCGGCGGCGCAAGCGCATCGCCGTGGTGGGCGCCGGTCCCGCCGGGCTGGCCTGCGCGGTGTCGGCGGCGGAACGCGGCCACACCGTCACGCTCTTCGACGCCGCCGCGACGATCGGCGGGCAGCTCGACATCGCCCGCCGCATCCCCGGCAAGGAGGAGTTCGACGAGACGCTGCGCTACTTCCGCCATGCGCTTCAGCGGTGGGGCGTCGACGTCCGCCTCGGCACGCAGGTCACCGCCGAGACGCTGGCGGGCGCCGGGTACGACGAGATCGTGCTGGCCACCGGCGTCACCCCGCGCACCCCGCCGATCCCCGGCGCCGACCGGCCGGACGTGCTCGGCTATCTCGACGTGCTGCGGGACGGGGCACCGGTCGGTGAGCGCGTGGCGGTCATCGGCGCCGGCGGCATCGGCTTCGACGTCGCGGCGTTCCTGACGGACGGCGGCGAACCGGCGAGCCGGGACCCGGAGGTCTTCTTCCGGCAGTGGGGCGTCGACACCGGCTACGGCGCCCGGGGCGGGCTGACCGCGCCGGAGCGGAGCGCGCCGCCGCGCCGGGTCCATCTGCTCCAGCGCAGCACCACCAAGGTCGGCGCGGGCCTGGGGAAGACCACCGGCTGGATCCACCGCACCGAACTCCGCCACCGCGGCGTGACGATGGTCGCGGGCGCCACGTACCACCGCATCGACGACGCGGGGCTGCACCTGACGGTCGGCGGGGAGCGGCAGGTGCTCGCGGTGGACACGGTCGTGCTCTGCACCGGCCAGGAGCCGCGGCGCGAGCTGTACGACGCGCTGGCCGGGGACGGGCACCGTGTCCATCTGATCGGCGGCGCGGAGGTGGCGGCCGAACTCGACGCCAAGCGGGCGATCGACGGCGGGACGCGGCTCGCGGCGAGGCTGTGAGGGGCGCGTCCGCCCGGGGCCGCCCGGCCTCGGGCGGACGCGGACCGCTCGCCGCCCGGCCCCGGGGCCGGGCAGCGGGCCCGGCCTAGGATGCGTCCATGTCCCTGCCGTACGCCATCCTCACCGCCCTGCTGGAGAAGCCGTCGTCGGGGCTGGAGCTGACACGGCGGTTCGACAAGTCGATCGGCTACTTCTGGTCGGCGACACACCAGCAGATCTACCGCGAACTGGGCAAACTGGAGGCGTCCGGACTGATCCGGGCGCTCCCCGCGGCGCAGCCGGCCCGCGGCCAGAAGAAGGAGTTCGAGGTCCTGCCCTCCGGCCGCGCCGCGCTGACCGCCTGGGCGGCCGAGCCCCAGGACCCCAAACCGCACCGGGACGCCCTGCTGCTGCGGATGCGGGCCGCGGCCGTGGTGGGACACACCGGACTCGACGACGAGCTGCGCCGCCATCTCGTCCTGCACCGGCGGCAGTTGGCGGAGTACACCGCGATCGAGGAACGTGACTTCGCGGCCGCCGCCTCCCCCGCCGAGCGGCTCCAGCGGCTGGTCATGCGCGCCGGGATCGAGCTGGAGACGTTCTGGATCACCTGGCTGACGTCGGCACTGGCGGAGCTGGAGGAGATGCCGGATCCGGATACGGCGGAGGCGGAGCGCCCGGGCCCGGGTGGCGCGGAGGAAGCGCCCTAGGACTGTCGTCACGCTCCCCTGCGGTGCCACGCCCCACCCGGCCCGCACGGCCGGGGTCGCACCGGCCCCGGGCCCCTCTCTCCGGAATTGATAACCCCTGGGCGATCAAACCGCGTTGAGGTGCTATCACTCCGCCGTTGTGACCGGTGCGGACGGGGTGACAGGCTGCTGAATGTGGCGCGGGCGGCAGGCGCTGCGATGCCACGCGGGCGGCGTCCGCCCCGCGGGGCGCGTACAGCGGGCCGCCCTCGGACATCACGGCCCCGGCGACGCATCCCGCGCGCCGGCCCGCGCCACCGGTGCCTGCACCGTCCGACGGGGGAATCGGGGGGATACCGGGCCCTCGCAGGCGTCACCACGACGCCCGCGAGGGCCCGTTCTCCTGAGCGCGCCCCCTCGGTCAGCAGTTGTCGTAGAGCAGGGCGCGCACCAGACGGCAGGTGGTGTCGGACGGACGGTGGACGCCGATGGCCTCGGCCACCGCGCGGATACGACCGTTGGGGGCCTGGTCGGGGCAGTGGGCGCCGGTGTCGAGCAGGGCTATCGCCAGACGCATCGCCTTGAGGCGGCGATTGTGGGATTCATACCGCTCGCGGGGCCAGCCGGCGGGCAGCGGCTTCTTGGGCAGCGGATGGGTGGGAAGAGGTTTCGTCATCAGAGTGGCAGGGGCCATCGGGCAACCTCCGAGTGCTGGGTGAACCCTCACTTACTGGTCCCCATTCTACGGCCGACCACTGACAAAAGCCCCTGACCAGCGGCGATATGACGGCTCCTGGACGGCTCCGGTCAGGGTGCGGTGACACCCTCCGCGGCCGGGCCGTCCACTGCCCGCAGCCGGACCTTGTCGGGCTTGCCGACGGGCGTCAGCGGCAGCGCGTCCCGGATCCGGAACGCCACCGGCGCGTACATGGCGCCTTTGTGGTGAACCACCAAGGCGCGCAGCTCCTCCGGGTCGACGGTACGGCCCGGCGCCGGGACCACCGCGGCGTGCACCTCCTCGCCGTCGTCGGTGCGCACCCCGTAGACGGCGCACTGGGCGACGTCCGGGTGGGTGTGCAGCAGGTCCTCGATCTCCAGCGGGTGGACATGGCCGCCGACGACGATGATCACGTCCTTGGCGCGGTCGGCGAGGTACAGCCGCCCCTCCTCGTCCAGGAGGCCGATGTCGCCGGTGCGCAGCCAGCCGTCGCCGACCAGGACCTCGGCGGAGCGCTCCGGGTCCTTCCAGTAACCGGTCATCACGCCCGCCGACCGGACGTGGATCTCGCCCTGCTCCCCCGGCCCCAGGGTGCGGCCGTCCCCGTCGCGTACGGCGATCTCGACGCCCGGGCGGGCGCGGCCGACGGTGAGCCGGCCGCCGGGCCCGGCGGTGTCGAGGTCGGCGGGGAGCGCCTCGGTGATCGACAGCGCCTCGGACTGGCCGTACTCCCCGTAGAGCACGGGCCCCAGCACCTCGGCGGCGCGCCGTATCCGGGACGGGGAGGCGGGGCTGCCGCCGTAGGTGACGCGGGTGAGGGAGGAGAGGTCGGCGGCGGGCAGGTCCGGGTGGTCGAGGAGGCGGTAGAGGAGCGGCGGGAGGACCCAGAGGTGGGTGATGCGGTGACGGGCGACGGAGGCGAGGACGTCGCCCGCCTCGAAGCCGCGCCGCAGGACGGAGAGGCCGCCGGCCACCAGCGCCGCGTCGGTGAAGATGCCCGCGAGGTGGGCGAGGGAGGTGGCGGCCAGGAAGCGGGGCGGGTCCCCGGCGGCGGCCATCGGACGGGTCAGCATCCGGGCGTAGGGCGCGTGCGCCATCCGGACCCCCTTGGGGATGCCGGTCGTTCCGCCGGTGTGGCGGATGCACCAGTCGTCCCCGGGGAGCGCCGCGCCCGGCACCTCCGGGGTCTGCGGCAGCGCGGCGCCGGCGGCCAGGAGGTCGTCGCCCAGGGGCGGTGCGTCCGGGTCCGGGCCGAGGGTGAGGACGGCGGGCCGGGGGCCGCGCAGGTGGCCGAGGAGGGCGCGGCCGGTGGCGGCCAGCTCCGGTTCGACGAGCAGCAGGGCGGCGTCCACGCTGTCGACGAGGGTGGCGAGGGCCGCGGGGGCCAGCCCGTCGTAGAGCAGCACCACGCGGGCGCCGAGGTGGTTGACGGCGTAGCGGGCGGCGAGGACGGCGGGGGCGTTGCCGCTGAGCAGGGCGACGGTGGCGCCGCGGCCGATGCCGCGGGCGGCGAGGACGGCGGCCGTCCGGTGCACGGTGGCGGTCAGTTCGCCGGCGGTGATCTCCGTGCCGTCGGCGGCGATCAGCGCCGTACGGGCGGGGTCGCGGCGCAGGGCGGCGAGGACGACGTCCGTATAGGGGGCGTCGGTGGGCTCGGAGGCGTTCACGGGTGGGCTCCTTCGCGCGGTGGCGGTGCGGCGGACGGGTGGCCGCCACCGGAGCGGCCGGTCCGCCGGTACGCCGACGCTACGGCCGAAGGCCGCCCGCACCTGCGGAAATGCGCCACCGGGCGGGCGCCCGGTCAGTCGAGGGCCCGCTCCGCCGTCGCCAGGATCTCGGTGACGCGGCGGCCGAAGCGGAGGTCGCAGGGGTGCGGGTGGCCGGTGCGGGCGGCGAGGAGGAGGGCGTCGACGGCGCGGTGGTAGGCGGGCAGCGGGCCGTCCTGGCGGCGCGGCAGGACGGCGACCCCGGCGGCCCCGCGCAGGGTGACGGCGACGCCCGCCGCGGCCGGGGGCGCGGTCAGGCTCAAGGTGGCGGAGCTGGCCGCGCCGCCCCGGTGGCGGAGCGTCAGCAGCACCGTGTCGGCGGGGCCGCGGCGGGCGGCGACGTCCACCGCGTCGCCGAGGACCGGCAGCAGCACGGAGAGCGCGTGCGGGCCGACGTCCCACAGGGCGCCCTTCTCGCGGCGCCAGGCGGAGGCGGCGTACGGGCTGTCGCTGCCCTCGGCGAAGACCGAGCCGAGCCAGTCGGCGTGGGCGGTGAACCAGCCGCCCTCCTCGGCCCGGCCGGCGATCCACTCCGCCTCGTGGGTGCCGAAGCGGGCGGTGAAGAAGACGACGGAGGCGACGCCCGCGCGGGTGGCGGCCTCGTCCAGGGTCCGGGCGTCGTCCGGGTCGAGGGCGACGGGTTTGTCGAGGAGGAGGTGGCAGCCGGCCTCGGCGGCGCGGGTCGCCAGCGGCGCCTGGACGGCCGGGGGCAGCGCCAGGGCGACGGCGTCGCACTCGGCGAAGAGCGCGTCCGGGGAGGTGTGGGCGCGGGCGCCGTGGGCGTGGGCCAGCTCCTCGGCGGCCTCCGGGCGGCGCCCCCAGACGCCGGTCAGCTCCACTCCGGGGTGGGCGGCCAGGGCGGGTGCGTGGACGCGCTGCGCCCAGAAGCCGGTACCGAGAAGTCCGATGCGCGGGGTCGTCATGGGGCCAGTCTGCCCCGCCGCGCCCCGCTCCCCGGGGTGCCGCAACCCGGTGCGGGGTCCCGAATCACCCGGGGTCGCGCGCATCCGGGCGGCGGCCGTCGGACGGGCCCGGCCGGGGGCGCCGCCACCGAACCGGCCCGGGGCGGCGGCGCGCCCCGTCCGCCAGGGGGCTCGCGTACGCCCCCGCGCTCCCCCGCGGTCGCTCCGTACGCCCCGCCCGCGCCCGTTCGGCGGAGCCGTGGCGGCGCGGAACGGGGGCCGTGGTGGACAGGGGCGGGGCGTACGGCGGGGGCACGGTGCCCGCGATACGGGCACTCCGTCTCACACCACGGTCTTGTGAAGGACATATCAACAGCCGTCTGGTTGAATGTGCGGCATGGCCAGCCTCCTTGACAGCGCGACAGGTCGCAGCGACCTTGAGCCCTTCTGGCCGTCCCGCCAGGCGCACGCCTTCGATCGTCTGTGTTGCCACGCGCACTGAGCGCGGGCCCGCACTCCTCAGTCCGACGCCGTTGACCGGTGTCGTCGGCCCTGCCCGCGCGCACGACGTCCCCTGACGCTTCTCTGCGCGAAAGAGCTGAATTCCATGACGAACATCCGCCCTCTGCCTGCGACTTCCGCGACGGCTCCGCACCCTTCCGCCCCCGCCCCGCACCTCGCCCGGCAGCGGCTGCGCGCCGTGGCACCCGATGAGGTGCCGCCGGTCGCCGAGCTGCTGACCGCGGGCGCCACGTGGCTGCCCGCCCCGCAGAGCAGCCTGCCGGTGCTGCCGGGCCGCCCGCCGATGGTCGGCTATCTGGTCCTCGTCCCCGCCGAGCAGGCCGCCGCCGCGGGCCGCCGTACGGACGCCGCGCCCGCCGCCTCCGGACCGCCCGGCGAGCCCGCCCCGCAGCCCGCGTCCGGGCCCGCCGCGGAGACCGGCGACGAGGTCGTCCGGATCGATCCGGAGCAGCGGACGGCCCGGGTGCTGGGCCGCCCGCTGGACCTGACGTACCTCGAATTCGAGCTGCTGGCCCACCTGGTGGCGCATCCGCACCGGGTGCACACCCGCGATCAGCTGGTGACGACGGTGTGGGGGTACGGGCACGTCGGTGACGGCCGGACCGTCGATGTGCACATCGCCCGGCTGCGGCGGAAGCTCGGCTCCGACCACCGGGCGTCGATCGTCACGGTGCGGCGCGTCGGCTACAAGTACGTGCCCAGCACCTGATCCGTACGGCCACGGCCGGGCGCGGCACCACCACGGTGCGCGCCCGGCCGTTCGGCTGCCCGGAGACTCAACTGCCTTGATATACGGGCGCGTTGCCGGGTATTCCGCACACGGCTTCCCAGGCCAGGGCCGCCAGCTCGCGGCGGTCGTGGCAGTGGCCCGGGGGCAGCGGCGGGTGGGCGGTGACGCGTACGGCGAGGTCGCGGGCGGCCAGGACGCGGCGGAGCGAGGCGAGGAAGGTGTCCGGGCCGCAGAACGCGGCGACGGTGGCGGGGCGGGTGTCCTGGGTGTAGGTGAGCGTCACCGGGCGGACGGGGGCGCCGGCGTCCAGGGCGGCCTGGAAGGTGGCCCGCCGGAAGGTGCCCGCGTCGGCGGTGCACCAGGTGGTGGCCTGCGGGAACACCGCGACGGACCGGCCCGAGGCGAGGATCCGCGTCAACTCGGCGACCGCCTGCGGGAGTCCGCGCGGGCTGGTCCGGTCGATGAAGTGGGTACCGGCGCGGCGGGCGAGGCCGCCGACCACCGGCCAGGCACCGACCTCGCGCTTGGCGAGCACCGCCACCGGGTCGACGGCGAGCAGCGCCGGGATGTCGAGCCAGGAGATGTGGTTGGCGACGATCAGCGTGCCCGGCCCGGTGGACGGTGCGCGCAGCGGCCCGGCGCCGTCCAGGCGGACGCCGAGCGCGGACAGCAGCGCCCGGGCGTGGGTGCGCAGCCGCGCCGGGTCGGCGAGGCGGTCGCCGTCGGCCAGGGCGCGGCGGACGGTGGCGGCGAACGCGGCGCCGCGCAGCGCGGTGGCGTACGCGGGGACCGGTGGCCGGGCGTGGCGGGCGCAGTCGCGGTCGCAGCCGGGGACGACGTCCCAGGGGCCGCGGGTCATGACTGCCCGAGGAAGTAGCGGCGGTAGCGGGCGCCGAGGCGGTCCATGTCGAGGACGACGAAGAAGTCGGCGACGCCGAACTCCGGGTCGTGGGCGGGCGGACCCGCGATCCAGGCGCCGAGCCGCAGATAGCCCCGGAGCAGCGGCGGCAGCTGGGCCGCGGCGGGCCGCTCGGGCAGCGGTCCGGCGGGGAGCCAGGGCCGGTGCGGGACGGCGTCGAGGCCGGGCGGGGCGGGGTGGCGGGTGCGGGCCAGGGCCCAGGCATGGGCCGCGGCGGTGCCGCCGTCGGCGAGCGGGACGGAGGCGCAGCCGGCGAGGTAGCGGTGGCCGGAGAGGAGGGTGTAGCGGGCGAGGGCGGCCCACATCTGGTGGATGACGGCGCCGCCGCGGTGGTCGGGGTGGACGCAGCTGCGGCCCGCCTCGATCAGCGCGGGGCGCAGCGCGTCCAGGGCGGTGAGGTCGAACTCGCCGTCGGAGTAGAGCCGCCGGGTGCGGCCGGGCGGCAGCAGCCGGTAGGTGCCGACCACCTCGCCGGTGGGGTGGTGGACGGTGACGAGGTGGTCGGCGTGGGCGTCGAGGGCGTCGGTGTCGTGGCCGGGCAGTTCGGTGTGGAGGGTGGCGCCCAGCTCCTGGCCGAATATCCGGTGCCGCAGCCGCTGCGCGGCGCGGATCTCCGCGTCCGTGGCGGCGAGCGCGGTGGTGTAGGTGGGTTGCGGAGCGGCGTCGGGTGCGGGGCGGGCGGGGGCGGTCGGGACCGTACGCATGGGGAATCCTCCGGGGAGGCCGCGGCGGCCGGCTGCGGGGCCGCGGAACGGTGACGGACACCGGCCGCGGGGGAACGCGGCCGGCGGGATACGGGTCCGGGGACGGAGCGGTGTCGGGAGACGGACGGGCGGGGCGGGCCGCGGAACGGTGCGCGGGCGGACCCGGCGGCCGGGTGGCGGTGCGCCCCGCCGCCCCGACTGTCCCCGCGGGTGCCTCCCGGGCGCGTGAAGCGGAGGGAGCGAACGGGTGAGGGGCCGCGGAACAGTCACCGGAGGGGCGGGACGGACGGGTGCGGGCCGCCGGGCGCGAGGGGTTGGTTCCGGGGCGGGTCGCGGGGCGGGCGTGGGAGGCCCGGCCCCGGGGCGGACGTGAGGGCCCGACTCCGGAACGGGCCGCACGGCAGGAGTGGGAGGCCCGGCCCCGGGGCGGCGCGGCGGACGCGGAGGGCTGCCCCGGACCGGCGCGGCGAACACGAAGCCCGGCCCCGGAACGGGCCTCCCCCGCGAGGCCGGATCCCGCCGATGGCCCGGCTTCCCGGTCTCCCGCCTCCTTGGAGGGGCGTCCGGGGCCCGTTAGCGTGCCGGGGCGGGAGTGCCGCCCGCGCCGCGCTTTTGTACGTCCCCGTTGTGTCGCCGTACGACCGCCGAGCAGTGGAGGCCGCCATGACCCGTCCGACCCGTCGTACGCTGCTGGGCTCCGCCGCCGCGCTCGGGGTGCGGGCCACGCTCGGCGGGGGCGCCGCCGTCCCGGGGCCGGGCCCGGGCGGCGAGGGCGTCCCGTTCGGCGCCGGTCCGGCGCACGAGGCGCTGCGCCGTCTGCTGCCGCACCATGCGGCGCAGTTCCGGCTCGTCCCGCTGGTCCGCGACGGGGCCGGGGACCGTTTCCGGGTCGGCGGGCGGGCCGGGCGGATCGAGGTGGCGGCGACCTCCGCGGCGACGCTGCTGACCGGTGTGCACCACTATCTGCGCCACACCTGCGGGGCCCAGCTGTCCTGGGGCGGCGATCAACTGGCGCTGCCGGAGCGGCTGCCCGCGCCGGACGGGTCCGCCGAGCGGTCCTGTGCGCTGCCGCACCGCTTCGCGCTCAACGACACCCACGACGGCTACACCGCCCCGTACGCCGACTGGCCGCGCTGGGAGCGGCTGATCGATCTGCTGGCGCTGCACGGGGTGAACGAGGTGCTGGTCACGCCCGGTGCAGAGGCGGTCTACCACCGGCTGCTGACCGGGTTCGGGTACTCCGACGCCGAGGCGCGGGCCTGGATTCCGCAGCCGACCCACCAGCCGTGGTGGCTGCTGCAGAACATGAGCGGCTACGGCGGGCCGATCGATCCGGCGCTGCTCGACCGGCGGGCGCAGCTGGGGCGGCGGATCACCGACCGGCTGCGCGCCCTGGGGATGCGGCCGGTGCTGCCGGGCTACTTCGGCACCGTGCCGGTGGACTTCGCGGCGCGGAACCCGGGGGCGGTCACCGTGCCGCAGGGCGTCTGGGCGGGGCTGCGGCGCCCGGACTGGCTGGACCCGCGCACCGGCGTGTTCGCCGACGTCGCCGCCGCGTTCTACCGTCACCAGCGCGAACTGCTGGGCCCGGCCGACCACTTCAAGATGGATCTGCTGCACGAGGGCGGCGATGCGGGTGACGTACCGGTGGCGGACGCGGCGCGGGCGGTGGAGCGGGCGCTGCACACCGCGTGCCCGGGAGCGACGTGGGTGATCCTCGGCTGGCAGGAGAATCCGCGGCCGGAGCTGCTGGACGGCGTCGACCGGGACCGGATGCTGATCGTGGACGGGCTGAGCGATCTGGACACCGTCGGCGACCGGGAGCGGGACTGGCGCGGGACGCCGTACGCGTTCGGGACGATCCCCAACTTCGGCGGGCGGACCACGATCGGGGCGAAGACGCACCGGTGGACGGAGCGGTTCACGGTGTGGCGGGACAAGCCGGGCAGCGCGCTGGCCGGGACGGCGTACATGCCGGAGGCGGCGGAGCGCGATCCGGCGGCGTTCGCGCTCTTCGCGGAGTTGGCGTGGAGCGAGCGGCCGGTGGACCGCGCCGCGTGGTTCGACGGCTGGGCCGATGCCCGGTACGGGGGCCGGGACACCGCCGCGCGGGCCGCGTTCGCCGCGCTGCGCACCAGCGCGTACGAGATCGCAAGCGCCGACGGGCGGCCGCACGACGCGGTGTTCGCGGCCCGGCCGGACCTGGCCGCGCGGTCGGGGACGGCGCACGCCACGCACACCCCGGCGTGCGATCCGGCGGCGGTGGACACCGCGTTCGCCGCGCTGCTGGACGTACGGCCGGGGCTGCGCGGTGCCGACACCTACCGCCACGATCTGACCGACCTGGCCCGGCAGGCGCTCGCCAACCGTTCCTGGCAGCTGATCGGGCAGCTCCAGGAGGCGTACGGGCGCCGTGACGGGGCGGCGTTCGGGGCGCTGTCGGCGCTGTGGCTGCGGCTGATGCAGCTGAGCGAGGAGGTCACCGGCGCGCACCGGCGTTTCCTGCTGGGGCCGTGGCTGGCGCAGGCGCGGGCGGCGGCCGCCGGGGACGCGGCGCTTGCGGCGCGGCTGGAGCGGTCGGCGCGGGCGCTGATCACCTCCTGGGCGGACCGGCCGACGGCGGACGGCGGGAAGCTGGCCCGCTACGCCAACCGCGACTGGCACGGGCTGATCGGTGAGGTGTATCTGCCGCAGTGGCGGGCGTATCTGGATGAGTGGGGGGATGCGCTGGCGGCGGGGCGGGAGCCGAAGGCGTTCGACTGGTACGCGTGGGAGGAGGCGTGGGCGCGGCGGCGGGAGCGGCATCCGCAGCGGCCGGACGCCGATGCGTACCGCACCGCGCGGCGGGTCCGTGACGTGCTGGCGGCGGCGCCGTACCAGGGGACGCTGACGGTGACGGCGGAGCCCGCGGCGCTGCCGCCGGGCGGGCGGGCGCGGGTCACGGCGGCGCTGCGCAACGTCAACGGGCTGCGCGCCACCGGCCGGGTGGACTTCACGCTGAGCGGCCCGGCGGCCGAGCCGGAGGGTCCGCTGTCGCTGCCGTCCGTCGGTCCGGGCGCCACCGGCCGGGCGCGCTGGCAGGTCACGGCACCGGCGGGCCCGCCCGATGAGCCGCTGCGGGCGCTGCCGTACACGCTGACCGCCGCGTACGGGCCGCGCGGCGAGAAGCGGGTGCGGGCGGTGCGCGAGGGCACGCTGTGGGTGGCCGGGCCGCTGGCGGCAGGGTTGGCCACGGTCACCACCAATGGGGCGGTTTTCGGTCAGCTGGCGGAGCGGTTCGCGATCGACGGCGGGGGCGCCGATCTGTGGCGGGCCACCGCGGAGTTCGGCGCGGTCTACCGGCCGGGGGCGCTCGCCGCGGGCGGGTCGGCGCAGGTGGAGGTGGTGCGTCAGGACGCGACGGCGCCGTGGGCGCGGGCCGGGCTGATCGTCCGCAACGGGCTGGCGGCGGCGCCCGGTTCCCCCGGGGCGCGCGGTTTCCTCAACCTCTCCGTCACCCCGGCCAACGGTGTGGTGCTCTCCTACGACGCGTCCGGCGACGGCACCCTCGACACCTACGAGCGGCTGACGGGCCTGACCGCGCCGGTGACGCTGCGGCTGGTGCGGGGCGCCGACGGGGCGGGCGGCGGTACGTACACCGGGTCGTGTTCGGTGGACGGCGGCGCGACGTGGCGGGAGGTGGGCACGGTGCGGGTGCCGGGGGCGGCCGCGGCGCAGGATGCGGGGTTGCACCAGTGCGCGGCCAACTCCGGTTCGGGGGTGCGCGGGACGGCCGAGTTCCGCCGCTGGAGCCTGCGGTGACCTGCCGGTCACCCCGTACGCTGAGCCGGAAGGATCACGTGAGTGAGGGGACAACGGCAT
This sequence comes from Streptomyces sp. NPDC029159, assembly GCF_055564055.1. NCBI lineage: Bacteria > Bacillati > Actinomycetota > Actinomycetes > Kitasatosporales > Streptomycetaceae > Streptomyces > Streptomyces sp. NPDC029159. The sequence continues at coordinate 120,560 of NZ_JBVHWT010000009.1, forward strand.
GAGCGCCGCAGCGGAGCAGGAAGCAGCCGACCGGGAAGCGGCCGAGAGGGCGGCGGCGAAGGAGGCCGAGAAGGTCTGGCTGTACGGCCTCGACATCTCGGACGCCACCTGGCAGCGCGCCCCGGGTGACGCCGAGGAGGCGGTGGAGATCGCGTTCCTGGAGCGCGGTGCGGTCGCGATGCGTAACTCCACCGAGCCGGATGTGGTCCTGCGCTACACCAAGGCGGAGTGGGACGCGTTCGTGCTGGGCGCCCGGGACGGCGAGTTCGACCTGGAACTCTGAACGCCCCTGTGGCGGGCGGCCGTTGACGGCCGGGCCCGCAGCCCCTTCCGGTCACCCGTTCCGGCCTTTGGGCCGGCGGGTGACCGGCCTCGTTTTCGCTCGTTCACCGAGCGTGAAACAGCAGTCGACACCCTCCCGTCAGGACAGCGCCCCCGAGGGCCGCGTCGCCGAGCAACCGGCCGGCCGGGCCCCGGACGGCTTCGACGCGCTCGACGTCGAAGAAGCCGAGGAAGCGCTGGTCACGCACTATCCGCGGCTGGTGCGGCTGGCCTATCTGGTGCTGCCGCACGGTGGCGTGCGCGACCGCCGGGTGCGCGCCGCGCACGCCGTCACGCAGCGTGCTCTTCCGCGCCGCCGTACCGCCACGGAGTCCCTGCCGCTGCCCGGCCCGCGCGGCCCTCTGGAGGCGGACGATCTCGGGTACGCGGTGCTGCGGATCCGGGTGGTGCGGGAGGCGCTGGCGGTGGCGGGCGGCCGGTGGCGGCGGGCCGGGCCGTTGCCGCGGGTGTGGGGGGTGCGGCTGGCGCCGCGGTCCGGCGGCGTGGCGGAGTCGGCGCTGGAGCGGGAGTTGGCCCAGTTGTCGGCGGCGGGGCGGGCCGCGTACGTCCTGCGGGAGCTGGAGCGGCTGACCGCCACGGAGGTGCTCCGGACGCTGGAGGCCGCCGGGGTGCGCGACCCGGAGGTCGCGGCGGTGGAGGCGGAGGAGGTGGCGGCGCCGGGTGCGGTGCGGGGCCGGTCGCTGCTGGAGTCGCCGGAGTTCGACGCGTGTGTGCTGCAGGCCCGGCCGACGGATCTGATCCGGCGGCGGCAGCACGGCCGGGCGCTGCTGGCGGCGGGCGTCGCGGTGGTGGTGTGCGGGGCGCTGCTGGGGTTGCCGGGGCAGGGCTGGGGGCCGCAGGGCGCGGCGGCGCCGCCGTACGCGGAGAACGCGGCGGCGCGGGCGGCGCTGGATCCGGCGCGGTTGGCGGTGTCGTCGCCGACGGCGTGGAAGTCGGCGGCGCGGGAGGACTTCGCGGCCTGGCCGGCGCGGGGCGACCGGGTCGGTGACAAGGCGTTGCTGCGGCGGGCGCTGGCGGTGTGGGCGCGGCCGGGGCCGCAGGTGAAGGTGGGGGCGACGCCGGGCACGGCGTCGGGTCCGGCGGCCGGTCCCGCGCAGTTGCTGTTCGCGGGGACGGTGGACCATGCGGCGGTGGTGCTGCTGCACGACGGGCAGCGGGTGGTGCGGTACGCGGAGGCGGCGGACGGTTCGACGGATGCGGGTGCGGCGCTGGACTTCGCGCGGGTGGACGGTGCGCAGGGCGCGTCGGCGGCCGTGCTGGCGGTGGGCCGCACGGCCCGTAACGTCCGCTACCTGACGGCGCCTTGGGCGTCGTCCGTACGGCTGGTGGATCTGCTGAAGCCTGACGCGCCCGGGGAGCGGCTGGCGGTGGACGGGCAGGGGCTGACCGCTCCGGCGCCGTCGCCGGGCCCGTCCGGCGGGTGCGATTCCTGGCCGGCGCTGCGGACGGACGGTGCGCTGCTGACCGATCTGGGCGAGACGACCCCGGCGCGGCTGACGTACGGGACGCCGCAGGCGCCGGGTGCGGTGGACGGTCCGGAGGGGCGGACGGCGTGGGCGCGGACGGCGTGTCAGCTGCCGGCGCTGCGGGGCCTTGGGGTGCAGTCGGTGAACGCGTGGCCGTTCGCACGGCAGACGCTGCCGGGCGGTTCGGGCACGGCAGCGTGGCTCTGCGCCCGGGCGGAGACCTGGCGGGGTCCGGGCGGCCGGACGCTGTCGGTGTTCCAGCCGCCGGCGCCGTCCGGGCAGCCGTATGCGACGGGTGCGGTGACGGCGGCGGCCGAGGGCGGTACGGCGTGCGGTCCGCGGGCGCCGCGGGTGCTGGCCGGGGTGTTGTGGAAGTCCGGGGGCGGCGCGTGGTGGCTGCTGGCGGCCGGCAGCCGGGAGGTCACGTCGATCGCGGCGACCGGCGGGGTGCAGGGCGGCGCGGCGGGGCGGCTGCTGGCGCTGCGGGTCCCGGCGGGCAGCCATGCGCAGCTGGCGGGCCGTCTGAAGGACGGTGCCCGGATCGACGGACTGGGCTGAGGGGCGGCTGACCGCCCGTAAAAGGCGGAGGGACGGATCCCGGGAGGCGGTGGACCACGCCGTTCTCCCGGGATTTTCCCTGTCCCGGGGGTGTTGCCAACGCCTTACCTCCCAGTAAATTGACGCCATGTCTAACAAGGCGTCGCCGCGGCCCGAGCCGGTCGCACAGGAGCATGTGCCGCTGAAGGCCCGCAACGTCGCGTTCGACTGGGCCGGCACCCCTCTCCACTGGGTCCCCGGGGACCCGTCCACCACCCACACCATCAATGTGCTGCATCTGCTGCTGCCCGCCGGTGAGCGCTGGTTCGTCCACGTCTACCGGCAGGCGCTGCCGCTGATCCGTGACGCCCGGCTGCGGGAGGACGTCATCGGCTTCATCGGGCAGGAGGCGATGCACTCGCAGGCGCACGACGGGGTGCTGCCGCATCTGCGGGCGCAGGGCCTGGACCCGGAGCCGTACACCGCGCAGGTTGACTGGTTCTTCGAGAAGCTGCTCGGCGACCGGACGCTGCCGCCGGGGCGGGCGCGGGCGTGGTGGCTGCGGGAGCGGATCGCGCTGATCGCGGCGATCGAGCACTACACCGCCTTCCTCGGCGACTGGGTGCTCAACGCCGAGGCGCTGGACGCGAAGGGCGCCGACCCGGTGATGCTGGACCTGCTGCGCTGGCACGGTGCGGAGGAGGTCGAGCACCGGTCGGTCGCCTACGAACTCTTCCTGCACGTCGACGGCGGCTACCGGCGCCGGGCCCGCACCTGGGCGCTGGCCTTCGGCGCGCTGGTCTTCCTGTGGCAGCGCGGGATCCGCTTCTTCATGGCGAACGATCCGACGCTGCGCGACGGCAAGGCGTCCGCGAAGGACTTCTGGCGCGGTGGCCGGGAGGGCGTGCTGCCGGATCCCGCGGCCATCCTCCGGGCCGCCCCGCAGTATCTGAGCCCGTCGTACCACCCCTCGCACCACGGCAGCACCGCGCAGGCCGCGGCCTATCTGGCCCGCTCCCCCGCCGCGGCCTGTGCCGAGGCCGGATCCCCTGGAGGCGCCTGAGATGTCCGTCGTTCCTCTCTCCCGTGCCGTACGGTCCGCGCTGGCGGTGGGCGGTGTGGCCGCGGCGCTGCTGGCGCGTTCCGCGCTGCGCCGCCGCATCGCGCGGTCGCCGCTGTGGCCGATGCCGGCGCTGGAGGAGCCGGTCTCGGGCCGGGGCGGCGGCCGGGGCGCCGGCGGGCTGCGGCTGCGGGTCGCGGAGCGCACCGAGGCGGCCGAGGGCGTGGTGGCGCTGCGGCTGACCGGCGAGCGGCTGCCGGCCTGGGAGCCGGGCGCGCACCTCGATCTGGTCCTGCCGTCGGGCACCGTGCGGCAGTACTCGCTGTGCGGGGATCCGGCGGACGCGGGTGCGCCGGGCGCCGGGTCGTACACCGTCGCGACGCGGCTGATCGCGGACGGGCGGGGCGGTTCGCGGGAGGTGCACGAGGCGCTGCGCGAGGGCGTGGAGGTGGAGGTGCGCGGCCCGCGCAACCGCTTCCCGCTGGCCGACGCGCACGCGTACCTCTTCGTCGCGGGCGGTATCGGCATCACGCCGCTGCTGCCGATGGTGCGGCAGGCCGAGGCCGAGGGGGTGCCGTGGCGGATGGTGTACGCGGGGCGTTCGCGGGCGTCGATGCCGTTCCTGGCGGAACTGGAGAAGCTGGCGGGCGGGGAGCGGCTGACGGTGGTGGCCGAGGACACCGACGGGCGGCCCGATCTGGCGGCCGCGCTGGCCGCGGCGCCGCCGCACGCCGCGGTGTACTGCTGCGGCCCGGATCCACTGATGGACGCGGTGGCGGCGCTGCTGCCGGACGGCCCGGAGGGGCTGACGCTGCACACCGAACGGTTCGCGCCCGCCGCCGCGCCCGAAGCGACCGCCGGGGACACCCCGTTCGAGGTGGAGCTGGCCCGCACCGGCCGCACGGTGACGGTGGAGCCCGGCACCAGCGCGCTGCGGGCGATCCGTGAGCAGGCGCTGCCGGATCTGCTGTACTCCTGCGAGCAGGGCTTCTGCGGGACGTGCCAGCAGCGGGTGCTGGCGGGCGAGGTCGACCACCGCGACGAGCTGCTGACCGACGCCGAGCGCGACGGTTCGATGCTGCTCTGTGTGTCCCGGGCGCGGGGGGCGTCGCTGACGCTGGACCTGTGAGCGGGGCGGGCGCCCCGGGTCGTTAAGGTGTGCGCCATGACGACCGGGGCGCGCCGCAGGATGGGCGTCGAGGAGCGGCGGGAGCAGTTGATCTCCGTCGCGCTCGACCATTTCAGCCACCGTTCGCCCGAGGACGTGTCGATCGACGAGATCGCCGAGGCGGCCGGGATATCGCGGCCGCTGGTGTACCACTACTTCCCGGGCAAACAGCAGCTGTACGAGGCCGCGTTGCGGCGCGCCGCCGAGGAGCTGACGGCGCGGTTCGAGGAGCCGCACGAGGGGCCGCTCGGGGCGCGGCTGCTGCGGGTGATGGAGCGGTTCTTCGACTTCGTCGACGGGCACGGGCCGGGTTTCTCGGCGTTGATGCGGGGCGGTCCGGCGATCGGTTCGGGCCGCACCGGCGCGCTGATCGAGGGCGTGCGCCAGGCCGCGTACGAGCAGATCCTGGCGCATCTGGAGGTCACCGCGCCGTCGCCGCGGCTGACGCTGGTGGTGCGCTCGTGGGTGTCGCTGGCGGAGACCACGGCGCTGCTGTGGCTGGACGGCCGCACGGTGCCGCGCGGGGATCTGGAGCGGCAACTCGTCCACGATTTCGCGGCGTTGGCGGCGGTGAGCGCGGCGTACGACGACGGGATGGCGGACATCGTCCGCGCCTTCCTGGAGAAGGAGCCGCCGGACGGGATGTTCGCGGATCTGGCGGTCCGGCTGCTGGCGCTGGCGCCGCAGCGGGCCTGAGACGGGACCGGGCACGGCGGGCCGTATCCCGCCGTGCCCGGTGCGCACCCGTCACGCCCTCCCCTGCGCGCCGTCCCCTTCGCGGGCCGCGTCGTCGACGCCGTCCAGGTAGGTGAGCATCCGGGCGTTGACCTCGTCGGCGTGGTCGAACTGCGGGCCGTGGCCGGTGCGCTCCAGGATGACGGCGTGGGCGCCGGGGACCAGCCGCGGGACGCGTTCCACCTGCCGCTTCGGGTCGAGGAGGAGGCTCCGCCGGCCGAGGACCAGGTGGAGCGGGGTGCGGAGGGTGCGCATCTCGTCGTCGGTGAGCGGCCGGGGCGCCGGGCGGCGGATGCGGTGGGCGCGGACCCCGGCCCGGACCATGGCGCGCAACTCCGGTACGACGAGGACCGGTTGCTCCAGCCAGGCCGCCAGACGGGGCCGGAGCGCCTTGGGCGCGGCGGTCGCGAAGAGGCTCACGAAGACCCAGGCGAAGAACCGCAGCCCCACCTTCTCCAGCCCGCCCGGGTCGATCAGCGTCGCGGAGGCGAGGCGTCCGGGCCGCCGGTGCGCCATGTTGAGGGTGAGCCAGCCGCCGTACGAGGCGCCGATGAGGTGGACGCGGTCGAGGGCGAGTCCGGCGAGCGCCTCGTCCAGCCACTGCGCGGCGCGTTCGGGCTGGTGGAGCGGGGCGCGGTGCACGCTGCGGTTGGCGTCGCCCGGGGTTTCGAGCGCGTAGACGGTGCGCTCGGCGGCGAGCGCCGGGGTATTCGGGTACCACGTGGCGGCGCAGCCGCCGGCGCCGTGCACCAGGACGACGGGGGTGCGGTCGGCAGCGCGTCCGGCGGCCGCGGTGCCTTCCTCGGGCCCGTAGCGGTAGACGTGGGTGGTCCCGAACGAGGTCTCCACGTCGTACTCCGCGCGGGCGGGCGCGCCCAGTGCGTGGACGGCGTCGCAGGCGGCGAAGTACCGGTCGCGCAGGGCGTCGTTGACGTAGCGGCCGATGTCGGCCGGGGCGCGGGTGGCGGTGTCGGACACGGTGGCACCTCCTGGGGGCCTCGTTTTCGTGATACGACCGTACCACGTTGGCGATACGGCGGTACCATGAAAATCCGAGGCCGCAGCGGCCGGACGGACCGACCCCGGGGAGCACCGATGCCCAAGCGCGTGGACCACGACGAACGGCGCGCCGAGATCGGCCGGGCCCTCGTCCGGGTCGCGGCCCGCCGCGGACTCCACGCCGTCGGCATGCGCGACGTCGCCGCCGAGGCCGGAATCTCCCTCCGCCTGGTGCAGTACTACTTCCAGACCAAGGAGAACCTGCTGCTCCACGGCCTCCAGCAGCTGACCGACGAGTTCAGCGAGCGGGTGACCGCACGGGTCCGCGCGGCCGGCGAGAACCCCGGACCACGCGCGATCGTCGAGGCGCTCCTCACCACCTCACTCCCCACCGACGAGGAGAGCCGCGCCTTCCACCTCGTCCTCACCTCGTACGCCCTGCTCGCCGTGACCGACGAGGCGCTCGCCGCCCAGCCCTACCTCCAGCGCCCCGACGCCGCCGAGGACGCCGTGACCGGACTGCTCGAACAGGCCCGGGAGGCCGGACTCCTCGTCCCGGACACCGACGCACGGACGGAGGCGATCACCCTGCTCGCACTCGCCGCCGGGCTGGGCACGAGCATCCTCACCGGCCAGCGCACCCCCGAGTCGGCCACCGAGGTGCTCCGGCATCAGCTGAACCGGATCTTCCGCGTACCGAAGGCGAGTTGACGCCCCCCGGCGGACAGCCCACTTCTCCACACCTCTCGCATATCGATTGACTTTCGATGGAAACCCATCGATATTCGATACATGCACCGACTCCTCATCGTCGCGCTCAAGGCCGCCATCGCCGCGGCGATCCTGTTCGGCCTGTTCGCGCAATGCGTGATCATCCCGGGGACCGCCGCCGAAGAGGTCGACCGCTTCCCGCCGTACGCCCCGTTCGCCGTGCCGTACGCGGCGATCGCCATCGCCGGGGTGGCCTGCGTCCAGGTGGGGCTGATCGCCGTGTGGCGGCTGCTCGCCATGGTGCGGCGCGGCGCGCTCTTCACCCCGCGGGCCTTCCGCTGGGTCGACGTCATCATCGGCGCCTCCCTCGTGGCCACCCTGCTGGCTGCCGGGGTGACCGGGCACCTCTCGCTGGCCTCCATACCCTCGCCCGACGACGGCATGGAGGTCATCGGCGCCCTGGGTGCGGCCCTCGCGGCCGTCGGGGTGGGTGCGGCCTTCGCGATGCTCGTCGTCGTCATGCGGGGCCTGCTGCACAAGGCGACGGAGCTGCAGAGCGAGATGGCCGAGGTCATCTGATGGCGATCATCGTCGACCTCGATGTGCAACTCGCCCGCCGGGGCCTCTCGGTGGGGGAGTTCGCCGCCGCCGTCGGCATCACCCCCGCCAACATCGCGGTCCTGAAGAACGGCCGCGCCAAGGCGGTGCGGTTCACCACGCTCGACGCGATCTGCCGGGTCCTGGAGTGCCAGCCGGGCGAGGTCCTGCGGTGGGTACCGGACGGGGAGGGGCGGGAGGGGTAGGGGTAGGGAGGGGAGGCGGGGGTGGGAGGGGGCGGGGGGGGGGAAGCCCCCGGTGATTTCACTCCCGCCGGCGCCGCCCCTCCAGCCCGTCCCTCTAGCCCGGCCTTCCAGCCCTCCGGCCGGAGGCCCCCGCAGGGCCGGGCGGGCAGGCGCCCATGACCGGCCCGGCGCGCCTCCGGGGTCAGCCGACAGGCATGGGCCGGACGGTGAGGATCTGTTCCGCGTGGCCCACGGGGCCGTGGAGGTCGTGCAGGATGCTGCTGGTGACGCCCTGGCCGGTGGGACCGAAGGTGACGCTGGTGTCCAGCCCGGTCCAGGGCCCCCGGGGCGTGCGGTGCAGGTGGATGGTGAGGTCCACGTTGGGGAACATCCACGCGGCGGGGTCCTGCTGGACGGCGATGCCGTTGGCGGTGTCCACGAACGTGAGGTAGGAGGCGAGTTCGCTGCGCGGCTCGCCGGCGACCAGATCGACGGTGGACGAGATCCACGCCTGGTTACGGCCCTTGCGCTGCGACGGGATCCGGCGGGCGTCGAGGGAGGCGATGTAGCCGCCGCCCCAGGTGTCGCCCATCGTCCACGGGGCGAGGGTGTCGGGGTGCGGGAGGGGCTCGAAGGGCGTGTCGGTGACGGCGGTGGTGTCGAGCGAGGCGAGGAGCCAGGCGCGGGCGCGGACGACCGGGCGGTCGCCGATCCGCAGGACGGCTTCGAGGAGTTCGATGGTCCGGCCCGGCCGGATCGTCTCCACGGTGACCTCGCACTCCTCGAAGGCGATGCGTCCGAGGATGTCGTAGCTGATCCGGGCCATGGCCAGCCCGGATCCGGGGCGCTCGGCGAGGTGACGCTCGAGGACGTGCGCGAGGAGTCCGGAGACCGGACCGAAGTGCTGTTCGTCGAGGCTCCAGGCGCCCTGGGCATGGGGGGTCGGCTTGTAGTGGTGCTCGTCCGTGCGCTCGTAGTAGCTCTCGCGACTGCTCCGACGGGGGCTTTCATGTCCGGTGGGGGCGATGGTCACAGGCGATTCTCCTCACGCGGGACAGATCATCGGTCGGGCGGGGAGCCGACCGGGCGGGCCACCCGGCCGCGCCGTCCGGCCCGTGCAAAGGAGAGTAAAGGCCCCGGTGTTGCGTGGGCAGGGGCCGTGATCGATTCCACAGGTCGGCGCAGGTACCGCTGCCCGTCAGGGGCCGCGCCCCGGCCGCCCCGGCCTGCCGCCGGCTCCTCACTCCCCTGCCCGTACAGCCCTCCGTACGCCCTTACGTCAGCAATCGCACGGTGGCGTTCCTCGGCACGCCTCGGTCCGCCCGGCCGGAGGCCCGGGCACCTGGCGCCCCGGGCCCACGCGCCCGGCGCGGGCTGATCCGGTGGCACAGCAAGCGGGTACGTCCTGCGGCACGGCAGGTGAGTACGTCCTGCGGAGCAGCAGGCGGGCACGGCCTACTACGGAGCTGCCCGCCCACGGCTCCGGCCCGTCGGAACCGGTGTGCCACCGTTCCGTCCACCCCTACGCGTCCGGCTCCCGGAAAAGGGTTTGCGGTCGCTGTTCCGGCTCGGAAAGGTGAGTCCTCGGCCCGCCCGCAGGTGTGGCCGACGGCCGCGACATCGGAAGGAGGGGGCAGGCATGACCACCGCTGTCACCGCGCCCGCGTCCTCCCGGGACACGGAATCCCGCTGATCCCGGAGGGGCGGGGCGCCCCGTAGGAGTGCGCCTTGACCACGCAGGAGAACCACCGACGCGCGAACGACCGTCCGCGCCCGACCTCCAACCCGAGCAACCACCGGAGCACCCCCCTGAGCAACCCGGACCACGCCCTCGACTCCCCCGGCACAGCAGAGATTCCCCCGGAGGCCGCTCCAGGCAGCCGGGCCGGGGCGGGCGGCCTCGTGCTGCGCGCCCTGCGCGGGCCCGAGGAGTTGAACCTCTTCTGCCGCCTCCCGTACGTCCTCAACGACGAGGTGGCCGGCGACCTCGCGGAGGGGCGCCGGAAGCCGTCGTGGATGTGGGTGGCGCTCCACGGTGACCGGGTGCTGGCGCGGGTGGCCTGGTGGTCGTGGCCGGGTGAGGAGGTCCCGGCGCTGCTGGACATCTTCGATCTCGATGACGCGGGCGCCGCACCCGACGGCTCCGGGACGACCGCCGCGGGCCCCGATCCGTTCGATGCGGGGGTGCGGCTGCTGCGCGCCGCGTCGTCCGCCGTGTTGCCGGAGGGTGTGCGCCCCGAGTACCTGCGGTTCCTCCCGCCCGGTTGGCGTGCTGATCCGGTGGAGCGGCGTGCCGTGGAGAGCCGTATGGCGGCGCTGGAGCGGACCGGTGCCCGGCTGTTCGTCGAGCGGTTGCGGTGGGAGTGGACCCCGCACGATGCCGCGGACGCACCAGGAACCCTGGAATGCGGGGCCGGTCCCGTACGCGCGCCCGGCCCGCTCGTCTTCCGGCCGCCCCACGACCGAGAGGAGTTGCTGGGGCTGATGGCGGCGGTGCTGGACGGCACGTTGGATGCGCACAGCCGGGCCGCGGTGGGGCGGATGTCCGCGCGGGAGGCGGCGGTCCGGCAGTACGAGGAGGAGTTGGTGCGTTACCGCAGCCCGCAAGGGTGGTGGCGGGTCGCGGTGCTGCCCGGTGGGGAGCCGGTCGGGTTCGTGATTCCGGCGCGCAACGACTACCACGCGATCATCGCCTACCTCGGCGTGGTGCCCGCGCACCGCGGTCGCGGCTACGCCGACGCCCTGCTCGCGGAGGGCACCCGCGTCCTGGCCGCGCAGGGTGTGCCCCGCATCCGCGCCGCCACCGACCTCGGCAACGCCCCCATGTCGAACGCGTTCCGACGCGCCGGATACCGGAATTTCGCGGACCGTATCGATATGACCTGGGACTGACCACCGACCTGAGACCGAGCCACCCTGGAACGACTGGAACAGCCGGACGGCCGGGACGGCTGGAACAGCGGCCGGAACGACCCGAACGGCTGGAACAGCTGACAGCTGGAACGACTGGAACGGCGGCTGGAACAGCCGGAACGACCAGAACAGCTGGACAACCGCAACCGCACCGTCCACCCCCCACTCCCTGGAATGCCATGACCCCCTGGATCACCCGCCCCGAAACCCCCGCCGACGTCCCCGCCGTCCGGGACATCAACCTCGCCGCCTTCCCGACCCCCGAGGAGGCGCGGATCGTCGAGGCGTTGCGGGCCGATTCCGGGGCGTGGATCGACGGGCTGTCGTTCCTCGCGCTCGCGTCGGACGGGACGCCGGTGGGGTACGCGCTGCTGACCCGCTGCCAGGTGGGCGGGCGGCCGGCGCTCGCCCTCGCGCCCTGTGCGGTGGTGCCGTCGGCGCAGCGGACGGGCGCCGGGTCGGCGGCGATCCGGGCGGCGCTGGACGCGGCCCGGGCGCAGGGCGAGAACCTCGTGGTGGTCCTCGGCCACGCCACGTACTACCCGCGGTTCGGGTTCGTGCCCGCCTCCCGGTTCGGCATCCGCGCGCCGTTCGACGTGCCGGACGAGGCGCTGATGGCGATGGCGCTGGACCCGGATGTGCCGGTGCCGTCCGGGACGATCCGCTACCCGGCGGCGTTCGGCGTCTGACGGCCGGGAAGGCGAGGCGCCCGATGGGGTCTCGCCCCTCAACTCCGGCCGTATAAGCGCGAGTTGGCGCCATTTTCGATGGCGCCCCACGCTGCACGTGCCGTCTTCCGGGCCGGTCCCGTCGTACGGAAATCCGTTCGTGTCGGGGCGGGTGGCGCCGTACGGTGTCGCGGTCGGCGGCGGGCGGGGTGCCGCGCGTCGGGAGCGTACGGGTGGAGGGGCGGGACCGGTGGAGCGGTGTCGGGGCGAGGTGGACGAGGGCTTCGGGGGCGTTGCCGAGGTGTTCGCGCGGAACTTCGCGGACTTTCCGGAGCTGGGCGCGGCGGTCACGGTGTTCGTCGGCGGGCGGAAGGTCGTCGAGCTGTGGGGCGGGACCGCCGACGCGCGGACGGGGCGGCTGTGGCAGCGGGAGACCGCCGTGCCGGTGTTCTCGTGCGCCAAGGGCCTGGTCGGGGTGTGCGTACAGCTGCTCGTTCAGGAAGGGTTCCTGAACATTGACGAGCCGATCGCGCGGTACTGGCCGGAGTTCGCCCGGCACGGCAAGGAGGAGATCACCTGCCGGATGGTCCTCGGGCACCGCGCCGGGATACCGGTCCTCGACCGGAAGCTGACGTTCGAGGAGATCGCCGCGTGGACGCCGGTGGTCCGTGCCGTCGAGCGGCAGCAGCCGCTGTGGGAGCCGGGTGCGTCGTACGAGTACCACGGCCATGTCTTCGGGTTCGTTCTCGGTGAGGTGATCCGGCGGCTGACGGGGCTGACGCCGGGGGCGTATTTCCGCCGGGCGGTGGGTGATCCGCTGGGGCTGCGGGCCTGGATCGGGCTGCCGGAGGCGGAGATGGCGGGCCGGGCGGTGCTGACGGAGGCGGCGGGGCGGCCCGCGATGCCGGGGCCGGAGCATCTGCTCACCCGCATCGTGACGATGAACGGTGCGCTGGTCTTCCCCGGCACCGACGCGCCGTACGGCTGGAACGATCCGGCGCTGCTCGGCGCGGAGCTGCCGGGCGCGGGCGCGGTGGCCTCCGCGACGGGTCTCGCCGGGCTGTACGCGGCGGCCGTCACGGGTCTGGGCGGGCACGGGCGGTTGCTGACGCCGGAGTCCGTGACGGATGTGGTGCGGGAGCTGTCGTCCGGCGCGGGCTGGCTGGGGTTCGACGCCGGGGTCCGCTGGGGTGCGGGGTTCCTGCTGGATGCGCCGTTTCGGCCGATGCTCGGTGCGCGCAGCTTCGGCAGCGACGGTGCGGGCGGCCAGTTCGCGTTCGGTGACGATGCGTACGGCGTCGGCTTCGCGTATGTCGCCAACCGCATGATCGGCCATGGCGACGCCCGGGCGAACCGGCTGGTGGCGGCGGTGCGGGGGTGTCTGGGGGCGTGAGCGGGTGGCGGTTGCGGGCGGTGACCGGTGCCCCGGCCGGTGCCGGGTGCCCGTCGAGGCACGGCGGCCCACACCACGCCGGGGCAGGTCAGGCCGGCTCAGTTCAGGCCACGCCAGGACCTGCGTACGCCCTCCGCCGCCGGCCCGCTACCGTCCGTTCTCCGGCCCCGGTTCGCCGACCGACAGCAGGTGGACGGTCTGCCGGCCGTCGGGGGTGGCGTACTCGACGCGGTCGCCCGCCTCGTGGCCGAGGAGGGCGTGGCCGAGGGGGCTGTCGGCGGTGACGAGGGTCGGGTCGCGGTCGGAGGCGAGGCGGGCGAGGTGGAGCGTGGCGCGGTCGCCGTCCGGGAAGCGCACGGTGACGGTGCTGCCCACGCCGACCGCGTCGACGGGCGGCACGCCTGCGCGTTCGCCCTCGTGCAGGCGGAGGGTGATCTCCGCGAGGCGGACCCCGATGTGGGTGGCCTCGTCGACGCGTTCCGACTGGTCGGCTTCGTCGCCGCGGTCGCCCGCCTGGCCGGAGTCCTGCGGCGCCGGAGCGTCGGCCGCGTGGGCGGCGCGCAGCGCGTCGCGGTCCCGCTCCAGCGCGCGGCGTTCGGCGGCGCTGATCGGTTCGGGTCCCTGACTCATTCCAGCTCCGTACCTCTGATTCCCGCTCCGTACCTCTGACCTGCGCGGACGCCCGACCTGCGGGCGCGGCGGGGCCCGCGCGCCCGGCTCGCCCGGGCCTCCGGCCCGCCCGTACGAGTGACGGCCCCGCGCTCACTCCTCGTAGTCGGAGGGCGGGTACGGGTTCCGCTGCTTCCGCGGGGCGACGCTGCGGGGCATGGTGCCGCTGTCCGCCTCGCGTTCCACCTCGGCCCGTTCCTCCGCGTACCGGGTCGCCTCGTCCTTCCCCGCGCCGTCGGGCAAACCCGCCTCCCGGCGGTCCCCCTCGGTACGGCGCTCGGCCTCGCGTCCGTCGGGGCGCCGGGGCATCCCGCGCCCATGGCCCGCGTCCGGGTCACCCTCGACCGCCTTGTTCGGCTTGTGATGGTGGTGTCCCATGCGCCCTCCTCATCGGCTGCGGCAGCCGGACCGCGTCCCGCGCCCGGCCCCCCGAGGGATGCGCTTCTCCCAGGATCGCCGGGGTGGCGGGCGGGTGCATGTCGGGACGGGTGCCGGACCGCGGGCGATCACAGCCCCACCTCCGCGCGGACGATCTTGCCGACGCCGAGGCGGCCGGTGACCTCCCAGTGGTCGGCGAGGGCGGATACGAGGAGGAGGCCGCGGCCCGATTCGGCGTGCGGGGCGGGTGGGCGGAGGGCGGCCGGGTCCGGTGGCCGGGCCTCGGTGCGGGTGTCGGCGACCTCGATCCGTAGGCGGTCGCGCCCGTCGGGACCGGCTACGAGGGTGAGCCGTAGCTCGAAGTCGCGGCCCGGGACGCGGCCGTGCAGGACGGCGTTGGCGGCGAGTTCGGCGACGAGCAGGGCGGTGTCGGAGCGTTCGGTGCCGTACGGGGTGCCCCAGGCGTCGAGCTGGGCGGTGGCCAGCCGCCGGGCGAGGCGGGCGCCGCGTCGGGTGGCACTGAAGCGCTGTACGAACACACGCGCGGTAACGGGGGTGGGGGCCGCAGCAGTGGCGGATGAGGCGTGCATGTGCCCAAGTTGGCGGCCCAACTCGCCCGCTGACCAGCACCTGCGCCCGTACGCTTGGTTAGCGTACGGGTGCGGAGAGTGGACAGTACGGGTAACGGACCGTGAGCATGGCCGAGTTGGCCGGAGGGGCGGCACGGAGCACACCGGAGGTGGCCGGAGATGGCAGGGAACACGGGCGGCGGAGAGCCGGAGTCCACGGACAGCCTCAAGGCGTTCGGCGCGGCAGTCAAGACGCTCCGGGAACGAGCCGACCTGACGCAGGAACAGCTGGCACCAATGGTGGGGTTCTCGGCCCAGACGGTGGCGTCGATCGAGCAGGGCAGGCGGTTCCCTCCGCCTGATTTCATCCAGCAGGCGGAGGAAGTGCTGGACGCGCACGGGGTGCTGCGGGCGATGGCCCCGCACCTCGCCCGCAAGCCGGGATTGGCGGCCTGGTTCCGTCAGTGGGCAGCGCTGGAGGAGAAAGCGCTGAGTTTGTATACGTACGAGTGCCGCATGATTCCGGGGCTGTTGCAGACAGAGGCGTACGCCCAAGCCCTGTTCCACAACCATCTGCCGCCGCTGAACGACCAACAGATTTCTGAGCACATGGCGGCTCGGCTGGAACGGCAGCGCCTGCTCAAAGAGCGGCCGAACACCGCCTTCAGCTTCATTCTGGAAGAGCACCTATTTCTGCGCGGCTTGGGCGGGGGCAACGTGACACGGGAACTCATCGACCACATCATCGAGGTCGCCTCCCTGCGGAATGTCGAGGTGCAGGTGATGCCGCAAGTACGGCCGACTCACTCAGGCTTGGCCGGTCCGATCCAACTTGCAGAGGTCACCGGCGGGAAGTGGTTTGCGTACTGCGAGGGCCAGGAATACGGCCAGTTCGTCTCGGACCCCAAAGTGGTCAGCATGCTCCAGATGCGGTATGCCAGGATGCGTTCGCAGGCTCTCTCCCTGGATGACTCTCTGAGCCTGTTGCAGCGGATGCGAGGAGCGCTATGAGCACCACCGACCTGGCCTGGTTCAAGAGCAGCTACAGCAGCAGCTCCGGCGACAGCTGCGTCGAGGTGGCGGCCTCCCCCACCAGCATCCACATCCGCGACTCCAAGGACAAGGACGGCCCCCAGCTCGCCGTCACGTCCGGTACCTGGCGGGACTTCGTCGCGTACGCGGTCGCTCAGGGCTAGGTGGAGCCCTCAGGCCGCGGGTGCCGTGGCGGCCAGGAGGGAGATCTCCGCGGCGATGGCATCCGGGTCGGGGGCGACGGTGACACGGGCGACGCCGTCCAGGCCCGGGTGGGTGCCGACGCGCACCCCGTGCTGTGCGTGGCGCAGCAGGTCGAGGTCGTTGATGTCGTTGCCGAAGGCGTTGTACGCGTCGATCCCCAGCGAGGTCAGGGCCTCCCACTTGTTCGTGGTGCCCGGGGCGAAGTCGATGATCGCCTCGTCGAGATGGTGGTTGACGGTCATCCCGAGCGCGCGGCCGGCCTCGGCGAGGGCCGCCATGTCGGTTGCGTCGACCACGAGGAACTTCACGACGGCGGGGAGATCGGCGAGTGCGACCCGGCGGGCGAGGCGGCCCTGGTCGACGCGGTTGCGGATCGGGTGGTCGGCCGGACCGGTGTAGGTGTAGTCCCAGGGGCCGTCGGCGAGGTAGCCCGCCTGGAACCGCTCGGCCTCTGCGAGCAAGGCATCGAGTTCGAGGGTGCCGAACGCGGCCCGCGCCCGGATCTGGCCGCCGACCGAGACGAGGCTGCCGTTCCCGCCGATCAGTGTGGCGGCGGGGAAGGCCCCGTCAAGGACGGGCAGGAGGTCGCGGACCGGCCGGGCGGAGGCGAAGACCAGTTGGTGGCCGGCGCGTTCGCAGTCCGCCACGGCGGCGAGGATCTTGCTGTCGATCGTCCTTCCGTCGAAGCAGAGAGTGCCGTCGATGTCGAAGACCGTGGTGCGAGCGCTGGAAGTGATCACGGCAGGATGGTACCGAGCCGACGCGGCACCCGGCCTGCCGCCCACCGAGGCGCGGCTCCCCACAGGTGCGCGCAGGCACACGACGGGCGAAGGAGACACGCCCCGGGCGCTCACCCCCGTACCACCCCCGTGGACCCCCGCACCACCAACTCCGGTTGGAAGACGAACTCCGTGTGGCGGACGGGGTGGCCCTGGAGTTCCTCGATGAGGGTGTCGACGGCGGCCGCGGCCATGGACTGGACGGGTTGGCGGACCGTCGTCAGGGGTGGGTCCGTGAAGGCGATCAGCGGGGAGTCGTCGAAGCCGACGACGGAGATCGCGTCGGGGACGGCGAGGCCGCGGCCGCGGGCGGCGCGGACGGCGCCGAGGGCCATCAGGTCGCTGCCGCAGACCAGGCCGGTGCAGCCGTCGTCGAGGAGGGCGTCGGCCGCGGCGTGGCCGCCCTCGACGGTGAAGAGGGTGTGACGGATGCGGCGTTCGGCGTCCGTGCGTCGTAAGGCGAAGCGGTCCGCCAGCGCCGCCGTGAAGCCGGCCGCCTTGCGGCGGGAGGGGACGAACCGTTCGGGGCCGACCGCGAGGCCGATGCGGGTGTGGCCGAGGGCGGCGAGGTGGTCGACGGCCATGCGGGCGGCGGCGCCGTCGTCGGGTGAGACGGACGGGGCCGGGATGTCCGGGCGGTGGCCGTTGATCAGGACGTACGGGACGCCGCGGTCGCGCAGGCGGAGGTAGCGGGCCGGGTCGGCGCCGGTGTCGGCGTGCAGGCCGGAGAGGAAGACGATGCCGGTGACGCCGCGTTCCTCCAGCTGCTCGACGAGTTCGTCCTCGGTGGAGCCGCCCGGCATCTGGGTGCAGAGGACCGGTGTGTAGCCGTGGCCGGCCAGGGACTGCTCGATGATCTGGGCGAACGCCGGGAAGATCGGGTTGGTGAGTTCCGGGAGGACCAGCCCGACCAGCCCGGCGCTGCGGCGCCGGAGCCGGACGGGGCGTTCGTAGCCGAGGACGTCGAGGGCGGCGAGGACGCGTTGCCGGGTGGCGGCGGCGACGCCCGCGCGGCCGTTGAGGACTCGGCTCGCGGTCGCCTCGCTGACCTGCGCCTGGGCGGCGAGGTCGGCGAGGCGGGGGGTGGCGCGGGAGGCCGGTGCGCTCACGCGTCCCACCAGACGGTGGTGTCGGGCGGGAGGATGAATTCGCTGTCGGTGGGCGGGAGGTGGCCGGAGGAGAGGAGGGGCGTGCCGGGGGCCGGGAGGCGGACGGCGGTGTCGGTGGTGTTGACGGTGCAGACGAGGCCGCCGGGGCGGCGGAAGGTGAGGATGCCGTCGGGGGCGTCCAGCCAGGTGAGGTCGGTGCCCGCGCCGAGTCCCGGGTGGGTGCGGCGCGTCGCGAGGGCGGCGCGGTACAGCTCCAGGGTGGAGTCCGGGTCGCCGGTCTGGGCGGCGACGGAGAGGGCGCCCCACTCCGTCGGCATCGGGAGCCAGCTGCCGCCGGGGCCGAAGCCGTAGGAGCAGCCGCCCTTCTCCCAGGGGATCGGGACGCGGCAGCCGTCGCGCAGTCCGTCCTGGCCGGAGGTGCCGGTGCGGCGGGCGAAGGCGGGGTCCTGGCGGGCCTCGTCGGGCAGGTCGGTGACCTCGGGGAGGCCCAGCTCCTCGCCCTGGTAGAGGTAGGCGGAGCCGGGGAGGGCGAGCATCAGCAGGGTCGCGGCGCGGGCGCGGGCGCCGCCGCCGAGGCGGGTGGGGTGGCGGACCACGTCGTGGTTGGAGAGGACCCAGGTCGCCGGGGCGCCGACGGGGCGCATCGCGTCGAGGGAGGCGTCGATGGTCTCGCGGAGGGCGGGGGCGTCCCAGGCGGTGCCGAGGTAGTGGAAGTTGAACGCCTGGTGGAGTTCGTCGGGGCGGACGTAGCGGGCGGTGCGGGCGGGGCTGGGGGCCCATGCCTCGGCGACGGCGATGCGTGCGCCGTCGTACTCGTCCAGGAGGGTGCGCCAGTCGCGGTAGATCTCGTGGACGCCGTCCTGGTCGAAGAAGGGCAGTTCCTGGTTGCCGATCAGGGTGGCCTGGCTGCCGCGGCCGATGTCCGGCAGACCGGCGGCCTTGATCAGGCCGTGGGCGACGTCGATGCGGAAGCCGTCGACGCCGCGGTCGAGCCAGAAGCGCAGCACGGAGCGGAACTCGTCGCGTACGGCGGTGTGTTCCCAGTTGAAGTCGGGCTGTTCGGGGGCGAAGAGGTGGAGGTACCACTGGCCGTCGGGCAGGCGGGTCCAGGCGGGGCCGCCGAAGACGGATTCCCAGTCGTTGGGCGGGAGTTCCCCGTGCTCGCCGCGGCCGTCACGGAAGTGGAAGCGGTGGCGGAGCGGGGAGGTGGGGCCCTCCTCGACGGCCTGGCGGAACCAGGGGTGCTGGTCGGAGCAGTGGTTGGGGACGAGGTCGACGATGACGCGCAGGCCCAGGGTGTGGGCGTCGCGCAGGACGGCGTCGGCGTCGTCGAGGGTGCCGAACATCGGGTCGACGGCGCGGTAGTCGGTGACGTCGTAGCCGGCGTCGGCCTGCGGGGAGGCGTAGAAGGGGGAGAGCCAGACGGCGTCGACGCCGAGGTCACGCAGGTGCGGCAGGCGGCGGCGGATGCCTTCCAGGTCGCCCATGCCGTCGCCGTCGGCGTCGGCGAAGCTGCGGGGGTAGACCTGGTAGATCACCGCGTCACGCCACCAGTCGGGGCGGGCGGAATCCTGGCTCGGGGCGGGTGCGGTCGGGTCCGGAGTCATGTCATCCCTTGGTGGTGCCGGCGGTCAGTCCGGCGACGAGGTGGCGCTGGGCGAAGGCGAAGACGGCGGTGGCCGGGACGGCGATGAGGACGGCGGCGGCGGTCATCGAGCCCCAGTCGTTGGTGTACTGGTTGACGAAGGTCTGCAGGCCGCCGGCGAGGGTGAGGTGTTCGTCGCCGGTCATGAAGGCGGAGGCGTAGGCGACCTCGGCCCAGGCGGTGACGAAGGTGTAGAAGCCGGTGACGGCGAGGCCGGGGCGGGCGAGCGGCAGGACGAGCCGCCAGAAGGTGCCGAAGGGGCTGAGGCCGTCGACGCGGCCCGCCTCGTCGATCTCGACGGGGATGGTGTCGAAGTAGCCCTTCATCATCCAGGCGCAGAACGGCACGGCGATGGTCAGATACGTGATGATCAGGCCGCCGGGCTGGTTGAGGAGGCCGAGGCCCGCCATCAGGTTGTAGAGCGGCACGATCAGCACGGCCACCGGGAACATCTGGGTGATGAGCAGCAGCCACAGCAGCGGGCGCATCCCGGGGAAGCGGAAGCGGCTGAGCGCGTAGCCGGTGGTGGCGGCGAGGAGGACGCCGACGACGGTGGTCACGGCGACGACGAGGACGGAGTTGCCGAACCACGTCGGGAACGAGGTGTCGCCCAGGACGTGGCGGTAGTTGGCGAGGGTGGGGTGGGAGACGACGTCGGTGGTGAAGGCGTCGTTCTTCGGTTTGAACGAGGTGATCAGCAGCCAGAGGGGCGGGAAGACGGCGATCACGGCGGCGAGGAGCAGCGTGGCGTGCAGGCCGACGGAGGCGAGGGGCGAGCGCTCGCCGCGGCGGCGGACCTTGGGAGGCGTCCCGGTACCGGTCTCGGTCATGGTCACCACGTCTCTCCCTGCTTGCGGAGCGCGCGGCGGTGGAGGACGGCGGCGGCGCTGAGGAGCAGGAGGATCAGGACGCCCCAGGCGGCGGAGCCGGAGAAGTCGCGGGGGCTGTCGACGAAGGAGAGGCGGTAGGCGTAGGTCACCAGGATCTCCGTGGCGTCGCCGGGGCCGCCCCGGGTGAGCAGGAAGATCACCGGGAACATGTTGAACGTCCAGATGGTGGAGAGCAGGATCACCGTGGAGCTGACGGTGCGCAGGCCCGGCAGGGTGATGTGGCGGAAGCGCTGCCAGGGCCCGGCGCCGTCCATCTCGGCCGCCTCGTACAGCTCGCCCGGGAGGGACTGGAGGCCGCCGAGGAGGGCGACGAGCATGAAGGGGACGCCCAGCCAGACGTTGACGGCGATCACCGCGATCTTGGCCCAGGTGGGGTCGTTGAGCCAGGGGACCGCGTCGATGCCGCCGCCGGTCAGCACGGAGTTGAGCAGGCCGTTGCGGTCGTTGAAGAGCATCCGCCAGGTGAAGACGGAGACGAAGGCGGGCAGCGCCCACGGCAGGATCAGGGCGAGGCGGTAGCCGGTGCGGCCGCGCAGCGGGCGGTTGAGGAGCGTCGCCAGGCCCAGCCCGATGAGGTACGTGATGCCGACGCAGGCGACCGTCCAGACCACGGTCCAGCCCAGGCGGCCCCAGAACACCGAGTCGGTGAGGATCGCGCGGTAGGTGTCGAGGCCGGTGAAGTGGTAGGTCGCCGGGAGGTGGTTCACGCCGATGTCGCGGGCGACGTTGGCCTCGTCGGCGTCGGTGAGGGAGAGGTAGACGCCGCGCACCAGCGGGAACCCGATGATGACGCCCAGGACGACGGTGACGGGCGCCACCATCGTCCAGGCGTACCAGTGGGGTGCCAGCGCGCGGCGGACGCGGGCGGCGAGGGTCACTTGTAGTCCTTGAGCAGCTTCCGGTAGGCGTCGCCGGTGGCCTTGGCGGCCTGGCTCGGGGTGGCGGCGCCGGTGAGGACCTTGTTCATCTGGACCTTGATCGGCTCGAAGAGGGAGTTGCCCTCGGCGATCCACGGACGCTGGACGGCGCCGTCGACGGCGGGCTTGAAGAACTTCACCATCTCGTTCTTCTTGACCGACGGGAGCTGGTAGACGGACGTACGGGTCGGCAGCAGGCTGAGCTGTTCGGTGGTCTTGCGCTGGACGTCGGCGCCGCTCATGTACTTGACGAAGGCGTAGGCGGTGGAGAGGTTGGCGGATCCGGCGTAGACGGAGAGGTTCCAGCCGCCCTGCGGGGAGCCCTGGGCCTTGCTGCCGCCGGGGACGGGGGCGACGCCGAGGTTGTCCTTGTCGGTGAACGCCTTGCCGGCGCGGGCGCCCTCGATGTCCCAGGGGCCGTCGATCGCCATCGCGACGTCGCCGTCCTTGAGGGCCTTGAGTTCGTTCTCCTGGCCGTCGGTGGCGTCGGTGACGGCGGCCTTGGAGTCGACGAGGCGCTTGAGGGTGGCGAAGGCGCGGGTGCCGGCGTCGTCGTCGATCTCGATGGTCTTGTCGCGGGCGTCGACCATGTCGCCGCCCTCGCCGTAGAGGTAGGGCAGGAACCAGTACGGGTCGTCGCCGCGCAGGTAGAGGGCGGTGGCGCCGGTCTTCGCCTTGATCTTCTTCGCGGCGGACTCCAGCTCGTCGATGGTCTTGGGGACGGTGACCCCGGCCTTCTTGAGCAGCTGCTTGTTGTAGAAGAGGCCGAGGGTGTCGATGACCTGCGGGGCGGAGTAGGTCTTGCCGTCGAACTTGGTGGAGCCGAGGGCCTGCGGGAGGTAGTCGGCGGTGTTGTCGAGGGCGGGGGTGCCGTCGAGGGGGGCGAGGTAGCCGAGGTGGGCGAAGTCGGCGGTCCAGGCGACCTCGGTGCGCATCACGTCGGGGGCGCCGGCGTTGCCGCCCGCCGCGTTCTTGAACTTGGCGTTGGCGTCGCCGAAGGGCACGTTGACGTACTTGACGTGGACGCCGGGGTGTTCCTTCTCGAAGCCTTCCGCAAGCTTGCGGTAGGTCCCCTTCTCGGCGTCGTTGGAGGTGTCCCAGAAGGTGACGGTGCCGGAAATCTTTCCGTCGTCGCCCTTGCTGTCACCACCGCCGCCACCGCAGGCTGTCGCCGTGAGGGCCAGGCCCGCCGCCAGTGCGGTGGCGGTGACGCCACGTATGCCACGCCGCATGTGAACTCCTTTGGGAATCGCCTGAGATGGCGTGGTGGAACGTAACAGCGCCGCAAGAAAACCGAAAGACCTTGCGGGAAATTTCTGCAAGGTTGCTGGAAAGGTCTGCGGCGGGAAGGCGTACGAGCCGTCACCCGGCGCCCCTTGGCGCGTTGATTCCGGTGCCAGGCGACCTACTCCTGGTGGCGCACGGCGCCCCGGCGGCACCGCGCCGCACCGGTGGCCCGCCGTCCGCCCTCCCCGCACGAACAGGGACGGCAGATGACCCAGCAGCTCACCTCCCCCAGCCCCGCCCGCCGCCCCGCCGGACCGGCCCCCGGGCCCGGCTGGTGGCGCGACGCCGTCATCTACCAGGTCTACGTACGCTCGTTCGCGGACAGCGACGGCGACGGCATCGGCGATCTGCGCGGGGTCCGCGAGCGGCTGCCGTACCTCAAGGAGCTGGGCGTGGACGCCGTCTGGCTCACGCCGTTCTACGCCTCACCGCAGGCCGACGGCGGGTACGACGTCGCCGACTACCGCGCCGTCGACCCGCTCTTCGGCACCCTGGAGGACGCCGACGCGCTGATCCGCGCGGCCCACGCCCACGGACTGCGGGTGATCGTCGACATCGTGCCGAACCACACCTCCGACCGGCACCCGTGGTTCCGCGACCCGGAGCTGGCCCGGGAGCGCTACGTCTTCCGGCCCGGCCGCGGCGCCGACGGCGCACTGCCGCCCAACGACTGGGAGTCGGTGTTCGGCGGCCCCGCCTGGACGCGTACCGACCGCGGCGACTGGTACCTCCACCTCTTCGCCCCCGAACAGCCCGATCTGAACTGGGACGACCCCGAGGTGCACGCGGAGTTCACGGCGATCCTGCGGTTCTGGCTCGACCTCGGCGTCGACGGCTTCCGGATCGATGTCGCGCACGGCATGGTCAAGGCGCCGGGCCTGCCGGACATCGGCCACAGCAGCCAGGCCACCTTGATCGGCAACCAGTCGCTGCCCTTCTTCGACCAGGACGGCGTCCACGCCATCCACCGCTCCTGGCGCACCCTGCTGGAGAGCTACGGCGGCGCCCGCATCGGCGTCGCGGAAGCCTGGGCGCCCACCCCGGAGCGGCTGGCGCTCTACGTCCGCCCCGACGAGCTGCACCAGGCGTTCAACTTCCAGTTCCTGACGGCGGATTGGGAGGCGGCGGCGCTGCGCGAGGTCATCGACGCGTCGCTGGCCGCCACCGCCTCCGTCGGCGCCCCGACCACCTGGGTCCTCTCCAACCACGACGTGGTCCGGCACGCCACCCGCCTCGGTTCACTGACCCGCGCCCGGGCCGCGACGCTGCTGATGCTGGCGCTGCCCGGCTCCGTCTACCTCTACCAGGGCGAGGAGTTGGGCCTGCCCGAGGTCACCGACCTGCCGGACGAGGCCCGTCAGGACCCGGCGTTCCTCCGCCGCCGCGCCGCCGACGCCGGCCCCTCCGGGCAGGACGGGCTGCGCGACGGCTGCCGGGTGCCGCTGCCGTGGGCCGTGGACGGTCCCTCGTACGGCTTCGGCGACGGCGGGAGCTGGCTGCCGCAACCGGCCGGATGGGGCGGCCTCTCGGTCGCGGCGCAGACCGGCGACGTGGACTCCACGCTGGAGCTGTACCGCGCGGCGCTGGCGCTGCGGCGGACGCTGCCGGGCCTGGGCGACGGCGAGATGACCTGGCGAAAGGCGCCGGACGGGGTACTGGCGTTCACCCGTCCCGGGGTGGTCTGCACCGTCAACACCACCGGCGGCGACGTCGCGTTGGAGGCACCCGGAAAGCTGCTGCTGGCCAGCGCGCCGCTGCCCGCCCGGGGGGCGTCCGCGGTGCTCCCGGGGGACAGCTGCGCCTGGTGGGCAATCTGAGGGGCGAAAGGTAAAGTCCCTGGCATGACCGCCCGGCTTGCCGATATCGCAGCGCAGGCGGGTGTCAGCGAGGCCACCGTCAGCCGGGTGCTCAACGGTAAACCGGGCGTCTCCGCGACCACCCGCCAATCGGTGCTGGCCGCCCTCGACGTCCTCGGCTACGAGCGCCCGGTACGGCTGCGGCAGCGCAGCGCGGGCCTGGTCGGGCTGATCACCCCGGAGCTGGAGAACCCGATCTTCCCGGCGTTCGCCCAGGTGATCGGCCAGGCGCTGACGCGGCAGGGGTACACACCGGTGCTCGCCACCCAGACGCCGGGCGGCTCCACCGAGGACGAGCTGACGGAGATGCTGGTCGACCGCGGGGTCGCCGGGATCATCTTCGTCTCCGGACTGCACGCCGACACCTCCGCCGACATGCAGCGCTACGCCCGGCTGCGCGGCCAGGGCGTCCCGTTCGTCCTCATCAACGGCTTCTCCCCCCAGGTGCAGGCGCCGTTCGTCTCCCCCGACGACCGGGCGGCGGTGCACCTGGCGGTCACCCACCTCGCGGCGCTCGGCCACCGCCGGATCGGGCTCGCGCTCGGGCCGCGGCGGTTCGTGCCGGTGCAGCGGAAGATCGAGGGGTTCGTCCGGGCGGTGGGCGAACAGCTGGGGCTGGACGCGGCGGCGGCCGATCGGTGCATCGAGCACTCGCTGTACTCCCTGGAGGGCGGGCAGGCGGCGGCCGGCGCGCTGCTGGACCGCGGGGCGACGGCCGTGGTGTGCGCCAGCGACATGATGGCGCTGGGCGCGATCCGGGCGGCCCGGCAGCGGGGGCTGGACGTGCCGCGCGAGGTCTCCGTCGTCGGGTTCGACGACTCCCCGCTGATCGCGTTCACCGACCCGCCGCTGACCACCATCCGGCAGCCGGTCCCGGCGATGGGGCAGGCCGCGGTACGCGCCCTGCTGGAGGAGATCGGCGGGACGCCCGCGCCGCACAGCGAGTTCGTCTTCCACCCGGAGCTGGTGGTGCGGGGCTCGACCGCGTCGGCGCCGCGGACGGCGGGCGCGGACACCGAGGCGTGGCCCGCCGCGGACCCCGACCTCGCGGAGCCCGCATCCCCCGCAAAGCGGACAAAGATCCCGGAACAGCCCACTCCGCCCCCGGCAGGCGGGGGTGGGGCATCCACCCCGAGAGGTACACAGGTCGTCGCCAACCCCACCAGGGAATGACAGCCGGGTAACCCCTTTCTGGCAAACTGTCTGCCTATGGGTGAAGCGCATGTGAGGACCATCGACGACCGGCCGGCCAGCCCGCCGCCGCATGGTGCGACCGCGAAGCGCCCTCCCCGCCCGAGCCGGATGACCCGGCTGCGGGCCCCCCGCGCGCCCCGGCTGTGGTTCGAGATCCTGCTCATCGCGCTCAGCTACTGGACGTACTCGCTGATCCGTAACGCGGTGCCCGAGCAGGAGGCGAAGGCGCTGCGGAACGCCGACTGGATCTGGCAGGTCGAGCACACCCTCGGCATCGCCGTCGAGCACACCGTCAACCACGCGGTGAACGCCGTGACCTGGCTGATCGTGCCGATGAACTACTACTACGCCACGCTGCACTTCGTGGCGACGATCGGCGTGCTGGTCTGGCTCTACCGCTGGCACCCGGGCCGGTACGCCGCCGCCCGGCTGGCGCTCTTCGCCACCACCGGCGTCGCGCTCGTCGGCTACTACTTCTATCCGCTGGCGCCGCCGCGGCTGATGGCCGACGGCGGGTTCGTCGACACCCTCGTCCAGCACAACACCTGGGGCTCGATGGCGTCCGGAAACCTCGCGTCGATGTCGAACCAGTACGCCGCGATGCCGTCGATGCACATCGGCTGGTCGCTGTGGTGCGGTCTGACGGTGGCGCTGCTGGCCCGCCGGGCGTGGGTGAAGACGGTGGCGCTGCTCTACCCGTTCCTCACCCTGCTGGTGATCGTCTCCACCGCCAACCACTTCTGGCTGGACGCCTTCGGCGGCGCCCTGTGCCTGCTGTTCGGCTTCGCGGTGGCCTTCCTCTGGTACGGGACGCTGCCGCACCATCTGGCGCGGCACGCGGTGGGGCGGGAACGGGAGCTGGTGCGGGTCTGAGCGGGGCCGGGGCGGGCCCGGCTCAGCGGCGGAGTCCGCGGAGGCGGCGCTGCTGCTCGCCCGCGCCGGGGCCGGCCACGGCCCCGATCTGCGTCGGCTCCGGCATCTGCCCGCACCGGTCACAGCGGGCGGCCAGGTGCACCGGACCACCGCAGTCGGCGTGCTCGAACAGGACCGGCGGCCCGTCCGGCGCCGCCCACCGGTCGCCCCACTCCGTCAGCGCGATGATGACCGCCGCGAGTTCGCGTCCCTTCTCGGTGAGCACGTACTCGCGGCCCGTGGCCCCGCCCTCGGGCGCGCGCAACTCCATCAACCCGTCGGTCACGAACCCGTCCAAGCGCTTGGCGAGGATGTTCGACGCGATCCCCAGCCGACGCTCGAACTCGGTGAAGCGGACCGTCCCCGCGAAGACCGCGTTGCGGATGATCAGCAGACTCCAGCGCTCGCCCACCAACTCCAGAGCGCGCGCCGCGGAACAGTTCTCGCGTTCGTACATCCGGCCCAGCATTTCTCGATGCTAGCCGACGGTTACTTGCGTGATGCAAGTCACTCTGCCTAGCCTGCTGGCCTCACGCCAGCTGCATCGAACTGGGGGATCTCATGAGCCTTCCGCAGATCGTTTCGCGCGACGAGTGGCTCGCCGCCCGCAAGCACCTGCTGGAGCGGGAGAAGGAACTCGTCCGCGCCCGCGACCGGCTGAACGCCGACCGGCGGCGGCTGCCGATGGTGCGGATCGACAAGGACTACCGGCTCACCGGGCCCGAGGGCCGGGTGAGCCTGCTCGATCTGTTCGACGGCTGCCGGCAGCTCATCGTCCACCACATGATGTTCGATCCGGCCTGGGAGCGGCCCTGCGGCAGTTGCACCGCCATGGCCGACGGACTCAGCGACGGCGCCCGCGCCCAGCTGCGCACCCGCGACACGGCCTTCGCGGCCGTCTCCCTCGCGCCCCACCCGAAGCTGGAGAAGGTACGCACGGACCAGGGCTGGACGTTCCCCTGGTACTCCTCGTACGGCAGCGAGTTCAACTACGACTTCCATGTCACCCTCGACCCCGCCGTGCGCCCCACCTCCTACAACTACCGCGACGCCGACGAACTGGCCGGCGCGGGCATGGCATGGATGGTGGACTTCACCGGCGAACAGCCCGGCATCAGCAGCTTCCTGCGCGACGGCGACACGGTGTTCCACACCTACTCGACCTACCACCGCGGCGTCGAAGTGATGATGCCGGCCTACCCACTGCTCGACATCACCGCGCTGGGCCGGCAGGAAGCGTGGGAAGAGCCCGAGGGCCGGGCCCCCCTCATCCACCCCCAGGACCCCATCCTCGGGCGCTGACCGGGCGCAGCCGGGGCACCATCTCTACGCCGCGTCCGCGATGACGTCCTGTCCCCCGGCCGGTGACCGGGGGACACAGCGGCCGGGGCCGGGGCGGTTGCCCCGGCCCCGCTCTCCGTTCAGCCGCGGTGGGTGATGCGGCCGCCGGACATCGTCAGCCGGACGGGGGCGGCGGCGACGTCGTCGGCGGGGGCGGTGACCGGGTCGACGGCGAGGGCGGTGAGGTCGGCACGGTGGCCGGGGACGATCCGGCCCGCCTCGTGCTCCTCGCCGACGGCGAGCGCCGCGTGGGTGGTGCAGCCCTCCAGCGCCATCAGGCCGGTCAGGGCCTGTTCGGGGGTGACGGGCGCGGTGTCGGGGTGGCCGGCGGGGCGGCGCAGCCGGGCGGTGGCGAGGGTGGCGCGCGGGTCGTGGTGGGCGATCGGCCAGTCGGAGCCGAGGACGAGGACGGCGCCGGCGTCGCGCAGATCGCGGCAGCGCCAGGCGCGTCCGGCGCGCTCCTCGCCGACCCGGCGGGACCAGGCGTCGGTGTGGTCGGCGCGGGTGTAGGCGGTGTGCAGCGGCTGCATGGAGGCGGCGACGCCGAGCGCGGCGAAGCGGGGCAGCTGGTCGGCGGGGACGGTCTCGATGTGCTCGATGCGGTGGCGGAAGCCGGTCGTGTCACAGGTGGAACCGAGGAGTTCCACGGTGTCGAGGGCGTGGCGTACCGCGGCGTCGCCGATGGCGTGGGTGGCGGTGCGGACGCCGGCGCGGGCGAGGTGGTGGACGGCGCGGGTGTACGCGGCCGGGTCCGGCCAGAGGGCGTCGGTGGACTCGCCGTGGCAGTCCGGGTGCTCCAGCCAGGCGGTGCCGCCCTCGACGGTGCCGTCCATGAAGAACTTCACGCCGCCGACCCGCCACTGGCGGCCGTGCAGTTGCTGGAGGGCGACGAGGTGGTCGAGGCCGTCGGTGTCGATGCCGGGCATGCACCAGGGGGCGAGGCGGAGGCGGACGGGGAGGTGGCCGTCCGCCTCGATGGCGTCGAGGAGTTCGGGGACGCCGGGGCTCTGCATGTCCATCACATGGGCGCCGGTCAGTCCGGCGGCGGCCATCTCGTGCAGCGAGGCGAGCAGCCGGGCGCGGCGCTGTGCGGGGTCGGGCAGCGGGACGACGTCCGCCAGCAGCTCCATCGCGGCGTGTTCGATGAGGTGCCCGGTGGGGCCGTCCGCGTCGCAGACGACGCTGGCGCGCTGGGCGAAGGTGCGCGGTCCGGTGACCCCGGCGGCGGCCAGCGCCGCGCCGCTGGCCAGCGCGGAGTGGCCGTCGTAGAGGCGGAGGAAGGCGGGGGCGCCGCCGAGGGCGTCCTCGATGAGGGCGCGGTGGACGGGCTGGTCGCCGAAGGCGTTGTGGTCGAGGCCCCAGCCGGTGACCCAGCCGCCGGGCGGCAGGTCGCGGGCGGCGGTGGCGAGGGCGGCGCGGAGCTGGTGGAGGTCGCGGACGGCGGTGAGGTCGGTGCCGTCGGACATGTCGACGCCCCAGACGGGGTGGCTGTGGCCGTCGACGAGGCCCGGGGTGAGGGTGGCGCCGCCCAGGTCGACGACCTCGGTGGCCGCGCCCCGCCAGTCCCGTACGTCGGCGTCCTCCCCGACCGCCGCGATCCGGCCGTCCTTGACGGCGACGGCGCCCGCCCAGGGGCGCCGCGGGTCGAGGGTGCGCACCCGGGCGCCGGTCAGCACGGTGTCGGCGGCGGTCAGCGGGGCGGGGGATGCGGTGGGCACGGGGCCTCCTCGGTGGTGGTGGGGCGGTGTCAGGGGTGGTCGGTGGGGCGGGTGGTTCCGGGGACCGGCGCGGGGTCGCCCGCCCCGCCCGTCGCGCCGTCATCGTCGTCGGCTTCCGCCGGATCGGCGGCGAACCCCTCGTACACGGCGGGGCGGCTGCGCCGGATGCGCCGGGCGAAGGCCAGGCCGAGGAGGAAGGCGGCGGGGACGAGGAGGACCAGGACGGTGTTGGTGGTGAGCGGGGCGGCCGTCATCAGGTCGATCTTGGAGATGACGAGGCCGAGGGCGCCGGTCATCAGCACGGCGGCGGCGAGCGGGGCGATCCGGGTGCGCCAGACGCCCTCGCCGTGGGTGAGGCGGCGGAAGAAGAGCGGGACGGCGGCGGCGGTGAGCGCCTGGAGCGCGAGGAGCCCCAGCATGCCGGGGGTGTTCATCCACAGCAGCAACTGCCGGTACGGGTCGGCGCCGGCCACCGCGAACCCGGCGACGACGAGGACGGCGAGGGCGCTCTGCACCGCTCCGGCGACGTACGGGGAGCGGTTGCGGGGGTGGACGCGGCCGAGGGCGGCGGGCAGCACGCCTTCCTGGGCGAGGGAGAGGGCGTAGCGGTTGATGGCGTTGTGGAAGGCGAGTTGGGAGGCGACGATGCTGGTGACGATGAAGATGTGCATCAGGTCGGTGGCCCAGGCGCCGACGTAGCGGGTGGTGGCGGAGAAGAAGAGTCCGGCCGGGTCGTGCAGGGCGGCGGCGACGATGCGGTCGGGGCCGTACGCCTGGACGATGATCCAGATGATGAAGGCGTAGAAGAGGCCGAGGAAGGCGACGGCGACGTAGGTGGCGCGGGGGATGGTGCGGCCCGGGTCGCGGGCCTCGCGGCG
Organism: Streptomyces sp. NPDC029159; assembly: GCF_055564055.1. Lineage (NCBI taxonomy): Bacteria > Bacillati > Actinomycetota > Actinomycetes > Kitasatosporales > Streptomycetaceae > Streptomyces > Streptomyces sp. NPDC029159. Next base: position 150,712 of record NZ_JBVHWT010000009.1, read on the forward strand.
GTAGATGGCGGTCGACTCGAAGCCGGTGAAGGCGGCGAACGCGAAGGCGAGGACGGCGCCGGTGCCGGGCACCAGGACGTGCGCCGGGGTGAAGGAGTCGGCGCCGAGGCCGTGCGCGCCGCCGTGCAGCAGGACGCCGCCGGCCAGCAGGACGAGGATGCCGGTCTCGGCGACCAGCAGCACGCCGAGGACCTTGGCGCCGAAGTCGATGCTGCGGTGGCCGAGGTACCAGACGAGGGCGATCCCGGCGAAGGCCAGCGGCGGCCAGGGGAGGTGCACGCCCCAGAAGGCTTCGAGGGCGTCCTGGGTGGCGGTGGCGAAGAGCCCGTGGACGCCGATCTGCATGCCGTTGTACGCGAGGAGGGCGAGGGTGGCGGCGCCGAATCCGGCGGGGCGGCCCAGTCCGCGGGTGATGAAGGCGTAGAAGCCGCCGCCGTGGCGGACGTGGCGGGCCATGGTGGTGAAGCCGACGGCGAAGAGGGCGAGGGTGGCGCCGGCCAGGAGGTAGCCGACGGGGGCGCCGAGGCCGCCGGCGCCGATGGCGACGGGTGAGGTCCCGGCCATGACGGTGAGCGGGGCGGCGGCGGAGATGACGAAGAAGGCGATGTCGGCGGCGGAGAGGCTGCCGCGGCGCAGCGTCGGCTGCGAGGTGCCGGGTGGCGCGGGGCGGGGCGGGGCCCCTTGGGAGGTGGTGGCGGGTGCGGCCATGGCGTGCGGGTGCCCTTCTGCGGCGGAGGAGGAGGGCGGCCCGGTGCGCGGGAGGGGTGGGCACGGCAACGGGACCGCAAGGAATTTAACCTAAAGCCTTTCGGTTTTTGCACCGTAACCCCCGCCCGTACGATTCGGGAAGACCTCACGGGCGGGAGAAGACGACATGGCGAGGCCGCGGACACCGCTGCTGGACCGGGCACGGATCGGCGCGACGGCGCTGCGGCTCGTGGACGAACAGGGCGATTTCAGCGTGCCGCAGATCGCCCGGGAACTGGGCGTGCGCACGGCCTCCGTCTACCACCACGTCGACGGCCGGGCCGGCGTCATCGAGCTGCTGCGCGAGCACGTCGGCGCCGCCATCGACGCCACCACGCTGGAGATCACCCCGTGGGACGCGGCCCTGGAAGCCTGGGCCCGCAGCTACCGCGCCGCCTTCGCCGCACACCCCCGCACCATCCCGCTGCTGACCGTCTCCCCCGTCCGCGCCCCGCGCGTACTCGCCCTCTACGAGCGGGCCTGCGGGGTGCTGCTGGACGCCGGGTTCGCCGCGCCGGAGGTGATCCCGGTGATCGTCGCCGTGGAGAACGTCGTCCTCGGCTCCGCCCTCGACCTCGCCGCCCCCGAAACGATGTGGGAGGTCGCCGACCCCGCCGACACCCCCCGCCTCGCCGCCGCCACCGCCCAAGCGGGCCCGCACCGCGCCGACACCGCCTTCGAACTCTCCCTGACGGGGGTGCTGGAGCGGGTACGGGGGATGCGGGAGGGGCGGTAGGGCGGGGGGATTACGTCAACGGGCCCGGCCCCCAAGGCAGTTCACGGAAGCCTCCCGCCCCCGCCGCGGCCCCGCGGAAGGCTCACCCCCCGTAGAACACCTCCTCCACCACCGCGCGGGCGCGGCGGGTGATGCGGCGGTAGTCGTCGAGCATGTCGCCGACGTGGCCCTCCTCGTAGCCGAGGTAGCGGCCGACGGCGGCCAGTTCGCGGGCGTCGGCGGGGAAGGTGTCGCCGGGGCGGCCGCGGACCAGCATCACGCCGTTGCGGACGCGGGCGGCGAGCACCCATGCCTCGTCGAGGATCTGGGCCTCCTCGGTGCCGATCAGCCCGGCCTGGTGGGCGGCGGCCAGGGCCTCGCGGGTGCGGGTGGTGCGCAGGCCGGGCAGTTCCCAGCCGTGCCGCATCTGGAAGAGCTGGACGGTCCACTCGACGTCGCTCAGGCCGCCGCGGCCCAGCTTGGCGTGGGTGGTCGGATCGGCGCCGCGGGGCAGCCGCTCGGACTCCATCCGGGCCTTGAGCCGCCGGATCTCGCGGACCGCGTCCTCACCCAGGCCCTCGACGGGGTAGCGCAGCGGATCGATCAGGTCGATGAAGCGGCGGCCCAACTCGGCGTCGCCCGCGACCGGTTCGGCGCGCAGCAGCGCCTGCGCCTCCCACGTCAGCGACCAGCGCCGGTAGTACGCCGCGTACGAGGCGAGGGTGCGCACCAGCGGGCCGGAGCGGCCCTCCGGGCGCAGGTCCGCGTCGATCGGCAGCGGCGGGTCGGCGGAGGGGAGTTGGAGCAGGCGGCGCATCTCGTTGGCGACGGCCTGGGCGGCCTTGGCGGCCTCCTGTTCGTCGGCGCCCTCGCGCGGTTCGTGGACGAAGAGCACATCGGCGTCCGAGCCGTAGCTCAGCTCGTGGCCGCCGAAGCGGCCCATGCCGATCACCGCGAAGCGGGTCGGCAGGGTGTCGCCCCAGCTCTCGCGGACGGCGGCGCGCAGCGCGCCGGCGAGCGTCGCGGCGTTCAGATCGGAGACGGCGGAGCCGACCGTGTCCAGCAGCCGCCCGCGGTCCTCCTCGGCGGGGTGGTCCTCCGTGCCGTACGCGCCGATCAGGTCGGCGGCGGCGGTGCGGAACAGTTCGCGGCGGCGCACCCCGCGGGCCGCGGCCACCGCCGCCTCGGCGCCGTCCGCGCGGCCGACCGCCGCCAGCACCTCCTGCTCCAGGGCGAGGCGGCCGCGCGGGCGCAGCCCGTCGGCGGCGCCGAGCAGCGCCACCGCCTCCGGCGCGCGCAGCAGCAGGTCGGGGGCGAGGCGGCCGCCGGACAGCACCCGGGCGAGGTTCTCCGCGGCGGCGCCCTCGTCGCGCAGCAGCCGCAGGTACCAGGGGGTCTTGCCGAGCGCGTCGGAGACCTTGCGGAAGTTGAGCAGTCCGGCGTCCGGGTCGGCGGAGTCGGCGAACCAGCCGAGCAGCACCGGCAGCAGCGTCCGCTGGATCGCCGCCTTGCGGGTCACCCCGGACGCCAGCGCCTCCATGTGGCGCAGCGCCCCGACCGGGTCCGCGTAGCCGAGCGCTTCGAGGCGCTGGCCCGCGGCCTTCGCCGACAGCCGGGTCTCGCCGGGCTCCAGATGGGCGACGGCGTCCAGCAGCGGGCGGTAGAACAGTTTCTCGTGCAGCCGCCGCACCTCGCGGGCGTGCCATTTCCACTGGGCGCGCAGCGCGTCGACCGGTTCGGTGCGCAGCCCCAGCGAGCGGGCCAGACGCCGCAGATCGGCCTCGCCCTCGGGCATCAGATGGGTACGGCGCATCCGCTGGAGCTGGATGCGGTGCTCCAGGGTGCGCAGGAAGCGGTAGGCGGCGTCGAGGGCGGCGGCGTCCTGGCGGCCGACGTAGCCGCCGGCGGCGAGCGCGGCGAGGGCGTCGAGGGTGGTGGGGCTGCGCAGCGTGGCGTCGCTGCGGCCGTGCACCAGCTGGAGGAGCTGGACGGCGAACTCGACGTCCCGCAGCCCGCCGGGCCCGAGCTTCAGCTCCCGGTCGACCTCCGCGACGGGGATGCCCGCGATCACCCGGCCCCGCATCTGCCGGACGTCGGTGACGAAGTTCTCCCGCTCGGCGGCCTGCCACACCAGCGGGGCGAGGGCGTCGACGTACGCCCGTCCCAGCTCGGGGTCGCCCGCCGTCGGCCGGGCCTTCAGCAGCGCCTGGAACTCCCAGGTCTTGGCCCAGCGCTGGTAGTAGGCGAGGTGGCTGCTGAGGGTGCGGACCAGCGGGCCGTTGCGCCCCTCGGGCCGGAGGTTGGCGTCGACGGGCCAGATGGTGCCCTCGGGGGTGACGTCCGAGCAGACCCGCATCAGCCGCGCGGCCAGCCGGTTCGCGGCCTGGAGCGCGGCCGCCTCCTCGGTGCCCTCCTTGGCCTCGCCGACGAAGACGACGTCGACGTCGGAGACGTAGTTCAGCTCCCGGCCGCCGCACTTGCCCATCGCGATGACGGCGAGGCGGCAGACGGCGGCGTCGCCCGGCGCCTCCTCGGAGGCGATCTGCAGGGCGGCGCGGAGGGTGGCCGTCGCCAGGTCGGCCAGCTCGGCGGCGGCCTCGCTGACGTCGGTGGTGCCGCACACGTCGCGGGCGGCGATGCCCAGCAGGGCGCGGCGGTAGGCGATCCGCAGCGCGTCCGCCCGCGGCAGCACGGAGCCCTCCTCGCCCCAGACGCCCTCGGCGAGCGCCTCCTCGAACTCCGGGGTGGCCGGGTGGAGATCGGCCGCCTCGTACGTGACGAGCGACTGCCAGTCGCGCGGGTGGCGGGCGAGGTGGTCGGCGAGCGCCTCGGAGGCGCCCATGACGCCCAGCAGCCGGTCCCGCAGCGGCTTCGCGGTGACCAGCGTGGCCAGCAGCCGCTGCCGCTCCGCCTCGTCCTGCGCCTCGACCAGCCGGACCAGCCCGAGCAGCGCCTGGTCCGGGTCGGCGACACCGGCGAACGCCTCCAGCAGCACCGGGTCCTCGTGCACGGGGGCGAGTTCGGGTGTCTGCAGCAGCCGGGTGGCGGCCGACGGGTCGGTGAAGCCGTGGCGCAGCAGCCGGGTGAAGGTGCTGCTCCGCCGGCCCTGCGAAGCGGGTTGTGCCATGGCGGGCGCCTCTCGGGTCCGCCCGGCCGCCGGGCCGGGCGACGGCGGGGTTCGGGTTACAGGACCGGCAGCATCTTGCGCAGCTCGAAGGCGGTGACCTCGGAGCGGTACTCCTCCCACTCCTGCTTCTTGTTGCGCAGGAAGAAGTCGAAGACGTGCTCGCCGAGGGTTTCGGCGACCAGTTCGCTGCGCTCCATCAGGTCGATGGCCTCGCCGAGGTTCTGCGGCAGCGGCTCGATGCCCATCGCGCGGCGCTCGGCGTCGGTCAGCGCCCAGACGTCGTCGTCGGCGCCGGGCGGCAGTTCGTAGCCCTCCTCGATGCCCTTGAGTCCGGCGGCGAGGAGGACCGCGTAGGTCAGGTACGGGTTGGCGCCGGAGTCGATGGAGCGGACCTCGACGCGGGTGGAGCCCATCTTGCCGGGCTTGTACATCGGCACCCGGATCAGCGCGGAGCGGTTGTTGTGGCCCCAGCAGATGTACGAGGGGGCCTCGCCGCCGGCGCCCGCGGTGCGGTTGGTGCCGCCCCAGATGCGCTTGTAGGAGTTGACCCACTGGTTGGTGACGGCGGAGATCTCCCCGGCGTGGCGGAGCAGTCCGGCGATGAACGACCGGCCGACCTTGGAGAGTTGGTACTCGGCGCCGGACTCGTGGAAGGCGTTGCGGTCGCCCTCGAAGAGGGAGAGGTGGGTGTGCATGCCGGAGCCGGGGTACTCGGAGAACGGCTTGGGCATGAACGTCGCCTGCACGCCCAGCTCCAGCGCCACCTGCTTCATGACCAGCCGGAACGTCATGATGTTGTCGGCGGTCGCCAGCGCGTCGGCGTACCGCAGGTCGATCTCCTGCTGGCCGGGGGCGCCCTCGTGGTGGCTGAACTCCACGGAGATGCCCATCGATTCGAGCATCGTGATCGCCTGGCGGCGGAAGTCCATGCCGACGTTCTGCGGGGTGTGGTCGAAGTAGCCGGAGGAGTCGCCGGGGGTGGGCCGCCGGCCGTCCACCGGCTTGTCCTTGAGCAGGAAGAACTCGATCTCGGGGTGGGTGTAGAAGGTGAAGCCGAGGTCGGAGGTCTTCGCCAGGATGCGCTTGAGGACGTAGCGCGGATCGGCGTACGAGGGGGAGCCGTCGGGCATCAGGATGTCGCAGAACATCCGGGCGGTGCCGGGGCCTTCGGCGCGCCAGGGCAGGATCTGGAAGGTGCCCGGATCCGGCTTGGCGATCATGTCGGACTCGTAGACCCGGGCGAAGCCCTCGATGGCGGAGCCGTCGAAGCCGATGCCCTCGTCGAACGCCTGCTCAAGCTCGGCGGGTGCGACCGCCACGGACTTCAGGAACCCGAGCACATCGGTGAACCACAGCCGTACGAAACGGATGTCACGCTCCTCCAGCGTGCGGAGCACAAACTCCTGCTGCTTGTCCATGGTTCACCAATCCTTGCAGGTCAATCAGCCCGTCCCACGTGTGGGATCACATCGTGTGGCACACCAGTATCACGCGCGGGGGTTACCGTCACATTACGCACCCTTGGCCTGATTCAGAACCGCCCGGCCGTGTCCTCGGGCCCTCACCCGTCGTGTCCGGGGCGCGCCCGGTGAGCCCGCCATGGTCAGCGTGGGGCGAGCGGGCGCCGTCTGTCACGGCCCGCGGCAGGGCAAACCGGCGGCTTGGCGCACTCCTGACCTCCCGCAAAGGCGCCGTTGACCCGCCCATGGCGTGCCGGGGTGCGGCCCCGGTCACAGCTCGCGCACGGCGCGGGCGACGGCGTCCGGCGCGTCGGCCATCAGCAGGTGTCCGGCGGGCGCGGCCACCACGAACCGGCCACCCAGCTCCGCGGCGAGTTCCCGCTGCCGCTCCAGCCATCGCAGCTCACGGGGGGTCTCCCCGCCGCCGTACGCCGCGAGGACCGTCACCGGTACGGGTGGCAGCGCACGCGCCGGACGGAGCGCCGCCACCTCCGCCGCCTGGTAGGGGTGGGCGGCGTTCTCCAGCGCGCAGGCGCGGACGACCCGGCTGGTGCGGTACGTGGTGCGCTCCCAGGGGTGTGCGGGGTGCGGGCCGAGCGCCCCGGCGCGGGAGATCAGCCGGCGGCCGGCCGGGCCGAGGACGCGGGGCAGTCCGGCGGCGGAGGCGGCGTCCGCCACGCCGCCCGCCCAGGCGTGCCGGACGGCCCGCGGCAGCACCGGGCGGGCCGGGTCGGCGAGGGAGCCGTCGGCGAGGACGAGGCCCGCGCAGCGGTGCGGATGGAGCCGGGCGAACGCCTCGGCGTGGAAGGCGGCCATGGAGTGGCCGACGACGGTGGCCGGGCCGGGGTGGCCGAGCGCGTCGAGGACGTGGGCGATCCGGTCGGCCTCGGCGGCGGCGGTCGGCGGGCCGGGCGCGGGGGCGCTCAGGCCGAGGCCCGGGCGGTCGAAGCGGATGACGGTGCGGTCGGGGGCGAGCAGGGCGGCCACCGCCTCCCAGTCGAACCAGGCCATGCCGAGGCCGCCGCAGAGCACCACGGCGGGGCCGGTGCCCTCCCGGAGGACGTGCAGCGGCACGCCGTCGACGCGCAGCATCCGGCCGGGCGGCGCGCCGGGGCCCGGGCCGTCCGTGGTGTCCGCACCGCGGGGCCGGTCCGGCGCGCGGTCCGGGCCGCCGGGGAACGTGTCCTCGTGGCGGCCGCTCCCGCGGCTGCCGCTGTCGTGACTGCTGCCCCTGCTGCGGTTCATCCGCGGCCTCCCGCTCATCCGTCTCGCACCGCCCCCGGCCGCGCCCTGCTCGATTCCTTCCCGCCCGGCACCCCATTTTCCCGCCCGCCCGGCCCTGAGATTTTCCCGCCCCACGCGGTGATTCTCCCGTGGGCCGAGGCGGGGCCGGTGGGAGCGGGTGCACGGGGCGGCGCGCGGGGCCGTGCGCCGCAGGTGTGCGCCGGACGCTCCGGGCGGCGTCGGCGGAGGGCGCCCCGCCGCCCGGTGGATACCCCGTGGGGGTAACGACCCGGAGTGGCGGATGACCCCGGAGGGAGGAGCGGCGTCCGGGTGGGCGCCGTGACGCCGCGGATTCCCGGGTCCCAGGTCGTAAGGTGCCCCGCGAGGCACCACCCGACCGCCGGGTCCGCCGCACGCCGTCACCGGCATCCGTCCGCCACCCCCAGCCACCCTCCCTCCACCCACTCCCCCATCGGCGATTTGTCCGCATTCATCCGCTTTTGCTCCACGCTTGTCCCCGTCTCGTCCGCCCAGCCGGCCGTGCACCCACCGACACCCCGAGGTACTCCATGCGACCTGAGCGCCCCTCCCGTCCCCAGTCCGAACCGTCCGCCCGCCCCGCCGAACCCGGGCGGCGGGCACTGCTCGGCGCGGGAGCCGCCGCCGTCGCCGCCGGGCTGCTCGGCACGGGCGGCACCGCCGTCGCCCGCCCGGCCGCCGGCAGGGGCGCGGCGGCCGCCTCCGACGACGTCCCGCCCGGCTACGTCACGCCCGGCGGCCCCCGGGTCCACGACGCCGAGAAGCGGCGCGGCAACGGCCCGGTGCGGCAGCTGTCCCTGCTCGCCACGCCCGCCCTCGTCCAACTCGGCGGCCGCACCGTCCACACCTGGGCCTACGACGGTTCGCTGACCGGCCCGGAGATGCGGGTGACGGCGGGCGAGACCCTGGCGGTCGACTTCGCCAACAACCTGCCGCAGGCCACCACCGTCCACTGGCACGGCATGGCGCTCCGCAACGACATGGACGGGGCGCCCGGCATCACCCAGGACCCGGTGGCGCCCGGGGAGACCTTCACGTACCGCTACGCCACGGTGCGGCCGGGCACGTACTGGTACCACCCGCACGTCGGCGTGCAGCAGGACCGCGGCCTGTACGGGGCGCTGATCGTCGACGATCCCCGGGAGCCGCTCGCGTACGACAAGGAGTGGGTGGTCGTCCTCGACGACTGGGTCGACGGGATCGACGGCTCCACCCCGGACGCGATCCTCGACGAGCTGAACCACGGGGAGCACCACAGCGGCCACGAGATGCGGGCCGCCGCGAAGGAGGAGAAGAAGAAGGAGGGGCCGTCGCGGATCCTGGACCACGCCCACAGCGATCTGCTCGGCGGTATGGCGGGCAACGTCGACTACCCGCTCCACCTGATCAACGGGCGGACCGCGGACGACCCGCAGACCTTCACCGCCTCCCCCGGCGACCGCATCCGGATCCGGATCATCAACGCGGGCGGCGACACCGCCTACCGGGTGGCGCTCGGCGGGCACACCATGACCGTCACCCACACCGACGGCCACCCCGTCGAGCACGCCGACACCGACACCCTGCTACTCGGTATGAGCGAGCGCTACGACGTGCTGGTCACCGCCAAGGACGGCGTCTTCCCGTTCACCGCGCTCGCCGAGGGCAAGAACCACCTGGCCCAGGCGGTGCTGCGGACCGGCGGCGGCGCGGCGCCCGGCCCCGGCACCCGCCCCAAGGAGCTGGACGGGAAGCTGGTCACCGCGTTCGATCTGGACTGTGCGGAATCGGTTCGGCTGCCCGACCGCGCGATCGACCGCAGCCACCAGCTGGTGCTGACCGGCTCGATGCGCCGCTACGACTGGGCGATCAACCACGCGCCCTTCAAGCCGTCGCAGCGGTACGCCGTCCGGGAGGGCGAGCGGGTGGAGCTGGTGTTCCGCAACCACACCGGGATGTGGCACCCGATGCATCTGCACGGCCACGCCTTCGAGCTGGCGTACGGCGGGGCGCGCAAGGACACCGTCATCGTGCGCCCGGGCCACACCATCCGGGTCCACCTGGACGCCGACAACCCGGGCCTGTGGATGCTCCACTGCCACAACGTGTACCACTCGGAGAGCGGCATGATGACGGTGCTCGGGTACCGCGACTAGCCCGGCACGTACGGGAGTTGAGGACGGCGGCCCGGGCTTCACGGGCCGCCGCCCCCGCCCGGCCGGGCGCCCGCGCCCCGTCATCCGCCCGTAACGCGGGCGCCGGGCCCGTAACCTTCCCGACCCCTCCCCCGCCGGGTGGGCGAATAAAATGGTGGGGTGCCTCAGCTTCGGCTCGCCCTGAACCAGATCGACACCTGTGTGGGCGCGCTCGCGCGCAACACCGGGACGCTGCTCCGCCGGGCCCGGGCCGCCGCGGAGCAGGGCGCGCACCTCGTCGCCTTCCCGGAGATGGCGCTGACCGGCTACCCCGTCGAGGACCTCGCGCTGCGCCCGTCGTTCGTCGAGGCGAGCCGGGCGGCGCTGGCCGAGCTGGCCGGGCGGCTGGCCGCCGAGGGGCTGGGCGACCTCCCCGTCGTCGTCGGCCACCTCGACCGCGGCGCACCGGAGCCGGCGCGCTACGGGCGGCCCGCCGGGGCGCCGCAGAACGCGGCGGCGGTGCTGCACCGCGGCCGGGTCGCGCTGCGTTTCGCCAAGCACCATCTGCCCAACTACGGCGTCTTCGACGAGTTCCGGTACTTCGTGCCCGGCGACACGCTGCCCGTGGTGCGGGTGCACGGCGTCGATGTGGCGCTGGCGATCTGCGAGGACCTCTGGCAGGACGGCGGCCGGGTGCCCGCCGCCCGCACCGCCGGGGCCGGGCTGCTGCTCTCCCTCAACGCCTCCCCCTACGAACGGCACAAGGACGACACCCGTCTGGAGCTGGTGCGCCGCCGGGCCCGGGAGGCCGGGTGCACCACCGCGTACCTGGCGATGACCGGCGGCCAGGACGAGCTGGTCTTCGACGGCGACTCGCTGGTCGTCGCGCCCGACGGCCAGGTCCTGGCGCGGGCCGCGCAGTTCGCCGAGGAGTGCCTCCTGGTCGATCTGGAGCTGCCCGCGGCCGCCGCCGAGCCCCCGTCCGGAGTGGTCGACGACGGGCTGCGCATCGACCACGTCACCCTCTCCGCCGACCCGCTGCCCGCCTACCCGCCGCAGCACCCGGGCGGCACGGCGGAGCGGCTGTCGGACCTGGACGAGATCTACGCCGCGCTGGCCTGCGGCGTGCGGGCGTACGTCACGAAGAACGGCTTCCGCAGCGTGGTGCTGGGCCTGTCCGGCGGTATCGACTCGGCGCTGGTGGCCACGCTCGCCTGCGATGCGCTGGGCGCCCGGAACGTCCACGGCGTCGCGATGCCGTCCGCGTACTCCTCGGAGCACTCGCTCACCGACGCCGCCGAACTGGCCCGCCGCACCGGGCTGGCGTTCCGTACGGTGCCGATCGGGCCGATGGTCGACGTGTACCTGGCGTCGCTGGGGCTGAGCGGGACGGCGGAGGAGAACCTCCAGTCGCGGGTGCGCGGCACCACGCTGATGGCGCTCTCCAACCAGGAGGGCCACCTCGTCCTCGCGCCCGGCAACAAATCCGAGCTGGCCTGCGGTTACTCCACGCTCTACGGCGATTCCGTCGGCGCGTTCGGGCCGATCAAGGACGTCTACAAGAGCGACGTCTACGCGCTGGCCCGCCGGCGGAACGCCACGGCCACCGAGCGGGGCACCACCCCGCCGATCCCGGAGCACATCCTCACCAAACCGCCCAGCGCCGAACTCCGCCCCGGCCAGCTCGACACCGACACCCTCCCCGACTACGCCGTCCTCGACCGGATTCTCGCGCGCTACGTCGACGGGGACCGGGGGCGGGCCGAGATCGTCGCCGAGGGGTTCGACGACGAGCTGGTGGTGCGGGTGCTGCGGATGGTGGACGCGGCGGAGTACAAGCGGCGGCAGTACCCGCCGGGCACCAAGATCTCCGCGAAGGGCTTCGGCAAGGACCGGCGGCTGCCGGTCACCAACCTGTGGCGGGAGGGCGGCTGACCGCCGACGCCCGTCAGCCCCGCCGGCCGGCGGGGGCCGGTGCCGCGGCTTCGTCCGGGGCGCCGCCGCGGGCCACGACGCGGGAGGCGTCGCCCCCGTCCCTGCGGTCCAGGAGTCCGGCGGTGACGGCGACGGCCAGCCCGGCGGCGGCCAGCACCGCGCCGACGAGGGCGGGCGAGGTCCAGCCCCGGTGCGCCGACAGGGCGAGGCCGCCCGCCCAGGCGCCGCCCGCGTTGGCGAGGTTGAACGCCGACTGGTTGGAGGCGGCGGCCAGCGTCGGCGCGCCCTGCGCCTTCTCCATCACCAGCATCTGCAGCGGGGTGGTCGTCATGAAGCCGACGGCGCCGATCAGGACGACGGCGGCCAGGACGAGCGGCTTGTGCGGCGCGGCCAGCGGGAAGAGCGCGAGGACGGCGGCGAGGGCGGCCAGCGAACCGTAGAGGGTGGGCCGCAGCGCCCGGTCGGTGAGCGGTCCGGCGGCGAGGGCGCCGAGCGTCATACCGATGCCGAAGAGGGCGAGGACGACCGTCACGGAGGTCTCGGAGAAGCCGGTGACCTCGGTCAGCACCGAGGCGAGATAGCTGTAGAAGGCGAAGACCCCGGCGAAGCCGAGGACCGTGGTGAGCAGCCCGAGCAGCACCTGCCGCCCGGCGAGGGCGCGCGCCTCCCGGCCGAGTCCGGTGCGCTCCCCGGCGGGCAGCGGCGGCACCAGCCGGGCCAGCGCCGCCATCGCGACGAGGCCGATGCCCGCGACCACGAGGAAGGTGGCGCGCCAGCCCAGATGCTGGCCGAGGAGGGTCGCGGCGGGCACTCCGACGATGTTGGCGACGGTCAGGCCGAGGAACATCGTGGCGACGGCGCGTGCCTGCCGCCCCTCGCGCACCAGCCGGGCGGCGACCACCGCGCCGACGCCGAAGAACGCACCGTGCGGCAGGCCCGCGAGGAGCCGCCCGGCGACCAGCAGCGGGAAGTCGGTGGCGAGGGCGGAGGCGAGGTTGCCGGCGGTGAAGAGCGCCATCAGCGCCACCAGCATCGGCTTGCGGGGGACGCGGGAGCCGAGCGCGGTCAGCAGCGGGGCGCCGATGACGACGCCGAGCGCGTAGGCGGAGACGAGGTATCCGGCGGTGGGGACGGAGGTGCCCAGATCGTCCGCGACGTTGGGCAGCAGGCCCATCATCACGAATTCGGTGGTGCCTATTCCGAAGGCCGAGATCGCGAGCGCGAGCAGAGCCAAGGGCATGGGAGACCTTTCGGAGCGGTGGGCGGGCGGCGGGCACGGGGCGTCCGTACGGGCCGCGCCGCCGGATCGCCTCGGCCAGGACGACGTAAGTTCGGGGACGGAACAAAGTCTGGCAGGTCCGGAATTCCGGCGGGTGACGGCGGTGTGACCTCGGGGTGTGCCGTTGCGCACGGTGGGGGTGGGCCGCGGGGCCGTCCCCTACGGGTCGGCGGGCGCGTCCCTCACGGGCCCGGCCCGGCTCCGTACGGCCCCGGACATGCCGGAGCGGGCGGAACGTCGCCGTTCCGCCCGCCCGGTGCCGGTGGGGTCAGGAGCCGCCGGTGAGGTTGATCGAGGCGGCGATCGGCAGATGGTCGCTGCCGGTGGCGGGCAGCGTCCAGGCGGACACCGGCTCCAGGTCCCGGGTCATGATCTGGTCGATCCGGGCCATCGGGAACGACTGCGGCCAGGTGAAGCCGAAACCGTCGCCCGCCGCGCCCTGCGCCGAGCGCATCTGGGAGGTGACCGGCGCCAGCGAGCGGTCGTTCATCGTGCCGTTGAGGTCGCCGAGGAGGACCACCCGGTGCAGCGGCTCCTGCGAGACGGCCTTGCCGAGCGCGGCGGCGCTGTCGTCGCGCTGGCTGGCGGTGAAGCCCGCCTTGACCTTGACCCGCACCGAGGGCAGATGCGCGACGTACACCGCGATCTTCTCGCCGTCCGGCGCGGTCAGCGTGGCGCGCAGCGCGCGCGTCCAGCCCATCTTGATCGGCACCGCCGCCGCGTCGGACAGCGGCCGCTTGCTCCAGAGCCCGACGGTGCCCTTGACCGCGTGGTACGGATACGCCGCCGCGAGGCCCTTCTTGTAGGCGGGCAGCGCCTGGGCGGTGACCTCCTCCAGGGCGACGACGTCCGCGTCGGCGGCGACGAGGTCGCGGGCGGTGCCCGCGGGGTCGGGGTTGCCGGCGTCGACGTTGTGGGTGAGGAACGTCAGGTCGCCGCCGGTGCCCGACTTGCCGATGAGCTGGCCGCCGAAGAGGTTGGCCCAGGCGAGGACCGGCAGCACCAGCGCGACCAGCGCGGTCGCCGAGCGGCGGACCACCGCCAGCAGGAGCAGCAGCGGGATGGCCAGGCCCACCCACGGCAGGAACGTCTCCAGCAGGCTGCCGAGGTTGCCGACGGTGTTGGGGACCTTGGCGTGCAGCAGCATCAGCAGACCGAGCGCCACGGCCAGCACCGCGAGGACGATGCCGCGCCGCCACATCCGCTCCGGCCGCCACCACCTGCGCAGACGCTCGGCCCGGGAACCGGTCCGTTCAGGGCCGGGTCCCTGCTCCGGCTCCGTCATGTACGCCTGCGTCATTCCGCTTCCCTCACTGCTCTGTTCCGCCGCGGCCTCGACTCCGCCCACCGACCCTAGGTGATCGTGGGACGGTGCTTTTCCACCCTTAGTGACGAGGCGCCCACGGCGGAAAGTTCCGGCCGCGCCTCCCGCACCGCATGCTGTGACAGAACGGGCACATGCCTCCGTCCACCCCGGCGCGCGGCACCCGCCGGGCGCCCCCCGCGTCATTCGGGCGCCGTGCGTCAGGGGCGTGGGCGCACCCCCTCCAGCACCGTGTCGACGATCTGCTCGGCGAGCCCCTCGGGCAGCGCCGTGCGCTCGTCGATCAGGGCCCGCGCCAGCATCGGGCCGACGAAGAGATCGGCGAGCACATCGACCTCGCGGTCGGCGCGGATCTCGCCCCGCGCCATGCCCCGCCGCAGCACGGCGTGCACCGCCTCGCGGCGGGCCCGTATGACCGTCTCGTGGTACTCGCGCCAGACGGCGGGCTGCGCCTGGACGTGGGTGAGGACGGTGCGCAGCACAGCGGAGTGGCGTTTGACCAGGCCACGGCGGCGCAGATGCTCCAGCAGGGCGACGAGGTCGTCGCGGACCGAGTCGCCGCGCGCCGGGGGGAGGTCGTCGTCCAGGGAGCGGATGACGTCCAGGAGGAGGGCGTCCTTGCCGGACCAGCGGCGGTAGACGGTGGCCTTGCCGACGCCGGCGGCGCGGGCGATGCCCTCCATGGACAGGTCACCGATGGAGGCGCCCTCCTCGATCAGGCGCAGCACCGCCTCGACGATGGCGGTGTCCGCCGCGGCGGAGCGGGGACGGCCGCGGCGCCCGTCCCCCGCCGCCTCCGGGCCGGTCACCGCGGGGCCCGTTCGGTCTCGTCCCCGTCCGGGGCGGCGACGGACACGGCGGGCGCCGGGCGGCCGGGCAGGAACACCGCGACCACCACGGTGCCGATCAGCGCGGTGCCGGACGCGACGAGCGCGGTGAGGTGCATGGCGTGGACGAAGGCGTCCTGCGCGGCGGCCACCAGGGGCCGGCCGGCGGGGCCCAGCCGGGCGGCGACGCCGAGGGTGGCCTCGATGGACTCGCCGGCGGCGTGCCGCACCGGACCGGGGAGCCCGGGGACGGCGTCGAGGGTGCCCTTGATGGAGTCGCGGTAGGCCGTGGAGAGCACCGAGCCGAGGACCGCGACGCCGAGGGTCCCGCCGACCTGCCGGAAGGTGTTGTTGAGCGCCGAGCCGGACCCGGCCTTCTCACGGGGCAGCGCCTGCATGATCGAGACGGTGACCGGGGGCATGATGTGCGCCGAGCCGGTGCCCTGGAGGAAGAACAGCACCTCCATCACCCACAGCGGGGTGGTGGCGTCGAGCAGCAGCAGTCCGGCCATGGTGACGGCGACGGTGAACATCCCGGCGGTGCACACCGCGCGGGCGCCGAACCGGTCGACGGCGTGCCGGGCCCGCGGCGCGAAGATCATCTGGGCGGCGGCCAGCGGCAGGATCAGCATCCCCGACTCCAGCGGGGTACGGCCGCGCACGCTCTGCACGTAGAAGACGATGAAGAAGGTGACGCCCATCAGCGCGAAGAAGACCAGCGCCATGGCGGCGACGGCGGCGGAGAAGGCCGGGTTGCGGAAGTAGTCGATGTCGATGGACGGATGGTCGCTGCGCCGCTGCTGGAGGACGAAGAGCGTAAGGACGGCGAGGCCGCCGAGGACGGTGGAGACGACCTCGGGATCGGTGAAGTCGGCGAGCCGGCCGCCCTGGATGATGCCGTAGACCAGCAGGACCAGGCCGACGACGGAGAGCGCGACGCCGACCGGGTCGAGGCGGCCGGGCGCCGGGTCGCGGGAGTCGGGCACCAGGAAGACCATCGCGGCCAGGGCGAGCAGCACGATCGGGACGTTGATCAGGAAGACCGAGCCCCACCAGAAGTGGTCGAGCAGCAGTCCCCCGGCGATCGGGCCGATGGCGATGGCCAGACCCACCCCGCCCGCCCAGATGCCGATCGCCTTGGGCTGCTCCTCGCGCTCGAAGACGTTCATCAGGATGGCGAGGGTCGCGGGCATCACGAAGGCGCCGCCCAGGCCCATCAGGGCGCGGAAGACGATCAGCTCGACGGGCGAGGCGGCGAACGCGGCGAGCACGGACCCGGCGCCGAACACCGCCAGCCCGAACAGCAGGACCTTCTTGCGGCCGAGGCGGTCGCCGAGCAGCCCCGCGGTGAACAGCAGCCCGGCGAAGACCAGGGTGTAGGCGTTGATCGCCCACTCCAGCTCGCTCTGGGTGGCGCCCAGACCGGCGGGCGCGGGGGTGGCGATGGTCTTCATCGCGACGTTGAGGATCGAGTTGTCGAGCACCACGATCAGCAGGCTGAGCATGAGCACGGAGAGGATCACCCAGCGGCGGCGGTGCACGGCCGCGCCGGCCCGGCCGGGGCGCGGGCCGCCGGAGCGACTCGGGGAGTTGGCCATACCGGCCAGCGTACGCCTTTCGATACGGGTCCGTTCCGTATCGATGTTCGACCGGGCCGCCGCGCCGCGAGCGCGCCCGGCGGGCTCCCCCTTCCCCGTCCCGGCGGGGCGTGCCAGCATGGAGGGGATTCCGGAGACGCCGTCAGGGCGCTTCGAGATGAGAACAGGAGCCGTCACCATGACGCAGCTTTCGCCTGCCCGGAAACCGGCCGCGGAGCCCGCAGCGACGCCGCCCGCCGAGCCCGGCAAGACCCTCTACGGCGGTACCCGCTCCCGCCGGGTCACCGTCCGTGACATCGCCGCCGCCAAGCGGCGCGGGGAGAAATGGCCGATGCTGACCGCCTACGACGCGATGACCGCATCCGTCTTCGACGAGGCCGGGATCCCCGTCCTCCTGGTCGGCGATTCGATGGGCAACTGCCACCTCGGCTACGAGTCGACCGTGCCGGTCACGATGGACGAGATCGCCCTGCTGTCCGCCGCCGTCGTCCGCGGCACCGACCGCGCCCTGATCGTCGCCGACCTGCCGTTCGGCGCGTACCAGGAGGGCCCTGTCCAGGCGCTGCGCAACGCCACCCGGCTGGTCAAGGAGGCCGGCGCCGGGGCCGTGAAGCTGGAGGGCGGGGAGCGCTCCGCGCACCAGGTGGAGCTGCTGGTGTCGGCCGGGATCCCCGTCATGGCGCACATCGGGCTGACCCCGCAGTCGGTCCACGCGTTCGGCGGCTACCCGGTCCAGGGCCGCGGTGAGGAGGCCGCGCAGCAGATGTTGCGGGACGCCAAGGCGGTGCAGGACGCGGGCGCGTTCGCGGTGGTCCTGGAGGCGGTCCCGGCGGAGCTGGCCGCGGAGGTCACGCGGTCGCTGCACGTCCCGACGGTCGGCATCGGCGCCGGGGCGGAGTGCGATGCGCAGGTGCTGGTGTGGACGGACATGGCCGGGATGACCGCCGGCCGGGTGCCGAAGTTCGTCAAGCAGTACCTCGCACTGCGGGAGCTGCTGGGCGGCGCGGCGAAGGAGTTCGCCGAGGAGGTCGTCGCCGGGACGTTCCCGGAGGAGCGGCACACCTTCCACTAGCGGTGCCAACGGGGCCGGTGCGTACGCGTACCGGCCCCGTGTCGGCGGCCCGTGGCCGCGGTCCGGCCCCTGTCGGCGGTCTGTCGGTGCGGTATCGGCGGGGCCCGGCACCGTAGGGGGCATGACACGACAGACGAAAACCCCCCGGGGCGGCAACGCCGTGGAGGTGCGCGGTCTGGTCAAGCACTTCGGCGACGTCAAAGCCGTCGACGGGGTGGACCTGGACGTGCGCGAAGGCACCGTGCTCGGCGTACTCGGACCGAACGGCGCCGGTAAGACCACGCTCGTCCGCTGCCTGTCCACGCTGCTCGTCCCGGACGCCGGGAGCGCCCACGTCGCCGGGTACGACGTGGTGCGCCAGCCGCGGGCGCTGCGCCGCACCATCGGGCTGACCGGCCAGTACGCCTCGGTCGACGAGAAGCTCTCCGGCTACGAGAACCTCTACATGATCGGCCGGCTGCTCGACCTGTCCCGCAAGGACGCCCGGCGCCGCGCCGACGAGATGCTGGAGCGGTTCTCGCTCACCGAGGCCGCCAAGCGCCCGGCCGCGAAGTACTCCGGCGGTATGCGCCGCCGCCTCGACCTCGCCGCGTCCATGATCGGACAGCCCGCCGTCCTCTACCTGGACGAGCCGACCACCGGCCTCGACCCGCGCACCCGCAACGAGGTGTGGGAAGAGGTGCAGCGGATGGTCCGCGAGGGCGCCACCGTGCTGCTGACCACGCAGTACATGGAGGAGGCCGAACAGCTGGCCAACGAGCTGACGGTCATCGACCGCGGCCGGGTCATCGCCGAGGGCCTCGTCGACGAGCTGAAGGCCAAGGTCGGCGGCCGCACCCTGCAGATCCGGCCCGCCGACCCCACCGCCCTGGACGCGGTGGCCGCGGCCCTCGCGGGCGCCGGGCTCGACGGCCTCGGCGGCGCGACGCCCGACCCCGCCGAGGGCGTCGTCAACGTCCCCATCATCAGCGACGAACAGCTGACCGCGGTGATCGGTCTGCTCGGCACGCAGGGCATCGCCCTGGCCGGGATCAGCACCCATCTGCCCAGCCTGGACGAGGTGTTCCTCGCCCTCACCGGCCAGAAGTCCTCGGAGGCACCGGCCGACGGCGCGCCGGCGAACGACCAGCAGTACGCGGAGGTATCGGCATGAGTGCCGCGACACTGACACCGCCGGCGACGAAGCCGGGCGCCGACGAGGGCCGGATCGGGCTGCGGGCCAATCTGCGCCACATCGTCGCGCTGGCGCGGCGCAACGCCCTCCAGATCAAGCAGGATCCCGAGTCGATGTTCGACGTCCTGCTGATGCCGATCATCTTCATCCTGCTGTTCGTGTACGTCTTCGGCGGCGCCATCGCCGGCAAGGGCCATCAGCAGCAGTACGTGCAGTATCTGGTGCCCGGCATGATGGCGATGATGGGCATGAACATCGCCATGGCGGTGGGCACCGGCGTCAACGAGGACTTCCGCAAGGGCGTCATGGACCGCTTCCGGACCATGCCGATAGCCCGCTCCTCGGTGCTGATCGCCAAAATCGTCGTCGAGATCGGCCGGATGCTGATCGCCACCGCGATCCTGCTGGTCATGGGCTTTCTGCTGGGCCTGGAGATCAAGGGCGGCTTCCTGCCGTTCCTCGCCTCGGTCGCCCTGTCGACGGTGTTCGGCGCCGCCCTGATGTGGATCTTCATCCTGCTGGGGCTGTCGGTGAAGACGCCGCAGGCGGTGCAGGGGCTGGCGATGATCGTCCTGATGCCGCTGCAGTTCGGCTCGTCGATCTTCACGCCGACCGCGTCGATGCCCGGCTGGCTGGAGGGCTTCACCAAGGTCAACCCGCTCTCCAACCTCGCCGACGCCGCCCGCGCCCTGATCGGCGGGCACGGTGCGGTCGCCCACCCCACGCTGATCACGCTCGGCTGGGCGGCGGTCATCACGGCGGTCACCATGCCGCTGGCGGTCAAGAAGTTCCGTACCAAGACCTGATCCGGTGCGGAGAAGCGCCCCGCGGCGGGGGCGGACCCGTTCCGCCGCCGGCCCGGACCGGGCCCTGACGCGCCCGGGGGCCGTGGAGCCCCCGGGAGACACCTCGCCCGGCTCGCGTCAGATGAGGGCGGTGGCCTCCTCCAGGGAGAGGCCGCCGCCTTCGGCGTGCCCCCGCTCGTACGCCGCGTCGCCGACCGCCGTGCGGACGTCCGCCTCCGCCGACGCCCTCAAGAACCGGATCGTCCGCGGCGGGACGTGCCCCGGCGACCACAGTGCGTCGTACGCGCCCACCAGCCGCGCCGCGTCCCGCCCGGCTTCGGCGCCGTGCTCCGTGAGCAGCACCCGTGCACCAACGAGCAGTTGGGTCACCGGCAGGTCCGGGGCCACCAGCCGGGTCAGCTCGCCCTGCATCTTGGCGACGGCCGACCGCAGCCGCGCCCGCAGCCCGTCGGAGCGGCCCGCCTCGACATCCACGGTGACCAGCGCCGCGTCCACCATCCCGGCGAACAGGTCCGGGCCCCAGGTCAGCGATTCCGCGCGGACCAGCCTCAGTTGCTCACGCGCCGCCTCCAGCCGCCCCGTCACCAGCAGATGCATCGCCAGCGTCAGCCGGGCGAACGGCAGCGCGTCCCGCCCGGCTGCCAGATCCTCGGTCCGCGCCAGCACCTCGCGCAGCAGCCGCTCCCCCTCCGCCTCCCGCCCGTCCTCGATGAGCACCCCGCCCAGCCGGGTCCGCAGGACCAGCGTCTGACCGTGGGCGCCCAGGTCACGGGCGTACCGCATCGCCGCGCGGTAGTCGTCGGCGGCGAGCGCGTACCGGCCGCACGCCTCCCGGGCCTCGCCGCGCCCCGCCAGCGCCTCGGCGACGCCCCAGTCGTCGCCGATCTCCAGGAACAGCCGCAGCGCCTCATCCGCGTCCCGGCCCGACTGCTCCAGGCCGCCGGGCCGCTCGCTGAGGATCTTCGCGCGCAGCTGGAGGACGTACGCCAGCTCCCAGTCGTAGCCCAGCGCGCGGCAGGCGGCCACGCCCTGGTCGACGAAGGCGATCAGGTCCTCCTGGCGCCCGGAGAGCAGCACCGGGTAGAACCAGAGCACGCCCGGCACCCGGCAGGTCTGCGGGACACCCCCGCGGTACGCGGCGAGGATCCCGGCCATCTCCTCCTTCCGCTCCGGATCGGTGAAGACCTCCGTATACGTCTCCGCACACGTCAGCTCCACCAGCCGCACCTCCCGGCGGGCCTCCACCAGCTGTTCCGGGCTCATCGGCGGCGGCGCGTCGATCGGCCGGTCGTAGAGGCGCGGCGCCGGTGTGACGGGCGGCAGGAAGGGGTTGGGGCCCAGCGCGCCCGCCGCCCGCGACCAGGTGCGGGCGTCCGCCCGGTGGTCGCGCAGGCCCCAGAACCACTGGAGCGACAGCACCAGGCAGAGCGCCTCGTGCTCGTCACCCGCGGCGACGGCGCGGCGCAGCGCGGTGCGCAGGTTGTCGTGCTCCAGCTCCAGCCGCTCCAGCCAGATCCGCTGGCCGGGGCCGCGCAGCAACGGGTCGGCGGTGCGGGCCAGTTCGCGGTGGGCGACGAGGTGGCGGCGCTCGGTGGCGGCGCGTTCGCCCGCCTCGTCCAGCCGCTCGCCCGCGTACTCGGCGACCGTCTCCAGGAGGCGGTGGCGCATCCGGCCGTCGGCCACCGGGGCGGCGACCACCAGCGATTTGTCGATCAGGGAGCCGAGGACGGCGGCCACCTCGCGCCGGTCGACGCCGTCGCCCGCGCAGACCTCCTCGGCCAGCTCCGGGTCCCAGCCCCCGGCGAAGACGGACAGCCGCCGCAGCACGGCGCGCTCGGGCGCGTCGAGGAGGTCCCAGGACCAGTCGACGACGGCGCGCAGCGTCTGCTGGCGGGGCAGTGCGGTACGGCTGCCGCTGGTCAGCAGCCGGAAACGGTCGTCGAGGCGGTCGGCGATCTGCCGCGGGGAGAGCATCCGCAGCCGGGCGGCGGCCAGTTCGACGGCGAGCGGCAGCCCGTCGAGGCGGCGGCAGATCTCGGCGCAGGCGGCCGGGTCGTCGTCGGCGCGGAAGCCGGGCCGGGCGGCGGCGCCCCGGTCGGCGAGGAGCCGCAGCGCCACCGGGTCGGGCAGCGGCTCCACCGGGCGCAGCACCTCGCCGGGGACGGCCAGCGGCTCCCGGCTCGTCGCCAGGAGCGTCACGCCCGGGCAGTCGGTCAGCAGCCGCTCGGCGAGCGCGGCGGCGGCACCGACGACGTGTTCGCAGTTGTCGAGGATCAGCAGCATCCGGTGATCGGCGCAGTGCTCGGCGAGGCGGCCCAGCGGGTCGAGGGCCGTGGGGTCGGTGGCGGCGCGCAGCCCCTCGGCGGTGGAGCCGCGGACCACCGTCTCACGGGCGCCTAGGGCGGTGAGCACGGCCTCCGGCACGGTCGCCGGGTCGTCGACCGGCGCCAGCTCCACCAGCCACACGCCCTGCGGCCAGGCCCCCGGCAGCCCCGCCGCGGCCGCCTCCGCCCCCTCCTGCGACAGCCGCGTCTTGCCCGCGCCACCGGGCCCCAGCAGCGTGACCAGCCGGTGCGCGGCGAGATCGGCCCGCAGCCCGGACAGCTCCTCGTCCCGGCCGACGAAGGAGGTCCAGCGGGCCCGGAGGTTGCCGGGGAGCGGAGCGGCGGGGGCCGCCGGGGGCTCCGGGTGCGGGTGGGGTGCGGCGAGGGCCGCAGGTACGGCGGGCTCCGCGGGCGCGGCGGGCGCAGCGGCCCCGGCGGCCCCGGCGGTCCCTGCCGTCCCGGTGGGCGCAGCCGCCCCGGCCGTCCCCTCCGGTCTCAGCAATTCCCCGTACAGCTCGCGGAGTTCCGGCCCCGGGTCCGCGCCGAGCCGGTCGGCGATGTCCCGGCGGATCTCCTCGTAGGCGGCGAGCGCCTGGGCGGTGCGGCCGGCGGCGCGCAGCGCCCGCAGCCGCAGCGTCTGCAACGGCTCGTCCAGCGGATGCTCCCGGCACAGCGCGTCCAGACCCGGCAGCGCCTCCTCGGCCCGCCCGAGGGCGAGGTCCGCGGCGAACCGCACCCGGCGGGCGTCCAGCCGCCGCCGCTCGGCCCGGACCGCGTCCGTACGGGCCGCCGGGAGGTCGACGAGGGCGGGGCCCCGCCACAGCGCCAGCGCCTCGTCCAACGCCGCGGCGGCCCGGTGCGGGTCGCCGCCGCCGAGCGCCGCGGCACCGTCCGCGGTCAGCTGCTCGAACCGCGCCAGATCCACCGCGCCGGGCTCCGCGCAGAGCCGGTAGGTGCCGTCGGACGAGGCGACGGCCGTGTGCCCCAGGGCCCGCCGCAACCGTCCGACCAGCGCCTGGAGCGCGCCGTTCGCGTCCGCCGGCGGGTCCATCCCCCAGATGTCCGCGATCAGCGCGTCGGTGGGCAGCGCCCGGCCGGGCCGCAGCGCGAGCGCCGCCAGCAGCGCGCGCAACCGTGCGCCCCCGAGGGGCACGGCCGTCCCGTCCGCCCTCAGTGCCTGCGTCGTGCCCAGAATTCCGTACCGCACCCGAACATTGTCGGTCACGTTCCGCCCTCTTCCTCCCCATACGGCCCGCCGCCCCCGGAACGGGCCCGCCCCACCTTCTCCCGGGCGCCCGCCCCGCGACCACCGGATTGCGCGCCGGGGCACCGGCGGCGCGCCCCGGCACGGGGTACGGGGCGGCGCCCGGAGCCGCCCCGTGCGCGGCGCACGCGCCGCGGTGCACGCCCCGCTCGCCGGTTCCCCCGGCCCCGTGCGCGGACCGCCCCGCCGCCGATACGGTCGGGGCTACCGTCACCCGGACCGTGCGGCCCGGCCACGCCCCGTACGCACCGTCCACCGCCGTCCGCATCTGGGAGCCCCGCACGATGACCACCGCCGTACGGTCCGCCGAGCGCCGCATCAGCCCGGTCTTTCTCTCACTCGTCGCCGTGATGGCGGTCTCGGGGTGGGCCGTCTGGAGCGAGCAGCTCGCCGCGAGCACCGGGTTCGCGGTGTTCCTGTTCATCGTCTCCGGCTGGGTGGTCTCGCTCTGCCTCCACGAGTACGCCCACGCCAGGACGGCGCTGCACAGCGGCGACACCTCCGTGGGCGCCAAGGGCTATCTGACGCTGAACCCGCTCAAGTACACCCACGCCCTGCTGAGCATCGTGCTGCCGGTGATCTTCGTGATCATGGGCGGGATCGGACTGCCCGGCGGCGCGGTCTTCATCGAACGGGGCCGCATCCGGGGCCGCTGGCGCGACAGCCTGGTCTCCGCCGCCGGCCCGCTCACCAACATCCTCTTCGCCGCCGTCGTCACCGCCCCCTTCTGGCTGCACGCCCTGGACGGCGTCCCCGACCCGTTCCGCTACGCCCTGGCGTTCCTGGCCCTGCTCCAGGTGACGGCGGCGATCCTCAACTTCCTCCCCGTCCCGGGCCTGGACGGCTACGGCATCCTCGAACCCTGGCTCTCCCCCGGCCTGCGCCGCCAACTGGCCCCCTTCGCCCCGTTCGGCCTGCTGGCGGTCTTCGGCCTGCTGTGGGTCCCGGAGATCAACCACGCCTTCTTCCAGCTCGTGGACACCGTCCTCGACACCCTGGGCGTCACCCGCTGGGACTCCTACTGGGGCCAGGAATTCTTCCGCTTCTGGCAGGGGGAGCCGCAGGTTCCGGTGCGGTAGGGGTACGGGACGGGGCGGGGCCCGGCGTCAGGCCGTGGGCGCCGCCTCCGTCCCGGCGACACGGGCGAGCGTCAGATCCCGTTCCCACCGGGATCACCGCGGCGCGGGGGAGCCGTACGGTTTCCGTCCGCCCTCCCCCGTCCGCGCACCGGGCGGTGGTCAGGATGATCCCGGAGATGAACGCGCGCGTCAGCGGCGGCGCTCTGGTCGCGTGCCTTGGCCGCCTCACCCAACAGTTTTCCTGCGGCGACGCACGCGGAACAGGATTGATCAACCGTCAAGCCATTACTGCCGAAAGGGCCATCGACCCAGACAGAGTATTCACTCATTTCAAGGGCCTCCCGTCGTGCGCCGCACGGTTCGCACGCCGGGCGTTATTCGTCTCCTTCAACTTTCCACTGAGGTCCTTGGTACTCCCGACCGTTTTCTTCTTCTCCGTCTCACTCATCGACGATCCTCCACCGGCGGGCGCACTCCCCGCCCGGACCACCCTCGTCCGGCATTTCTCGCAAGCCCGTTCTCCACGTACCTCTGTTGCATATCCGCGCTCCCAACACGCCTCGCTTGTGGGACAGTTCGTTTGTACAGCCACCTCGGGCACCCTCCGTCCCGGTTCGGAAGCCGGAAACTTTAAAAGGGCCCGATAAGGCTTTAACGGCAGCGGATAAAGAAAGGGACACCCCGTGGGCGACACTCCGCAGACCCCTGCGCATTACATCGGCAGAGAGTTACGACGCCGACGAGAGGAACGCGGGTGGGCACAGAAGAATCTGGCGCGGGCGGCGGGGATGTCACCGAGCCGCGTGGCCCAGATCGAAACAGCGGCGGTGCCCGCCACGCTGGAGAACTGGCAGAAGATCGATGCGGCGTTCGGTGACAGCCCGGCCGGGTACTTCGAACGGTTCTGGCGGTTCCTGGAGCAGGCTCCCTTTCTCCAGAACTGGTTCGACCGCTACGTCGAACTCGAACGGGTCGCGGTCTCCATCAGCGAGTACGCCACGACGGTCGTGCCGGGCCTGCTGCAGACCGAGGATTACGCCCGTGCGCTGCTGCGCGAAGGGGCGTTCACTCAGGACGAGGTGGAGGTGCGCGTCAAGGATCGCCTGGCACGGCAGCAGATTCTGACGCGGGAGGACAATCCTCCGGCCACCTGGTTCGTCATCGACGGCGCCACGCTGTCACGGCCGGTGGGCGGACCAGGCGTGATGGTTGAGCAGCTGGACCACATACTCACCATGACCAAGCAGGCCAACGTCTTCGTGCAGGTCCTGCCGGTGTCCGTCGGCGCCCATCCTGCACTGGGCGGACTACTGGCCATCCTGGCGTTGCCCGAAGGCCCGAACGTTGCGTACCTGGAAGGTTCAGGGCTGGGGAACCTGGTGGAAGAATCGGCGCGGGTGGCCCAGTACGGGCTGACCTACGATCGCGTTCAGATGCTGGCACTCACGCCCGAGGAGTCGGCGCTCGCCATCCGCCGAGCAATGGAGGAATACGCAGCATGAGCACTCATCCGCGGCATCTGATCGGGGCCGACTGGCAGAAGTCGAGCTACAGCGACCAGCACGGGGGATCGTGTGTCGAGGTCGCACGCAACCTCGTCTCCGACCTCGGTGCGCTTCCCGTCCGGGACAGCAAGGACCCCCACGGCCCGGCCATCGCCGTTTCGCCGGTCGCCTGGATGACGTTCCTGACCGGCCTCAAGGCGTAGCCGCGAGGATTCACCCCCGGCTCTCCGCAGCCCCTCGGAGCCCCCGCCGTGACGACGGGGGCTCTCTGCTGCCCTCACCGGTTAGGGGCGCGGGGCCCGGCGTCACGCCGTGGGCGCCGCCGCCTCCCCCTCCGCCGCCCGGGTCATCCGGTCGCGGCGGACGTAGAACCACGCCATGTTGCTGGAGATGCCGGCCATCAGGATCCAGACGATGCCGAGCAGGCTGCCCTGGACGAACGAGACGACGGCGGCCGCCACGGCGAGGACGCAGACCACGACGGCGAAGACGGCCAGTCGGGGTGCCGGGCGGGACGAGGGAACGGAGGGCATGGCGGTCGGCTCCTGTCGGGAATGGTGTGGTCCCTCCCAGTGTCCCCCATGGGTTCCGGGGGCCCGGCGGGGGTCGGGGCGCAGGGCATCGCGCCCGCGCCGGCCGTGCCGTCCCCCGCCGGGCCGTCCGCGTCGGCCGTACCCCGCCGTGCCGTCCCCGCCGGTTCCCCGTGGGTGTCTCACACGTCGGTGAGGCGCACCCCGGCGTGGGCCTTGTACCGGCGGTTGACGGAGATCAGGTTGGCGACGAGGGATTCGACCTGGTGGGCGTTGCGCAGGCGGCCGGCGAAGACGCCGCGCATGCCGGGGATGCGGCCGGCCAGGGCCTGGACGAGGTCGGTGTCGGCGCGGGACTCGCCGAGGACCATCACATCGGTGTCGATCTCGTGGGTCTCCGGGTCCTGGAGGAGGACGGCGGAGAGGTGGTGGAAGGCGGCGGTGACGCGGGAGTCGGGCAGCAGGGCGGCGGCCTGTTCGGCGGCGCTGCCCTCCTCGGGCTTGAGCGCGTAGGCGCCCTTCTTGTCGAAGCCGAGGGGGTTGACGCAGTCGATGACCAGCTTGCCGGTCAGCTCCTCGCGGAGGGATTCGAGGGTCTTGGCGTGGCCGTCCCAGGGCACCGCGACGATGACGATGTCGCTGCGGCGGGCGCACTCGGCGTTGTCGGCGCCCTCGACGCCGTGGCCGAGTTCGGCGGCGGCGCTCTGCGCGCGGTCGGCGGCGCGGGAGCCGATGATCACCTTCTGCCCGGCCTTGGCGAGACGGTAGGCGAGGCCGCGGCCCTGGTCACCGGTGCCGCCGAGGACGCCGACGGTGTGGCCGGAGACGTCGGGCAGGTCCCACGGGTCACGCTTGAGGGCGGCCTTGGCGCGGGTCGCGACGTTCTCGGAGAAGGCGGGGTCGGCGGAGCCGGCGGGGTTCTGGTCAGCGGTAGTCATGGCAGTGATGGTGCCATGGGCGGCGGGGTCGCGGATCATGCTGTGGACGGGCCTTTCGATCGTGGCCAGGAGGCCGCCGGGGCGCCCGCTGTCACGCCTTGAGGCCGCCGTCGGCCAGCCCCGTACGCCAGTACCGCTGGAGGACCGTCATCAGGAGCATCAGCGGGATGACGGAGAGCAGCGCGCCGCCGACCGTGTACTGGTAGAGGACGGGGTTGCGGTCGGCGTAGCCGGTCCAGGTGGTGAGGCCGAGCTGGACGGGGTAGAGCCGCGAGTCGGAGAGCATGACCAGCGGCAGGAAGTAGTTGTTCCAGATGTGCACGAACTGGAAGAGGAAGACGGTGACGAGGGCGGGCGTCATCAGCCGCAGCCCGAGCGTGGCGAAGATCCGGGTCTCGCCCGCGCCGTCGATCCGCGCCGCCTCCAGGAGCGCGTCCGGGACGGCGGCGGTCGCGTAGATCCGGCAGAGGTAGACGCCGAACGGGCTGACCGTGCCGGGGAGCAGGACCGCCCAGGAGGTGTTGGCCAGGCCCAGGTCGCTGAAGAGGAAGTACAGCGGGAGGGCGAGGGCGGTGCCGGGGAGCAGGACCCCGGCGAGGACCACCCGGAAGACCGTCTCGCGGCCGCGGAAGGCGTATTTGGCGAGGGCGAAGCCCGCGGCGGCGGCCAGCACGGTGGCGGCGGTGGCGCCGATCCCGGCGTAGAGCAGGGAGTTGGCGAACCAGCGGACGTAGACGCCGTGGTCGTACGCGAGGACGGCGCCGAGGCGGTCGAGCGGGTGCGGGTGGGCGAACCAGAAGCCGAAGGTGCCGAAGAGGTCGGCGGTGTTCTTGGTGGCGGAGACGGCGAGCCAGTAGACGGGGGTGAGGAAGTAGAGGGCGGCGACGGTGAGGAGGGAGGCGGTGAGGATGCGGTGGCGCAGCGGCGGGGTGGTCATCCACAGTCCGTTCCGCGGCCGGCGGTCAGCCGCAGGAAGGTGAAGGAGAGGACGCAGGCGACGAGGGCGAGCAGCACCGCCTCGGCGGCGGCGAGGTGCGGGTTGTCGCCGGTGAACGCCTCGCTGTAGGCGTGCAGGTTGGGGGTGTAGCCGGAGTCGATGGCGGAGGCGAGAGGGCGCAGGACCATCGGTTCGGCGAAGAGTTGCAGGGTGCCGATGATGCTGAAGACGCCGGTGAGGACGAGCGCGGGCCGGATCAGCGGGATCTTGATGTGCCGGGCGAGGTGCCAGGCGCCCGCACCGTCGATGCGGGCGGCTTCGTACAGCTCCGGTGGTACGGCCTTGAGCTGGGCGATCAGGACGAGCATGTTGTAGCCGGTGAACTGCCAGGTCACGATGTTGGCGAGGGACCACAGGACGGTGTCGCGGGCGAGGAAGTCGACGTGGACGCCCAGGTGTCCGGCGATCTCGACGAGCGGGCTGATGCCGGGGACGTAGAGGAAGCCCCACAGGAGCGAGGCGATGACGCCGGGAACGCCGTACGGGAGGAAGAAGGCGGTCCGGAAGAACGGGACGCCGCGGGCGCTCGCGCTCTCCAGGAGGAGGGCGAGGGCGGTGGCGAGGACGATCATCAGGGGGATCTGGACGGCGCCGAAGAGCAGGACGCGGCCGAAGCCGGCGAGGAAGGTGGGGTCGCCGAGGGCCTGGGCGTAGTTGTCGAGCCCGGCGAACGTCTCGGTCGGGTGGCCGCCGAGGCCCAGCGGTCCGGTGCGGTGGGTGCGGTGGACGCTCTGGTACACCGCGTACCCGAGCGGGGCGAGGAAGCAGAGGACGAAGAGGGCGAGGAAGGGCAGGAGCAGGACGGCGGCGGCGCGGGTGTGGCGGGTCCGGGCGCGGCGCGGGCGGCGGCCGCGCGGGGGGCGTGCGGGGCGGGCGTGCGCGCGGGGGGCGCGTGGGCGGGTGAGGGCGGTGCGGCTCATGTGCCGCTCACCGCGTCGAGGCCCTTGTTCTTCAGGTCGGTGACGGTGGCGCGCTGGACGTCGGCGAGGACGGAGCGGAACGGGGTGCCGTCGGCGAGGGCGCGAGTGAAGGCGTCGCCGAGGCGCTGGTAGAGGGTGTCGACGCCGGGGCCCCATTTCCAGGCGGTGTCGACATGGGCTCCGGCGTCGGCGAAGACCTTGCTGTATTCCTGACCGCCGAAGAAGGCGCGGTCGACATCGAGGTCTTCGGTGGCATAGCCGTTCGCGGCGCCGGGGAATCCGTATCCGCCGTCGATGAGGAGGGCGACGGATTTCGGGTCGGTGTTGAGCCAGAGTGCGAATTCGAGGGCGTCCTCGGGATAGGAGGCGGCGGCGAGGACGGCGGTGGTGGAGCCGCCCCAATTCGCCTGCGCGTCGGCGCCTTTTCTCCATTGAGGAAGGGGGGTCACCCGCCATTTCCCGGCGGTTGCGGGCGCATTTCCGGCGAGCAGGGCATCGCCCCAGCTGGCGCCGATCCAGGCGGGAATGGCGCCGGTCTGGATGTCCTTGTACCAGGCGTTCTGGCGGTCCGGGATCGTCTTGACGAGTTTCCTTGTCACGAGGGATTCCCAGTAGTCGGCGACGCGGCGGGTGGGGGCGTCGTCGAGGTGGACGGTCCAGGTCTCGCCGCGGGCGGAGTACCAGGCGGCGCCCGCCTGCCAGGCGAGACCGGCGAAGCGGTTCCCGTTGGTGGGCGCGAAGGTGTCGATCCAGGCGCCTTTCTTACGAATGGTGACGGCAGCGGTTTCGTACGCGTCCCAGGTGTCCGGTGGTTCCAGGCCCCATTTCCGGAAGAGGTCGTGGCGGTAGAAAAGGCCCATGGGGCCCGATGCCTGGGGAATGGCGTAGATGCCGTCGCCGAAGACGGATTGTTGCCACTGCCAGCCGACGAAACGCTTCCGGTGCCGGGCGGCGCCGAGGGTGGCGAGGTCGTAGAGCCCGTTGTCGAGGAGGAAGCTGGGGATGACGGGGTATTCGATCTGGGCGAGATCCGGTGGGTTTCCGGCTTTGATGGCCGCGTGCATCTTGGCGTACTGCTGGCCGCCCACCGCGGAGACCTTTTCGACGGTGACCTGGACGTCGGGGTGGGTGCGGTTCCAGAGGTCGACGGGTCGGTCGATGCCGGGGACCCAGGACCAGAAACTGAGGTGGATCTTCTCGCCCTTCTTGCGGCGGCGGGGTGCGGCGGGCCGGTCGGCGGCGCCGGAGCAGCCGGCGAGGGTGGCGGTGGCCGCGGCGGCTGCCGTGCCGAGGACCGTTCTGCGGCGCAGGGGGCGGTGGATCACAGCAGTTCCTCCACGGGGATGCGGCGGAAGGTGAGCGTGGTGTACGCGCTGAAGTCGCCGGTCTCGTGGAGGAGTCCGACGGTTTCGGGGTCGGCGCGGACGAGGTCGCTGTATCCGGCGGGGCGGCCGGAGACGGTGTGCGCGGGGCGCCAGGTGCGGCCGTGGTCGCGGCTGGTGCGGACGGTCATCAGGGCGCGGGCGCCCGGGTCGGCGGGCCCGGCGTACAGCAGGGTGTCGTGGTCGGTGAGGTGGAGGAGGCTGCCCTGGCAGGCGGGTCCGGTGAGGCCGGCCTGCGGGCGGAACGGGGCGGTGAGGCGGGCGCCGCCGTCGGTGGAGCGGGCGTCGGCGTGGTGCCAGGCGGCGGGCGCCTGGTTGCGGGTGACGAAGTGGAGGGTGCCGTCGGGGAGTTCGGCAGCGGTGGTTTCGTTGGGTGCGACGGAGGGGTGGTGGCCGCCGTCGGTGAGGCCGATGCGCCAGGTGGCGCCGGAGTCGTCGCTGAGGAGGGTGTGGGCGCGGTCGCAGGCGGGTTCGGTGCCGTCGCCGTCCGGGGTGTCCGGGGGCACGGAGTGGTTGGCGGGGACGACGAGCCGCCCGGTGTGCGGGCCGTGGCGGAGCCGGAGGGCGTGGCCGGGGCCGGTGGCGTACCAGCGCCAGGAGGGATGTTTCACCTGGTCGGTGAGGTCGCGGGGCGCGGTCCAGGTGGCGCCGGAGTCGTCGCTGTGCTGGAGGTGGACGCGGCGGCCGTCGGCGGGGGTGACGAGGCCGCGGCGGATGCGGTCCTCGGTGGCGTCGGCGGCGTTGTGGACCTGGAGGAGCAGGATGCGGCCGGTGGCGAGGGTGACGGGGGCGGGGTTCCCGGCGGTGCCGGTGCCGTTACGGGCGACGGTCTGGAGCGGGCCCCAGGTGCGGCCGCCGTCGGTGGAGCGTTTGAGGACGAGGTGGATGGTGCCGCTGTCGGCGGCGGAGTGGCGGCGCCCCTCGGCGAAGGCGAGGAGGTCACCGGAGCGGGCGCGGACGACGGCGGGGATCCGGAAGGCGGCGTAGCCGTCGTCCCCGGCGCGGTACGGCACCGACGTCTCGTATGCCACGGGGCACCCCCATCGGCCGGACGTAGGACGTCCCTCGTCCTGCGGTGACCATAAGGAGCGCCCCACAGAGCGTCAAGGGACCTGGGATGTCCCGATTTCGTGTCGCGGGGGTCGGCGACAGCCGAGCTGCCGGAGCGTTAACTACCGGTGAACCGGGTCGGGTTGCGGGAGGGGGCGACACCGGCGCCCCCGGCCCCCCGCCCCGCCTCACTCCGCCAACCGTCGCCGGATGTCCCCGAAGTGCCGGTGCATCGCCTCGACCGCGCGGTCCCCGTCGCCGTCCTCCAGGGCGGCGACGATCTCGGCGTGCTGATGGTGGGTCACCCGGGGGTCGCGGGGGCCGTCGGCGAGATCGTCGCTGACCCGGCGGAGCGCGTCCCAGAACGCGTCGAGGACGTCGCTGAGCAGCTGGTTGCCGAGGGAGCGGTAGAGCGCGAGGTGGAAGGCGCGGTCGGTGGAGCGGTTGACCTGCCCGGCGGCGGCCTCCTCCCCCATGCGGTCGACGAGGCCCTTGAGGGCGGCGAGGTCCTCGGGCGGCAGATCGCGGGCGACGGTGGCGATGAGGCCGGACTCCAGCGCCTCGCGGACCTCCATCAGCTCGTAGAGGCTGGATTCGCCCTGGTGGTGACGGACGGCGGCGCGGAAGGCGACGCCCTCGACGAACGGTTCGAGGGTGAGCGGGCCGACGTAGGTGCCGAAGCCGTGCCGGATCTCGACGATCCGCATGGCCTGGAGCGCCTTGAGCGCCTCGCGGACGGAGTTGCGGCTGACGTCGAGGAGGGCGACCAGTTCGGCCTCGGTGGGCAGCGGGTCGCCCGGGGTGAGCCTGCGCTCCAG
The DNA here is from genome assembly GCF_055564055.1 of Streptomyces sp. NPDC029159. NCBI lineage: Bacteria > Bacillati > Actinomycetota > Actinomycetes > Kitasatosporales > Streptomycetaceae > Streptomyces > Streptomyces sp. NPDC029159. The sequence continues at coordinate 182,960 of NZ_JBVHWT010000009.1, forward strand.
GATGAGCTGCTTGATCTGCGCCTGGACGTCCTCGGACAGCGTGCCTCGCGCCATGAATCTCCCTCTCCCGCATCTGCCGTGCGGCGGTCGGCGACGCGCCCCCGTACGGGGCCCGGCACCCTTGACCGACCGCGTGTCCACCTGGCTATTGTGACCCAGACATAGGACATCCCATGTCCGATGTCTCGCAGGACGGTACGCCCGCCCGCCCCCGCACCACCGCTGGAGAGCCCATGGCACTGCCCGCACCGCTGCACGGCGTCGTCCCCCCGGTCTGCACCCCCCTCGATCCGCGCGGCGAGGTCGACACCGCCTCGCTCACCCGCCTGGTCCACCACCTCCTCGACGGCGGCGTCCACGGGCTGTTCGCGCTGGGCTCGACCGGTGAGGTCGCCCACCTCACGGACGATCAGCGCGCCCAGGTCCTCGACACCGTGGTCCGGGCGGCGGGCGGCCGCGTCCCGGTGCTCGCCGGCGTCATCGACACCACCACCCCCCGCGTCCTCGCGCACGCCACCGCCGCCGCCCGCCTCGGCGCCGACGCCCTCGTCGCCACCGCGCCGTTCTACACCCGCACCCACCCCCGCGAGATCGCCGCGCACTTCCGCAGGATCCGTGCCGCCGTCGATCTGCCGCTCCTCGCGTACGACATCCCGATGGCCGTCCACACCAAGCTGCCCGCCGCGCTGGTGCGGGAGCTGGCGGCGGAGGGCACGCTGGCCGGGCTCAAGGACAGCAGCGGGGACGAGGCCGGGCTGCGGCGGCTCCTGGTCGCGCTGGGCGGCCGCACCGGGCGCCGCACCGGCCCGGCGCCCGGCTTCTCGGTGCTGACCGGCTCCGAACTCACCGTGGACGCCGCGCTGCTGGCGGGCGCGGACGGCGTGGTGCCCGGCCTCGGCAACGTCGACCCGGCCGGGTACGTCCGCCTCCACGACGCGGCACGGGCCGGGGACTGGGCGGCGGCCGCCGCCGAACAGGAGCGGCTGGCGGCGCTGTTCGCCATGGTGGACGTCGGCCCGGAGGCCGAGATGGGGCGCGGCTCGTCGGCGCTCGGGGCGTTCAAGGCGGCGCTGGCGCTGCGCGGCGTCCTCACGCACGGCACGACCGCCGCGCCGCAACTCCCGCTGGACGAGGCGGCCGTCGCCGAGGTCGGCCGGCTGCTGGCGGCCGCCGGGCTGCTCCCGGCGCGGTGAAGCCCGCGCCATAGACCGCGCACGTCCGGCCCTCTTGGAGGCACCGTGCCCACTCCGCAGCGGCCGCGGGCCGCCGTTCCGTGGTACCGGGAGGTGGGCCGCGCCCGGTGGAAGGCGTTCTTCGCCGCCTGGCTCGGCTATGTCCTGGACGGTTTCGACTTCGTCCTCATCACGCTCGTGCTGACCGAGATCGGCGCGGAGTTCCACCTGGACACGGTGGCGGCGGCCGGGCTGGTGTCGGGGGCGTTCATCACCCGGTGGCTGGGCGGTGCGGTGCTCGGGGCGGTCGGGGACCGCTTCGGGCGGCGGACGGCGATGATCGCGTCGATCGCGCTGTACGCGGGCGCCACCTTCGCCTGCGGCTTCGCCTGGGACTACACCAGTCTGTTCACCGCCCGGCTGCTGATCGGCATGGGCATGGCCGGTGAGTACGGCGCGAGCGCGACATACGTCCTGGAGAGCTGGCCGGCCCGGTTCCGCGGCCGGGCCGGCGGCTTTCTGATCTCCGGTTTCTCGCTGGGCTCGGTGGCCGCCGCCGAGTGCTACAAGTGGGTCGTCCCGGCGCTGGGCTGGCGCTGGATGTTCTACCTGGGGCTGGCGCCGCTGGCGGTGGCGCTGTGGGTGCGCCGGTCGCTGCCGGAGACGGCCGAGTGGCGGGCGGCCGTCGGGGAGCGGGCCGCCGCGCCGAACCCGTTCCGGCCGCTGTTCGCGACGCCGCTGCGGGCGGCGGTGAACACCGCGGTGGCGGCGGTGGCGACGGCGGCGCTGTTCGGGGTGTTCACACCGGTCGGCGCGGGTGCGGTGCCGGAGCTGGCGGTGACCGGCGGGGCGGCCCTCGTCGCGCTGGCGGTGCAGCTGGGCGGCGCCCGCGGCTGGGTGCTGTATCTCGCGCTGAGCGCCACGGTGTTCGCCGCGTTCCTCTACAGCTGGCCGCTGCAGGCGCTGTTACCGACGTATCTGAAGACGGAGCTGCACTACGACGCGGGGCAGGTCACCGACGTCCTGTACTTCGCCGGGTTCGGCACGATGGCGGGCTGCTGGCTGGCGGGGTTCGCCGGGGACCGGTTCGGGGCGCGGCGGGCGTACGCGTACACGCTGCTGGCGTCGCTGATGTTCGTCTTCCCGGTGTTCGCGGTCGCGGACCATCTGGTGCTGCTCGGGGTGCTGCTCTTCGTCCTCCAGGGGCTGAGCACCGGGGCCTCCGGGCTGCTGCCGCGCTATCTCGGCGGGCACTTCCCGACCGCGGGCCGCGGCGCCGGGCTGGGGTTCACCTACAACGTGGGGGCGCTGGGCGGGGCGGTGGCGCCGGTGCTGGGGGCGCACCTCGCCGAGGGCCGGTCGCTGGGCGGGGCGCTGGCGGGGCTGACGTTCGCGGGGACGCTGCTGGTGGTGGTGGTGATCGGCGGCGATGTGCCGGGCCGGCTGCACCGGCTGCGGAATCCGGACGCGCCGCGCGACCATCTCGCCGCGGAGCCGGACGCCGCCGCGGACGGAACGGCGGCCCCCGGGGCGGCGGAGGGGGCCGCCCCGGGGGCCGCACCCCCTTTCGGGTGAAGTGCGGGCGGGGCGGCCCGGGGCGGCAGGGGCTGGGCGAGGATGCCGGGCCATGGATGCCGTAAGAGTCGCACTGCTGCGGGACGTTCTCGCCGGGACGGAGTGGCTGCAGGCCACCCGCCGCTTCGGTGGGGCGCTGCGCTCCTCGGTCACCCCGCACGGCGGGCTGCTGCTGGTGGGCGGCGAGACGTACGAGCCGTGGCATCTGGCCGCGCATCTGGACGACGAGGCGGCCTGGTCGGGGCTGCCGGAGCTGTCGCCGACGCTGGTACGCCACCGGGTGCCCGCCGGGAGCCCGGCGCATCTGGCGGTCTCCACGGAGCGGCTGGCGGCGGCCGGGCGCGGGGACACGCTGCTGGTCGTCTCGCCGTGGGCGCCGGGGGCCGGGCTGCTGGAGCGGGTCGACGACGCCCGGCGCAGTGGCGCCACGGTGCTGGCGCTGGACGGCGGGGACGCCGAGCTGCACGCGCTGGCGCACGAGGCGCTGGCGGCGCCGCCGTCGGCGGACGCGGGCGGTGCGGACGCCTCGCCGCTCGATCTGGAGACGGTGCAGCACCTGGTCAGCGCGGCCGCCGGGGAGAACGGCGGGCCCGCGCCGCGCGGGGGCCGCCGCTTCCGCGACCGGCTCTCCCGGCTGGCCGACGCGCTGACGTCACCGCCGCCGCCCCGGTGGTGACGGGTGGCGGGCCCGGCGCCCGTCAGTCGATGCCGAGGGCGGTGCAGTCGGCCTTGAGTTCCTTGGTGCAGATGAGATCGGCGCGGACCGCACCGTCGCGGATGACGGTGTCCGCCATGTTTTTCCGGGTGACGATCCGGGCGCTGAAGAGCTTGGCGGGAATATGCGAATGGCTCTTGCTCGCGACGGTTGTCGGGGTCAGGTAATCGATGCTCTTTCCCTGGAGCAGATCGACCGCAATTTCCCCGGCGGTTTGCGCCTCGGGCCTGACTTCCTTGTAGACGGTGAAGGTCTGAACGCCCTTCACCAGCCTTTGCAGTGCGGTGAGTTCGGCGTCCTGACCACCGATCGGAAGGTGCGCACCGGCCTTCTCCAGCACCTCGGCGGCGGCGCCCGCCATTCCGTCGTTGGCGGCGTAGACCGCGTCGAATCCGTTCGGGCCGAGGGTGTTCACCGCTTCGGCGACCTTCTTCCGGGCCAGCGGTACGGACCAGCTGGGGATGTCCTTCTCGTAGACGATGTGGCCGACCTTGTGGTCGAGGACGGCGTGGGCGCCCTTCTTGAAGGAGGCGGCGTTGGGGTCGGAGGGCGAGCCGTTCAGCATCAGCACCCGGGCGGTGGCCGCACCCGTGCCGAGGGCGGCGATCAGGCCCTCGGCCTGCAGTTTGCCGATCTTCTCGTTGTCGTAGGAGACATAGGCGGCGACGTCGCCCTCGGCGAGCCGGTCGTAGGCGACGACCTTGACGCCCTTCTTGGCGGCGGCGTCCACCCACGGGCCGGCGGCGCGGGAGTCGACCGCGTCGAGGACGATGACGCGGACGCCGCCGTCCACCATCTCCTCGAACTGGCGCCGCTGCGTCTCCACGTCACCGGCGGCATTCCGGTATGCGAGCTTGCACTCCAGACAGCGCGAGGCGATCTTCGAGGCCATGATGCGGCGGTCGAAGTCGTCGTAACGCTCGGCTTTGTCCGGCAGCAGCAATCCGATGGAGCTGTCGTCGTTCCGCGGCTTCGGCTGATCACTTCCGCAGGCGGCCAGCGGCAGGGCCAGGGAAAGAGTCAATGCGCCGATGAAAAATCTGCGCGGTTGTGCGTGCATTTCGAAATCTCCCCCGTGGGCCGCTCGGAACGGCTGAAGTGAACGCCACTACCAGTCGTAACGTCAAGAATCGGGAGAGTAACGATATGAAATCGGATGCAATGCAGGGAGGGCGCCGGAACGCCCTTCTTCGTCAGGACTTCATCGCCCGCCGCGGGCGCACCCCGCGGCGGGTCCATCAGGATTCCGGGTCGTCCTTCTTGCCGCTGTCGTGCCAGCGGGGGTCGGTCTCCCACTCCAGGTTGCGTTCGCGGGCCGTCTCCATGGCGTGCGCCGCCTCCTCGCGGGTGGCGTACGGCCCGAAGCGGTCGGCGGCCCGGCATTCGGGGCCCTCCTCGACCTTCTGGTGCCGCAGGCAGTAGAACCACTCTCCGGGCCTGCCCTCGGTCCGCCTCTTGAACAGCGCCATCGCCGCCTCCTGTGGTCCGTTTCCGTGCCGCCATCCTGCCCGATGGCCCGCCGATACACTCGCTGGCATGTCTGGCCAGTCGCTTCTTGTCCCGGGGAAGATCTCCCCCACCCGCCCCGTCCCCGCCTCGATCCCGCGGCCCGAGTACGTCGGGAAGGCCGCGCCCACGCCGTACAGCGGTCCCGAGGTCCAGGACGCCGAAACGATCGAGCGGATGCGGATCGCCGGCCGGATCGCCGCACAGGCGATGGAGGAGGCCGCCAAGCTGATCGCCCCCGGCGTGACCACCGACGAACTCGACCGGGTGGCCCATGAGTTCATGTGCGACCACGGCGCCTACCCGTCCACGCTCGGCTACCGCGGCTTCCCCAAGTCGCTGTGCTCCTCGCTCAACGAGGTCATCTGCCACGGCATCCCCGACTCGACCGTCCTCAAGGACGGCGACATCGTCAATCTCGACGTGACCGCGTTCATCAACGGCGTGCACGGCGACAACAACGCCACGTATCTGTGCGGCGAGGTCGACGAGGAGTCGAAGCTGCTGGTGGAGCGGACGCGGGAGGCGCTCAACCGCGCGATCAAGGCGGTGAAGCCGGGCCGGCAGATCAACATCATCGGCCGGGTCATCGAGTCGTACGCCAAGCGGTTCGGCTACGGCGTCGTGCGGGACTTCACCGGGCACGGCATCAACACATCCTTCCACTCCGGTCTGATCGTTCCGCACTACGACAGCCCGCACCACACGACGGACATCGTGCCCGGCATGACGTTCACCATCGAGCCGATGCTGACGCTGGGCTCGTACGAGTACGACATGTGGGAGGACGGCTGGACGGTCGTGACGAAGGACCGCAGGCGGACCGCGCAGTTCGAGCACACGCTGGTGGTCACGGACACCGGCGCGGAGATCCTCACGCTGCCCTGACCAGGGACTACGCGGCGCGGCGCCACCGCGCGCCGGATGTTTACCGACAGACCGTCGGGAACGGGTTGACCCGGGCCTCCGCCGCGGGTCTACTCGGACTTACCCGAGCAGCCCGTTCCCGGAGGTCAGCTTTGGACATCCGCAGCACGGCCCCGCCCGCGCCCACCCCCTTCTCCGCGCAGCTGCGCACCGCCTCGCGCCCGCAGCACGACGCCACCTCGGGCGACTCGTTCCTGGCCGACCTCATCGGCGCCCGGCACGGTGTGACCGCCTTCCGCTGCTACACCGAGCAGCTGTGGTTCGTCTACGACGCGCTGGAGGAGGCGGCGGAGCGGCTGGCGCGGGACCCGGTCGCCGGTCCGTTCGTCCGCCCCGAGCTGACCCGCGCGCCGGAGCTGGCGCGCGATCTCGCCCACTTCCACGGCCCGTCCTGGCGCACGCGGGTGGCGCCGCTGCCGGAGACGGCGGCGTACACCGACCGCATCCGGCACTGTGCGCGCCACTGGCCCGGCGGCTACGTCGCACACCACTACACCCGCTATCTCGGCGACCTCTCGGGCGGCCAGGTGCTGCGCGCCACCGCCGAGCGGGAGTGGGGGTTCGCACCCAGGGGCGACGGGGTGCGGTTCTACGTCTTCGAGCGGATCGCCAACCCCGCCGCCTTCAAGCGGGAGTACCGCGCACTGCTGGACGCGATCCGGGCGGACGATCTGGAGAAGCAGCGGATCATCGACGAGTGCAGGCGGGCCTTCGCGCTGAACGATGCGGTGTTCCGTGCGCTGAGCGAGCAGTTTCCGTTGAGCGCGTAGCGGCGGGCCCGGGGCGGGGCGCGGTGCACCCCGCCCCGGCGCCGTCAGGCCCGTCGCACCCGGCCGCCGACCTCGACGGTGCCGTCGGGGCCGGGCCGGGTCCGGATGCGGGAGGCCGCGCCCTGGTGGATGCCCAGGGGGCGGCCGAGTTGTGCGGCGAGGAGGAGGGCGGCGGCGCCGGTCGCCTCGTCCTCGGTGATGCCGTCGCCGCGGCGGGGGAAGCCGCGGGCGCGCACGGTCCCGGCGGTCTCGTCCTGCCAGGCCCAGGCGTAGAGCCAGCCCTCGCCGGGCGGCGGTGCGGGCAGCGCGTCGACCTCGGCGGGCGAGCCGTACCGCACGCAGCGGCGCTCGGTTACCCAGGCGGCGCGGCCGCGCACCCAGACCGTGTCGCCCTCGTAGGCGACGGCCACCTCACCGGCCGGCGGGCGCAGGGCGGCGGGCGGGCGGCCGAGGTCGCGCAGCAGCCAGGCGAGGCCGACGAGGGGGTGGCCGGCGAACGGGAGGCGGACGGAGGGGGTGTGGATGTCGACGGTGGCGCGGGCCGGGTCGTCGAGGAACACCGTTTCGCTGTAGCCGAGTTCGGCGGCGAGGGCGGCGCGTGCGGCGCGGTCCGGCAGGGCGGCGCCGTCGCGGACGACGCCCAGCGGGTTGCCACCCGCGCCGTCGTCGCCACAGAACACCCGGAGCACTTCGATGTCGATCATCGGGCCATTCTGGGGGCCGGAGCCCGACGGCGATGTGACACAGGTCACACACATGGGTGTCATACGAGGCGCCGCCCGGATCCGTGTGCAGAGGGACGGGGCCACAACGGGGCCCCGCACCACGGGGAAAGGATGCACACGATGCGTAACAGGCGAATTCTCGGCGGCGTGTTCGCGACCGTCGCGCTGACGGTGGCCGCGCTGGGCGCGACACAGACCACCGCCGGCGCCGCGACCGTCACCGAGGCGAAGGCCGCCGCCCCGGCCGCCCACGCCGCCCCGCAGTACAAGCCGATGGACGGCCCGCCCGGAACCGTCTGGACGGGCAAGAAGTTCTGGACGCTCAGCGGTTGCCAGGAGGCCGGTACGGACCTGGTGTCCAGCGGCAAGTGGGCGGACCCGTTCTGCGACGGCGGCGGCCTCCAGTACGACCTGTGGGCGCGCCCGCTGTAACGGACACCGGGGCCGGATGGTGATCCGACCCCTCGGCACCACCCCGTCCCGTGCGGAACCGCGGCCGCGCGGGGCGGGCGGTGCACCTCGATACGGCAGCCGGGCGGCCACCTCGACGAGGGGTGGCCGCCCGGCTCCGTCGCGTACGGGCAGCGGACTCCCCAGCGGGCGGAGTCGCATGCAATCGGTGGCCGAAAAGGGCAGGTCGGAGCCGCCCAGCCCGGCGGCAGGCCGTCACGGCCACCCCACCACCACGCCCCTTACTTGGCGTTTTGATGACTTTTCCGTGACGTAATTCCGGCCATTCCGTCATCGGACCGTGTCCCATGAGAGCCGGATCACGGGCTTGGGGGGCATCTTTCAGGTAAGCCTCAGATAACTTAGGTCTGCCTTAGCGCCCCTTACCGTTCCTCGCCTCCACTGGAGCCCGCATGCGAGCCCTCCGCTCACCCGTCGTCGCCGCCGTCGCCGTGGCCGCGGCCCTGACCGTCGTCTCCGGCTGCGCGGCCAAGAGCGACGGCAAGGGCGGCAAGGGGGTGATCGAGGTGACGGCGAGCGACAGCGCCTGCGAGCTGTCGGCCGACACGTTCCCCGCCGGACACGTCCGCTTCGCCGTGCAGAACAAGGGCTCCAAGGTCACCGAGGTCTACGTCTACGCGCCCGGCGACCGCATCGTCACCGAACGGGAGAACATCGGCCCCGGCACCCGCGCGGAGATCACCGCCGAGATCAGGCCGGGCCACTACGAGGTCGCCTGCAAGCCCGGCATGAAGGGCAGCGGCATCCGCCAGAAGGTGACGGCCGACGGCAAGGGCGCCGACGCCAAGCGCGACCCCCGCCTCGACTCCGCGGTCGCCGCGTACCGCACCTACGTCCAGCAGGAGGCGGACCGGACGCTGCCCGCCGCGCAGAAGTTCGCCGACGCGGTGCGCGCCGGGGACGTCGAGGAGGCGAAGAAGACGTACGCCCTCTCGCGCGTCGGCTGGGAGCGGACCGAGCCGGTCGCCGAATCGTTCGGGGACATCGACCCCAAGGTCGATGTGCGCGCGGACGGGCTGGAGGACGGCCAGAAGTGGACCGGCTGGCACCGGCTGGAGAAGTCGCTCTGGCAGGACAAGAAGATCACCGCGGGCGACAAGAAGCTCGCCGCGCAGCTGATGACCGACCTGAAGGACTGGCAGAAGCGCGTCGGCACCGCCGACATCACGCCGACCAGCATGGCCAACGGCGCCAAGGAACTCCTCGACGAGGTCGCCACCGGCAAGGTCACCGGTGAGGAGGAGCGCTACAGCCACACCGACCTGGTCGACTTCCAGGGCAACGTCGAGGGTGCGCAGAAGGCGTACGAGCTGCTGAAGCCGGTGGTGTCGAAGAACGATCCGGAGCTGGCGAAGGAGCTGGACCGGCAGTTCAAGGCCCTCCACACCCAGCTCGACGACCACCGCGACAAGGGCTCCGCCGACGGCTTCGTCTCGTACGACACGGTCGGCAAGGACGCCCGCAAGAAGCTGTCGGACAGCGTGAACGCGCTGGCCGAGCCGCTGTCGAAGCTGGCCGCCGCCGTGGCGGTGACCAAGTGAGCGAGCCGGTGGACACCACTTCCGAGCAGGGGAAGCCCGCCGCGGAGAGCGCCGCGCCGTCGCGGCGGAAGCTGCTGGGCTGGGGCGGTGCGGGGCTGGCGCTCGGTGCCGTCGCGGCGGGCGGCACCGCCACCGCGCTGCGCTCCGGCGGCGCCGACCCGGCGGACGCGGACGCCGCCGCGGGGGCGGCCGTGCCGTTCCACGGTGCGCACCAGGCGGGCATCGCCACCGCCGTCCAGGACCGGCTGCACTTCGCGGCGTTCGACGTCACCACCGACGACCGCGAGGCGCTGATCTCGCTGCTCAAGGAGTGGACGAAGGCGGCTGCCGCGATGACGGCGGGCGACGCGGTCGGGGACGGTGCGGTCGGCGGGCTCGCCGAGGCGCCGCCGGACGACACCGGCGAGGCGCTCGGGCTGCCGCCGTCCCGGCTGACGCTGACGTTCGGCGTCGGGCCCACGCTCTTCAGCAAGGACGGCGAGGACCGCTTCGGGATCAAGGACCGGCGGCCGGACGCGCTGATCGATCTGCCGCAGTTCCCCGGCGACAACCTCGACAAGGCGCGCAGCGGCGGCGATCTGTGCGTCCAGGCGTGCGCGGACGATCCGCAGGTCGCGGTGCACGCCATCCGCAACCTCGCCCGGATCGGCTTCGGCAAGGTCGCCATCCGCTGGTCGCAGCTGGGCTTCGGCAAGACCTCGTCGACGACGCCGGGCGCGCAGACGCCGCGGAACATGTTCGGCTTCAAGGACGGCACCGAGAACGTCGCGGGCGACGACCCGAAGTCGCTGGACAAGCACGTGTGGGTGCCCTCGTCGGAGGCGAAGGGCGACGCGGCGTGGATGGCCGGCGGCTCGTATCTCGTCGCGCGGCGCATCCGGATGCACATCGAGACCTGGGACCGCACCTCGCTCAAGGAGCAGGAGGACGTCTTCGGCCGGGACAAGGCCGAGGGCGCCCCGGCGGGCCGCAGCCACGAGCGGGAAGCGGCGCATCTGCCGTCGATGCTGCCGACCGCGCACGTCCGCCTCGCCCACCCGGACAGCAACGGCGGCATCCGTATCCTGCGCCGCGGCTACTCCTTCACCGACGGCACCGACGGTCTGGGGCGGCTGGACGCGGGGCTGTTCTTCCTCGCCTACCAGCGCGATGTGCGGCACGGGTTCGTGCCGTTGCAGCGGAAGCTGGCACGGCACGACGCGCTCAACGAGTACATCCAGCACGTCGGTTCCGCGGTGTTCGCGGTGCCGCCGGGCGTCCGGGACGCCGCCGACTGGTGGGGCCGGGCGCTGTTCACGTCCGCCTGAACCGCCGACGCCACCACCGCCGTACGCCACGAACGCCATGAAGGAAGAGAAGGGACCGACGTGTTCGGCAACTATCTGATCGGTCTGCGCGAGGGTCTTGAGGCCAGCCTCGTCGTCTGCATCCTCATCGCCTATCTGGTGAAGACGGGGCGGCGGGAGGCGCTGCGTCCGGTGTGGACGGGTATCGCGCTCGCCGTGCTGCTGTCGTTCGGGTTCGGTGCGGCGCTGCAGTTCGGTTCGCAGACGCTGACGTTCCAGGCGCAGGAGGCGCTGGGCGGCTCGCTGTCGGTCATCGCGGTCTGCCTGGTGACGTGGATGGTGTTCTGGATGCGGCGCACCGCGCGGCATCTGAAGAAGGAGCTGCACGGCAAGCTGGACGCCGCGCTGGCGATGGGCACCACGGCGCTGGTGGTGACCGCGTTCCTGTCGGTGGGGCGCGAGGGGCTGGAGACCGCGCTGTTCATCTGGACGGCGGCGCAGTCGGCGCAGGACGGTGTACGGCCGCTGGTCGGCGCGCTGTTGGGGCTGGCCACGTCGGTGGTGCTGGGCTGGCTGTTCTACCGCGGCGCGGTCCGGATCAACCTGGCGAAGTTCTTCACCTGGACCGGCGGGATGCTGGTGATCGTCGCGGCGGGCGTCCTCGCGTACGGCTTCCACGACCTCCAGGAGGCGGGCTGGCTGCCGGGGCTGTCGACCCTGGCGTTCGACATCAGCGAGCAGATCCCGGCGGACAGCTGGTACGGCACGCTGCTGAAGGGCGTGTTCAACTTCCAGCCGGATCCGACGGTGCTTCAGGTCGTGGTGTGGGCGGCGTATCTGGTCCCCACGCTCGCGGTGTTCCTCTCCCCCGGTAGGGTGGCGCCGAATCCTGCCACCCCGGCGGCGCCCGCGCCCGCCCCGGTCGCCTCGAAGGAGCCCGAGTCCCATGACACGCAGGTCGCCGTTCCGGGTGGCGCTCGCACTGACGTCGGCAGCGGCGGCGCTGACGATGCTGACCGGGTGCGTGACGGTGCACGGCGAGCGGGAGATCGTCCCGGCGGTGACGAAGGCTGACGCCACCAAGGCGCTGAAGCAGTTCACCGAGGGCTTCAACAAGGCGAACCGCACGCTGGACCCGGCCGTCAACCCCTCGTACGAGTCCAACGCGCTGCTGATGATCGACCAGGCGGGCATCAAGGCGTCCCGGGCCGTGCATCCGCAGGGCAACCCCAACGCCAGCCCGCTGAGCTTCCACGACCCGCATTTCACGGTCCCGAAGCAGGCGGGCTGGCCGCGTTTCTTCCTGGCCGACGCGGTCACCAACCGCAAGGACGGCAGCGGGCAGTTCTCCCGCTGGTTCCTGGTGTTCACCCGCTCCGCCGTCGACGCCCCGTGGCGGGCGGCGTACATGACGGCGCTCGCCGCCGACCAGGTGCCGCAGTTCCGGACGGACGCGGACGGGTTCGCGGAGCCGGTGCCCGGCGCCGGGAGCGGCCTGACGGTCGACCCGGCGCGGCTGAGCAAGGCGTACACGGACTACCTGCGGACCGGTAAGGGCGATCTCTTCGCGCCGGGGCCGCGTACCGACGCCTGGCGCCGGGACCGGGACGCGAAGTCGCGCACGCTCGGGGCGCGGATCCAGTACGTGGACCAGCCGGCGCGGTTCGCGCCGGTGGCGCTGCGGACGGCGGACGGCGGTGCGCTGGTGTTCTTCGCGAGCTACTACCACCAGCAGAAGACGGTGTCCGAGGGTTCGATGATGCATGTGACGCCGCAGGTGCAGGGCGTCATGGACAAGCCGGTGGAAGAGGCCGCGAAGATCACGCTGACCAATCTGTCGGCGCAGGCGGTGAAGGTCCCGGCGAAGAGCGCGGGCGGCAAGGTCACGGTGTTGAACTACATCGAGTCGCGGACCTCGGCGAAGGTGCCGTAGCGGTATCCGGGGCCGGCCGGGCCGCCCGGCGGTGGTCCGCCGGGCTCCGGTCAGCGGCCGATGGGCCAGGCGCTGGTCTCGTGGTCCGGGGTGCGGCCGATGAACTCGGCGCAGGCGTCGGTGAGGGTTTCCAGCAGCGTCAGCGGGTCGGGCAGCGGGCGCTCGGGGCCGCGCAGCCAGGAGACGGCGGGGCGGTCACCGGGGAGGCGGGACGGCGGCAGCAGGACGTAGCTGCCGCGGCAGTGCCAGCGCAGGCCCGGATGCTCGTCCATGGTCTCGGGGTGGCAGTCCAGCTCGCAGGGCCACCATTCGTCCTCGTCGTCCGGGGTGCCGCGGGTGGCGGTGTAGAAGAGCATCCGGCCGTCGCCGATCCCGGCGCCGCTGAGCGAGACCGGGCCCAGCTCGACGGAGGCGGCCTCCAGGCGCTCCAGGGCGGCCCGGCCGGCCTCGGCGGGGACGTCGAGGACGTCGTGGGCGATGCCGGTGGCGGTGATGAAGTTGGCCTGCGGGAGGGTGCCGACCCAGGCGGCGACCTTGTCGCGGTCGGTGGTGGCGACGGTCTGCCAGCCGAAGGAGACGGGGTGACGGCCGGGGGTGGGACAGCCGATGCGTTCGCAGGAGCAACCGTAGCCGGAGGGGTGGGCGGCGGGGGCGACGGGGAAGCCCGCGTCGGCCGCGGCCAGCAGCAGGTCCTCGCGGCCGCGTGCGGCCGCCGATCCCGTGTCCGTCTCATCGCCGTCCGATCCGCTCTTCGGCCGGCGCAGCCACTGGGAGAACCTGCTCTTGCGTTCCATCTATCCCCTCAATTCGAGCGGTGGTCTGGGAACAATGCTGCCACCATCCGGCGCTTCGGGTGACCCGTGTCAGGATCCGGGGCCCGTACGGGACGGACGAAGCGGGCATTTGCCGTCCCGTACGAGGGAGCGCACGCCGGGCGCACGTTTCAGTCGCGGGTGCGCACCGCGCGGAGTACCAGGTCGACGAGGGTGTCGGCGTAGGCGTGGGTGAGTTCGCCGGTGCGCATCAGCCAGCGCTGTGAGAAGGGACTCAGCAGCATCTCGGTGACGGTGCGGAGGTCGGCGTCCGGGTCGATCTCGCCGGCCTCCTGGGCGGCGCGCAGCCGGGCCTCGTAGACGGCGAATCCGGGCTCCATCAGCCGGGCGACGAAGTCGCGGGAGAGCTGCTCGTCGGCGGCGCCCGCGGCGGCGAGCGCGCGGTAGGGCGCCTGGAAGGCCGGGTCGTTGAACTCGTCGCAGGTGGCCCGCAGCACGAACTTCAGGTCGGCCGCCAGGTCGCCGGTGTCGGGCAGGCCCTCGCCGTAGCTCTCGACGCCCTCGGTGAACGCGTCGAGCAGGACCGCGGCCTTGGAGGGCCACCAGCGGTAGATCGTCTGCTTGCCGACGCCGGCGCGGGCGGCGATGCCCTCGATGGTCAGACGCGGGTAGCCGACCTCGCCGACCAGGGCGAGGGCGGCGTCGAAGATCGCGCGGCGGGAGCGCTCGCTGCGGCGCGCGGCGTTGGGCGAGGGGGTGGTGGGCATGGCGCGATCGTACCGAGCCGAGCCCTCGGGCGAGACGGGTCGTCTCGCAGAAATCGGGGCGGCGGCGTCAACCCCAGGGGTCCCGGGGCCCGGCGCCCGGCCGGTCACTCCCACGGGTCCCGGGACGCGGCGCCCCGCCGGTCACTCCCAGGTGTCGCCCCAGGCGGCGTCCCGGGCCGCGCGGTACCGCGTGCCGTGGCGCTTGGTCACCGTCGTACGGCGCAGCCCCTCCTCGGCGGTGCACAGGTCCAGCAGCACCTGACCCTTGCGGAGCTGTGGCTTGCGGACGATGCGGGCCGCAGCGGGGTCGGCAGGCGCCTCGGACGGCCGGACCGCCGCGACGTAGGCGAACTTCTCGTCCTCGTACGCCAGCGAACCGCCCTTGATCTGGCGGTGCAGGGAGGAGCGGCTGACCCGGGCGGAGAAGTGGCACCAGTCCTCGCCGGGCACGATCGGGCAGACGGCGCCGTGCGGGCAGGGCGCGACGATCCGCAGCCCCGCGGCGGTCAGCTGCTCGCGGGCCTCGCGGATGCGGAGGTAGCCGTCCGGGGTGCCCGGCTCGATCAGCACGACGGCGGTGGCGGCGGCCGCGGCGTCGACCACGGCGCGGCGGGCCTCGGGCCGCAGCTCGCCCAGGACGTACGAGACGGTCACCAGGTCGGTGCCCGCCGGGACGGCGAGGCCGTCGCCGATGACGCCGCGCCGCCACTCGGTACCGGGCAGCGTGGCCCCGGCCAGCTCCCGGCCCAGGTCCAGGGCGGGCTGCGCCCAGTCGACGACGGTGGAGCGGTGGCCGTCCCAGGTCGCGGCGGCGGCCCAGGTGGCGGCGCCGGTGCCGCCGCCGATGTCGAGGTGGGTGCGGGGTGCGAACTCCGGCACCCGGGCGGCGAACGCGGCCAGCGCGGACCGGACGGCCTCGAAGGTCGCGGGCATGCGGTACGCGGCATAGGCGGCGACATCGGCGCGGTCGCGGAGCACCGGGGCGTCGGTCGGAGTGGTGCCGCGGTAGTGGCTGATCAGCCGGTCGACGGCCCGCGCGGCCTGCGTCGGCGGCAGGCCGTCGAGCAGGCCGGCCAGGGCGGCGCGCAGTTCGTCGTGCATTCGGCCAAGTTTACGGGGCGGGGCGGGGCGCCCGGGGCGCGTGCCTCTCTTTGTGGGCGGGGGCGTCCGGGGCTCGCCTTCTCCTGTGGGCGGGGCCTCCGCCGCCCGTGCGGGACGCGGAGCCGGGGCGTGCCCAGCCCGTACGGGAACGAGTGCCCGGAGCGTGCGTGCCCCTACGGGAAACCTCCGGGCCTTCCCCGGGCTCACGCACGGTCCCCCGCCGCCCTGCCGGGTAGGGCCAAGTCCGGGGGCCCACCCATCCCCTAGGGAACAACCCCGACCCCGCCCCGCAGCCCCACCCCTCACCCCACCCCGTCCCACGCCCCCAGCGCCCGCGCCAGGCACGTCGCGGCCGCCGCCCGGGGCGCGCTGCCCGCGGTGCGGCGGCGGGGGTGGACGGTGGTGGCGAGCAGGATGAGGAAGGTGTCGGTGGCGCGGTCCAGGACGAGGCTGGTGCCGGTGAAGCCGGTGTGGCCGGCGGCGCCGCGGCCCGCCAGTTCGCCCATGAAGTACGGCTGGTCGACGGCGAAGCCGAGGCCCGGCGGGTCGAGGAGGGCGGCGACGGTCTCCGGCCGCAGCACCCGCACCGCGCCGTACGCCCCGCCGTTGAGCAGCGTCCGGCTCAGGACCGCGAGGTCCTGGGCGGTGGAGAAGAGGCCCGCGTGCCCGGCGACGCCGCCCAGCGCCCAGGCGTTCTCGTCGTGCACCTCGCCGCGGACCATGCCGCGGTCCGCCTTCGCCCACGGCCGCCGCTGGTCCTCCGTCGCCGCCACGCCCTGCGGCGCCAGCGGCCCGTACGCCGTGGAGTGCAGGCCCAGCGGGGCGGTGAGGCCGTCGCGGACGAGGGCGGCCAGGCCCCGGCCGGTGCGGCGCTCCAGGAGGAGTTGGAGGGCGAGGAGGTTCAGGTCGGAGTAGCGGGGGCCGCTGCCGGGGCGGCCGTCGGGTGCGGCGGCCTGCTCCCAGACCATCGCCAACCGCTCGGCCCGGTTCCGCCCTTCGTACAGGGGACGTTCGGGGCAAAGGCCCGAGGTGTGGGTGAGGAGGTGGCGGACGGTGATGCCGGAGGCGAAGGCGGGGAGGGTGGTGCGGACCTCCTCGCCGAGGGTGAGGGCGCCGCGTTCGACGTGCTGGAGGGCGACGAGGGCGGTGAAGAGTTTGCTGACCGACGCCAGGTCGAAGACGGTCGTGGGGCGCATCGGCTCCCAGGCGTCGCGGGGCAGCGGGACGCCGCGGTCGGTCGCCGGGTCGTGGGCGCGGTAGCGGACCGCCCAGCCGGTGGCCTCCTCGACGGCGACGACCGGGCCGCGTCCGGCGAGGACGACGGCGCCCGCGCACCACGGGTCGCGGCCGTGCGGCAGCGCCCGGACGCCGTCGGTCAGCCGCGCGGTCCAGCGGGGGTCGAGCCCGGCGTCGGCCGGGGTGCCCGGCCGGAGCACCGGGGCGCCCGGGGTGTGCGGTGGCTTCGGTGTGTTCAGAGCGTGGCCCTCCCGTCCGCGGCGGTCCCGTGTGTGCCCTCCCCACGCTGCCACGGGCGGCACAGGCCGAGGAAGGACGCCAGCGCCAGAACGGCGCATCCGAGCTGCACGACGGCCATCGGGACGGCGGTGTGTTCACCGGCGATGCCGACCAGCGGGGAGGCGACGGAGCCGAGCAGGAACGTCGAGGTGCCCAGCAGTGCGGAGGCGGAGCCGGCGGCGTGCGGGGTGCGCAGCAGCGCCAGGGTGTTGGTGCTGGGCATGACCAGGCCCATCGCCGACATCAGGACGAAGAGCCCGGCCGCGATCGGTACCAGTCCGACCGGGCCGAAGACGCCGGAGGTCATCAGCAGCAGCGCGATGGCGGCCAGGGCGATGACAGTGAGGCCGCAGCCCAGCACCTTGGTGAGCGGCACCCGGCCGACGAGGATCTTGCCGTTGATCTGGCCGACCGTCACCAGTCCGACGGAGTTGACGCCGAACAGCAGGCTGAAGGTCTGCGGGGAGGCGCCGTAGATCTCCTGGACGACGAACGGCGAGGCGGAGATGTAGGCGAAGAGGGCGGCGAAGCCGAAGGCGCCGACCAGCAGGTAGCCGGAGAACGCCCGGTCGGCGAGGAGGTCGCGCATGGTGCGCAGGGTCTCCCCCAGGCCGCCGGGGTGGCGCCGCTCGGGCGGCAGCGTCTCGTGCAGGGTGCGCCAGACGACGGTGGTCAGGACGAGTCCGACGACGGTGAGGACGACGAAGATGCCGCGCCAGTCGGTGATCCGCAGGATCTGCCCGCCGATGAGCGGGGCGACGACGGGGGCGACGCCGGAGATCAGCATCAGGGTGGAGAAGAACCGGGCCATCGCGACGCCGTCGTAGAGGTCGCGGACGACGGCCCGGGCGATGACGATGCCCGCGGCGCCCGCCAGGCCCTGGAGCAGCCGGAAGGCGATGAGGATCTCGGCGTTGGGGGCGAAGGCGCAGAGCGCGGTGGCGAGGACGTAGATGACCATGCCGGTGAGCAGCGGGCGGCGGCGGCCCCACTTGTCGCTCATCGGGCCGACGACCAGCTGCCCCAGCGCCATCCCGGCGAGGCAGGTGGTCAGGGTGAGCTGGACGGTGGCGGCGGGGCTGTGCAGCGCCTGGGTGACCTCCGGGAGGGCCGGGAGGTACATGTCCATGGAGAGCGGCGGGACGGCGGTGAGGCCGCCGAGGACGAGGGTGAGGAGGAGGCCGGTGCGGCGGGACGCGGACGGCCGGGCCGCCGGGCCCCGCCCGGGTATCGGAGGTAGGTCCTTGTTCTCTGCCGTGCCGGGCGCGGCGTCCGTCATGAGCGTCTCCATTTTTTGTTGATGGCCGCGGACCATCGTGTCATGCACCGGCCCCATTCCGACCACTTCGCCCGAGGTCGCCGGACCTACGTCCCGGGGCGGAGAACGGCCCGGTCCGGGGGCGGACGGGCCCGGCGCCCGCCCGCTCCCGGGCCCGGTCAGCCCCGGTGCAGCCCGGGGTTGCCGGCCTCGGAGACGAAGGAGGCGGCGGTGCGCACCGGGGCGCCCGGGGTGGTGACGGCGGACACCGTGCGGTAGTCGGCGCGCGCGGTGGCGTGGTCCAGGGTGACGGTCACGTAGCCGCGGCGGCCGTCGTAGAACTTCATGTGCGGGTTGGCGGCGAGGTAGGTCTCCCAGTTGGCGGGCTTCTCCGCGCCGTCCCGGCCGCTGGTGATGGACGTGGTGACGAACTCGACGCCCATGGTGCGCGAGTCGGGGCGGGCGAAGTCGCGCTTGACGTCGAAGGCGTAGTGGACGTGGACGTCGCCGGTGAGCACCACGAGGTTGTCGGCGCCCGCCGCCTCGGCGCCGGCCAGCAGCCGCTCGCGGGAGGCGGGGTAGCCGTCCCAGCTGTCCATGCTCACCTTGTACGCGTCGCCGGTGGTGGAGCGGCGTTCGGAGAAGGTGACCTGCTGGGGCAGGACGTTCCAGCGGGCGGTGGAGTTGCGCCAGCCGTCGATCAGCCAGCGTTCCTGGGCGGCGCCGGTCAGGGTGCGCGCCGGGTCGGCGGAGTCCGGGCCCGGGGCGTGCCAGCCGTCGCCGTACGCCTGGTCGGAGCGGTACTGGCGGGTGTCGAGGATGTCGAACTGGGCGAGCTGCCCGTAGCGGATGCGGCGGTAGAGGCGGGCGTCGGCGCCGTGCGGGAGCTGGGGGCGGCGCAGCGGCTGGTTCTCCCAGTAGGCGCGGTAGGCGGCGGCGCGGCGGATCAGGAACTGATCGCGCGGGGCGTCGTCCTCGCTGATGTCGGCGGCGTAGTTGTTCTCCACCTCGTGGTCGTCCCAGGTGACGATGAACGGGTGCGCGGCGTGGGCGGCCTGGAGGTCGGGGTCGGACTTGTAGAGGGCGTAGCGCAGCCGGTAGTCCTCCAGCGTGACGGTCTCGTGGTTGAAGTGGCCGGGGAGGGTGCGGTCGGTGTAGCGGCGGGCGCCGCCCGCGGCGTCCACGGCGTACTCGTAGAGGTAGTCGCCGAGGTGGAAGACGACGTCGAGGTCTTCCTCGGCGAGGTGGCGGTAGGCGGTGAAGTAACCGTCGTGGTACGCCTGGCAGGAGACGGCGCCGAGCCGCAGTGCGGTGGTGCGGGCGCCGGGGGCGGGGGCGGTGCGGGTGCGGCCGACGGGGCTGATCCAGGTCCCGGCGCGGAAGCGGTAGTAGTAGACGCGGTCCGGGGCGAGGCCGGTGGGCTCGATGTGGACGGAGTGGTTGAACTCGGGGTGGGCGTCGGCGCGGCCGCGGCCGGCGAGCTTGGTGAACTTCTCGTCGTAGGCGACCTCCCAGCGGACCGGGACGCGGGCGGCGGGCATGCCGTTGCCGGGCTCGTAGGGGCGCGGGGCGAGGCGGGTCCACAGGACGACGGAGCCGGGCTGCGGGTCGCCGGAGGCGACGCCGAGGGTGAACGGGTTCTCGGTGAGCCGCTGCGGGTCGGCCTCGGCGGCGTGGGCGGCGCCGGGGCGCGGCAGGTTGGTGGCGAAGGCGAGCGCCGCCGCCGCACCGGTGGCGGTGAGGAAGCGGCGGCGTCCGAGGTGCGCGGCGGCGTTCCGTTGCTCCCGGTCGTGCGCGGCCGTTCCCTGCTCGTGCGCGGTGTGCTGGGTCATCTGCCCCTCCCCTGACGGTGGTTGTCGTCTGCGATTGCAGGGGTGGGGGACGGCGGGCCGCTGTCCCGTGTACGGCGCATACATGACAGCTCGGTGAGAACTCGGCCCGCAACGGACGCGGCGGGGCAAAGCGGGGCGCGCGGGCGGGGGCGCGTACTGCGGGCCGGGCGCCCTCCGGGCCGGCTCCGGGCGCGGGGCGCGTTTCCGAGTCCGTACGCCCCCCGGCGCGGCCCCGGGGCGCGATTCCGGGACCGCACGCGCCGCCCCGCAGGCCCCCGCACCGGCGGCTCATTAGGCTCCGGGGCATGGCAGAACTGATGACGCGGGACGGTACCTGGACCTTCGACGGCGAGGCCGTCCGCATCGTGCCGGGCAACGAGCGCGGGGTGCACCGGCTCCGGCAGGAGCTGGGCGAACACACCGTTCCGCTGGCGGCGGTGGCGGGGATCTCCTACGAACCGGGCCGTAAGGGCGGCCGGTTGCGGCTGCGGCTGCGCGACGGCGCCGATCCGCTGCTCCAGGCCACCGGCGGGCGGCTGCCGGACGAGGCGAGCCCGTACCACCTGTCGGTCGAGGCGGACCGCGCCGGTGTCGCCGAGTACTTCGTCGACGAGGTGCGGCGGTCGCTGACGCTGGAGGAGATCCCGGAGGGGCCCTGCGACCGCTATCTGCTGCCCGGTCCGGCGGTGCCGGTGTCGGGGGCGGGCGTCGACGGCACCGCGACGTTCGACGGGAAGCGGGTGGCGGTCAGCTGGCGGTGGAACACCACCGAGCACAAGAAGCACGCCGGGCCCCAGGAGTTCACGGTCGGCGAGCTGGCGGCGGTGGAGTGGCAGCCGCCGGCCGGGCTGGAGTCGGGCTTTCTCCGCTTCCGCCCGCACGGCGTGAAGCTGCCCATCTCACCGGAGCACGATCCGCACGCCATCGAGCTGTGGGGCTTCAAGAAGGAGAGCGGCACCGCACTGCTGGCGGCGGCGGTCACCGCCCGCCTCTCGCACCCCAAGGCCCCCGCCCGGCGCCCCGCCCCGGCCGAGCCCGCGGACCAGGCCGGTGAACCGCGCGCGGCGGCCCCCGCCGAGGACCACGACACCCTCCTGCGCCGCCTGCGTGAACTGGGCGATCTGCGGCGCGACGGGATCCTCTCCGAGGACGAGTTCGCCGTGGCGAAGGCGGCGGTGCTGGAGCGGTTCGGCGGGGTGGGGTGACGGCGGGGGGTCGGGGCGGGGTGGACGGGGTGGGCCGGGGCCGGGCGCGGCGGGGGTCGGGGTTGTTCCCTAGGGGGTGGGTGGGCCCCCGGACTTGGCCCTACCCGGCCGGTGGGGCGAGGCACCGGCTGCGGCCCCGGGAAGACCCGGAGGTTCCCCGTAGGGGTGGGCGCGACCCGAGCAGACGGGTCCGGGCGGCCCGGTCTCCCTGCTCGTCCGGGACACCGGGACGAACAGGGAGACCGGGCCGCCCGCACTCCGTCGAGGCGGGCAAATGGCCGCGGGGAACGCCCGGACAAGCGAGGAAACCGCCCCCTCCGCCCCCTCGGCCCCCTCGGCCCCCGGCCGGAAAGCCTCGGACAGCCCCAGCCGAAACACCCCGACCGAAACGCCCCCCCGATCACCCCCTGAGACACTCCACCCCCGGCGCCCTGGCCGCCCTACCCTGCCGCCATGGCACAGGCACAGCAGATACCGGCCGGCCCCGGGCCGGAGGCGGGCGGAGCGGGCGCGGCGGCTGCGGGCGGGGCGCCCGTCGCGGTGGTCACCGGTGCGGGCTCCGGGATCGGGCGGGCCGTGGCGCACGCGCTGACCGCCGGGGGCTGGCGGGCGGCGCTCGCCGGGCGGCGCGCCGAGGCCCTGTCGGAGACGGCGGCGACCGCGCCCCCGGGCCCGCCGCCCCTCGTCCTGCCCACCGACGTCACCCGGCCCGCCGAGGTGGACGCCCTCTTCGCCGCCGTCCACGCCCGCTTCGGCCGCGTCGACCTGCTGTTCAACAACGCCGGGACGTTCGGCCCGGCGGTGCCCCTGGACGAGCTGTCCGCCGACGACTGGCGGACGGTCGTCGACACCAACCTCACCGGCGCGTTCCTCAGCGCCCAGGGGGCGTTCCGGGCGATGAAGGCCCAGGACCCGCAGGGCGGCCGGATCATCAACAACGGTTCGGTCTCCGCGCACACCCCGCGCCCGCACTCCGTCGCGTACACCGCGACCAAGCACGCCATGACCGGGCTGACCAAATCCCTCTCCCTGGACGGCCGTCCGTACCGCATCGCCTGCGGGCAGATCGACATCGGCAACGCCGCCACCGAGATGACCGGCCGGATGCGGACCGGCATCCTCCAGGCCAACGGCACCACCGCCCCCGAGCCCGTCATGGACGCGGCGGACGTGGCCCGCACGGTGGTGCACATGGCGGCGCTGCCGCTGGAGGCCAATGTGCAGTTCGCGACGGTGATGGCGACGAACATGCCGTACATCGGCCGGGGGTGAGCGGAACGGACGGGCAGGCCCGGGGGCTCGACTCGGCGCGCCCCCGGGCCCCGCGCACGCGGCTGCGCCCCCGGGAACGCCCGGCCGGCACCGGTCCGCAGCGGCACCGCCCCTGGGGCGGGCGCCCCCGGGAATAGCTCACCGCACCAGCAGGTTCTCGCCGCCATGACACGCGACGAGACCTCCACGACCGGCACCGGAACGACGGGCGTCACGACGGCGGCGCACCCGGCCGGATCCCCCGGCTCCCCCGAGATCCTGCGCTACACCGCCTTCTCCGACCACCCCGCGGGCGGCAACCCGGCCGGTGTCGTCCTGGACGCGACGGGCCTCGACGACACGGCCCGGCTCGCCGTCGCCGCGCGGCTCGGCTACTCCGAGACGGCGTTCCTCACCGCCCCGCCCGAGGGCCTGGGCACCCCCGGACGCGCGTTCACCATCCGGTACTTCAGCCCGCTGGCCGAGGTGCCGTTCTGCGGTCACGCCACGATCGCCACCGCCGTCGCTCTCGCCGAGCGCCACGGCCCCGGCGAGCTGGTCTTCGCCACCCGCTCCGGCACCGTCCCGGTCACCGTCCGCGAGACCGGCGGCCGCCTGGTCGCCACCCTCAGCAGCGTCGAGCCGTACGTCACCGACGTCACCCCGGACGACCTCACCGAGGCGCTGGCCGCGCTGGGCTGGCCCCCGGCCGACCTCGACCCGGCGCTGCCGCCCCGGATCGCCTACGCCGGGGCCCGCCATCTGGTGCTGGGCGCCGCCACCCGCGCCCGCCTCGCCGACCTCGACTACGACTTCCCGCGCCTGGCCGCGCTGATGCGGCGCCTGGACCTCACCACGCTCCAACTCGCCTGGCGGGAGAGCGAGTCGGTCTTCCACGTCCGTGATCCGTTCCCGGTCGGCGGTGTCGTCGAGGACCCGGCCACCGGCGCCGCGGCCGCCGCCCTCGGCGCCTACGCCCGCACCCTCGGCCTCGTCACGGCCCCCACCACCCTCACCCTCCACCAGGGCCACGACCTGGGCCGCCCCGGACTGCTCACCGTCGAGCTGCGCGACGGCGACCCCCGCGCCCACGTCGGCGGCACCGCCACCGCCCTGCCGGAGAGCTGAACGGCCCGGCGAGGCACGGGAGTTCGCCTACCCGTGACGTAACGGAGTCCGGCCCGATGACGTAAGAGGAGACCACCCCGGGCGACGTAAGCGATTCCGGCGTGACGGGCGTCCGCACCCAGCCGGAATCGGCATGGTCCGGACCATGGTCGCGGGCGCCCGTCGCTCCGTATCGTGTTGCCCGCGCCGCCGGCCGCTGTTCACCCCGCGTACGCCCGGGGGTGCGGGTGCCGTTGGCGGCGGCCTTGGACATTGTTCGCGACACCGGAGCCGTCGAAGGGCACACCGTGCGCAAGCGTCTTTCCCCGTCCCCCCACCCCTCCGCCCGCGGGTCCCGGCGCCGGATCCCGCTCGTCCTCGGCGCGGCCCTCGGCCTCACCGCCGCCGGACTGGGCGGTCCCGCACCCGCCGCCGCCTCCGGCGGACCGGACATCTCCCTGCCGGCCGGCTACCTCTCCGGTGCGGTGGACGCCACCGGCGACCCGTCGGTGACCGTCAAACTGTCCGGCGGCGACGCCTCGGCGCTGAAGGTCTCGGCGCGCTCCAGCTCCGACACCTCCGTCGCTCGCACCTCCGACGTGCACCTCAGCGGCGACGGCGCCACCCGGACGCTCACCGTCACCGCCCGCGGCGTCGGCTACACCGACCTGAAGATCGAGGTCACCGACGGCGACGGCGGCTCGGCCACCGCCACGCTGCACTACGCGGCGTCCGCCGCCGTCCAACGCGCCGCGGACACCCGCTACTTCACCGGCTCCAGCGACGCCTCGGCCGCCGTGGACGTCGGCGGCGGCTATGTCGTCGTCGCCGACGACGAGACGAACGTGCTGCGCCTGTACGACCGCCGGACGGGCGGCGCCCCCGTCAAGACCTGGGACTTCAGCGACAAGCTGGGCGTCTCCAAGGAGATCGACATGGAGGCGGCGGCCCGCACCGGCGACACGATCTACTGGACCGGCTCGCTCGGCAACAGCAAGAAGGGCAAGTTCCAGCCCGACCGCGCCACCGTCTTCACCACCAAGGTCCGCGGCTCCGGCGCCGCCACCGAACTCACCCTCGGTGGCTCGTACCGGAAGCTCCGCGACGACCTCGTGAAATGGGACGAGAAGCACGACGGCAAGTACGGCTTCGCCGCCGGTACGGCCGAGGGCCAGGTACCCAAGCAGATCGACGGGTTCAACGTGGAGGGCCTGGAGTTCGCGCCCGGCTCCCGCAGCACCGCGTACATCGGCTTCCGCGCGCCGCTGGTCCCGCCGAAGAAGGGCGGCAAGGCGCTGCTGGTGCCGGTCACCAACTTCGACAAGGTCGTCGCCGACGGCGCCCACGCCACCGTCGGCACCCCCGTCGAACTGGACCTCGGCGGCCTCTCGATCCGCGACATCCGCAAGAACGCCGCCGACCAGTACCTGATCGTCGCCGGTTCCTGGGCCGCCGAGGACAACAGCGCCCCCTACGCCCTCTACACCTGGGACGGCGTCCCCGGCCACACCCCGGTCAAGGCGCAGGACCTGCCGACGAAGGACCCCGGCGGCTGGGAGGCCGTGGTGGACGTCCCCGACCTCACCGCCCCCGACGCCCGCGCCCAACTGATCACCGACGACGGCTCCGCCGACCTCTACGGCGACGGCACCGAGGCCAAGGACCTCCCACACGACGAGTGGAAGAAGTCCCGGGCCACGTGGTTCCCGGTGGGGGCGAAGGACGGCCGGTAGGCGGACGGTAGGGGCGGCGCCCGGTTCGTACGGGCCGGGCCTCCGCCACGCCTTCAACCTGTCCGCCCTGCATCCGGCCCTGCCCGCCCTGGTCACCTCCATCCTGGTCTGGGAATGCGCCTTCATCAGCCTGTCCGCGGGCGGCCTGCCGCCGGGCCCGAAGCCCCTCGCGGTCTGCGCGTTCCTCGGCGGCCCGCTGTCGGTGACCGCGGTGGCCTGGTGGGAAATCCACCGGCTGCGGCGGCGTCACGGAGTAAGACTGCGCGCCGGCTCCCGCGTCAGCTGACCCGCCGCAACTCCCGCCGGAACCCGAACGACTTGACCAGGGACCGCACCCCGAAGGCGAGTATGCCGACTCCCAGGAGCGCCGCGGCGGCGGCGATGGTGACATCGGACTTGCGGTAGGCGGCACCGAAGACGAGGAACGCGGCACCGAAGATCAGGCTCTGGACGAAAGCCCTGGTGCTGTTGTCGATACGCACGGTCAGCACACGCTGGGTGTGGGTGAGGCCGGGAGGAAGCGTCTTGTGCGGATCATCGCTGAGCATCCAGCCCACGTTCATCCGCGGCATCGACTCCTCGACCTGCGGCTCCTGACGGTGTCCGTGCTGCGCCAGCTCCATGCACGCCTCTCCCCCGATGTCGGATGTTCGGCCGGGAGTGTATCGATGTTCAATTCCCTAGGTGGCGCGCACGCCGGATTCGCACACCATCAGCCTCATGGCGGCTTTGTTCACGCGAGAGTTCGACATGTAGATCGTGCACGATGGAGAGATGACTGAGTCACCCTTGCCTGGTGGGTTGATCAATCACGTTGTGCGTGTCGGCTCCACCGTGCGCCGTCCTGCGTCGGCAAGAACTGGTTTCGTCGGCCACTTGCTGAAGATGTTTGAGGCCGGTGAATGGGTCGGTGCACCGCGCTACCGCGGCATCGACGAGGAGGGTCGCGAGGTTCTCACATACCTCGAAGGGCACGTGGCTTGGGAACTGCAGCAGCCACCGTCCGTGTACTCCGACGAAAGCCTGAAGCGGGTCTCTCAGCTCGTGCGAGAGTTCCACGACCTGACGGCAGGCACGGAACTGGCCGGATCACACGAGGTCGTATGCCATAACGACCTCTCACCCAAGAACACCGTCTATCGATTCGTGAGCGGCGCCCTGCGCCCAGTCGCCTTTATCGACTGGGACTTGGCTGCGCCTGGTGCGCGCATTCATGACGTTGCCCACGTGTGTTGGCAGTATCTCGGACTCGGGCCGGGCATCGGAGATACGTCCGAGACTGCGCGACGGCTGAGGCTGATCGCTGATAGCTATGGGCTGACCGAACGGAATGATCTCGTTCCCGTGATCTTGTGGTGGCAGGAAAGATGCTGGCGTGGCATCGAATCTGCCGCAGACTCCGGGAATCCCGCGATGATCCGTCTCCGCGATGCCGGGGCGGTGAGAAAGGTGCAGGAGGTGTATCAGTGGGTTTTTGATCACCGGGCCGATATGGAGCGCGCCTTGGGGTGACCACCGGGCACGTCAAGTGGCGAGCGTGCGCGGAAGGGTGAGGCCAGAGATAACAGCGCATGGGCGACAAGGGCGGCCCGTTCAAGCTGGGGGCTGATCCGCCCCGGCGCTCACAATGCCAGCAGCACCAGCAGCCACCGTGAAGATGGCTCGCGCCATGGCTCCCGAGGCACCGCCGCGGGACCAGGCGTCTTCGCGTTTGACGAGGATGCCGTCGTGTCGCTCTACGGGGGTGACGGCCGGGTGAAGTCCGGGACGGTGAGGGCGCGTGCGAGGAGTTCCAGGCCATTTCATGAGGCGGCCTCGGTGATGCGTGCAGTGGCGCGCATCAGGTCGCCCTTGACGAAGGTCAGTACGTACTGGCGGTGGCCCGTCTTGCGGGAGGCGCGCCACTGGTTACCGGTCCGCAGGGGCACGGTGCCCAGGGTGTTCATCAACACTGCGTCGTTGTAGAGGTGCGCACTGCGCCGGTTCGAGTGGGACATGGACCGCGAGGACGGCTTCCACGTTCTGAGGCACGCCTTCGCTTCCGTCGCCCTCCAAGCCGGTGAAACCATCAATCAGCTCGCTGACTGGATGGGGCACAGCGATCCGGCGTTCACGCTGAATACCTACGTGCACTTCCTGCCCGACTCGGGCCAGCAGGGCATCGCCGCCCTCGGCGGATGGCTACGGCAGGCCAGCGGCAAGCACGGCGACGAAGAGGCGCCCGGGGAGCGCGCCGCGGCCCATTCTCCCCAGCCACTCCCCACGACCGTTGCAGATCATGAAAAACCGCCCTCCCTCGCAGGTCAGCGAGGTGGGCGGCGGACGAGTCCGGCCTGTACGCCGGGTTCTGTCTCCCCCGGCCCTTGCGGGCCGAGGGGAGGCGGCCATCCATCTAGGGCTGCCGTTGCCGACAGCCTCGTGCGGTCTACCCGCGGACTCGGGCGGGCAGCCCTCGGTCGTCCGCGCAGGAGCGCCGGGGCGCTCCCTCTTGACCTTGCTCCGGGTGGGGTTTACCGAGCCCTCCGAGTCACCTCGGAGGCTGGTGGTCTCTTACACCACCGTTTCACCCTTACCGGTGCCTTGCGGCTCCGGCGGTCTGTTCTCTGTGGCACTGTCCCGCGGGTCACCCCGGGTGGGCGTTACCCACCACCCTGCCCTGTGGAGCCCGGACGTTCCTCGGGAGGGTCCGAAGATCCTCACGCGGCCGCCCGGCCGGCTCGTCCGCCGTGGGGACCATGCTACCCGGCCGGAACCGCCGGTCAGGCCGGGGTGAAGCGGACGGGGTCGCTGCCCGGTTCGGCGGCGGCCAGGCGGACGCGGAGGGCGTCGCCGGGGCGCGGGGCGGGGGCGTCGGGCGGGAAGGTGAGGCGGCCGGCGACGGCGGGGGTGCGGAGGTGGACGGTGACCTCGGTGGGGGCGTCGGTACCGGAGGCGGTATCGGTACCGGCATCGGTACCGACGTCGGTGTCGGCGTCGGCCTCCGTCACGACGGCGTCGAAGGTCTCGCCGATCCGGTCGCGGAGCAGGGCGGCGGCGACGAGGGCGACGCATTCGCGCTCGGCTTCGTCGGCGCGGCGGGTTCCGGTCGCCATGGTGGCGGGCAGGCCGGTCAGGGCGGAGCGGGCCCAGGGCGGCGGGGCGATACCGGCCGAGGCGGCCAGGCAGAGTTCGGAGGTGTAGCGGTCGACGAGGCGGCTCAGCGGGGCGGTGGCGTGGGCGTAGGGCAGGGCGACGGCGGCGTGCACCGCGGCGGACGGGGGCGGCGGGCGGCCGTCGAACGCGAGGTAGCCGCCGCCGCGCAGGACGGTGGCGCACTCCTGGAGGAACGCGGCGTGCGAGGCGCGGTGCGGGTCGAGGCCGCGGACGAGCGCCGCGTACGACGTGTGGTGCGGCCAGTCGACCCCGAGGGCGTCGGCGGTGTGGCGCAGGCGGGCGACGGCGCCGTGCGGGGCGGTGGGCAGGGTGCGCAGGATGCCGGTACCGGCGGCGAGCATCAGGTCGGCGGCGGCCACGCCGATGAGCCGGGCGAGCTGGGCGGTGAACCGTTCGACGGGCAGCGGGGCGCGGTAGGCGAGGGCGTAGCGGCCGTCGTGGGCGGTGAGGCGGGCCTCGGGGACGTACAGGGAGGCCCCGCCGCGGGCGCGTTCGCGGGCCTCGCGCAGCAGTCCGGTCTCGCGGAGCAGGGTGAGGGGTTCCTCGGCGGTGCCGTCGTCGAGGATGCGCTGGACGGCGGGGTGGTCGAGGCGGGCGCGGGAGCGGACCCGGGCGCGGCGGACGGAGGCGGTGGTGAGGTCCCCGTCCGCGTCGAGGTCGAGTTGCCACAGGACGGCCGGGCGGTCCTCGTCGGGCAGGAGTCCGGCGGCCCGCTCGCTGAGGCCGTACGGGTGGAGGGGGACGCGTTCGTCGGGGAAGTGGAGGGTGGTGACGCGGTGGTGGGCCTCGGCGTCGAGGGCGCCGCCGGGGGTGACGAAGGAGGCGACGTCGGCGACGGCGTAGTGGAGGCGGAAGCCGCGTCCGGCGGGGCGGCGGGCGAGGAACAGCGCGCGGTCGAGGTCCGGCTCGCCGGGTGGTTCGAGGGTGAAGAGCGGCAGGTCGGTGGCGTCGGCGAGGCTGTGGGCGGTGGCGACGTCGCCGGTGGCGGTGGGGATGCGCGGGGCGAGGGCCGCGCTGTCGGCCTCGGCCTGGGCGGTGGGCGGGAAGTGCTCGGGGATCTCCAGCCGCCAGCGCAGTCCGCGCAGCGCGGCGCGCAGCGGGTCCTGCGCGGCGTCGGTCACGTGCATGGGACGGCGGGGCATGTCACCGAGCGTAAGGCGGGGCGGCGGGCGCGGCGCGGTACGGCGGGGCCGGTCGTGTGGTCCCGAACGCGGCCGTGAGCTGGGGTTCCGTGGGGGGCGTGGTGCGGGCAGGGCCTGTCGTCGGGGCGTGCCGTCGGGGCCGGTTGGATGCGCGCTCGTGAGGGTGGGTCCGGTGGCGGTGAGCGGCGGGGCGTGGCGCCCGGGCCGATTGGATGGCGCCCGTGAGGGGTGGCTCCGGTGGCGGTGGGCGGCGGGGCCCGCCACCGGCACACGATGTCCCGATCGGTCGGACGCACCCCCACGAGCTACCGCCCCGGTAGCGGTGAGCGACAGGGCCCGCCACCGGCACGCGCCGCCCGGACCAGTCGGACGCACACCGACGAGCCGCCGCTCCGGTAACGGTGAGCAACACGGCCCGCCGCCGAGACGCACCGCCCGGATCGGCCGCGCACCCGTCAGCTGCGGCTCCGGCCGCAGCGGACGACGGAGCCCACCACCGGCCCGCACCCCTACCCCGTCGACCGCACGCCCCTGACCAGCGATTCCGTCCCCCTCACCGCCAGGATCTACGCTTTGGCGGGGTCCTCGGCGGCGTGTGCCGGGGGCGTCGTACGTCGTCGCCGGGTGAAGGAGAAGACCGTGCTGGTGCTGTTGCCGCCGTCCGAGGGGAAGGCCGCGGGGGGCGAGGGGGCGCCGCTGGAGGTGGCGGGGTTGTCGCTGCCGGGGCTCGGTGCCGCGCGGGAGGCGGTGTTGGAGGAGCTGATCGCGCTCTGCTCGGGCGATGAGGAGAAGGCGCGCGAGACGCTGGGCATCGGGGTGGGGCTGCGGGGCGAGGTCGCGAAGAACGCGGCGTTGCGGACGGCGGGCACCCGGCCCGCCGCGGAGATCTACACCGGGGTGCTCTACGACGCCCTCGGGCTGACGACGCTGGATGCGGCGGCGCGGGCGCGGGCCGGCCGGTCGCTGCTGGTGTTCTCGGGGCTGTGGGGTGCGGTACGGCCCGATGACGCGATCCCGTCGTACCGCTGCTCGATGGGGGTGAAGCTGCCGGGTCTCGGGGCGCTCGGGGCGTACTGGCGGGAGCCGATGGCGCGGGTGCTGCCGGAGGTGGCGGCGTCCGGGCTGGTGCTGGATCTGCGGTCGGCGGCGTATGCGACGGCGTGGAAGCCGAAGGGTGAGGTCGCGGGGCGGACGGCGACGGTGCGGGTGCTCCAGTCGAAGATCGTGGACGGGGTGGAGAAACGGTCGGTGGTCAGCCACTTCAACAAGGCGACGAAGGGGCGGATGGTCCGCGATCTGCTGACCGCCGGAGCGGACCCGGAGGGCCCGGCGGAGCTGGTGGAGGCGTTGCGCGCGCTCGGGTACACGGTGGAGGTCGAGGCTCCGGCGCGGGCGGGCCGTCCGTGGGCGGTGGATGTCGTCGTCACGGAGGTGTGACGCCAGCGCGTTGCGCGATACGCAACGCTCGTTGCGGATTATGCAGAGAGGGGCGCAGTATGGGCGCGTGATGCACGCTGCCCCCTCCCCCGCGCCCGATGCGCCCGCCTCCGTGCTGGGCCTCGCCCCCGTCATCCCGGTCGTCGTGATCCAGGACGTCGCCGACGCCGTGCCGCTCGCCCGCGCCCTGGTCGACGGCGGACTGCCCGCGATCGAGGTGACGCTGCGGACGCCCGCCGCGCTCGATGCGCTGGCCGCCATCGCCGCCGAGGTCCCGGACGCGGTGGTCGGCGCGGGCACCCTGCTGACGCCCCAGCAGGTCACGGCGGTGTGCGGCGCGGGTGCGCAGTTCCTGGTGAGCCCCGGGTGGTCGCCGCGGCTGCTGGCCGCGATGGAGGACTCCGGGGTGCCGTTCCTGCCCGGCGTCTCGACGACGTCGGAGGTGGTGACGCTGCTGGAGCGGGGCGTGACGGAGATGAAGTTCTTCCCCGCCGAGGCCGCGGGCGGCACCCCGTATCTGAAGTCGCTGGCCGCGCCGCTGCCGCAGGCCCGTTTCTGCCCGACCGGCGGCATCGGCGCCGCCTCCGCGCCGTCCTACCTCGCGCTGCCCAACGTCGGCTGCGTCGGCGGCACCTGGATGCTCCCGGCCGACGCGCTGGCCGCCAAGGACTGGGGCCGGGTCACCGAACTCGCCCGCGAGGCCGCCGCGTTGGCGGGCTGACGCACGTACGGCGACGGGCCCGGCACCTTCCGCAGGTGCCGGGCCCGTCGTCGTACCGTCGTCAGCGCAGGTGGGAGGTGTCGTTCAGCAGCCGCAGCGAGGCGTTGCCGTCGGCGTAGTACGCGACGGCGGAGAGCGAGGCGGCCGACAGTTCCATGCGGTACAGCGCCTCGGGCGGCGCGCCGAGCGCCAGCCGGACCAGCGTCTTGATCGGCGTGACATGCGTGACCACGAGGACGGTGCGGCCCGCGTTCCGGGCGGTCAGCGCGTCGCGGGCGGCGGCGACCCGGCGGGCCACCGTCGCGAACGCCTCGCCGCCGCCGGTCGGCGCCACCCGGGTGGAGCCCAGCCAGGCGTCGAGGTCGTCCGGGTACCGCTCGCGGACCTCGCCGAACGTCAGGCCCTCCCAGGCACCGAAGTCCGTCTCGCGCAGCCCGTCCTCGATACGGACGTCGAGCCCGAGCCGGTCGGCGACGACCGCGGCGGTCTGCCGGCAGCGGCGCAGCGGGGAGCTGACGACCGCCTCGATCGTGCCGCGGGCGGCGAGCGCGGCGGCGGCCGCCTCGGCCTGCCGCAGTCCGGCCGGGGACAGCTCGGGGTCGCTGCCGCCGCTGCCCGAGAAGCGCTTCTGCGGGGTCAGCGCCGTCTCGCCGTGGCGCAGCAGGACGAGGGTGGCGGGCTTGCCGAGGTCGGCGTCGCCCCAGCCCGGGGCGGCGTGCTGGGAGGTGTCCTTGCCGGTGCGCGCCGGGGCGTCGAGTGCGGCGCGGGAGTCCGCGGGCCGCCACTGACGGCCGTCGCGCCTGGCGTCCATCGCCTCGTTGGCGAGCCGGTCGGCGTGCTTGTTCTGCGCCCGCGGGATCCACTCGTACGAGACCAGGTCCGCCGGGTGGGCGGCGGCCGCCTCGGCGGCGAGCGGCTTCATGTCGGGGTGCTTGATCTGCCAGCGGCCCGACATCTGCTCGACGACGAGCTTGGAGTCCATCCGCACCCTGATCCGGGCCGCCGGGTCGAGGGCGTGCGCCGCCCGCAGCCCGGCGACGAGACCGCGGTACTCGGCGACGTTGTTGGTGACGGTGCCGAGGAACTCGGCGGCCTCGGCGAGGGCTTCGCCGGTGGCCGCGTCGAGGACGACGGCTCCGTAACCGGCCGGGCCCGGGTTGCCCCGGGAGCCGCCGTCCGCCTCGACGATCAGGGTGCGGGCCACGGCCTACAGACCGGAGTCGGGCGTGCGGACCAGGATGCGGCTGCAGTTCTCGCAGCGCACGACGGTGTCGGCGGCGGCCGAGCGGACGTCGTTCAGCTCGGTGAGGTCCAGCTCCAGGCGGCAGCCCTCGCAGCGCCGCTGGTAGAGGCGGGCCGCGCCGACGCCGCCGTGCTTCTCGCGCAGCCGGTCGTAGAGCTTCAGCAGGTCGGCGGGGATGTCGGCGACGGTCAGCTCGCGCTCCTTGGTGACCGTCTCGACCTCGGCGTCGATCTCGGCGTACGCGGCGTCGCGGCGGGCGGTGACCTCGTCGACCTTGGCCTGGACGGTGTCGACCCGGCCGGACAGCTCGGTGGCGCGGGCCTGGGCGGCCTCACGGCGCTCCATGACCTCCAGGACGATGTCCTCCAGGTCGCCCTGGCGCTTGGCGAGGGAGGCCAGTTCGCGCTGGAGGCTCTCCAGGTCCTTGGGCGAGGTGACGGCGCCGGAGTCCAGGCGCTTCTGGTCGCGGGCGGCGCGCTGGCGCACCTGGTCCACGTCCTGCTCGGCCTTGGTCTGCTCGCGGGAGGTGTCGCTCTCCTCGGTCTGCGCGGCGACGAGCAGGTCGCGCTGCTGGGTGAGGTCGCCCTCCAGGGTGGACAGCTCGGCCAGCTCGGGGAGGTTCTTGCGCTTGTGCGCGAGCTGGGTGAGGCGGACGTCCAGGGCCTGGACGTCGAGGAGACGGATCTGGTCGGCGGGCGCGGCG
The DNA here is from genome assembly GCF_055564055.1 of Streptomyces sp. NPDC029159. Lineage (NCBI taxonomy): Bacteria > Bacillati > Actinomycetota > Actinomycetes > Kitasatosporales > Streptomycetaceae > Streptomyces > Streptomyces sp. NPDC029159. The sequence goes on from NZ_JBVHWT010000009.1 coordinate 216,522, forward strand.
TTCAGCGGGGGGCTCCTGTGGTGTGTGTCGGGGTGAGCGGGGCGGACGCCGCGTGGGCGGTCCAGGGGTCGGTGACCGTACGGGAGACGTGCGTGCGCAGGCCCCAGCCGTGGCGGTCGGAGACGGCGTCGAGCTGGGCGGCGGCCTGCTCGCACCAGGGCCATTCGGTGGCCCAGTGGGCGGCGTCGAGCAGCGCCGGGGGGACGGCGTCCACGCTCTGGGTGGCCTCGGAGGCCGGGTGGTGGCGCAGGTCCGCGGTGAGGAACGCGTCCACACCGGCGGCCCGCACCGCGTCGAAGAGGCTGTCGCCCGAGCCGCCGGAGACGGCGAGCGTGCGGATGACGCGGTCCGGGTCGCCGGCCGCGCGGATGCCCTGCGCGGTGGCCGGCAGCCGGGCCGCGGCGTACGCGGTCAGCTCGGCGAGCGTCATCGGGTGCGGCAGTTCGCAGATCCGGCCCAGGCCGCGGCGGCCGTGCGGGTCGGTGGCGTCCGGCACCAGCGGGCCGGTGATCCGCAGGTCGAGGGCGCCGGCCAGGGCGTCGGAGACCCCCGGGTCGGCGGTGTCGGCGTTGGTGTGCGCGACGTGCAGGGCGATGCCGCCGCGGATGAGCGTGTGGACGACCTTGCCCTTGAAGGTGGACGCCGCGACCGTCGTCGTCCCGCGCAGATAGAGCGGGTGGTGGGTGACGAGGAGGTCGGCGCCGAGGGAGACCGCTTCGTCGGCGACGGCCTGGACGGGGTCGACGGCGAACAGGACGCGCTCGACCTGCGCCGCGGGGTCGCCGCAGACCGTGCCGACGGCGTCCCACCCTTCGGCCCGCTCGGCGGGCCAGAGGGCGTCGAGAGCGGTGAGGACTTCAGACAGTGCGGGCACGGGTGGAAGGTTACCTCCCGCCCGGGGTCCGCCGTCCCGCGTCCCCGGCGGGCGGCGACGGGTGCCCGGCGGCGGGGGGGGGGGAACACCCCCCCCCCCCCTCCCCCCCCCCCCCCCCCCCCCCCCCCCCCCCCGCCCCCCCCTCCCCCCCCCCCCCCCCCCCCCCCCCCCCCCCCCCCCCGCGCCGCCGGGCCCGGACGTCACTTCTTGACGAGGTATCCGCGCAGGTCGTCGAGGACGCTGTCGGCGGCGGTGACGCCGAGGCCGAGGTACCAGGTCTCGTCCTTGACGTTCTTGGCGTGGCCGTCCTTGACCGCCTTGAGGTTCTTCCACAGCGGGTTGGACTCGGCGGTGTCCCGCTTGGTGGCCTTCGGGTCGCCGTAGACGCCGGTGAAGATCCAGTCGGCGTCCGCCTGGTTGATGTTCTCCGGGCTGACCTCGGTGGCGAGATCGTCGACCTGCTGGTTCTTCGGGCGGGGCAGTCCGACGTCCTTGAGGAGGGTGCCGATGAAGGACTGCTGGGCGTAGAGGCGGGTGAACTGCGGCATGTAGCGCAGCATCGTGACGGTCGGCTTCTTCGGGCCGATGTCCTCGCCGAGCTTCTCCGCCTTCTTCCGGTACGCGGCGAGCTTCGTCTTCGCCTCGGCGGTCTTGTCGAGGGCCGCGGCGTTGAGGAGGTAGTTCTCCTTCCAGGTGAAGCCCGGGCGGATGGAGAAGACGGTCGGGGCGATCTTCGAGAGCTGTGCGTACTGCTTCTCGGCGCGGAGCTTGCTGCCGAGGATCAGGTCGGGCTTGAGCTTGTTGATGGCCTCCAGGTTGAGGCCGTTGATGGTGCCGACGCTCTTGGGGTGGCCGGCGTCCTTCTTCAGGTAGTCCGGGATCGACTCGTCGCCCTCGGTGGGGGCGTAGCCGACGGGCTTGATGCCGAGGGAGACGACGTTGTCCAGCTCGCCGACGTCGAGGACGATGACGCGCCGGGGCGCGGACTTCAGCTCGGTGGTGCCCATGGCGTGCTCGATGGTGCGGGGGAACTGACCGGCCTTGGCGTCGGTGCCCATCTTGGCGGTCTCCTCGGCCGCCTTGGCGAAGTCCTTGCCGCCCTGGGCGACGGACTTGGAGCCGGCACCGTTGTCGCTCTTGCCGCCCCCGTCGGAGGAACCGCAGGCCGCGAGGGCGAGGGCACCGGCGGCGGCGAGGGCTGCGGCGGCGGTGCCGCGGCGGCGAAGGGACATCGCGTACTCCAGGGGTCGGACTGCGGGCGGCCCACGGCAGGCGGCACACCCGGCGCAACATGAGGTTAGGCAGCCCTTACTTTACGCATGCTTGAAACTCGCAGCACAGGGACCCCGGCCAAGACCGGCGAACCGGACTTTCGCCACCCTTATGCGTGAACCCTCACCGCACACATTGATCGGCCGGAAGTCCGAAAACTACCTTCAGCATGATGACTGGAGGTGACTACCCGATGACGGTCCGTATCAGGGAAGGTGGCGCGGCGCTCGGACGTCCGCCCCGCGCGCCGCTCGCGATCGCCGCCGACGGCTCATACGCGGCCCGGCTGGTGCGCCAGGACGGCGCAGGGGACGGCTGGTTCCCGGAGCGCTGGACACTGAGCGGACCGGAGCCCTACGCCGTACCGCTGCCCGGCGACGCCCCCGAGGCGCCGGACAGCGCACTGCTGCCGCTGGCGGACGGCCGGGTGCTGATCCGGCGCCCGGTCGAGGACGGTTTCGCCCTCGCGCTGCTGTACCCGACGGGCCCGGGCACCGGCGAACTCCCCCTCGGCACCATCGAGGCACCGGAGCTGACGCTGCTGCCCCCGGCGCCGGGCGGCCGGAGCGCGCACGCCCTGACGCCGGGCGCCGCCTCCACCTCCCTGTGGCTGCTGCACGGCGGTCCGGACGGCCCCCGGCACCTCGCGGAACTCCCCGGCCGGTGCACCGGCGGCGCCTGGCTGGACCGCTCCGGGCAGCTGCTCGCCGTCGACCAGGAACTGGACGGCCGGACGAAGACCGTCGCCGTCGATCTGACCCGCGACGGCGAAACGACACTCCTTCTCCAGATCACCGAGGAGAGCAACGACCGCCTGCTCCTGGCCGATCCGGACAGCGGACTGCTGCTGGTCCGCTCCGACGCACCGGGCGAGGACCGGCTGGGCTGGGGCGTCCTCGGCAGCGCGCTCCCGGTGCGGTTCCCCTCCTGTCTGCGGCCGCCGGACGCCACGCTCACCCCGTTCGCCGTCCAGCCCGGACAGCTGCTGACGCCCGAGCAGTCCGCGGTGGCCTGGCGCATCGAGGACGCCGACGGCGAGCGCCTCGGCATCTGGCGCCCGGCCGCCAAGGGCCTGCGCCAGCTCCCGGCGCCCGACGGCTGGCTGTCCGGCGCGGGCCGCTGGAGCGCGGACGGCGAACTGCTGCTGCCGTACGTCACCGACACCGTCGAGTGCGGGCTGGCGCGGATGGCCGTACCGCTGGAGCCGTCCGACGGACCGTGGCCGCGCACGGCGGAACCGGCGCCGGACCCGCTGCCGGAGCCGACCCCGGCACCCGTGCCGGCGGCGCCGGGGCCACCGCCCGTCGCACCGCCCGTGGCGGTCCTGCTCCCCGCGCCCGCCCCGGTGCCGGTGCTGCCCGCGGCACGCTCCGCGGAGCCCGGGCCCCTGCCGCCGGCTCCCGCCACCGTGCCCGTACCGCCGGTGGGGACCACCGTGCAGACGCCGGACGCGGAGCGGCCGCGGCTGCCGCAGGCGGTGCGGACGATGCAGGGGCTGCGCACCACCCGCCCGCCGCTGCCGGTGCGCAACAACATCGACGCCGTCCGGCGGTGGCAGGAGCGCAGCCGGATCGCCCCGCTCGGCGCGGCGTTCCCGCCGCCCCGGGACGGCAACTCCCCACCATCTCCCCATCCGGACGGCCCGCTCCGGGAACCGTACGGGGGCCCCGCGCATCCTTCTCCGTACCGACCGGTGCCGTTGCAGGAGGCGCCGCTGTCGGCCGGGGAGGCCCGGTGGAGCGTGATCACCCGCCCCGTTAGGATTCAGCGGGGCTAACGGGGGCCGCCCTTCACTCCTGACGGAGCGCGGGTTGTCCCCCGCGCAGCTGGTCGACCCGGCCCATCGGCGGCGACACCGCGGCGGTCCCGACGCGTACAGCCGTAAGCGATCCGACGGAGTGACACTTTCCATGCCCGAAGCCCAGACCGACACGACCGAGGCGCGCCCCCAGGAGGCATCCGCCCAGGCCGCCGAGGCCCAAGGCTCCGGCAGGCACCGCGGTCCGGCAGCGACGGAGGAGGCCAAAGCGGCCGCCAACGGCCGTCACCGCCGCACCAAGCAGCCCCAGAACGCCTGAGCACCCGGCGCCTGTCCCGGCCCCCGATTCTTCCTCGGAAGGCGCGGGGGCCGTTGCCGTTGCCGGGGTCAGGCCCGTTTGAGGCCCAGGACCTCGGTGGCGGCGAAGGTCTCCCCCGCCGGGCGCTCCGCGTAGTACGGCGTGAGCTGGGCGTCGAGTTCGTCGTAGGTGAAGGTCTCCTTCGCGCTGTCGAACTTGGCGGCGATCCGCGGGCGTTCCGCGACGGCGACCATGCCGCCGTGGACGACCAGCAGCTGTCCGTTGACGCGGGCGGCCGCCGGGGAGGCGAGGTAGCCGACGAGCGGGGCGACGTGTTCCGGGGCCAGCGGGTCGAGGCCGCCGTCGGTGGGTGCGGCGAACCCGGCGAAGACGTCCTCGGTCATCCGGGTGCGGGCGCGCGGGCAGATGGCGTTGGCGGTGACGCCGTACTTGGCGAGCGCCAGCGCGGTGGAGGTGGTCAGGCCGACGATGCCGCCCTTGGCCGCGGCGTAGTTGGGCTGGCCCGCGGAGCCGGCGAGGAACGCCTCGGACGAGGTGTTGACGATCCGGCCGTAGGTGGGCGCGCCGGACGCCTTGGCGCGGCCGCGCCAGTACGCGGCGGCGAAGTGGGTGGTGTTGAAGTGGCCCTTGAGGTGGACGCGGATGACCGAGTCCCATTCGTCCTCGGTCATGGAGAAGACCATCCGGTCGCGGAGGATGCCCGCGTTGTTGACCAGGATGTCGAGGCCGCCGTAGTGCGCGACGGCCAGTTCGATCAGCTCGCGGGCCTGCGCGTGGTCGGCGACGTCGCCGGTGTGGGCGACGGCCCGGCCGCCGGCCGCGGTGATCTCGGCGACGACCTGTGCGGCGGGGGCGGCGGACGCCTCACCGGAGCCGTCGCGGCCCGGCGCCCCGTAGTCGTTGACGACGACGGCGGCGCCGAGCCGGGCCAGTTCCAGCGCCTCGGCGCGGCCCAGGCCGCGGCCCGCGCCGGTGACGACGGCGGTGCGCCCGTCCAGGGGAAGTGCGGTGCCGGTCAATGCCGTTCCTCTCGGTCGCGGTCCGGGCGGCCCTGGCGGGCGCGGCCCGGGCCCGGGCGGTCACAGCTCGATGCAGGTGCGCAGGGCGGTGCCGGTACGCATCTGGTCGAGGGCGTCGTTGATGTCGGCGAGGGGGACGCGGTGGGTGATCAGCCCTTCGAGGTCGATACGGCCGGCCCGCCACAGGGCGATGGCGCGTTCGTAGGAGCGCAGGACGTCGCCGCCGCCGTAGAGGGAGGGCAGGATGCGCTTCTCGTCGAAGAACAGCTCGAACATGTTGACCTGGAAGGTGTCGTCGAGGGCGCCGGCGCCGACGATGCAGAGGGTGCCGCCGCGGCGGGTGGTCTCGTAGGCGGTGCGGGCGGTGGCGGATTTGCCGACGACCTCGAAGACGTAGTCGTAGCCCTCGCCGGCGGTGACCTTGGCCTTGGCGTCGGCGAGGGCGTCGGGCGCCAGCGCCTCGGTGGCGCCGAAGCGGAGGGCGGCCTCGCGGCGGGCGGGCACCGGGTCGACGGCGGTGATGTGGGCGGCGCCGCAGGCCCGGGCGCCCTGGATGACGGAGATGCCGACGCCGCCGCAGCCGATGACGGCGACCGACGAACCCGCCTCCACCTTCGCGGTGTTGACGGCGGCGCCGAGGCCGGTGGTGACGCCGCAGCCGATGAGCGCGGCGATGTCGTACGGCACGTCGTCGGGGATGGGCACGGCGCAGTGCGCGGGGACGACGACCTCCTCGGCGAAGGTGCCGGTGCCGGCGAAGCCGAAGACGTCGCCGCCGGGCCGTTTGAAGTTGGGCGTCCCGGCATTCATGAATCCGGCCAGGCACAGATGGGTCTGGCCGCGTTTGCAGGACGGGCAGCTGCCGCAGGCGGGCAGCCAGCACATCAGGACGCGGTCACCGGGCGCGAGGGCGGTGACGCCGTCGCCGACGTCGGTGATCTCCCCGGCGCCCTCGTGGCCGGGGACGAACGGTGCGGGCTGCGGCAGCACCCCGCTCATCGCGGAGAGGTCGGAGTGGCACAGGCCGGTGGCCCGCACCCGCATCCTGACCTTGCCGGGACCGAAGCCCACCGCCTCGACGTCGTCGAGGACGTCGAGGGTGTCCTGTCCTGTCTCGTGCTGTACGGCTGCGCGCACGGTGCGGCTCCTTCTCGTACGAACGGACGGTGCGGGTGCGGGGTGCGGGTGGGTCAGGTGTGGTCGACGACGGTGTCGGCGAGGACCGGGGCGTCGTCGCGGTCCGCGGCGGTGACCAGCACCTGGATGCGGCCGGGTGCGGGGGCGTCGCGCCACAGCCGCAGCCGCAGCGTCTCGCCGGGGAAGACGACCCCGGCGAAGCGGGTGGTGTAGGCGCGCACCCGGGAGACGTCGCCGCCGAGGGCGGTGTCGACGACGGCCTTGAGGGCGACGCCGTACGAGCACAGGCCGTGCAGGATGGGCCGGTCGAACCCGGCGAGCTTCGCGAACGACGGGTCGGCGTGGAGCGGGTTCCAGTCGCCGGAGAGGCGGTAGAGGAGGGCCTGGTCCTCGCGGATGACGCGTTCGGTGGTGAGGTCGGGGGCGCGTTCGGGCACCTCGATCCGGGCGGACGGGCCGCGGTCGCCGCCGAAGCCGCCCTCGCCGCGGACGAAGATCTGGGTGTCGCAGGTCCACAGCGGCCCGTCGCCGTCGGCGACCTCGGAGCGCAGCACGATGACGGCGGCCTTGGTCTTGTCGTACACGGCGGGCACGGTGGAGGTCTGGGTGGCGCGGCCACGGACCGGGAGGGGGCGGTGGACGGTGACGGTCTGGCCGCCGTGGAGCACCGCGGCGAGGTCGACGTCGATGCCGGGCGCCGCCATGCCCCCGGCGACCGCCATCCCGCCGCCCGCGACGGTGGCGAAGCTGGGCAGCACGTGCAGCGCGCTCTCCAGGGTGTAGCGCAGCTCGTCGGGGTCGGTGGCGGGGTGGTCCTTCTCCGGGGTGGGGGCGCCGGCGCCGATGCCGAGGTGGTAGAGCTGAACGTCCTTGTGATCCCAGCTGAGTTCGGTGGTCCGCGGCGGGGCGGCGGTGGCCTTGGCGACGTCGATGGGCATCGGGCTGTCTCGCTCCTTAGGGGTGTAAGGACCCCGGCCCGCCGTCCGCACCGTCGACGGGCCGGGGCCGTACCGGTTCGGCCGGGACGCGTCCGGCGGCGCGGGCGGAGGCGTCGGCCGCCCGGTGGCTGCGGGCGGTGGCCTCCGGGGCGGGTGGCCGGGCCTGGATGGCTCGGACCGTGGCGGGCGGTGGTCCCGGTGGGCGCCCGGTGGCTCCGGGGCGGCGGGGCCGGTGCGCTTCCGGTGGTTCCGGGGCGCGCCCGCGCTTTTAGAACGCGTTCTAGCCGATGGGCTCCTGTATAGCCGATCCGTCCGGCGCCCGGAACCCCCTGACGGCCCGTCAGTAATGGCCGGTCGGGTACACCGGTGACATTTGTCGGGCGGCCCGGCACGTCATCCGACTCTGCCCGGCCGCGCCGCCGCTGCGTAGCGTCTGCGCCGGGCGATGGAGGCGGGGCCGCCGGGTTCCTGGTGAAGGACGGGCCGGTGGAGGAGTTGGCGGCGGCGATCCGGCGGGTGCCGGCCGGGGAGCGGGTGATCGATCCGGGGCCGGCCGCGGATCGGATCGATCCGGGGCCGGCCGCGGCGGCGCTCAGCGCCGGGCCCAATCCGCTCACGCCTCGTGAACGCGATGTGCTGACCGCTGGGGGCGGCGGCTGCCGCAGGCGGGGACGGCGGGCCGGGGCCGGAGCTGGGGCTGAGGCTCGCGGCCGGGGCTCGCGGTCGGGGCTCGCGGTCGGGCCTGGTGTCGCATCGGCCGCCGTCCGCGGTGCGGTCAGCCGCGGGTCGCATCCTCCCGGCGGCGCGGCAGGGCGATGAGCATCAGGATGATCGCGGCGACCAGCACCAGCGCGCCGACGTGGAAGGCCAGGCCGTAGCCGCTCGCCAGGGCCGCGCGGCCGTCGCCGGTCAGGGCGTGGGCGGCGGCGACGGTGGAGAGGACGGAGAGGCCCAGCGCACCGCCCATCTGCCGGGAGGTGTTGATCAGCCCGGAGACCAGGCCCTGCTCGCCGGGGGCGGCGCCGGAGGTGGCGACGGCGGCGACCGGGGTGGCGGCCAGTCCGGCGCCGAACGCCATCAGGATGCCGGGGCCGAGCAGCGTGCCGAGGTAGGTGCCGTGGACGCCCATGGTGCCCTGCCAGACCATGCCGCAGGCGGAGAGCCCCGCACCGCAGATCGCGAGGGTCTTGGCGCCGATCCGGTGCATCAGCTGCGGGGCGAGCTTCGAGCCGATGACGATGCTCAGCGAGTGCGGGATGAAGGAGAGTCCGGCCCGCAGCGGGGAGTAGCCGAGGACGTTCTGCATGTAGAGGGAGAGGAAGTACCACATGGAGAACATCGCGGCGCCGGAGAGCAGCATCGCGGCGTTGGCCGAGGAGACCGCCCGCATCCGGAACATGCCGAGCGGCATCAGCGGTGCCTTGGCGCGCGCCTCGACGGCGAGGAAGGCGGCGATGACCGCCAGCCCGGCGAAGAGCGGCAGCAGCGCGGCGGCGGAGCCCCAGCCGGCCGTCTCGGTCTGCACGATGCCGTAGGCGACGAGGCCGAGACCGGCGGTGGCCAGCAGCGCGCCGGGTATGTCGAGGCGCCGGGCGGTGGCCTGACGGCTCTCGGTGAGCCAGAGCACGGCGCCGACCAGCACCAGCGCACCGACGGGGACGTTGATCAGCAGCACCCAGCGCCAGGAGAGGTACTGCGTGAGCACCCCGCCGACCAGGCCGCCGACCGCACCGCCGCCGGCGCCGACCGCTGTCCAGGTGGCGATGGCCCGGGTGCGGGCGGGGCCGGTCGGGAAGGAGGTGGTGAGGATGGTGAGGGTGGCCGGGGAGAGCACGGCCGCGCCGATGCCCTGGAGGGAGCGGGCCACGATCAGCTGCCAGGGCTGCTGCGCCGCTCCCCCGGCGAGGCTGGCGACGGTGAAGAGCGCCAGGCCGAGGACGAATATCCGCTTACGGCCGAAGAGGTCGGCGGCGCGTCCGCCCAGGAGCATGAAGCCGGCGAAGGTGATGACGTAGGCGTTGACGATCCACTGCAGGCCCAGCTCGCTCAGGCCCAGGCCCGACCGCATGGCGGGGAGCGCGACGTTGACGACCGAGACGTCCAGGATGACGAGGAACTGACCGGCGCAGACCAGCAGCGTGACGAGCCAGCCGGGCGCGGTGCTTCCGGTGCGTGGGGGTGCGGGCAGGGCGGTGGACGTGGCAGCAGACGGCATGGGCCCATGGTCGCACCCGCCGGACCGAACAGGTATCGGATATCGGGCCGGTCCCGGCCCCGTCGCAGGTCGCGGGCATGGTCCTAGGACCTACGACCGATGCCGCCCCAGAGAGGGCCGGTTCGGGGTCCGCACACCGCCCAACTCCCCTCCATCCGGGGTCACTTGCGGAGCAGGGTCACCACCGCGGCGCCGCCGAGGCCGATGTTGTGGGCGAGGCCGGTCCGGGCCCCGGGCACCTGCCGTTCACCGGCGGTCCCGCGCAGCTGCCACACCAGCTCGGCGGCCTGGGCGAGGCCGGTGGCGCCCAGCGGATGCCCTTTGGAGATCAGCCCGCCGGACGGGTTGACCACCCAGCGGCCGCCGTAGGTCGTCGCGCCGTCGGCGACGAGCGCCCCGGACGCGCCCTCGGCGCACATGCCCAGCGCCTCGTAGGTGAGGAGTTCGTTGACGGAGAAGCAGTCGTGCAGCTCGATGACGTCGACGTCCTCGATGCCGAGGCCGCTCGCCTCGTAGACCTGGCGGGCGGCGGCGCAGGTCAGCGGGGTGCCGACGACGTCGGTGCAGGTGCCGGAGGCGAAGCTCTCCTCGGTGTCGGTGGTCATGGCCTGGGCGGCGATCTCGACGGCGCGGTCGGCGAGGCCGCGGGACTCGACGAACCGTTCCGAGACGACGACCGCGGCGGCCGCGCCGTCCGAGGTCGGGGAGCACTGGAGCCGGGTCAGCGGGGCGTGCACCACGGGCGCGGCGAGGACCTCCTCGACCGTGTAGACGTCCCGGAACTGCGCGTACGGGTTGTGCGCGGAGTGGCGGTGGTTCTTGGCGCCGACGGCGGCGAGCTGTTCGGCGGTGGTGCCGTGGCGCTCCATGTGTTCGCGGGCGGCGTTGCCGAAGAGCTGGGCGGTGGGCGGGGTCTTCGCGAAGCCGTGGGCGGCGGCCATCACGCCGTAGTGGCGGGCGACGGGTGAGGCCGCGAAGTCGCCGCTGCCGGCGCCCGCGCCGAGCGCACCGCGCCGCATCTGCTCGAAGCCGAGGGCGAGGACGCAGTCGTTGACGCCCGCCTCGACGAACTGGCGGGCCAGCATCAGGGCGGTGGCGCCGGTCGCGCAGTTGTTGTTGACGTTGTAGACGGGGACGCCGGTCGTGCCCAGGCCGTAGACGGCACGCTGACCTGCGGTGGACTGCTGGTGGCAGTAGCCGACGGGGACCTGTTCGACGGCGTCGTAGCCGATCCCGGCGTCGGCGAGGGCGTTGCCGCCCGCCTCCGCCGCCAGGTCCCAGTATTTCCGGTCGCCGCTCTCGGGTTTGGTGAAGGGCGTCATTCCGACGCCGACGATGTACGCCTTGCCGGTCATGGGGTCTCCTGGGGCGTCGACGGCCGGACGCGCCCGGGGGCGCGTCCCGGATGCTGGTCAGATGAGAGGGCGGGGCTCGGGATCGCGGGGCAGGCCGAGGAGGCGTTCGGCGACGACGTTGAGCTGGACCTGGGTGGTGCCGCCGGCGATGGTGAGACAGCGCGACATCAGGAAGCCGTGCAGGGCGCGGGCGCCGGGCCCCTCGTCGAGGGCGCCGTCCGGGCCGAGGAGCTCCAGGGCCAGTTCGGCGCTTTTCTGCTGGTGGGCGGTCTGGACGAGTTTGCGGACGCTGGCCCCGGCGCCCGGCTCCTCGCCGGCGACCTGCTGGAGGGTGGTGCGCAGGGCGAGGCAGCCGAGGGCGTGCGCCTCGGCGGCGAGCGCCCCGGCGCGGGCGCGGACGGCGCCGTCGCGGCGGGCGGCGTGGTCGAGGAGGGTGCCCAGGCCGGTGCCGAACGTCATCTGGTCGGCCATGTGGACGCGTTCGTTGCCCAGGGTGGTGCGGGCGACCTTCCAGCCGTCGTCGACGGCGCCGACCACCGCGTCGGCGGGCAGTTCCACGCCGTCGAGGAACACCTCGTTGAAGAGCGCGTCGCCGGTGATCTCGCGCAGCGGGCGGACGGTGATGCCGGGGGCGCGCATGTCGACGACGAAGAAGGTCAGGCCGCGGTGTTTGGGGGCGTCGGGGTCGGTGCGGGCGAGGAGGATGCCGTGGTCGGCCTCGCCGGCGGCGGAGGTCCACACCTTCTGGCCGGTGATCCGCCAGCCGTCGGCGGTCCGCTCGGCGCGGGTGCGCAGCGACGCCAGGTCCGATCCGGCCTCGGGTTCGGAGAAGAGCTGGCACCAGGCGAGGTCGCCGCGGAGCGTCGGCGGCAGATAGCGGGCGCGCTGTTCCTCGGTGCCGTGGGTGAGGAGGGCGGGGACGACCCAGGTGGCGATGGAGAGTCCGGAGATCTCGATTCCGGCGGCGGCCGTCTCCTGCTGGATGGCGAGCTGCTGGACGGGCCCGGCGCCGAGCCCGTACGGGGGCGGCAGATGCGGGGCGGCGTACCCGGAGGGGGCGAGCGCACGGCGGGCGGCGGCGGGATCGAGGCCGCGGGCGGCGTCGAGGGCGGTACGGGCCTGCTGCCGGAACTCCTCGGCGGCGGGCGGGAGTTCGAGGTGCAGGGTGCGGCGGGCGCCGTCGGCGGCGAGGCGGACGGCGCGCTGCCGGTGGGTGTCGCCGGGGCCGAGGAGCTGGCGGGTGGCGGTGGCCCGGCGCAGATGCAGATGGGCGTCGTGTTCCCAGGTGAAGCCGGTGCCGCCGAGGATCTGGATGCAGTCCTTGGCGCAGTCGGAGGCGGCGTCGAGGGCGGTGGCGGCGGCGAGGGCGGCGGCGAGTCCGCGTTCGGCGGGCGGCGCGTCGAGCGCCCGCGCCGCGTCCCAGACCAGCGCCCGGGCCGTCTCGCAGCGGATCAGCATGGTGGCACAGAGGTGCTTGACCGCCTGGAACTGCCCGATGGGCCGCCCGAACTGGACGCGGACGGCGGCGTGTTCGGCGGCGGTACGCAGGGCGCGGGCGGCGGTGCCGCAGCTCTCGGCGGCGTACAGCACTCCGGCGAGGTCCCGGACGAGTGCGGAGTCGATGCCGATCCGCCGGGCGGCGGGCACGGTCACGGCGTCGGCCCGCACCTCGGCGGTGGGGCGGGTGGGGTCGGCGGCGCTCTGGACGCGGAGGGTGAGGGCGGCGGCGTCGACCGCGAACCAGAGGGGTGCGGCCGGAGCTTCCCCGCCGCCCGCGGTTTCCGTGGCGGCCAGCAGGATCAGGTCCGCGGGGCCGCCGCCGACGACCGGGGGCGCGGTGCCGTCGAGGAGGTAGCCGTCGGGGGTGGCGGTGGCGGTGAGGGTGCCCGGGCCCAGGGCGACGGCGGCGATCCGGTCGCCGGTGGCGAGCGCCGCCGCGAGGCCGTCGGCGCCACCGCGGTGCAGCAGTGCGGCGGCGAGCACAGTGGGCAGATACGGCCCGGGGAACAGCGCGACCCCCAACTCCTCCAGCACGACGGCGAGTTCGAGGACCGATCCGCCGCCCCCGCCCACCCGCTCCGGAAGGTGCAGCCCGAGCAGCCCCTGGGCGGCCAGCTCTCCCCAGTACGCGGGCCGCTCCCGGGCCGCCGCCCCGGCCCCGCCGGCGTCGACCGTCGCGCGCACCGCCTCGGGCGGTACGGCCCGTGCGGCCCAGCCCCGCACCGCCTCGGCCAGGTCACGTTGGTCCTGCGTGATTCCGATGCCCATGGCGGGCAGAGTAGAACACGTTTCAATCTGACGGAAGGTCAGATACGGGGTGGATGGCGGTCCGCGGCGGACGGCCTCGGGCGCGGCCCCGTAGGCTCGCCGCGTGACATGGAGCGAGGCCGAGTACCGCGCCTACCTGGCGGGCGAGCGGCGGCTCTACGCCTGGACGCTGTGCCGGTACGGCGACCGGGCACCGGACGAGGCGTGGACCGCGGCGCTCGCACGCTATCCGTACGAACCGGCCGGCGCGCCGCTGCGCGGGCTCATCTTCCACGACGAGGCATGGCACTGGGCGATGCTGACGCTCCACGGCGAGGGCTACCGGCGCCGCCGCCCCGAGCTTTCCGATCCGCCGCCCGCGTACGAAGAGTTGGCCCAGGACGTGTGAACGGCCGCCGCTGCCGATTCCGTCCCGCATTCCGCTCCCCCTTTCCCGGCTCCGATTCCCGCATACCGGCCGGTGAATTGCCGGTAATCCGGAATGGCCGCCGCACCCGCCACGGGAGAGCACGGAATGCGCTCTCCGGAATACGGATCCGCGGCCCCTCTTTCCGGATTTCCTTGCGCTCACCGCCCCCAGCCGAACCGTCCCCTCCCCCATACGGCACCATGACCCACCGGGCCCGCCCCTGGCGGAATCCCCTCGGACCGTACGACCAGGAGGACGCCATGGCCGCCGTGCCCGCCGACGTTCAGATCGCGCCGCAGACGCTCGCCGCCTTCGAGGCGGCCAAGGGGTTCATGCCCGTGGACGAGGGGCGGGCGCTGTACGCCGCCGCGGTGGAGGCGGCGGCGCTCGGGCTGCCGCTGCTGGAGGTCGGCACGTACTGCGGGCGGTCCACGATCCTGCTCGCCGACGCGGCGCGCGCGGCGGGCGTGACGGCGCTCACCGTCGACCACCACCGGGGCAGCGAGGAGCAGCAGCCGGGGTGGGAGTACCACGATCCGTCGGTGGTCGACCCGGAGGTGGGCCGGATGGACACCCTGCCGACCTTCCGCCGCACCCTGCACGCGGCCGGTCTGGAGGACCACGTGATCGCGCTGGTCGGGCGGTCGCCGCAGGTCGCGGCGGTGTGGGGGGCGCCGGTCGGGCTGGTCTTCGTCGACGGCGGGCACACCGACGAGCACGCCACCGCGGACTACGAGGGCTGGGCGCCGCACCTCGCGGAGGGCGGGCTGCTGGTGATCCACGACGTGTTCGCGGACCCGGCGGACGGCGGGCAGGCGCCGTACCGGATCTACCGGCGGGCGCTGGAATCCGGCGCGTTCACCGAGATCTCGGTCTGCCGTTCCCTCCACGTACTGCGGCGCACCGGCCCCGGAATCTGAGCGGGCTACCATCACGGACGTGTTCTCCGGCCCCTCCTCCACGTTCCCCGAGCCCCGTCGTCGCAGGCGCGGTGTCCTCGTCGCCGTTCTGCTGGTCGCGGTGTTCGCCGCCGGGGCGGCGGGCTGGTTCCTCCGGCAGGTGGGCAGCGACAAGCCGCCGACGGCGGCGCCGGGCGGCGCGTCCGCCTCGCCCGGCCCGTCGGACTCCCCCACGGGGCACGGCGCGGGTCACGCCCCTGCGGGGCACGCCGGGCTGAGCGGCAAGGTCGTCCTTCTCGACCCGGGGCACAACCTCCGCAACCGCGACCACACCGCGGAGATCGCCCGCCGGGTGGACGTCGGCAACGCCCGTAAGGAGTGCGACACCACCGGTACGTCGACCGACGACGGCTACGCGGAGGCGTCGTACACGCTGGATGTGGCGCGGCGGGCACGGGCGTTGCTCCGCGCGGAGGGCGCGAAGGTGGTGTTCACGCAGGACGGTGACCGGCCGTACGGGCCGTGCGTCGACGAGCGGGCGGCGCTGGGCAACACCGTGCACGCCGATGCCGCGGTGTCGGTGCACGCGGACGGTTCGGCCGTCGGCAACCGCGGGTTCCATGTGATCCTCCCGGCGCGGGTCACCGCGGGGAAGGCCGACACCTCCGCGATCGTGGCGCCGTCGCGGGCGCTCGGCGAGCAGCTGGCCGGGCGCTTCAAGGCGGCGACGGGCAGCGCCCCCTCCAATTACCTCGGCCAGGGAACGGGCCTCGACGTCCGTTCCGATCTCGGCGGTCTCAACCTTTCGAAGGTGCCGAAGGTCTTCATCGAGTGCGGCAATATGCGCGATCCGAAGGACGCCGCGCAATTGACCGATCCGCAGTGGCGGCAAAAGGCCGCGCGCGGGATCGCCGAGGGCATTACGGACTTCTTGGAGCATTGAGACGGACCTCCCGGAACACCGGGCACGGAATGCGCCCCCACAGGTTCCCGGTGTTCCCTTGCGGTGTACCGACCGGCAGGACGGCCCGCCCGCCCGGGCGATAGGTTCGCCTCTACGATGGGGGGCCACCGCCGCGCCTCCCGCCGCGTACACGAGCGACAGCGACGATCCGAACCCGAACCGACAAAGGACCTTTACGTGAACATCCGCTCCCTCAGTCGAGGTGACGGCGTGGTGACCGGAGCAGCGGTGTTGCTGTTCATCGCCTCGTTCCTCCCCCTCTATTCGACCGGCACTTCCGACTGTGTCGGCAAGTACTGCCCGGCGCCGTCCTCGGGCCCCAACGCCTGGGACGCGCTGCAGCTGCTGATGAGCGTGTACCTCGCGGGCGTCATCGCCGCGGCCCTGATCGTCCTGGCGCGGGCGCTGCCGCAGCCTCCGAAGGTCCTCGGCCTGGAGCTGGGTCAGATCGGCGTCGTGCTGTCCGTGTTCGTCGCCTGGACCGAGTTCTGGTGGATCGTCAGCGGCAGCGGCGCCTCGGCCGGCATGATCCTCGGCCTAATCGCCGCGCTGGTGCTGGCCGCGGGGGCCGTCGCCACGCCGCTGGTCCCGGCCCTGGGCGCGCCGCTGCTCGGCGCCCCGAAGCCGCAGGCCGCGACGCCGTACGGCACCGGCCCGCAGCCGGGTTACGGCTACCCGGGCGCGCAGCAGCAGCCGCAGGGCCAGGGGTACGGCTACCCCGGCGGCGGTCAGCAGCAGCCCGACCCGGCGCAGCAGAGCTACGGCGGCCAGCAGCCCGCGGCGGCCGGCGGCACGGTCGGCGGCGCGCAGGGGGCGGCGGCCCCCGCGGAGTTCGCGGCGTTCTGGTTCGCGGTGCCGGTGGCGCGTCCGCTGTACGGCGAGGACGGTTCGCCGTCGCCGATCGCGGAGCTGGCGCCCGGCACCTGGTACCTCGCGGTGGAGCAGCGCGGCCAGGCCCTGATCGCGCAGACCCAGGACGGCCGTCGCGGCGTCCTCCAGGACACCACCGGCATCCAGCGCGGCTGACGCACCCGCCACCGACGGCCCCCTCGCCTTTCCGGCAGGGGGCCTTCGTGTTGCCCGGGGCGGTCCGGGGTGCTTCACCGACGCGGGCCGCGGCGCCGCACGAGGACCATTGCACCGGCAGGCACCGCACCGTACAGTGCGCCCACCCGACCGCTCCTGACGTAGCGTCAGTTCTGGTACGGGCTCTGCGGTTTCTGGCGGCGGGAGGGGCGGGCATGCGACTGGGGCTGGCGCTCGGCTACTGGGGCCGCGGCCCCGACCCCCGCCATCTGGAGCTGGCCCGCGAGGCCGAACGGCTCGGCTACGCCTCGGTGTGGACCGCGGAGTCCTGGGGGTCGGACGCGTTCACCGCACTCACCTGGATCGCCGCACACACCTCCCGGATCGCGCTGGGCACCGGCATCGCACAGATGGCCGCGCGTACCCCGACGGCCACCGCGATGCACGCCCTCACCCTCGACCATCTCTCCGGCGGACGGCTGCTGCTGGGCCTGGGGCTGTCCGGGCCTCAGGTCGTCGAGGGCTGGTACGGGCGGCCGTTCCCGGCGAGCCCGCTGACCGCGACCCGCGAGTACGTCGACATCGTCCGCCAGGTGCTGCGGCGCGGCGCCCCGGTGACCTCGGACGGGCCGTACCACCCGCTCCCCTACCGCGGCGACGACGCCACCGGGCTCGGCAAACCGCTCCGGCCGATCACCCACCCGCTCCGCGCCGACCTGCCGGTGCTGCTCGGCGCCGAGGGTCCCAAGAACATCGCGCAGACCACCCGGATCGCGGACGGCTGGCTGCCGCTGTACTGGTCGCCGCTGCGCACCGACGTGCACGAGGAGTCGCTGCGCGAGGCGCCGGCGGGCTTCCGGATCGCGCCGCTGGTGCGGGCCGTGGTCTGCGACGACGTCGCGGAGGGGCTGTGGCCGGTCAAGGCGATGCTGGGCTTCTACATCGGCGGCATGGGGCACGCCGCGAAGAACTTCCACGCCCGGCTGATGGCCCGGATGGGCTTCGCCGAGGAGGCCCACCGCATCCAGGAACTCTTCCTGGCGGGCCACCGGGACGAGGCGGTACGGGCCGTGCCGGAGGCTTTCGCCGACGAGATCTCGCTGGTGGGCCCGCGGGAGCGGATCGCGGAACGGCTGGAGCTGTGGCGGACCGGCCCGGTCACCGACCTGCTGGTGACCGCGCCCGATCCGCACACGCTGCGGGTGCTGGCGGAGCTGACGGCGTAACGGCACGGCGGCCCGGCGGCCCGGCGGCCCGGCGCGGCTCCTGACCCGGCGCTCAGCCGAACGTCGCGTACACCAGCCAGTCGTCGAGCACCTCGCGCTCGCCGATGATCTCGACGCGGTCGCTGTCGGCGGGCAGCCGCTGGAAGGCGAGCAGGAGCAGGTCGGTGAGGGGGCCGCGGACCGCCACGGTGGCCTTCTCGTGGGCGCGGCGGTGGACGACGCGGTCACCGGAGAGGTCGAGGAGCCATTCGGCGGTCAGCTCCGGCGGGGCGTCGGTGGCGTGCAGATGGACCGAGCGGCCGGGCGCGAACGGCGACTTGATGCCCTCGCGGGCGGCCAGCCGCTCGGCGACCTCGGGCAGCGCGCCGAGCTGGAACCACTCCTCCAGGCAGTCCGCCGCCATCTCCGGGGCGACCTCGAAGGGCACCCCGGCGGTCAGCGCGGCGTCGGCGCGGTGCACGACCGTCTCGTGGGCCATCCGCCGCGACCAGAACCCGGCCCGCCGCTCCGGCGTCCACGTCCACACCGCGGCCTCCGGACCGGCCTCGCGCAGCGTCCGCACGGTGGCCTCGGCGCCCTCGGCGAGCCAGCGGTCGAGGGCGTCCGGGTCGTCGCCCTCGGGGCCCTGGACGTCCGGGATGTCGCTGAACGGGATGAATTCGGTGGCGCGGCGGGCGACCGTCGCCCCGGCCCAGCGGTGCGCGCCGCCGACGTGCCGGATCAGGTCGGCGAGCTTCCAGTCCGGGCACGTCGGCACGGTGGCGGTGAGATCGGCGCCGCGCACCGTGTCACGGAACGCCTCGGCCTCCGCGAGGAGTTCGGCGCAGTACCGCTCGTGGCTGAGTGATCCTTGGAGTGTCATGGGCGCACCGTAATACGGCGGCTCCCGGGACGCGCCGGATTTTCCCGAACATGCGGGCGAGCCGTTTTCGCCCCGGGGTGCGGTCAGCGGCAGCAGTCCGGGGCGAGGCCGGTGGGAAGGTGCTCGCCGCCGAAGACCGACGTGGTGGCCTCGTCGCCGCCGAGCGCCGCCACCGCGAGCAGCAGCGAACCGGCCGTCCAGGAGGTCCGCTCCCGTGGCCAGATCACCTCGTCGTCGAAGACGTACCCGGTCCAGTACATGCCGTCGTCGGCGCGCAGGTGCTGGATCCAGCTGAGGATCTGCACGGCGCGGTCGGACTCGCCCATCGCCCAGAGCGCGAGGGCCAGTTCGGCGCTCTCGCCGCCGGTGACCCACGGGTTGGGCAGCACGCAGCGGACGCCGAGCCCGGGGACGACGAACGCGTCCCACTGCGCGTCGATCCGGTCCCGGGCGGCTCCGCCGCGGACCGCGCCGCCGAGGATCGGGTAGTACCAGTCCATGGAGTAGCGGGACTTGTCGAGGAACCGTTCGGGGTGCTCGCGCAGCGCGTGGCCGAGTCGGCCGAGCGCCAGCTCCCAGTCGGGCTGCGGCTCCTCCCGCTGCTCGGCCATGGCCAGCGCGCACCGCAGTGCGTGGTGGACGGAGGACGAGCCGGTCAGCAGCGCGTCGGTGACGGGCGTGCCGTCGTCCTCCCGCTTCCAGCCGATCTCGCCGCCGGGCTGCTGGAGCGCGAGGACGAACTCGATCGCGGCGTAGACGACGGGCCACATGCGGTCGAGGAACGTCTCGTCGCCGGTGGACAGGAAGTGGTGCCAGACGCCGACCGCGAGGTAGGCGCAGAAGTTGGTCTCCCGCCCGCGGTCGGTGGGCGCGTCCGCGTCGCCGTCGGCGTAGGCGGCGTACCAGGAGCCGTCCAGGTTCTGGGTGCGGCGCAGCCAGTCGTACGCCGCCGCGGCGCGCTCGTGCTCACCGGCGGCATCGAGGGCCATGGCCGCCTCGGTGTGGTCCCACGGGTCGAGGTGGTGACCGCAGAACCAGGGGATGGCGCCGTCGGTGCGCTGGGTGGCGAGGATGCCGGCGACCGTACGGGCGGCCTGTTCGGCGGTGAGCACCCCGGGGAGGACGAGGCGTTCGGTGCGGCCGGGACTGGTCACTTGGCGGCCGCCTCGGGCAGGTGCGGCTTGGTGGCGTAGGCGACGAAGCTCTTGCCGATGAGGGGGTTGAGCGCCTGCTCGGCGACCCGGGTGGCCAGCGGCTTCTTCATGATGTCCCAGACCAGCAGCTTGTGGTACGCCTTCACCGGCAGCGCCTGGTCGTTGTCGACCCCGAAGGCGCATTTCAGCCACCAGTAGGGGCTGTGGAGTCCGTGGGCGTGGTGGGTGCCGTACGGCTTGAGTCCGGCGGCGCGCATCTTGGTGAGGAGTTCGTCGCCGCGGTAGATGCGGATGTGGCCGCCCTCGACCTCGTGGTACGCGTCGCTCAGCGCCCAGCAGATCTTCTCGGGGCCGTAGCGCGGGACGGTGACGGCGATGCGGCCGCCGGGGCGCAGCACCCGCACCATCTCGGCGAGGACGCCCTTGTCGTCGGGGATGTGCTCCATGACCTCGGAGATGATCACGACGTCGAAGGAGTCGTCGGGGAACGGCAGGGCCAGCGCGTCGCCCTCCATGGCGGTGGCGGTGGCGCCGGCGGGCGCCTCACCCGCCTCCTCCATGGCGGCGAACCACTTGGCGACCTCGCGGATCTCGTCGGCGTTCCGGTCCAGGGCGACGACCTGCGCGCCGCGGCGGTAGCACTCGAAGGCGTGGCGACCGGCGCCGCAGCCCAGGTCGAGCACGCGGTCACCCGGGGCGAGCGGGAAGCGGGAGAAGTCGACGGTCAGCACGGCGTTCTGCTTTCGTCCGGCGGGGCGGGGCGGTGGGAACTCTGGGGCGGGTACGGGCTAGACGCGCCCGGCGGCGCGGCGGGCGGGGGCGGCGCCGGACTGCCGGGCGATGGCCTCGCGGTAGCGCTCGGCGGTGCCGAGGGCCGCCTGCCGCCAGGTGAAGCGGGCGAGGACGCGCTCGCGCCCGGCGGCGCCCAGGCGGCGGCGGAGGGCGGCGTCGCCGAGGAGGCGCAGCAGTCCGCCGGCGAGGGCTCCGGCGTCGCCCGGCGGCACGGCGAGGCAGGTCTCGCCGTCCGGCCCGGCGACCTCGGGGATGGCGCCGCCGGTGGTGGCGAGCAGCGGGGTGCCGGTGGCCATCGCCTCGGCGGCGGGCAGCGAGAACCCTTCGTAGAGGGAGGGGACGCAGGCGATCTGGGCGCTGCGCACCAGGTCGACCAGTTCGGCGTCGGTGATCCCCTTGACGAACTCGATGGCGCCCGCGAGGCCGAGGCGTTCGACGGCGGCGGCGACCGGTCCGTCGTCGGCGCGCTTGCCGACGACGACGAGGTGCGCGTCGGGGTGTTCCGTACGGACCTTGCCGAGCGCCTCGACGAGGTGGATCAGGCCCTTGAGGGGGACGTCGGCGCTGGAGGTGGTGACGATGCGGCCGGGCACCTCGGGGACGGACGGGTCCGGGGCGAAGAGGTCGGTGTCGGCGCCGATGGGCACGACATGGATGCGGTCGCCGCGGACGCCGAGGTCGTCGATGATCTCCTGGCGCGAGGAGCCGGAGACGGTGAGGACGGACGGCAGGCGGCGGGCGACGCGCTTCTGCATCCGGGTGAAGCCGTACCAGCGGCGGACCGAGAGGCGGCGAACCGTTCCGTCGGCGGCGGCGAGGTCGAGGCGCCGGTCGACGGTGATGGGGTGGTGGACGGTGGTGACCAGCGGGGCACCGAGCGCGCCGGGGCCGCCGAGCAGGCCGTAGCCGAGGGTCTGGTTGTCGTGGACGACGTCGAACTCGCCGCGGCGGGCGGCGAGGTGGCGCCGGGCCCGCAGCGAGAAGGTGAGCGGCTCGGGGAAGCCGCCGGTCCACATGGTGGCGACCTCCAGCGCGTCGACCCAGTCGCGGTACTCGCCGCGCTTGGGCGTACGGAACGGGTCGGGCTGGCGGTAGAGGTCGAGGCTGGGCAGCTCGGTGAGCGGGACGCCCTCGTCGAGCACCGGGTAGGGCTGGGCGCCGATGACCTCGACGGTGTGTCCGAGGCGGGCCAGTTCGCGGGAGAGGTGGCGTACGTAGACGCCCTGTCCGCCGCAGAACGGGTTCCCCTTGTACGTCAGCATCGCGATGCGGAGGGGGTCGTCGCCGTGCGGCCGGGCGGTGGTGGAGGGAGCGCCACCGGGGCGGGGCGTCGCTGCCTGGACGGCCTCTGCGGTCACGCGCGGCCCCCTTCCTCACTGGACGTCCGCCGGAGCGTAACCGCTGACGGTAATCTAGAACAAGTTTCAGAACTGAAGAGCTACTGATCAGTTCACCAGCTGTTGAATCTACCGGCCGGTCACGGAGCCCGAGGAGCCGCATCGGGTGATTCGCGCCACGGCCGGGCCCCTGACATGCTGTGCCGATCGCACCACCGGCACAGCCCGCATCGCGGACGGAATGCCACGGAATGGGATATATGACTACGGAATCCAAGGCGGCCAGGCCGGCACTTCCCGCGAGTCCACCCCTGACCGAACGTCAGGAGGCGCGGCGCCGACGCATCCTGCACACCAGCGCCCGGCTGGCCGGCCGCGGCGGCTTCGACGCCGTCCAGATGCGCGAGGTCGCCGAATCCTCCGGCGTCGCCCTCGGCACCCTCTACCGCTACTTCCCGTCCAAGGTGCACCTGCTGGTCGCCACCATGCAGGACCAGCTCCAACACCTGCACACCACACTCCGCAAACGCCCGCCGTCCGACGAGGACCCCGGCGCCCGCGTCGCCCAGACCCTCATGCGCGCCTTCCGCGCCCTGCAACGCGAACCCCACCTGGCCGACGCCATGGTGCGCGCCCTCACCTTCGCCGACCGCTCCGTCAGCCCCGAGGTCGACACCGTCTCCCGCCTCACCACCACGATCATCCTCGACGCCATGGGCCTCGACACCCCGCCCACCCCCGAACAACTCTCCGCCGTCCGCGTCATCGAACACACCTGGCACTCCGCCCTGATCACCTGGCTCTCGGGCCGCGCCTCGATCGCCCAGGTGAAGATCGACATCGAGATGGCCTGCCGGCTGATCGCGGTTACGGGGAGTGGAGGGGCGGGGCGGGAGGGGCGGTAGGGGGTAGGGGTGGTGGGCGCTGCGGGGTGGTGAGCGCGCCAGAGCGGTGAGCGCGGCGAGGTTAACCCTGGGTGGTGGGCGGGTAGTTGGCCCGCGAGGGGCCGTTTTCACCCTTACGGGATGAGCCCTACGGGCCAGGCAGGCGGAGCGCGGCGCGGGCCGGGGATCCCTTACGGGGGATCCCGTAGGGGTACGAAAGCCCCCTCGCGGGCCAACTACCCGCCACACCAGCGGAGTTAACACTTCCCCGCCCCCGCCTCCCCCGGACCCCGCCTCCCCGGTGCCACAGGGCACCCTCCCCGCCCTCACCCCTCCTCCGGCGGGAACACCGCCTCCCCGCTGCCGGCGAGGGTGAGGACGATCGCCTCCACCGGGCAGCCCTCGGCCGCCGCCAGGACGGGTTCCGCCGCCTCCGTCTCCGCGCCCACCGGGTGGGACTGGCGGGCGGCGTCGAGGCGGAAGCGGTCCGGGGCGGTGGCGGCGCACATGCCGGAGCCGATGCAGATACGGCGGTCGACGTCCACCTGCCAGCGGTCGCCCATCACGCACCCGCCGGGAGGTGGATCATCTTGTGCTCCAGGTATTCACCGAAGCCCTCGGGGCCGAATTCGCGGCCGATGCCGGAGTTCTTGTAGCCGCCGAACGGGCCGAGCATGTCGATGCTGAAGGTGTTCACGGAGTAGGTGCCGGTGCGGACGCGGCGGGCGAGGTCGATACCGCGGTCGGTGTCGGCGGTCCACACGGAGCCGGACAGGCCGTACTCCGAGTCGTTGGCGATGCGGACCGCCTCCGCCTCGTCCTCGTACGGGAGCAGGCAGATCACCGGGCCGAAGATCTCCTCGCGGGCGATGCGCATGGCGGGGGTGACGTCGCCGAAGAGGGTGGGTTCGACGTACCAGCCGGTGGGTTGGGAGGCCGGGACGGAGCCGCCGGCGAGGAGCTTGGCGCCCTCCTGCCGGCCGAGGGCGATGTAGTCGAGGGAGCGTTGCTGCTGGCGGCGGGCGACGAGGGGGCCGAGTTCGGTGGCGGGGTCGAGGGGGTCGCCGACGGTCAGCGCACCGGCGGCGGCGGCGAACCGTTCGGCGATCTCGTCGTAGTGCGAGCGCGGGGCGAGGATGCGGGTCTGGGCGACGCACGCCTGGCCGTTGATCATCCAGGCGAACGGGGTGATCCCGGCGACCGCGGCGTCGAGGTCGGCGTCGGGCAGGATCACCGCGGCGGATTTGCCGCCCAACTCCAGGGTGACGCGGCTGAGGTTGCGGGCGGCGACCTCCATGACGCGTTTGCCGGCGGCGACGGAGCCGGTGAACGACACCTTGTCGACGCCGGGGTGGCCGACGAGATATTCGCTGACCTCGCGGTCGGCGGGGAGGATCGACAGGACGCCCGGCGGCAGGCCCGCCTCCGTCGCGATGTCGGCGAGGAGGTACGCGTCGAGCGGGGTCTCCGGCGAGACCTTGAGGACGACGGAGCAGCCCGCGAGGAGGGCGGGGGCGAGTTTGGCGGCGGCGGTGAACTGCGGGACGTTCCAGGGGACGACCGCGGCGACGACTCCGGCGGGTTCGCGGCGGACGAGCAGCGGACCGAGGAGGCCGGCACGGCGTTCCTCGAAGGGGAAGTCGCGGGCGACGGTCAGCGCGGCGTCCCAGACCAGCATCGCGGCGAGTGCCTGGACCATCACGCCGGAGGTGTAGGGGGTGCCGTTCTCGGCGCTGATGACCTTGGCGATCTCCTCGCTGCGGACGGCGAAGGCGTCCTTGATGCGGGTGATGACCGCGATCCGTTCGTCGAGCGGGGCCTCGGCCCAGACGCCGGAGTCGAAGGAGGTGCGGGCGGCGGTGACGGCGCGGTCGACGTCGGTGCGGGTGGCGTGCGGGACGCGGCCGATGAGTTGTTCGGTGTGCGGGGAGATCACGTCGAGGGTGTCGGGTCCGGCGGAGTCGACGAGCGCACCGCCTATGTAGAGCTTGCCGTGTTCGACGAGGTCGCTCATGGCTGCCGCCTCCCGCGGTCGGCCGCCCCGTCCGGTGTCCGGGAGCGGGGCGGTGGCTTCCGTCAACTGCCTGCGCATCACGCGTTTCCGGCGCCGTCGCGGGCCGTCCGCCGGGGTGGGCGGGGCGGCATCGCAGTCCTGACGAAGCGATTCTGACGGCGCGTCAGTTATGGCTCGTTGAACTGATACCACCTACCAGGGCAGGAGTCCACAGGCCCTCCGGGAACCGGCGGCGGGCCCGCGCCGACACCGCCTCCGCGACCGCGGGTTCATTGAAACGCGTTCTAGTTATAGTGACGTGACGTATCGCTCCACGGCGGGCCGGTGCGTGCGTACGGACGTGGACCCGACGGGCAGGCACACCGAGAGGGGACCGGGATGACGCAGGTGACCGACCACCGGGGCGGGGTGTGGAGCATCTCCGTGCCGCTGCCCGGCAATCCGCTCGGCCACACCCTCGTCCACCTCCTGGAGACCGACCGCGGGCCGGTGCTCATCGACACCGGCTGGGACGACCCCGCCTCCTGGTCCGCGCTGGCCGCCGGGATCACCGCCTGCGGCTTCGCCGTCGCCGACATCCACGGGGTGCTCCTCACCCACCACCACCCCGACCACCACGGGCTGTCCGCCGCGGTGCGGGAGGCGTCCGGTGCCTGGATCGCGATGCACGAGGCGGACGCCGACGTCGTCCGGCGCACCCGGGAGGCGCGGCCCGCCGCGTGGCGGGCGCAGCTGGCGGCGAAGCTGGCCGCAGCCGGGGCGCCGGAGGAGCACCTCGCGCCGTTGCGGACGGCACGCGGCGGGGAGCTGCCCGGCCGGCGGGCGGCGCTGCCGGACCGGCACATCGCCCCGGGTGAGCTGCTGGAGCTGCCCGGCCGCCGGTTGCGCGCCGTCTGGACGCCGGGGCACACGCCCGGGCATGTCTGTCTGCATCTGGAGGAGGCGCATCCGGGGCGGGCGCCGGGGGCGGGCGGGGACGGTCCGGGCGCCGGGTTCGGGCGGCTGTTCTCCGGTGATCATCTGCTGCCGGGGATCAGCCCGCACATCGGGGTGTACGAGGGGCCGGGCGAAGCGCCGACCGATCCGCTGGGCGACTATCTCGCGTCGCTGGAGCGGGTGGCGCGGCTCGCCCCGGCGGAGGTGCTGCCCGCTCATCAGTATCCGTTCCCCGATGCGGCGGGCCGGGCGCGGGAGCTGCTGGCGCACCACGAGGCGCGGCTGGGCGGGCTGGTGCGGCTGCTGGCGGAGCCGTTGACGCTGTGGCAGCTGACGGTGGCGATGGAGTGGAACCGCCCGTGGGAGCGGATCCCGTACGCCTCGCGGAACATCGCGGTGGCGGAGGCCGAGGCGCATCTGCGGCGGCTGAGGGTGCTGGGCCGGGCGGCGGCGGTCCCGGGGTCGGATCCGGTGACGTACCGGGCGGTGTGAGGCGTACGACACGGAGGGCGGCCGACGGAGACGGGGCGGCCTGGTGCCTCGGTGGCGGCCGTGCCCCGGGAGGCCGTCGCGCCCGTGGTGCCGGGTCCGTGGGGCCGTCGTACGGCGGTGGCCGGGCCCCCGTCGCCGGTGGGTCCGGTCGGGTGACCGCTAAAATGTGCCGACAACTCCATGCGTGCCCGATCGGGGGAAGCCGGTGAAAATCCGGCGCTGACCCGCAACCGTCAGGGCGGATGTGCGCCGTGCGCGCGCTCCGTCCGAGCCGGAACACCCGATGGGGCGCGACAGGCTCCCGCCGCCGGCGGGCCGCACACGGCGGCCGGACCGGTGGCGGCACCGTCGAGGTATACGGAGCTGAGCCCGGTGCCCTCGCGTACGGCCCCGGCCGCCCGCGCAGGTGGACGGCCGAGCATGGCCACCCACCCCGCGACGCCCCGAGCGAACCGACTGAGAGGCACCGACGATGGCCCCCCTGGCCCTTTCCCGCGCCGCCCTGCTGCGCCGCGCCGCCGTGGTGTGCGCCGCGGCGCTCGTACCGGTCGCGGCGACCGCGCCCACCGCGTTCGCCGCTCCGCCGTCCCCCCAGAAGCTGCCCGCGGGCCTGTACGGCTCCGGTGATCCGCAGTACGACGGCGTATGGCGGCAGTCGCTGGCGCTGCTCGCCCAGCACACCGTGCGGGTCGAGCCCGCCGCGGCGGCCGTGGACTGGCTGACCGGCCAGCAGTGCGCCGACGGCGCGTTCACCGCGTACCGCGCCGACCCGTCGAAGGCGTGCGGCGGCTCGACGATGCGGGACACCAACCAGACGGGCGCGGCGGTGCAGGCGCTGGCGGCGCTCGGCGGGCACGGTGCGGCCGTGGAGAAGGCGGTGCACTGGCTGACGTCGGTGCAGAACGACGACGGCGGCTGGCCGTCGATGCCGGGCTCGCCGAGCGACGCCAACTCCACCGCGGTGGTCATCGGCGCGCTCGCCGCGGCGGGCCGGGATCCGGCGAAGGTGGAGTCGCCGAAGGGCCACACGCCGTACGAGGGGCTGCTGACGTTCCGGCTCGGGTGCGCGGCGAAGCCCGCCGAGCGGGGTGCGTTCACCTTCCAGCTCAAGGGCGCGGCGGCCAACGCGGACGCCTCGGCCGCCGCGGCGACCGGTGCGCTCGGCAAGGGCTTCGTCGTCCCGGCGGCCGGCAAGGACGCGGACGCGCCGGTGGCCGCGCCGGAGTGCGGTGACGGGAAGAAGGAGCCGTCCGGGGCGGATGCGGACGCGCTGCGGCAGGCCGCGTCGGGGGCGGGTGCGTACCTGGTGAAGGAGATGGACGCGCACGGGCAGCACCTGATGTCGGCGATGCCGGGCGCGAAGCCGCAGCCGGATGTCGGGAACACCGCGGACGCGGTGGTGGCGCTGGCCGCCGGCGGGCACGGCGCGGCGGCGCACAAGCCGCTGGCGTGGCTGGAGAAGAACGGCCCGGCGTGGGCGAAGCCGGCCGGTCCCGCGGCCTATGCGCAGCTGGTCCTCGCGGCGCACGCCACGGGCACCGACCCGCGGAACTTCGGCGGTACGGACCTGGTGGCGGCGTTGAACGCGACCGGCCCGAAGCCGTCCGAGGCCGGGGAGAAGGCGGTGCCGAAGGAGAAGGGCACCGGGTCGATCAGTGCGTGGTGGCTGGTGCCGGTGGGGCTCGCCGCGGGTGCGGGCATCGGGTTCCTGATGAGCGGCCGCCGGAAGCGCGGGCAGTGATGCGGCGGTCGCGGTGGGCCGGTGCGCTGGCGCTGGCCGGGGCGGCGGTGGCGCTGGGCGCGGGCCCGGCGCACGCCCAGGGACAGGCGTACCGGTACTGGTCGTTCTGGGACGGCGCCGACGGCACGTGGTCGTACGCGACGCAGGGTCCGGCGACGCTGCGGCCCGCGGACGGCGCGGTGGCCGGTTTCCGGTTCACGGTCAGCGCGGAGTCGTCGGCGGTGGCCCGGCCGTCGGCCGCGGCCGATTTCGGGAAGCTGTGTTCCGGGACGCCGCAGAAGTCCGGGACGAAGCGGGTCGGCGTCGTCGTCGACTTCGGGACGGCGGCGGACGCACCCGGCGGTGAGCGGCCGCCGAAGGAGCGGACCGCGTGTGCGCGGGTGCCCGAGGACGCGTCGGCCGGTGAGGCGCTGGCCGCGGTGGCGAAGCCGCTGCGGTACGACGCGCAGGGGCTGCTGTGCGGGGTCGCCGGGTATCCGAAGGCCGGGTGCGCGGAGCAGGTGAGCGGTGCGGGGACGTCGGAGCCGGAGGCGTCGGGGAAGCCGTCGGCCGGGGCGGACGGCGACGGCGGGCCGTCGGCCGGGCTGATCGGTGGCGGCGCGGCGGTCGTGGTGCTGGGTGCGGCGGCGGTGTGGCAGTCCCGTCGCCGTCGCGGATGAGGGCGCCGCAGGCCACCCGGAGCACGGCGCTGCACGCGGGGGCCTGGTGGCTGTGGGCGCTGGGGCTGGCCGCGGCGGCGTCGCGGACGACCAATCCGCTGCTGCTGGCGCTGCTGGTCGCGGTGGCGGGGTATGTCGTGGCGGCGCGTCGGACGGATGCGCCGTGGGCCCGGTCGTACGGCGCGTTCGTGAAGCTGGGGCTGCTGGTGCTGGGCATCCGGATGGTGTTCGCGTTTCTGCTGGGGTCGCCGATCCCCGGGACGCACACCCTGGTGACGCTGCCGGAGCTGCCGCTGCCCGACTGGGCGCAGGGCGTCCGGGTCGGCGGCCGGGTCACCGCCGAGGGCATGGTCTTCGCCCTCTACGACGGGCTGAAGCTGGCCACGTTGCTGATCTGCGTGGGCGCCGCGAACGCCCTGGCGAGCCCGGCGCGGCTGCTGAAGTCGCTGCCGGGGGCGCTGTACGAGGCGGGTGTGGCGGTGGTGGTGGCGATGACGTTCGCGCCGCATCTGGTCGCCGATGTGCAGCGGCTGCGGGCGGCCCGGCGGCTGCGCGGCCGCCCGGACCGCGGTGTCAAGGCGCTGCTCCAGGTGGGGCTGCCGGTGCTGGAGGGCGCGTTGGAACGTTCGGTGGCGCTGGCCGGGGCGATGGACGCGCGGGGGTACGGGCGCCGGGCCGAGGTGCCGCGCGCGGTGCGGCGGACCACGGCGGCGCTGACGCTCGGCGGGCTGCTGGGCGTGTGCGCCGGGACGTACGGCCTGCTGGCGCAGGCGGGCGCGGGCCTGGGACTGCCACTGCTGATCGCCGGGCTGATGGCGGCGCTGGCCGGGCTGTGGCTGGGCGGCCGCCGCTCGGTGCGGACCCGGTACCGGCCCGAGCGGTGGGGTGCGCGGGCCTGGCTGGTGGCGGGTTCGGGGGTGGCGGTGGCGGCGCTGCTGATCGCGGCGGGCGGCTACGCCCCCGAGGCGCTGCATCCGTCGGCGGTGCCGCTGACCGCGCCGCGGCTGCCGCTGTGGCCGGCGCTCTCCGTCCTCGTCGGGCTGCTGCCCGCGTGGGTGGCGCCGCGTCCGGCGGACGTGACCGGGCGAGAGGCGGAGGGTGCCGGTCCCGGCGCGGGGCCGGACGGCGGGGGCCGGGAACGGGCCGCCGGGCGGGGACAGGACTCCGGCCGGGCGTCGACCGGCGGCGAGGAACGGCCCGTCGGCCAGGAGCCTCCCGGGCCCGCCGTCGGCATGGGGCCGGGCCTCGGCCGGGAGCGGTTCGTCGGCCGGATGCCCGCCCGCCGGGAGCGCCCCGCCCGTGACGTCCGTCCCCTCTCCCCCACCCGCCCCACGAAGGAGCACGCCCAGTGATCCGGTTCGAGCAGGTCTCGGTCACCTACGGCGAGGCGTCCGCGCCCGCCGTGCAGGGGGTCGACCTGACCGTCGCCGAGGGGGAGCTGTGTCTTCTCGTCGGCCCCTCCGGTGTCGGCAAGTCGACACTGCTGAACGCGGTGTGCGGGCTGGTGCCGCACTTCACCGGCGGCACGCTCCGCGGCCGCGTCACCGTCGCCGGGCGCGACACCCGCACCCACGCCCCGCGCGAACTCGCCGACGTCGTCGGCACCGTCGGCCAGGACCCGCTGGACCGGTTCGTCACCGACACCGTCGAGGACGAGCTGGCGTACGGGATGGAGTCGCTGGGCCTGGCGCCGCACGTGATGCGGCGCCGGGTCGAGGAGACGCTGGACCTGCTGGGGCTGGCCGGGCTGCGGGACCGCGCGCTGACCACGCTCTCCGGCGGGCAGCAGCAGCGGGTGGCCATCGGGTCGGTGCTGACCGCCCATCCGAAGGTGCTGGTCCTCGACGAGCCGACGTCCGCGCTGGACCCGGCCGCCGCCGAGGAGGTCCTCGCCGTGCTCCAGCGCCTCGTCCACGACCTGGGGACGACGGTGCTGCTGGCCGAACACCGCCTGGAGCGGGTGGTGCACTACGCCGACCAGGTCATTCTCATGCCGGGGCCGGGCGCCGCACCGCGGCAGGGCCCGCCCGCCGCGATGATGGCGCACTCCCCGGTCCGGCCGCCGGTCGTCGACCTCGGGGCGCTGGCCGGCTGGTCCCCGCTGCCGCTGTCGGTACGCGACGCCCGCCGCCGCGCCCCCGAACTGCGCGCCCGGCTGGCGGGGGCGGAGCCGCGGCGGCCGCAGCTTCCGGGGCCGTCGCCCGAGGGTGCCGCGCCCGCTCCCCCGGTCCGCCGTCCGAGGCGGGCCGGGCTGCTGCGGCGCCGCGGCGGCGCCGACCGTGCGCCGGACGGTGCCGCGCCCGGAGCACCGCTCGCCGAGGTGCGGCGGCTGGCCGTCCGCCGCGGCCGGATCGAGGCGCTGCACTCCGTCGATCTCACCGTCCGCGCCGGGGAGACGGTGGCGCTGATGGGCCGTAACGGCGCCGGGAAGTCGACGCTGCTGGGCGCGCTGGTCGGGCTGCACACACCGGCGTCCGGCTCGGTCGCCGTCGGCGGTGCCGTCCCGCACCGCACCGCGCCCGGCACGCTGGTCCGGCACGTCGGACTGGTGCCGCAGGAGCCGCAGGACCTGCTGTACGCGGACACCGTCGCCGCCGAGTGCGCCGCCGCCGACCGGGACGCGAACGCCGCGGCGGGCACCTGCCGCGCGCTGGTCGCACGGCTGCTGCCCGGGGTGTCGGACGCGACGCATCCGCGGGATCTGTCCGAGGGGCAGCGGCTGACGCTGGCGCTGGCCGTGGTGCTGACCGCGCGGCCGCCGCTGCTGCTGCTCGACGAGCCGACCCGCGGTCTGGACTACGCGGCCAAGGCGCGGCTGATCGAGGTGTTGCGGGAGCTGGCGGCACAGGGGCACGGCATCGTCCTCGCCACCCACGACGTGGAACTCGCCGCCGAACTGGCCCGGCGGGTCGTCATCCTGGCCGGCGGGGAGATCGTCGCCGACGGGCCGACCGAGGAGGTCGTGGTGTCCTCGCCCGCGTTCGCCCCGCAGGTCGCGAAGGTCCTCGCGCCGCTGCCGTGGCTGACGGTGCCACAGGTGGCCCGCGCGCTGGAGGCCACACCGTGACCGCCGTACGGGAGCCCGCCACGGGCACGGGGCGGCAGGCGCGGGCGGTGCGGCTCGGGCCCCGGTCCGTCGTCGCGCTGGCGCTCGTCTCGGCGACGGGCGTGATGGCGTTCGGCTGGCCGCTGCTGGCCACCTCCGCCTCCGGGCTCGCGCACTCCGCGGACGCGCCGTGGCTGTTCGCCGCGCTGCTGCCGATGCTGCTGGCGGTGGTGGTGGCGACGATCGGGGACTCCGGTCTGGACGCCAAGGCCATCGCGATGCTCGGCGTCCTGGCCGCGGCGGGCGCCGCGCTGCGCCCGCTCGGTGCGGGCACCGCGGGCATCGAGCCGATGTTCTTCCTGATGGTGCTGGCCGGACGGGTGCTGGGCCCCGGCTTCGGGTTCGTCCTGGGCTCGGTGGCGATGTTCGCCTCGGCGCTGCTGACCGGCGGCGTCGGGCCGTGGATGCCGTTCCAGATGCTGTCGATGGGCTGGGTGTCGATGGGCGCCGGGCTGCTGCCGGGCCCCGACCGGCTCCGCGGCCGCCGCGAGCTGGCGCTGCTCGCCGGGTACGGGGCGGTGGCCGCGGTCGGCTACGGCCTGGTGATGAACCTCCAGGGCTGGCCGTACATCGCCGGGCTGGCCTCGGGCGTCTCCTTCGTGCCCGGCGATCCGCTCGCCGACAACCTGGCGCGCTATCTGACGTACTGCCTGGCGACCTCCCTCGGCTGGGACCTGCCGCGCGCGGCGGTCACGGTGGTCTTGACCCTGACCGTCGGCGGTCCGCTGCTGAAGGCGCTGCGGCGGGCGACCCGGCGGGCGGCGTTCGACGCATCGGTTCAGTTCGCGACGCCGGAGCCGTCGCCGGGGGCGGTGCCGGACGGGTCGGGCTCCCGTGCGGCGCCCGGCGGGGGTGAGGCCCGCGGGGCGTAACAGGCAGGGACCCCGCGCCCGGCCGCGGCGCCACCGGCGGACGGGCCCGGCGCCCGCACGCCGTAACGGGCAGGAACCCTGCGCTCAACCGCACCCTTCCGGCGCCGCCGCCTCCCGCAACGTACGGACGTACCCCGCCGTCACCGCCACGCCCGGATCCTCGTCCCGCGCCAGCTCCATGAGGGCGTCCGACGCCGTGGCGCCGGGGACCCCGGCCAGCGCCTGGGCGAGCCGTCGCCGGGCGGGTGCGCCCTCGGCGCCGGGGGTGAGGCGGTCGACGAGCCGCGCGGCGATCTCCTCCGCCACCGCCGGGTCGTCCACCAGGGCGCTCAGCGCATCGGCCGCGTCGACGTCGTTGGCGCCCTCCGCGACCATGGCGACGAGGGTGGGGACCGCCTCCGTCAGGCCCCGGGCGCCGAGCGCCAGGGCCGCGCCGCGGCGGACCGCGGTGTCGGGGTGGGCGAGGGCGGTGCGCAGCGGGACGGTCGCCGCCTCCCCCGGGAGTGCGGCGAGGGCCTGTACGGCGCGGTGCCGGGTCGCGGCCGCGGGGGCGTCGAGGGCCTGCGCCAGCAGCTGCGGTGCGCCGTCACCGGAGCGGGCCAGGGCCCATTTCAAGGCGCCCGCGACATTCGGCTCCGGCTCGCTCAGCACCGCCTCGACCAGCGCTTCCACCGGTGCCGGACCGTCCGCCGCGGCGGCCAGGGCGGCGCGCTGGCGGCGTCCGGCGCTCGGTGACCCCAGCTCCTGGAGGAGGGCGACGATCCGGAGGACGTCCGACCGGTCGGCGGGCTCCGCGGCGCCGATCCGGCGGAGCCGGGTGAGCAGCGCCGTCTCCGCGGCGATGCGCTCCCGGGTCTGCCGGATGAGGTCGTCGACGAGTTCCGCGGGCGCGAAGCCGGGGCCGTCCAACGCCCGCCCGACCTCCCGCAGCGGCAGCCCCAGCGACCGCAGACTCTCCACGTGGAAGAGGCGCCGCAGATCGTCGCCGGAGTACTCCCGGTACCCGGACCCGCTGCGGCCCGTCGGCCGTACCAGGCCGAGCGTGTCGTAGTGCCGGAGCATCCGGGCGCTGACCCCGGAGCGCCGCGTCACCTCGCCAATCAGCACCGTCGCTCACCCCTCCCGGCCGTCCGTGCCGAGGGCCACGATGCGCTTCGCCTCCTCGATCGCGCAATCGAAGCCGGCTTCCGGGTCGCGCCGCAGCCGCTCCGTGGCGAGCGCGTGGCGCCGCGCTCCGGGGTCGCGGCCGGTCGTCGCGTCGTGCAGGACCGGCACGCTCGCCTCGCCGAGCCCGATCAGCGCCCGGCTGAGGCTCAGCTGCGTCTCCCGCCCGCCGCGCCCGAGCTGCGTCGCCAGCACCGCGGCCAGTTCCGGCTCCGCTCCCTCCGGTACGAGGACGACCGCCGCGCGCCAGGCGCTCCGGGCCACCTCGTCGTCGGGGTCGGTCAGCAGGGACCGGGTGAGCGCCGGCCACGCCCGCCGGTCCCCGATCTTGGACAGGGTGTGCAGCGCCTGGCTGCGGGCCTGTGCGTGCGCCGAGCGGAGTTCCCCGAGGAGCCCGGGGAGCGTCGCGTCCGCCGGGTGCCGGGTGAGCGCCCACGTCAGCATCTCCCGTACGGAGAACTCCGGCTCGACCGCACACCGTTCGATGAGCGGCGCCACGCACGGCGGCCCCGGCTCCGTACCGACCGCGAGCGCGGCCCGCAGCCGTACCGATGCGTCGCCGTGCGTCAGCGCCCGGAGCACGCGCGTGGTGGGTGTGTCCTCGTCCGACAGGGTCATGTACGACCACCTCCGAGGCCCCAGGCAAGACCTTCGCACGGTGTGAAGGTCAAGCCGGGCCCCGCCCCTCACAGCCGCTGGATGATCGTCCCCGTCGCCAGTGCGCCGCCCGCGCACATCGTGATCAGCGCGAACTCCTTGTCCTGGCGTTCCAGTTCGTGCAGGGCGGTGGTGATCAGCCGGGCGCCGGTGGCGCCCACGGGGTGGCCGAGGGCGATGGCGCCGCCGTTGACGTTGACCTTCTCCAGGTCCTGGTCGAAGACCTGCGCCCAGGACAGGACGACGGAGGCGAACGCCTCGTTGATCTCGACGAGGTCGATGTCCTTGAGAGTCATCCCGGCCTTGCCGAGGACGGTGCGGGTCGCGTCGATGGGCCCGTCGAGATGGAAGTGCGGATCGGCGCCGACCAGCGCCTGCGCCACGATGCGGGCGCGCGGCTTGAGTTTGAGGGCGCGGGCCATCCGCTTGGAGGCCCACAGCACGGCGGCGGCGCCGTCGGAGATCTGCGAGGAGTTCCCGGCGGTGTGGACGGCCTGCGGCATGACGGGCTTGAGGCCGCCGAGCGCCGCCATGGTGGTGTCGCGCAGCCCCTCGTCCCGGTCGACGAGGCGCCACATGCCCTGGCCCGCGGCCTGTTCCTCCTCGGTGGTGGGGACCTGGACGGCGAAGGTCTCCCGCTTGAAGCGCTCCTCGGCCCAGGCTTCCTGGGCCCGCTGCTGGGAGAGGAGGCCGAGCGCGTCGACGCGTTCACGGGTCAGGCCGCGGCGGCGGGCGATGCGTTCGGCGGCCTCGAACTGGTTGGGCAGGTCGATGTGCCACTCGTCGGGCCAGGGCTTGCCGGGGCCGTGCTTGGAACCGCTGCCGAGCGGCACCCGGGACATCGCCTCGACGCCGCAGCCGATGCCGATGTCGATGACGCCGGACGCGATCATGTTGGCGACCATGTGGTTGGCCTGCTGCGAGGAGCCGCACTGGCAGTCGACGGTGGTCGCGGCGGTCTCGTACGGCAGTCCCATGGTGAGCCAGGCGTTGCGGGCCGGGTTCATCGACTGCTCACCGGCGTGGGTGACGGTGCCCCCGACGATCTGCTCGACGCAGTCGGGCTGGAGGCCCGTACGGCCGAGGAGTTCGCGGTACGTCTCGCCCAGGAGGTAGGCGGGGTGGAGGTTGGCGAGCGCGCCCTGGCGCTTGCCGATGGGGGTGCGTACGGCTTCGACGATGACGGGTTCCGCGGCCATGACTGACTCGTCCTCTCCTCGCGTCCGCAGATGTCCCGGCACCCGCGGCAGAAGAACTAGTACGCGTTCTAGTTCTGCGGTCAGTCTCATGAGCCGTACCCCGGGGGCGCAAGGGGCATGCAGTCGCGGCATCGGCGCCGCGCGCACCGGAGTTGGCCGTCGGCGCCCCCTTGCCGACGGGCGAATGGCGCCGCGACCCTTGCCAGTTGCGGTACTCGTCACTACCTTCGCCGCGACATCTGATGACTCGTCAGAATCAGTGGTGGGCGCCGGCGCCACCCGGCCCGCGACGGCCGGCCGCCGGGCCGCGCCGGACCGGATCAGGAGCCGCCGATGCCATGCCCCGCGCTGCCCGAGGGTTTCGACTTCACCGACCCCGACGTCTACCAGTCCCGCGTCCCGCTCCCCGAGTTCGCCCGGCTGCGGCGGACCGCGCCGGTGTGGTGGTGCGCCCAACCGCACAACATCGCCGGTTTCGGCGACGACGGCTACTGGGTGGTGACCCGCCACGAGGACGTCAAGGAGGTGTCCACCAAACCGGACGTCTTCTCCGCGCACCGCAACACGTCGATCATCCGCTTCAACGACTCCATGACCCGCGACCAGATCGACGTCCAGAAGCTGATCATGCTGAACATGGACCCGCCCGAGCACACCCGGGTCCGGCAGATCGTGCAGCGCGGCTTCACCCCGCGCGCGGTGCGGGCGCTGGAGGAGGCGCTGCGCGAGCGTGCCGCGGCGATCGTCGAGGGCGCGCGCCGCTCCGGCACCGGCGACTTCGTCACCGACATCGCCTGCGAACTGCCGCTCCAGGCCATCGCGGAGCTGATCGGCGTCCCTCAGGCGGACCGGGCCCGCATCTTCGACTGGTCGAACAAGATGATCGCCTACGACGACCCGGAACTCGCCATCACCGAAGAGGTCGGCACCACCGCCGCGATGGAGCTGATCTCGTACGCGATGAACCTCGCCGCCGACCGCAAGGCGTGCCCGGCGCAGGACATCGTCAGCAAACTGGTCGCCGCGGAGGACGACGGCAACCTCGGCTCCGACGAGTTCGGGTTCTTCGTGCTGCTGCTGGCGGTGGCGGGCAACGAGACGACCCGCAACGCCATCACCCACGGCATGCACGCCTTCCTCACCCACCCCGAGCAGTGGGACCTCTACAAGCGGGAGCGGCCTGCCACCGCCGCCGAGGAGATCGTGCGCTGGGCGACGCCGGTGGTCTCCTTCCAGCGCACCGCCACCCGGGACACCACCCTGGGCGGCGCCCCCATCCGCGAGGGCCAGCGGGTCGGCATCTTCTACGCCTCCGCCAACAACGACCCGGACGTCTTCGAACGCCCCGAGGTCTTCGACATCACCCGCGACCCCAATCCCCACCTCGGCTTCGGCGGCGGCGGACCGCACTTCTGCCTCGGCAAGTCCCTCGCCGTCCTGGAGATCAACCTGATCTTCCAGGCCATCGCCGACGCCCTGCCGGACATCACCCTCACCGACGCACCCCGCCGGCTCCGCTCGTCGTGGCTCAACGGCGTGAAGGAGATGCGGGTGCGGTACGCGTAGCGCGCGTACCGCCTGCGGGACGGGCCCGTCGCCTTCGGGGCGGCGGGCTTTCGTGCGCTCCCGGAGAGCGGCGGGGTGCGCGCCACCGGGCCGCGCCGTCGACCGCGCGCCACCGGGCCGCGCGGGTCGGATCGCCCAGTCGACTCGCGCAGTCGGCCGAAAACCGTCGCACGCGTGTCCTTGCCAGCGGACAGCGGCGGAATTACATTCAACTCGCCGGTAACACCCCTGGTAACACCGGTAGTTCAGCGCCATCGGCAGTGTGCCGCCCGTCGGCCCTGCCGTCCCGCTCGCGTACCGCTGCACGGCCACCGTGCGCGCCCGCGCCCCACGCCGCCCGGCGGCCGCGACGCCCGGACCGTACGCCACGCACCCGCACCTGGCACGCCCCCACACGTTCGACAGCGCGACCCACCGCACTCTTCGAAGGGGACACGTCGTGAAGGACGCACACGGCAGACACGTCACGGGACGCATCAGCTGGCGGCGGTTCGCCGTACTGACCGTCCCGGCCGTCGCCGGCACCGCCGCCCTGGGCATCGCCCTCGCCAACGGGGCGCTCGCCGCCTCGTTCGCCGTCTCGGGACAGCAGTTCAAGGTCTCCGCCGACCGCCTCACCGGCGACGGATTCGCCCAATACGGCAGCGTGGACGCCAACGCCCGGGGCGATCTGCTGCCGGTCGCCGTCACCGCCATCAAGTCCGCCGAACTCCACCATCTGTGCCAGTCCGTCGTCACCCACCTGCCGGTCCTCGGTGACATCTCGCTCAACCTGACGGCCGGCGCGGACAAGCCCGTACAGGCGACCAACCTGTTCGTCGACGCCACCCAGCTCTCCGGGGACGCGTCCTTCCACCGCATCGAGATCGGCCGGGACGCCTCGACGCTCGACAAGGGCCCGGCCGACGCCAAGGGCCTCCAGGACCTCTTCGCGCAGCAGGCCGACGACGTCGCCATCAACCATCTGCGGCAGACCGCCTGGTCCACCAACGCCGGGACGTTCCGGCTCTCCGGGCTCAGCATGAAGGTGTCCAAGGGCGCGAAGGAATGCTTCTGAGAT
This sequence comes from Streptomyces sp. NPDC029159, assembly GCF_055564055.1. Taxonomy (NCBI): domain Bacteria; kingdom Bacillati; phylum Actinomycetota; class Actinomycetes; order Kitasatosporales; family Streptomycetaceae; genus Streptomyces; species Streptomyces sp. NPDC029159. The sequence goes on from NZ_JBVHWT010000009.1 coordinate 254,697, forward strand.
GGGCGCCGCCGGAGCGCCGAACCGCTGGCGGCGCTGGCGCCGGGGCCGTCCCTTCTGGGGCGGGCTGGCGGCGGCGTTGGCCGGGGCGGAGATCTGCGCCCTGCCGCTGGCCCCGCTGAAGGTCATGCTCCAGCAGGGCATCGCCGGGGTCCCGTCGGTGCTGATGGGCCTGGTGATGATCCTGATGGGCCTGTCGGCGTGGTTCACCCCGCAGCACCGGACCCTCGCCGGCGTCCTCACCGTCCTCGGCGCGATGGCCGCGCTCGTCATGTCCAACCTCGGCGGCTTCCTGGTCGGCACCCTCCTCGGCATCCTCGGCGGCGCGATGATCTTCGCCTGGCGGCCGGTGGAGAGCGAGGCGCCGCCGGAGGCGGACGGGGCCCGGCCCGGGACGTCCGAGGTGGCGAAGGAATCCGGCCTGACCGGGACGCCCGGCGCGGCCACGGCGTCCGATGCTCCCGGCGCCCCGGGGGCGGCCGCGGCGAGCCGCCTTCCGTGAGCCGCCTTCCGTGACGCGGTAGCCCCGCGTCCGCCCCGTCCTCCGTACGGCTCCCCCTGGCCGACCGGCCCCGTACGGCTGCCCTCACCCCGTGCGCGGCTACGCCGTGCGCGCCCACCACGCCGCGCTGCCGCGCGTCCGTGCGCCGCCGCGTGTGCCCGCACCACCGCACTCCCCCTCACGGCCCGGGCCCCCGGGCACCCTCCCGTACGAAGGAGTCCAGCGATGACCCAGCACCTCACCCGCACCGTGCTCACCGCGTCGGCCGGTATCGCGGCGGCCCTCGGGCTGACGCTGGCGGTGACCGGGCCGGCGACCGCCGAGCCCGCGCCCACGGCACCGGCCGCCGCCGCGTCCACCACCGTCACGCCCGCCGGGCACGCCTTCGGCGCGAAGCTCTCCGGGTCCGCGACGTTCTCCGCCGGTTCGGTGACGGTGACCTGCACCGCCTCCACCGCCACCGGTTCGGTGCCCGCCGCGCCCGGCAACACCAACGCCTCCGGGCCGGTCAGCAGCGCCGTCTCCGCGCCCACCTACAGCTCCTGCACCACGAGCATGCCGGGCGTCAGCGCCACCGTCACCACGACCGGCAACTGGACCGTGGGCCTCCAGAACGGCTCCCCGGCGACCGCCGGACTCACCATGCCGTCGGGCGGATTCGTCCTGAAGACCAGCGGACTGGCCAGCTGTACGGTGACCGCCGCGCCGACCGCGGCGGCGACCGTCAACGGCACCTGGACCAACGGCGCGCCGTCCACCCTGAAGTTCACCAACGCGGCGGTGCCGGTGACGGTCGAGGGCGGCTTCGGCTGCCCGACGACCGCGACCAGCTCGAACTTCAACGCCACCTACACCGTCGCCGACACCACCGACCCGGCCTCCCAGATCACCGTCGGCAGCTGACCACGCGCCACCCGCGTAGCGCCCGCACACCGGTCGGCCCGCGCACCGCACCGGTCCCGCCGCCGGTGGCCGCTCCCCCACGGCCACCGGCGGCACCCCGGGCGGTGCCGCTGCCTCCTTCGCCGCTCATCTGCCGCCCAGGACGGAGCCCACCAGCGCCGCCACCGCGACCGTGCCCGCCGCGTAGCCGGTCAGCAGCCGTCGCCGCAGCCTCCGGTGGACGCCCTCGTACTCGGCGCGCAGTGCGGTGGCGCGGGCGGCGATCCGCTCCAGGGTGTCCCGGGACAGCTCCGCCTGGTCGCGGCAGTAGTGGCGGGCGACCTCCGCGCGCTGGGTCTCGGTGAGCCAGGGCAGCCCGGCGCAGAACGCCTCGGCCCGGCTCCGCGCCCGGCGCTTCTCCGCCTCCCACAGCAGGAAGCCCTCGATCTCGTTGATCGCCGCGTCGGTGCGCATACCGCCGGTCGTCCCCCTCATGCCCGTCCACTCCGCTCGGGCACCAGCGCCGCCCGCTCCCCGCTGCGCAGCGCGTCGTCCTGGGCGGCGATCTCCGGATGGTGCAGATCGAACGCCGGGGATTCGGAGCGGATACGCGGCAGGGAAAGGAAATTGTGGCGCGGCGGCGGGCAGGAGGTCGCCCATTCCAGGGAGCGGCCGTATCCCCAGGGGTCGTCGGCCTCGACCTTCTCCCCGTACTTCGCGGTCTTCCAGACGTTGTAGAAGAACGGCAGGACCGACAGACCCAGCAGGAACGAGAAAATCGTCGAGACGGTGTTCAGAGCGGTGAAGCCGTCGGCCGGAAGATAGTCCGGGATACGGCGCAGCATGCCTTCCGTACCCAGCCAGTGCTGGACGAGGAAGGTGCCGTGGAATCCGACGAACAGCGTCCAGAAGGTGATTTTCCCGAGGCGTTCGTCCAGCATCTTGCCGGTGAACTTCGGCCACCAGAAGTGGAATCCGGAGAACATCGCGAAGACGACCGTACCGAAGATGACGTAGTGGAAGTGGGCGACGACGAAGTACGAGTCGGTGACGTGGAAGTCGAGGGGCGGCGAGGCGAGGATGACGCCGGTCAGACCGCCGAAGACGAAGGTGATGAGGAAGCCGATCGCCCAGAGCATCGGGGTTTCGAAGGAGAGCGAGCCCTTCCACATGGTGCCGATCCAGTTGAAGAACTTCACCCCGGTCGGGACCGCGATGAGGAAGGTCATGAAGGAGAAGAACGGCAGGAGGACGCCGCCGGTGGCATACATGTGGTGTGCCCAGACCGTCACCGAGAGCCCCGCGATGGAAATCGTCGCGGCGATCAGGCCGATGTAACCGAACATCGGCTTGCGGGAGAAGACCGGAATGACCTCGGAGACGATGCCGAAGAACGGCAGCGCGATGATGTAGACCTCCGGATGGCCGAAGAACCAGAAAAGATGCTGCCAGAGCAGCGCCCCGCCGTTCGCCGCGTCGAAGACATGCGCCCCGAATTTCCGGTCCGCCTCCAGGGCGAACAGCGCGGCGGCGAGCACCGGGAAGGCGAGCAGCACGAGGACGCCGGTCAGCAGGACGTTCCAGGTGAAGATCGGCATGCGGAACATCGTCATACCGGGGGCGCGCATACAGATGATGGTGGTGATGAAGTTGACGGCGCCGAGAATCGTGCCGAACCCGGAGAGCGCCAGCCCCATGATCCACATGTCGCCGCCGATGCCCGGCGAGCGGACCGCGCCGGAGAGCGGGGAGTAGGCGAACCACCCGAAGTCCGCCGCCCCTTGCGGGGTGAGGAAGCCTCCGACAGCTATCAGGGACCCGAACAGATAGAGCCAGTACGCGAGCATGTTGAGCCGTGGGAAGGCGACGTCCGGGGCGCCGATCTGCAGCGGCATGATCCAGTTGGCGAATCCGGCGAAGAGCGGCGTCGCGAACATCAGCAGCATGATCGTGCCGTGCATCGTGAACGCCTGGTTGAACTGCTCGTTCGACAGGATCTGATGGCCGGGCCGGGCCAGCTCGGCGCGCATCAGCAGCGCCATCACCCCGCCGATGCAGAAGAACGCGAACGCGGTGACGAGATAGAGCGTGCCGATCGCCTTGTGGTCCGTGGTCGTCAGCCACTTCACAGGAGTTCTCATGCCCGGTAGGTGTCCGGCACCCCGCCCGGCGTCACCGGTACGCGCCGCAGGGGGCCGTGGGATGGATCACCGCGGCGGGGTGTGACGATCGGGGGCGTGCCGGACACCAACCGATCATGAGCACGGACGATGCCTTCGCCGCTGCCTACCGCGCCCACTACTGGGCGGTCAGCCGTTTCGTGGCGCGGCGGCTGGACGGGCAGGCGGACGAGGTCGAGGAAATAGCCGCGGAGGTCTTCGCCACCGCCTGGCGCCGCCGCGCGGACCTCCCCGACGCGCCGCTGCCCTGGCTGTACGGGGTGGCCCGCAACTGCCTGGCCAACACGGTGCGCGGCCGGGGCCGTTACCGCCGCCTCCTGCACCGCCTGGGCAACCACGAGATCGCGCACCGCCGGGGGACGGTGGCGAGCCCGGACGCGGAGCGGCCCGGCTCCTGGGTGCACGAGGCGCTCACCCGGCTCTCCCCCGCCGACCAGGAGGTGCTGCGGCTGACGGCGTGGGAGGAGCTGACCGTCGACGAGCTCGCCGTCACCCTCGGCTGCGGCCGGAGCGCGGCGGCGATGCGGCTCCACCGGGCGCGGACCCGGCTCCGTACCCAGATCGACCGGATGCGGACGCCGGTGTCCGCGCGAGCAGGAGACGAGTGCGATGGATGACGAACTGGAGCTGCTGCGCACGGCCGATCCCGCGCCGGCGCACAGCGGCCCGTGGCGGGAGCGGCCCCTCGACCACCGGGCCGAGCGGGCGCTGAACCAGCTGCTGTACCGCAGCCGCCGCCGGAAGATCGGCCGGCGGCTGGTGCTCCGCGCCGAGGCGGCGGCGCTGGCCCTCTTCGCGGTGCTCGCCTACACCCTGTCCGGGCCCGGCTCCACGCCCGCCGCCGCGGTGCCGGCCGCCCTCCAGGTGCGTTCCGGCGCGCCGTCCGTGCCCCTGGCCGAGCTGGCACGGCGCGCCGAGGCGTACGCCGCCGCGGCGCGCCCCGGGGCGGGGCCGCACCGGGGCAGCCATCTGCAGAGCTGGTACCTGGACCGCCGTACCGGCACCGCGGACGCACCGCCGGTGACCGTGCCCGAGGAGCGGCTGACCCGGTGGAACGCCGACGGCAGCGGCTCCGAGCTGGTGGTGGCGACCGATCCGCGCCACCCGGGGCGCCCGGTGATCCACACCACCGATGACGGCCGCCGCTCCACCGTCGAGGACGGGAAGGTGCTGCACCGGGTGGCGTACCCGGCGGGCACCGAGGCGCAGCGCGGGGGCCTGGCGTCGCGGACGCCGCCGCCGGACGCCCCGGAGGCGCTGCGGCGGCTGCTGGGCGCGCTGTACGGCGAGGCGGACGGCGGAACGCCGCAGCTGCTCCAGGCACTGTCCGCGTTCCGTCAGGAGTGGACGCCGGGGCCGCGGGAGAGCGCCGCCGTGGTGCGGCTGCTCGCCACCGCCGGGGAGCTGCGCCCGGTGGGCCCGGTCACCGACCGGCTGGGGCGCCGCGGTCAGGCGTACGTCTGCACCGGGCGGCCGGGCGCCATGGAGGGCATCCGGCAGATGCTGATCCTCGACCCGGCCGACGGCCGCCTCCTGGGCAGCGAGACCACCACGACGGAGGACATCCCCGGCACACGCGTAAAGGCCGGTGCGGTCCTCTCCTACGAGGCGTGGCTGGAGTGACGCGCGGCCGCCGGGTGGCGGTCCGGGCGGGACGGGCGGATCCTTGAGTGACGCGACGATCCCCCGGCGCGGTGGCCCCTGCGGGCCGCCGCGCCGGTCGCGTTTCCGGGCCCGGTGAGCGGGTGCGCACGGGCCGCCGAAGCCCGGTTGCGGCGGGCGGGACGGCGTGCGGGAGGGGCGCGTACGAGGGCGCCGCGTGCGGGGTGTGGGCCGCGTCACCCCGGCGTACGGTTGCAGGCTCTCACCGCGATATGGCTCACACCACGGCTCGCCTCGGGAACGTCTCCGGAGCCACGTTTGCCCTGCGTGGAGCGGGTAAGCGACCGATTGCGCGGTCAACCGCGCACCGTCCGTGATGACCGGGTCTGCCCCTATGGTCGACTTTCGCCCGTCACCCGTGACGGGACTTTTTCTTGCAGTCGACCCAGAGAGCGCAGGCGAGCGAACACGTGCCGACGCAGTCCCCCGTCGCACCGGGGCCCCGTGACAAGGGCGACAGCCGGAAGGCTGTCGCATCCGACTCGGAACAGCGCACCGGGGGAACGTCCTCCAGAGGATCCGCAGGCGACGTGACGGTCGTCGAGCCGGCGATGGTCAAGCGCGCGGTCTCCGCCGCGGCGCTGGGCAACGCGATGGAGTGGTTCGACTTCGGCGTCTACAGCTACATAGCCGTCACCCTCGGCAAGGTCTTCTTCCCGACCGGGAACGCGACGGTGCAGCTGCTGTCGACCTTCGGCGCGTTCGCCGCGGCGTTCCTGGTCCGGCCGATCGGCGGCATGGTCTTCGGTCCGCTCGGCGACCGCATCGGCCGCCAGAAGGTCCTCGCCCTCACCATGATCATGATGGCGGCGGGCACCTTCTGCATCGGTCTGATCCCGTCGTGGCACTCGATCGGCATCGGTGCCCCGATCCTGCTGCTCGTCGCCCGCCTGGTGCAGGGCTTCTCCACCGGCGGTGAGTACGGCGGCGCGTCCACCTTCATCGCCGAGTACGCGCCCGACAAGAAGCGCGGCTTCCTCGGCAGCTGGCTGGAGTTCGGCACCCTCGCCGGCTACGTCGGCGGCGCCGGCCTGGTCACCCTGATGACCGCCCTGCTCTCCACCGACGACCTGCTCTCCTGGGGCTGGCGGATCCCGTTCCTGATCGCGGGCCCGATGGGCGTCATCGGCCTCTACCTGCGGATGCGGCTGGAGGAGACCCCGGCGTTCGCACAGCTGGAGAAGGAGGCGCGGTCCAAGGAGAAGGAGCGCCGCGAGGCGGAGAAGCGCGTCGGCGTCCGCGAGATGATCTTCGGCCAGTGGCGCGCGATGTTGCTCTGCGTCGGCCTGGTCCTGGTCTTCAACGTCACCGACTACATGCTGCTGTCGTACATGCCGAGCTATCTGACCTCGGAGCTGAAGTACGACGAGACGCACGGGCTGCTGGTCGTCCTCGCGGTGATGGTCGTGATGATGTGCGTCCAGCCGTTCGCGGGGCGGCTCAGCGACCGCTTCGGCCGCCGCCCGGTGATCGCCGCGGGCTGCGCGGGGTTCCTGCTGCTCTCGGTGCCCGCACTGCTGCTGATCCGGCAGGGCTCGCTGTTCGCCATCGCCCTCGGCATGAGCGCGCTGGGCCTGCTGCTGGTCTGCTTCACCTCCACGATGCCGTCGACGCTGCCCGCGCTCTTCCCGACGAAGGTCCGCTACGGCTCGCTCTCCATCGGCTTCAACATCTCCGTGTCGCTGTTCGGCGGCACCACCCCGCTGGTCGTCACGGCACTGATCGGCGCCACCGGCAACCGCATGATGCCCGCCTACTACATGATGGCCGCGGCCGTCATCGGCGGTATCGCGGTCTGGCTCATGTCGGAGAGCTCCTGCAAGCCGCTCCCCGGCTCGCCCCCCGCGGTGGAGACCGAGGCGGAGGCCCGCGAGGTCACCCGCGCCGCCCGCCAGGAGGCGACCGCGACGGCCTGAGCGGCCGACGGCCCACAGGCGGTACGGAAACATTCAGGAGCCCGGTGCGTCACGGCACCGGGCTCCTGGGCGTTCGGGCGCGTCAGGCCGCGCACAACCTGTTCAGATCATTGATGTCGGCCTTCAGCGCCTCGGTACCGGGCCCGTCCCAGGGGTGGCTGTCCACGTAGTCCTGCGCGGCGTCGCGTACGGACTGCCAGTCCGTCGCATCGGTCGGGTCACCGACCTGCTCCAGATGTGCCTTGGCCGAACTCACCGCGTCCGCGCACGTACTCGCCGCGGCCACCGGCAGAGCCTGCGCCGTGGCGACACCGAAGGCCAGCACCCCGACCACCGCGGCGCCCACGATGCCGGCCACCGCACTCCTGCGAAGTTCCATCCGTCCCGCCTCCCACTCCGACGGCGAACCGGGCCCACCGCCCGCCCCACCCACGGAGCACACTGTCCCGACGCCGCAGCCCCCACCAGGGAGCGGAACGACATTCCCCCGGAGCGCAGGAGCCCGCCCGGCGCACCCGGCCACCGGACGCGCCCCGGTGACGGCGCCCGGTCGGGGCAGACGCACAGACGGGGCGTTCATGTGGCGACTCAGACCGGCGTGATACCGGCCTGGGTCTTGATGACGTCCACGGCGTCACTGGTGAGCCACCGGAGCGGGACGACGGTCCAGCGGTCGCTGCCGGGCTTCCGCATGACGACGGCTTTGCCGTCCTGGATCAGTTCGCACCGCATGAACCCGTGATCGCGCTTGAGGTCGTCCGCCAGGTACTCACCGTGGATCATCCCTGCTACTCCTGTTCGCGGTCCTTGTCGTCCGCCATGGCGCTGTGCACGTCGCCATTCTGGGGGACACGGGTGCCCGGGGCGGTCGACTGCCCCTGGCTCGCCTGGGGCCCCACGGACCCCCGCGTTTTCGAAGTCCTCCTCACTCGTTGCGCTTTCCAGGGTCGCGTCGGTGTCGAGTGCGGTCTGAAAGGCCAGAGCGAGCGTGATGTGCCTGCGCCCGTCGACGGCGCAGATGGCGAATTCGGCATTAAGCTGCCGCTATGCTGCTGGATCTTCATTTCAATGGCCGGAGAATCCAGATCAGAGACCTGGAGCCGGAAGATGAGCAGGATGTGCTCACGCTATTCGACGCAGCTGGAGATTGGTTCACTGCCGCCACAGGCCAGCCCGCCGCGCCCGGCGATGTCCAAAGCCTGTACTACGCCTTGCCTGAAGGTGCGGCCTTCGAGGACAAGGCGCTTCTCGTGTTCTCGGCCGACGGGCAGATCGTCGGCGTGATCGACGCCGTACTCCGGTACCCAACGACAGGTGCTTGCTCGCTCGGCCTGTTCCTCATCCACCCCGCATTCCGACGCCAGGGGCTGGGCCGTCTGGTGGCCTCCACTCTCCTTCGCGAACTCGCTGCACAGGATTACACCCAAGTGGCTGCGTCGGTGACCGAAGACTGGCGACCAGGCATGGAGTTTCTGGTCGAACTCGGTTTCTCCTTCGAAGCGCCCCGGACCCCAGCAAACGCTAATCGCAACCTTGGCCCCGGCGAGCGCCCCGTCATCCGAGCGCGACTTCACCTGGACGCCATCACTCGTTGACCAACCCAGGCTATCCGTCAAATCACGAAGCAGCGCTGGGGCGTTAAGTTTGCAGCCCAGCTCGATCGGATACCGACCGACCGCCGCCTGGACACCCAGCTCTGCCGAGCCGCCGCCCGGACATGCGCCGCACGGACCAGTCCGCCGGAATTCGTAACCAACGGCCGCTTTCAAACCACGCCACAAAATTCCCCCCAACCTCCGTGCCCCGGCCGGAATCGACCAACAACCACCCGATGGAATTTAGGCACTCCGACTACGGAACAGCGAGAGCCAGGGCTCAACTCCCGCGCGGCATCCCGAAGGAGAGAACGGGGCGCGAGGGAGGAGCTGAACACTCGCGGCGCTCGCACCTCAGCGCTTCCTCAACGGAGAGCAGAAGGACGCCGTGCCTCCGCAGCTCCTCTTCGATCTTCATGACTTCGAAGGTGCCCTGACGCGTGAGTCGGGAGAGGGCGAACGCCACGACGGCATCCACGTGCCCCGCCCAGATGGCCGTACAACGGCGCCACTCCGCCGCCCCCGTCGGGGGACCTGCCCCGGGGCCACCGGGCAGGATGGGGCACGATGGCGGCATGAGCATCGTGAAGATCAACGCACTCACCGTCCCCGCCGAGCAGCGTGAGGTCCTGGAGCAGCGGTTCTCCTCCCGTGCCGGGACCGTCGACTCGTCCGACGGCTTCGAGTGGTTCGAGCTGCTGCGCCCCGTCGAGGGGACCGACCAATATCTCGTCTACACCCGTTGGCGCGACGAGGCGTCTTTCCAGGCGTGGATGGAGGGCCCGATGAAGGCCGCCCACCAGCAGGGCGGCGGCGAGGGCGGCGAGCGGCCGAAGCCCGCGGCGTCCGGCTCCACGCTCTGGTCCTTCGAGGTCGTCCAGCAGGCCGGTCCGAAGCAGGGCTGAGGCCCGGCCCGGAGCCGGAGCAGGGGCTTCCCCGGGGTGGTCCCTCGTGGCCTCCCTCTGGGGAAGGCCCTTTTCCGTCCGTCCCAGGGGTGGCTCCCTCCGAACGCTCTCCCCGGGAGGGCGGCACCTTGCGAACGCCCCCTGGGACAGCTCCTTCCGAACGCCGTCCCAGGGACAGCTCCTTCCGTACGCCCTCCGGGGGACGGCACCTTCCGACCGCCCCCCCGGGAGCCCCCCCAGAACCGCCGGCCCCGCCCCCTCACTTCGCCAGATCCGGTGGCCGCGGTGCGGACCCCGTGCGGGGCAGGGTGCGGCGGGCGTCGCCGTTGTGGGGTTCCTCGGCGTCCGAGCCGCAGAGTTCCGAGGTCAACTCGCGTACCAGTTCCGTCAGGTCGGTCGGCCGGTCCTTCGTCCACCAGTCGCCGAGCATCCCTGCCAGCGACTCCCGCCGGGCCTCCGCCAACCGCTCCGCGACGGCCCGCCCGGTGTCGGTGAGCCGCAGGTCGAGGCCCTCGCGTACGGCGAGACCGCGCTCCTCCACCTGCCGGGTGGCCTCGGAGATCACGCCGAGCGGCACGGTGGTGCGGTCGGCGAGGAGGGCCGGTTCCACCGAGCCGTGGTGCTGGATGCGCAGCAGCATCCAGCTGGCCGCCGGTTTCAGATCGAGCCCGGCCCGTTTGGTGATCTTCTCGTAGACCCGTTTACGGCCCTCCAGGCTGCCGAGGCGGGACAGCGCCCGGGCACACTCCTCGTACGAGGACCGCTCGACGGGGTTGGAGGACAGCACCTCGGTGGTGTCCGGCGCCGTGACACTGGAGCGCAGCGGCTCTTCTTTCAGGAACCATGCCAGAACGAAGGCGACGAGGACGACGGGCACCGCGTAGACGAAGACGTCGGTGATCGAGGCGGAGTAGGCGCCCAGGACGCCGGCACGCAGGTCGGGCGGCAGTTGGCCCACGGCACGCGGGTCCTGGGCGATGGTGGCCGGTGAGATGCCCGGGGGCAGCGGGCGGCCCGCGACGGCGTCGGCGATGCGGGGGCCGAGCTTGTTGGCGAAGATCGTGCCGAAGATGGAGACGCCGAAGGACGCGCCGATGGAGCGGAAGAAGGTCGCGCCGGAGGTGGCGACGCCCAGGTCCCGGTAGTCGACGGCGTTCTGCACGATGAGCACCAGCACCTGCATGACCAGGCCGAGTCCGCAGCCGAAGACGAAGAAGTACAGGCTCATCTCCCCGACACCGCTGGCCGGGCCGAGCCGGTGCAGCAGGAGCAGGCCGACGGCGGTGACGGCGGTCCCGGCCAGCGGGAAGAACTTGTAGCGGCCGGTGCGGCTGACGATCTGTCCGGAGGCGGTCGACGCCAGCAGCATGCCGAGGACCATCGGCAGCATGTGCACACCGGACATGGTGGGCGTGACGCCCTGGACGACCTGGAGGAACGTGGGCAGATACGTCATCGAGCCGAACATCGCGAAGCCGATGACGAAGCCGATGACGGAGGTCAGCGCGAAGGTCCGCATGCGGAACAGGCGCAGCGGCAGCACCGGTTCGGCGGCCCGCCGCTCCACCGCGACGAACGCGGCCAGCAGGACGACCCCGAGGACGGCGAGCCCGATGATCTGCCAGGAGCTCCAGGGGTAGCTGACGCCGCCGAGTGAGGTCATCAGCACGAAGCAGGCGGCGACCGCAGCGATCAGGAAGGTTCCCTGATAGTCGATGCGGTGGGGGGTGCGGCGGACCGGGATGTGCAGCACGGCGGCGATGACGGCCAGGGCGATCGCGCCGATCGGCACGTTGATGTAGAAGACCCAGCGCCAGCTGAGGTGGTCCACGAACACCCCGCCGAGCAGCGGCCCGAGGACGCTGGTGGCGCCGAACACCGCCCCGAAGAGGCCCTGGTACTTCCCGCGTTCCCGGGGCGGTACGAGGTCCCCGACGATCGCCATGGACAGCACGATCAGCCCGCCGCCGCCCAGGCCCTGGAGCGCCCGGAAGCCGATCAGCTCCCCCATGTTGCGGGCGACACCGCAGAGCACCGAGCCGATCAGGAAGATCACGATGGCGGTCTGGAAGAGCCTCTTGCGGCCGTACTGGTCACCGAGCTTGCCCCACAGCGGGGTCGCCGCCGTCGACGCCAGGAGGTAGGCGGTGACCACCCAGGAGAGGTGTTCGAGTCCGCCGAGGTCGCTGACGATCGTGGGCAGCGCGGTGGCGACGATGGTCTGGTCGAGTGCGGCGATCAACATGCCGAGCAGCAGCGCGCCGATCGCCACGAGAATCGTCCGCCGGTCCCCGGCCCCGACGGGCCCCGCCGGTCCCCCGATGGGCCCCGCAGGTGCCCCTGCCCCGGTGTCCTGCGCCATGAGCGTCTTCCCCTCTTCCGGACTTCCCGGCCACCGAATCCCTGGCCTCCGGATCACTGGCCGCCGGGCTCCGCGGCTCCCAGGGCTCCCGGTCGCCGGGCCTGCCCGGTATCCGGGTCGCCCGGTGGCGGGTTGCCCGGGTTTCCGGGCGCCCGGACCTGCCTTCGCCGGGCACCAGGCGAACGGCGCCCGGATCGTGGTGCGCCGCACCGAGCCCGGTGGGGCTCGGTGCCCCGGTCCCGGATTCCCGGCCTCCTCGTTCTCCCGGCCTCCTCGTTCTCGTGGCCTCCTCGTTCTCAGGCCGCCCTCGCGCCGTCGCGGCATCAGGTGCACCGACCCCGGTGACCAGCCGCCATCGAGCGGACCCGGTCGCCGGGAACGGCCGTCCACGGCGGGCAGCCGTCCCTCCATCCTGGTCGCAATGTCCAGATATGGCCCGCCGAGCGCGGGAACACCGCCGACCGGTGCGCCGCCCGGAGGGGGCAGCTCCACGGCGTCCGGGCGTGCGCCCCCGCGCGCCCGGCCCCGGCACCGCGCGCCGGGCCCGCCCCGTGCGACCACCCGGCCGCCGCCCGCCGTACGCCCCCTGGATGTGCCGGAGTACCTGCGCGCGCCGGTACAGGGGCGCATAATCGCAGCGGCCGAACGCCCGCGGCGCCACCGCGGGCCGGGGCAGGTCCGCGCGGCTCCGCCGTACGCCCGGAGGCGGGGGCAGCGGGCCGCTCCGGGGCCGCCGCGCGCACGTCGGGAGTTCCGGGCACCGCGGGAGGTACCGCTGTGACGTCTGCGAGGTGCCCGTACTGCCTGGCGCCGGAGAGCGGTGGCGGACGGCCGGCGTGCCTGTGCGCCGTGTCCGCCCCGGACGACTTCGAGCCGCTGCGCTTACGGCCGTACGTGAGGCTGCCCGACCCTGAGGAAACGGCGCCCGCCCCGGCGTTCCCGCCCGTCAGCCCGCCGCCCCCACCGGACGCTCCCGAAAGGCAGCCCCCTGTGACGCCCGCCGGGGCCGCGCCGCCCGGGGAGGCCCGGCCGCCACTCGTGCCCCTGCCGGATCTGCGCGGGCTACGGGGCGTCCGCCCGGTGGCGCGGGCCGGGGCGGTGCGCCGGGCCCGGCCGGGCGCCGCGGGACCGACCTCGCGGACGGTGCGGTGCCCGGAGCCCGGCGCCGAGGCGCCCGCGCCCCCCGGCGCGCGCCCGGGGAAACGCGCCATCCCGACCGTCCTGGCCATGGCCGGTACCGCGGTGGCCGTGACCGCCGGGCTGCTCGGCGGCGAACCGTTCGCCGACCGCCGCGACCGGGCCACACCACCCGCCGACGACACCGCCGTCCCGGCCGCCGAGGACACCGCCCGCGACGACGACCGGGCCCCGGCGGACGCGCTGCCGCCGTCGCGCTCCACCGCCCGCGCCGCCTCCCCCGGCCCGCTCCCGGACGCGGCGGTCTCCTCCCCCGGCGCCTGGCACCCGCGCCCACCGGCCCACGCCACCGCCACCCCGCCCGCCCCGGTCACCCTCCGCGAGGGCGCCGCCGGCCGCCGGGTGACCGAACTCCAGCTGCGGCTGCGCGAGTTGCGGATCTTCACCGCGCCGGTCGACGGCTACTACGGCCCGGGCCTGCGGGACGCGGTGGCCCGCTACCAGGTGCAGTACGGCGTCGCGGACGACCCGCGCGGCACCTACGGACCCGCCACCCGCGCCTCCCTGGAGTCCCATACGTACGGTCCGTAGGAGACTCGCTCCGGAGCGCCACCCGGGGCGGGCCCGACGCCCTCGCGACCCGCCCCGGTGCCGTGACATCAGGCACACCACGGCCCGGTGCCGCAGGGGCGCGCGGGCGACGGGCAGGCGCCCCCGGCATACGCGCGGAGCAGTCACGACGGGCGGAAGGCCGCCGTCGCCGGGGTCCGGGCCGGGGATCGGGCCGGGGTGGATCCGGGCGTGCACACGGCGTTCACGTACGGGCCCGCGAACGTTCCGCGGGGGCCGGTTGTCCGCACCCCGACGCGCTTTGTATCGTGTAGGAACAAAGTGGTTCCGCCCGCACTCCCTGACCGGCGGGCGGAGCCGCTTGACCTCTTCCCTGCGGCACCGGGCGCGCAGCGACCCCGCCTGACGGCGTCCTCCGCACTCCTCGTAGCGCCCAGGAGCCCGCCGATGACGGCCACCACCACGCTCACCACCCGCGCCGTGCTGCTGGACATGGACAGCACCCTCGTCAACTCCGAGGCCGTCGTCGAGCGCTGCTGGCTCCGCTGGGCCGACGAGCAGGGGCTGAACGGCGCGGACGTCCTGCGGGTGGTGCACGGCCGTCAGGGCTGGGCCACCATGGCCGCCCTCCTCCCGGACCGCCCGATGGCGGAGAACCTCGCGGACAACCGGCGGATGCTGGCACAGGAGACCGCCGACACCGACGGCGTGGTGCCGGTCCCCGGCGCGCCCGCCTTCATGGCAGCCCTCGCCGGGCTGCCGCACGCCCTCGTGACCTCCGCGGACCGTGCCCTCGCCGATGCCCGGATGGGCGCCGCCGGGCTGCCGATGCCCGCCGTGCGGATCACCGCGGAGAGCGTGGGCGCCAGCAAGCCCGATCCGGAAGGGTTCCTGAAGGGTGCCGCGGAGCTGGGATTCGCGCCCGGGGAGTGCGTGGTCTTCGAGGACTCCGAGGCCGGTATCGAGGCGGGCCGCGCGGCCGGGATGCGGGTCGTCGGCGTGGGCGACCGGGCCGCGGCCTTCGGACCGACGGTGCACGTCGGCGATCTGACCGGCATCCGCGTCGAGGCGCTGCCGGACGGCGGTCTCGAACTGCACTTCCCCGGGGCGGACGCGTAGCCGTCCCACGGGGCCTCGTCCGCCCCCTGCCGTACCGGGTGGCGCCGTTTCCGGTCGCCACCCGGTGGCGGCTCAGCCGGTGATCGCCTCGTAGAGGCTGAACCCGGCCAGCAGCAGCATCACACCCGCCGCCACCTTGGTGATCAGCTTCAGCGGGACGTGCTTCATCAGCGTGCGGCCGCCCAGGATGCCCAGGCCCGCGACGGCCCACAGGCCCAGTACGGCGCCGACGCCGACGGAGATCGGGTCGTCGTAGCGCGCCGCGAGGTTGGCGGTCATGATCTGCGTGAGGTCGCCGAACTCCGCGACCAGAATCATCATGAAGCCCGCCCCGGAGACCTTCCAGAAGCTCTGGTCGGCGGGCTTCCTCACCTCTTCCTCGTCGTCGCCCTTCTTGAAGATCAGTACGGCGGCGCCCGCCAGGAAGAGCACGCCGACCACGCCCTGGACGAGGCGGTGCGGCAGCAGCGTCAGCACGCTGCCCGCCGCGATGGCCAGCGCCACATGGACGAGGAACGCCGCGGCGACGCCGACGAAGACGTACGAGGCGCGGTAGCGGGTGCCGAGCATGAGACCGGCGAGGGCGGTCTTGTCGGGCAGCTCCGCGAGGAAGATGACGCCGAAGACGACGGCGGCGACGGTAAGGCTGAACACGGGGTGGGATACCTCGTTCGATCGGGCCGCGCCGAGGGGCCCGTATCCGGGGTCGCTTCGGCACGGCAGCGTCGGGACACTGCGGCCGAAGGTCTCGCTGGCCCGTGTACGCCGGGATCCGACGGTCACGAGCCTCCGGGCGCCGGCCCGCCACGAGGGCGGGCAGTATGTCGACGGTCCGGCGAAGAGCTACTCCCCTTCTGCTCCGCCCCAGGGTACGGGGTCGGCCCGGCCCCGCGCGAACAGCGCCGGGATCATGCCGCTCCGCATCCTCACACCCCGGGCCCGGACCGCCCCCTCCTGCCGCGACGATCACCGCACGAGGCACCCCCGCAGCCACGACAGCCCTCCCGCGCCCCGGCCGACGCGGCGCCCGGCACGACGGCGCCACGCACGTCTCACCGGGCACACGGTCCGCTCAGGAAGCGGCGACGACCGGCGACCCCCGCGGCGAGCCCCCGTACCACGCTGACCAGCACCGGCGCGCACTCCCGGCAGGGGGCGCATGCGCGGGAGCGGCCCAACTTCCTTGCCCGGACACGAACATGGCGCCACGTCAACCCCTTGAAGTGACGTGAACATGTCGTCACTCTGTTACCTGGCGCCCGTCCGCCGGCCACCCCAGGCCGCCAACATGGGCCCACCCCGCTTCCAACTTCCCCCCACGTCAAGGGAGTTACGATGCCCAAGGTCTACGCGCGTCGCCTGACGGTCGCCGCGGGCGCGGCGCTCGCGCTCGTCGGCACGGTGGCGCTGACCGGCACCACCGCCGAGGCGGCGCCGCCGAGCCCGCCGAGCGCGGCCACCGCCCGCACCTACCTCTCCGAGATCAAGGAGCAGCCCGAGGGTTCGTCCGACGGCTACAGCCGCGACAAGTTCCCGCACTGGATCACCCAGGAGGGCGCCTGCAACACCCGCGAGGTGGTGCTCAAGCGCGACGGCACCGACGTCAAGACGGACGACAAGTGCGCGGCGGTCAGCGGCACCTGGGTCTCGCCGTACGACGACGTCAAGACGACGGACGCGTCCGACTTCGACATCGACCACGTCGTACCGCTCGCCGAGGCGTGGAAGTCGGGCGCCTCCGCGTGGACGACGGCGCACCGCCAGGACTTCGCCAACGACCTGACGCACGCCCAGCTCGTCGCCGTGAGCGCCAGCTCCAACCGCTCCAAGGGCGACAAGGACCCGGCCAACTGGCTGCCGCCGAAGACCTCGTACCAGTGCGAGTACGCGCGGATGTGGGTGTGGGTGAAGCACACGTACGACCTGACGGCGGACTCGGCGGAGAAGACCAAGCTGAAGGACATCCTCAGCGGCTGCTGATGCCGTCGCACCACCGCCGGCCCGGCGCCCCGGCGCCCTGACCGACCCCCGGACACCCCCTCGATCACCGCCCGCCTCCCGGAGTCCGCTCCGGGAGGCGGGCTTCTGCATGTCCGGAATCCGGTACGAGGGCCGCGCCTCGCCGCCGGGCGCCGGGACATACGGGGGCAGCCGGGGACACAGCGCACCCGTGGTGGGCGGTGTGCGGAATTGCTGCTGCCGGGACCGTTGACGCGTCCGGCCCCGCGCGGATGATTGGTTCAGACCAATCGTTTCGGCCAGGCCAAGGTCAGCCTTTGGTTAGAGATTGAAGTTGCAAGCACTATTAGGCATCCCTAACCTATGCCTCCATCGGTTGTACGTCCCCCTCCGAAACCGTAGGAGTCCCCACATGTCTGCACCGCTCAATCCACCCACCGTCCGCCATACCGGCACCGAGGCCGCATCGGCACCGCTGAGCACGCGGTACGCCCCGCACGCCCTCGCGCTCTTCCGGATCGTCGTCGGCCTGCTCTTCGCCTGCCACGGGGCGGCCTCGCTCTTCGGCGTGCTCGGCGGCGCGATGGGTCAGGGCGCGACCGTCCCCGCGGGCTCCTGGCCCGGCTGGTACGCCGCCGTCATCCAGCTCGCCGGCGGCCTCCTGGTCCTGCTGGGCCTCGGTACCCGCGCCGCCGCCTTCGTCAGCTCCGGCTCGATGGCGTACGCGTACTTCTCCGTCCACCAGGGCAACGCGCTGTGGCCGATACAGAACGGCGGTGAGCCCTCCGCGATGTTCTGCTGGGCGTTCCTGCTGATCCTCTTCCTCGGCCCCGGCGCCTGGTCGCTCGACCGGGTCTTCTTCGGCGACCGCACGCCGCGGGCGGACGCCCCGAGGGTGACCGTCTGACCCAGGGCGCGGGCCGCCCGCTCACGGCCCGCGCCGCCGGCCGCTCCGCACGGTGCCCCCGGGAGGCGCCGTGCGGAGCGGTCGGCCACAACGGGGCCGAACCCCCCGGGCGAACGTGAAACGAACAACATCTGTCCCCCTGGGACAAAAGCGGCCACATCCCAGGCGTACGCTGTATAGCCGTAGTGCCGCCTTTGCCGCCCCATGCGACGTCGCGGCGGGGTTCGGACCGGGAGTGGCACGTTGTTGGAAAGCCTGGGGCCCGTCAGTGGCACCCCCTGGGTGTACGCCCTGGTGAGCCTCTCGATCGTGCTCGACGTCTTCGTCCCGTTCCTGCCCAGCGGTGTCCTGGTGATCGCCGCGGCCACCGCGGCGGCGGGCACCCGTACCGCCGCGGGCGCGGTCGGTGTCACCGTGGACGGCGGCACCCCGCTGCTGGAGCTGTTCGGGCTGGTGCTGTGCGCCGCGACCGCCTCCGTCTTCGGCGACATGGTCGCCTACCGGCTCGCCTGGCGCGGCGGCGACCGCTTCGACCGCGCGATCGGCCGCTCCCGCCGCCTGACCGCCGCCCAGCAGCGCCTCGGCACCGCCCTCACCCGGGGCGGGGGCGCCATCGTCGTGCTGGCCCGCTTCGCGCCCGCCGGCCGCTCGGTGGTCAGCCTGGGCGCCGGGGTGGCCCACCGTACGGTGCGGGAGTTCCTGCCCTGGTCCGCGCTGGCGGGCCTGGCCTGGGCCGGGTACAGCGTCAGCCTCGGCTACTTCGGCGGGCAGTGGCTGGGCGCCTCCTGGATGAGCACCGTGCTCTCCTTCTGTGCCCTCGTCCTCGCCGGGTCGGCGGCGGCGTTCCTGATGCGCCGCCCGGAACGCCACACCTCGGCCTGATCCCCGAGGGGCCCGCCGCGGCGGGCCCCCTTCACCATCCGTCAGGCGCCGCTCCCCGCCTCCGGCTCCCCCGTCGCGGCCGTGGTCTGACCCGGTACGACGGCGATCGGGCAGAGGGCGTGCAGCAACACCGCGTGCGCCACCGAGCCGAGCCGGCGGCCGAGCGGCAACCGGCGGCGGTGGCGGGCGACGACCACCAGATCGCTCTCCAGCGAGGCGTCCACCAGCATCCCCGCCGCGTCGGCGCCGCGCAGCTCCACCTCCACCCCGACCTCCGGGTGGTGGCGGCGGTAGGGGTCGAGCACCTTCGTCAGCTGGTCGGCGAGGGCGTCCTCGTACTCCTGCTGGGTGGCCTCGTAGGCGGCGAGGTACTCGAAGGCGGGCGGCATCAGGAGCGGCCAGGTGTAGCCGGAGATGACGCGCAGGCGGGCGCCGCGGCGGCTCGCCTCGGCGAAGGCGAAGCCGATCGCGCCGGGCTCGTCCTCCTCCGCGTCCACGCCGAGGGTGATCTGCGGGGTGCCGAGGCCGAGCCGTTCGCCCTCCGCCCGCCGTCCGCCGCCGCGGTCCGGACGGGGCACGATGACGACCGGGCAGGCCGCCTGACCTGCGACGGCGAGTCCGTTGGAGCCGAGCAGCAGACTGGCGAAGCCGCCGCGTCCGCGCGAGCCGAGCACCAGCATCCGGGCCTCGGCCCCCAGGGCGGGCAGCGCACTGTCGGGCAGTCCGCCGATGCTGCGGAACACCGGCTCCGGCTCCCCCTCCACCGCCTCCCACTCGTCGCGCAGCCGCGCCAGGACGGGGTCACCGCCCGCCTGCCCGGCGGCGGCCCGCTCGGCCGTGGCGTACGGCCATACGTGGACCACGTGCAGCGGCGCCGCCTGCAACCGCGCCGCCTCCCTGCCCCAGCGCAGCGCCCGCTCGCTGTCGACGGATCCGTCCACCGCGACGATGACCGGAAGGTTGCCCTCCATGCGACTCTCCTTGGATCTGTGGGGTTCTCTCACGGACGGGAGCCCGTCGAACGCCGGGCGGGACACCGGTGTCCGGCACCGCTCGCGACCCGCCCCGGGAAAGCCCGCTCCCCGGCGGCCCGTCCATACGGAAAAGCCCGCCCTGCGATGGTTGAACACCTCCCACGCCCTTCGCCCCTTTACCGCTGCTCTCATCCTGCCCCTGCGGCCGCCGCAGGGCACGGGGCGAAGGTCCCGTCCCTGCCGCCCCGGGCCCCGGACCTCGGGCGACGGACCGCGCGCACCGGTGCGGCCGTCCGGCACCGGGTAGAGTCGGCCGTCACCATCCCGCCGCTCCGCCCCCGTGCCCCCGCACGCCGAGGGCGGCCCGGCGCCCCGGGCGGAGCCCCGCCCCGCGGCGGCCGGCCGGGGTCCGCACCATCCACACGAGGCACATTCAGGTGAACGCACCGCCGGTCGTCGCATGGACCGAGGCCGACGAGGCCCGTACCGCCGCATGGCGCTCCGAGAGCGGCGCGCCGCCGCCCAAGCACGTCGTGATCGCGGACGACCGGATGAAGGCGGACGTCGCCCACAAGCTCGTCTGCGAAGGCACCGCGCTCCTGTGGCGCGGCGACTTCCACAACGCCCGGCAGCTGCTGACCGCGCTGGCCCGCCGGATCGACCGCCGTCCGCGCAAGGCGCCGCCCACCGATCCCGCGCTCGCCTTCCACCGCCACCGCGCGGCGCAGAACCAGCGCGCCCGCATTCTGGGCATGCTCCTCGTCCCCCTCGACGCGGAGCTGGCGGTGCCGCTGCCCCGCGCCCCCGACGTCCGCGCGGCGTGCGCCCAGGCGTACGGGGCACCCCCGGAGTCCGCGGCCGCCGGCACCACCGCCTCGGTGGTCTCGCTGCGCGAACTCCTCGGCCTCGTCGGGGCGTACGAGTGGCGCCGCAAGGGCGTCGAGATCCCGGCGCTGGGCGGCGACCGCATCCACCCGCACTACGGCGTCTTCTCCCCGGCCCGCGGCGAGTACGTCGACCTGGTCGCCGAGGCGCCGCTGCCCTCCTCGGAGCTGGCCTTCGACATCGGCACCGGTACGGGCGTCCTCGCCACGGTGCTCGCCCGCCGGGGCGTGCGCCGGGTCGTCGCCACCGACCAGGACCCGCGCGCGCTCGCCTGCGCCCGGGAGAACACCGCGCGGCTCGGCGTCGCGGACCGGGTCGAGATCATCGAGGCCGATCTCTTCCCCGAGGGGCGCGCGCCGCTGGTGGTCTGCAACCCGCCCTGGGTCCCCGCGAAACCGTCCGCCCCGGTCGAGTACGCCGTGTACGACCCCGGCAGCCGGATGCTGCGCGGCTTCCTCAGCGGCCTGGCGGACCATCTGACCCCGGGCGGCGAGGGCTGGCTGATCCTCTCCGACCTGGCGGAACATCTCGGCCTGCGCCCGCGCGCGGAGTTGCTGTCCGCATTCGAGGCGGCCGGGCTGACCGTCGTCGACCGCCATGACATCGCCCCGCGCCACCCCCGGGCGCGCGACGCCTCCGACCCGCTGCACGCGGCGCGGTCGGCGGAGATCACGTCGTTGTGGCGGTTGAAGGCGCAGGCCGACGAGGGCTGAAGCGCGCCCTGGGGGTGAGCCGGGCCGGGCCCCTCGGGCACCATAGGAGCCACCATGGACCCTCAGCATCTCCTGACGCGCGCCCGCCGGCTCGCCGCCACCGCGACGCCCGGGCACCGGCGGCTGCTCGGCATCGCGGGGCCGCCCGGCGCCGGGAAGTCGACGCTCGCCGCCCATCTGGTGGACCAACTGGACGGGCAGGCGGCGCTGGTCCCCATGGACGGGTTCCATCTCGCCACCGCCGAACTGCGCCGCCTGGACCGGCTGAGCCGCAAGGGCGCCCCGGACACCTTCGACCCGGACGGCTACACCGCCCTCCTGGAGCGGCTGCGCCGTCCCGTCCCCGGATCGGTCGTCTACGCCCCGGAGTTCGACCGCCGCATCGAGGACCCCGTGGCCGGCGCGCTCCCGGTACCGCCCGAGGTCCCGCTCGTCATCACCGAGGGCAACTACCTGCTGCTGGACACGCCCCCGTGGCGGCGCGCCCGGGCACTGCTGGACGAGGTCTGGTACGTCGACCTGTCCGATACGGAACGGGTGCGGCGGCTGATCGCGCGTCATGAGCGGTACGGCACCGCGCGCGAGGCGGCGGAGCGCTTCGTCCACACCTCGGACGAGGCCAACGCCCGCCTGGTGGCGACCGGCCGCGAACGCGCCGACCTCGTCGTGACGTTCGCCCCCGGCACGGCACCGCGACCGTCCGGCGCCGCCTGACCACAGCGGCCCGGCCACCGGACGGAGCGCGCGGGCGGGAGATTTCCGGCACTCGGCGGGCGGTCCGGACGTTGCCCCGGAGGGAGCGGGCGCAGCCCCTCTCGTACGACACGGTTCACGAAGGACGGGCGGAGCATGACCCAGGGCATCAGCGCATGGAGCGATGTCGAGAACGGCACGGTGCCGATCGACGACGGCGAGCTGTTCTACGAAGCCGCCGGCACCGGCCCCGCCGTGGTGCTGCTGCACGGCGCGCTGCTCGACCAGCGCATGTGGGACGAGCAGTTCATCTGGCTCGTCAACTCCGGCCACCGCGTGATCCGGTACGACCTGCGGGGCCACGGCCTCTCCGCGACGGCGACCGGCGACTTCGCCCACCACGACGACCTGCGGGAACTGCTCGACGCGCTCGCGGTGGAGCGCGCCGTCCTGGTCGGCCTCTCCCACGGCTCCCGGGTGGCCCTCGACGCGGCGCTGGTCCACCCCGACCGCGTGGCGGCGCTGGCGCTCGCCTCACCGGGCATCAGCGGACGCCCCTTCACCGACCCGTTCCTCCTCGGCCACCTGCGGGAACAGGCCGCCGCGAGCGGCGAGGAGGACGGCGTCGAGCGGTATGTCGAACACTTCCTGCGGGCCTGGGTGGACGGCCCGCACCGGGCGCCGGAAGCGGTCCACCCCGGGCTGCGCGAGCGGCTGCGCGCCGCCGCCGAGGCCAATGTGGAGGTGCACGCCGAGGGCACCGGGATGCCGCTGGAGGCCGGCGCCGCCGAGCGCCTCGGTGAGCTGCGCGTCCCCACCCTCGTCCTCGACGGCGACCTCGACAGCCGCGACATCTCCGCCAACGCCCACGCCGTCACCCTCGCGGTACCGGGCGCACGCCGGGTCCGGATACCCGGCGCCGGACACATGGTCAACCTGGAGAACGTGGCCCACTTCGACCACGCCCTCCACGACTTCCTGTCGTCCTTGAGCCGCTGAGCGGACGGCGCCGGGAGCGGCTCAGGTGGCCTGGCCAGCACCTGTCTTCACGGGTTGTCGGCGGGGCCCCGGGGCCGGTTCAGGTGGTCCGACCGGCCGCCGCGCCCGTCTCCCGGTCGGGCCCCCAGCGGGCCAGTGCGGCGGCGAGGTCGAGCGGGCGCAGCCGGTCCGGTTCGTCCGGGTCCGGCCAGTCCTCGCGGGGCACCCGCCACATGACCTCGAACTCGTTGCCGTCCGGGTCCTCGGCGTACAGCGACTGCGACACCAGGTGATCGCTCTCGCCGACCAGCGCACCGCGCGCGGCCAGCAGCTCCCTCGCGGCGACCAGCTCCCGGAGCGTGCCGACCTCCCAGGCCAGGTGGTACAGCCCCACCCGCCCGGTCTCGGGCCCCGGCGCGTCCGCACCCACGGCGAAGAGTCCCAGGTCGTGGTCGTTCAAGGAGCCCGCCGCCCGGAGGAACGCCACCCGTCCCGGTACCTCGTGGACCGGCGCGAGCCCCAGGGCCTCCTCGTAGAACGCCACGGACGCCGCGACATCCCGTACGTACAGCACCGCATGATTCAGCCTGCGCACCTGCACCGGACCCACCTTCCTCTCCGCACCGGCGGCACCGTCAGTTGCGCACCAGCAGCACGATCCCGGCGAGCACCACACCCAGGATCAGGGCCAGGGCGCCGTACCGCAGCCGGTGCGAGCGCAGCACGGGAACCCAGCGGTCGAGGGCGTAGTGCCCGGGCCCGGTCAGCGCGAGGGCGGCGGCGCCGAGGGTCAGCAGCAGCTCGTACTCGACGCCCTTGGGCGCGAAGAAGCCGCCGCCCCACTTGACGGCCAGCGCGTTGATCATCGTGCCCACGACGGCGGCGGCAGCGAGCGGCGTGAACAGCCCCACGACCAGCCCGAGCCCACCCAGCACCTCACTGAGCCCGGCCACCACGGCCATGGTGTGCCCGGCCGGATACCCGCTCATCGTGAAGAACTGCCCGGTGCCGTCCAGCCCCGGCCCGTCGAACCAGCCGAACAACTTCTGCGCCCCGTGCGCGGCCATCGTCAACCCGATGACCAGCCGCAGCACGAGCAGACCCGCGGCGTAGCCGTGCGGGGACGAATCAGATCCTTCCGGCGCACCGACGCGCGCCGTCGGGACGGAACCGAGGGGGGTGGTCATGGCAATCCGCTCTTTCGGACGGGGACACGGGGGAAGAAGATGCGATTTACTTGAAACTTCAAGCCATCTGCCTTCGACGATACACAGGGGGGTCTTCGGGGACAAACGGGCTGGTGGGGGCCGTGCGTGCGGGGGCGCACGCACGGGGGCGTATATGCGGAAGACCCCCTGAGTGGTGGTTGCAGGGGGCCTTCCGGTCGGTGACATCGGCGAACGTCAGGCACAGCCTCCGACCGGCTCGATGACATCACCCCAGACACGCGTCAACCAGGGGTTTCCCTCCTCGCCGAGCCGCACAGCCACCACGTCATCGAGGAAGCGGGCACTCGCGACCTCCACCGCCTCCCACGGCCACCAGAGCGAGTCACACTCGACACACAGCAGGAACCGCCACCCGTCACTCTTGAAGCTAATAAGCCTGGACTTGGCCTTGTTCGCAGCGCGGGCAGCCAGCGGAGGGGATGGACAGGAGCGCCACGCTAGCTGCGAGCGCCCGCCGAAACGGCGGACCGCCGTCAAGACCTATGCCGAACGCCCCCGTGGAAGATCTCCACGGGGGCGTTCGGACCGGTGGTTACAGACGGATTCGAACCGCCGACATCTGCTTTGCAAGTTCGGTCAACGGCTAGTTCCTGTCCAAGCAGGCCTGATCCAGCAGAGTAGGAAGCGGCCGCGTGGGTGCGACCGCCTCTGCTGCTGTCCGCTGTCGTTGATGTCAGCGATGGATGTCAACTGCGCGCCCCCACCTCGCGTCCGTGCTCGTCCGGCCGGTGCGGCTAGACGTGCCGGCATCCGCCTCTGGACGGCATGAACGGAGACGAATGAGACGGAGCGTGGGGCCACACCGATTCCAAGATTCGCCTCGCCCGCTCCGACTGCTGTGTGGGACGTGCGACGGCAGACGTCGTTGGGCGGCTGCCCAAGCCTCCTTCTCGCATGCGAGGAGCCAGGCCAACGTCAGCCTTCTGATCGAGCGAATCCACCGTCGCGCATCTCGACCCCTGCGTTCCCCCAGCGGTTCCCAGCCGACCAGGAGAGCCGGTGCTGGTCGCGGCGCGGGCGGCTGATCCAGGCGACATAGAGCCCACCGAGCGACGTCAGCTCAGTAACGCTTGCGCTGCGGCTCATGATGAGCACGACTCCGACGAAGACGACAGCGACGAACGCGCTGGTGTCAGAGCCAAGGTGCTTAGGCTGGGTAGGCACAGTTTCCTCCGAGGTTGCTGTTGCTGGGTGAGTGGAGGCGGTGGATGCGTAGAGGCGCTGCCGCCTTCACTCTTCAGCTGCTGGTCTGCGGCTGAGGTCAATCTGAGCACCTAGTAGCGGGCGCGGGCGGACTGCCTTGTGACGTCTTGGTCCGTCTAGTCCGCGCGCGTGTGCGCGCATCTACACATAGGGACGGACCAAGACGTCACAGCTGGGAGTAAGAGCAGATGGTTGCGACACAGACCCAAGGGAGAGCCCTGAAGCGGGCAGATCGAGTCAGAGAACTCGTAAAGAAAAGGGGACTGCTGGATGTGCTCGCAGCGTTAGAAGAGCTACATTCCGACGGAAATTCCGGCCCTTCAGTGAGACTCCGAACTCCTTACGTGCGGAATAATGTGATGCCTTACGGCAACCTATGGTCACCGCATGCATCGCCATCGTTCTTTGAATTCGACGAAAGACGGCGCCCGGCAGAGCGCATCCTTCCGCCACTGGCCAAGCTCCTTCTACCGCAAGGAGTGGCGCTGGAATTCCATCTGGTGGCGCTATTTGTGGCACAGACTCAAGCCCGCCCAGGTGCGAGATGGGAAAATCAAATACCGATCACCAAACGGAGTAATGACATCGCGTGGGCTGACTTGATGGCAGTGCCGGCGAAATCAAGCACCGGAGGAGGGCGCCCCTCGTCATACGCGGCGAACAAGACTCGGCAGCTCCGCGCATCACTAAACCTGCTGTCAAATCACAGGCTGGTCTATATCGGGGATCCGGGGGTGCGGAATAGGTATGAAGAATTCAAGCTACTTTCCGAGGACGCCGCCAGCTCAGCGGCAAGTTTCGTGGAGTATCGCGTGCCGCGAGAGCACGAAGCAGTTATTGACGTCCCATTTCGATTTTTCACTCGCGGCTGGGTGCATCTGCTCACCAAGAGCGAGATTGCAGCCTATTTTATGTGGCTCAGCCTGAGCGCAGAGGATGAATGGGTTACCAGTCTCTGGCGGCAGCGGGCTGGACTATTCGGCTTATCGCGTGACGTGTATGACGCTACACAGGCGCTTGCTGCTTACGGACTAGTCGACGTACTTCCATCCCGGGACCGGCGACAGAATGGAACGTGGCGTAACTTCAGCACAGGCGATAAACCGTATGGCAATAAAATTCGCGTAAATCGTCGCAATTTATGGCGCCCGGCCCCGAAGATCGTTGAGGGTGTACTTCGAAAAACTGCTGCACTCGGAAAATGGTCCAGGATCGTAGGGGAGTAACCCCGAAGCGTATATTTCGGTTGTCCTCGCCCTCGGAAGTTGCGTACACGATCACGCGATATACCACCCAGCTCCCATCCCGTCCGCCGTCGACCCATACACCGTGGAGCGGGCGTGGCTCTGCCTGGGTCGACGGCGAACGGGATGGGAGCCCCCGCCTCAGCCGCCCACGGACTCGCAGTCGGCATCGGCGCCCCCTCCATCCCGGAGTCGGCCGATCCCTCGCCGGAGGCACCGTTCTGGCCATCAGCTGCCCGCCATTGAGTCCCCAGTTCCTGGTTCTCGGCTGATCCGCCTGAGCGCGGCACGGGCGCCGGCCGGGCTGGAGCGGGGCGGAGACAGGAGCGCAGGGCCGGGCGGGGGCCGGGCCGCGCGTGGGGAGCGGAGCGAGCCGCCTTGAACTCGTAGAGAAGGTTGTTACTCAGTACGGCGTGGGGGTCTTCGGGCGGGGCGTGAACGTCTCGGCGCAAGCGGGTAGTTCGGCGGCCATACGGTGGGCCAGGTCGAGGAAGAGGACCGGTCGGGCGGTCCACTCGATGCGGGTGTCACGGTGGCTGACGGTGAAGGTGTAGGGCGTGTTGGACGCCAGGGCCTCGATGGCGCTCACGTAACCGCCGGCCAGCCACCTCCGGGCGTGCGCCGCGGCTTCGGCTTCGAGCGCCGAGGTGATCGTGCTGAGCGCAACGCGAATCCAGCGGACGGCCTGGACGGCGCTGTCGCCCTCGCAGGAAGCGAGCAGTACAGGCGATTCCCCGGTCGCCGGGCTCTGGGTCCAGCACTCGCACCAGTAGCCGGGGCGAGGCATGGGCACAGCCGTGGGGCTCATTGCGTCCTCAGTGCGGGGCTCAGTGACAACGTGTAGTGGACGGCTTCGTCGCGGATTGCGAAGAGGTAGGAGTCGCCTCCGGCAAGGGCGCGTAGTGCGTCCTCGTGGGCGGTGCTGTCGCTGAGCCAGTAGCGGACGGGTCTCGCCGCCGGGTATCGAGCTGATCGGCGATGTCGCGGGCTCGGCCGCGGAGCCAGCGCAGGGCAAGGCGTGGAGTGGTCGCGGAGCCTAAGCCGAGGCAGATGAAGCGGCCCTCGTGGAGCACGTGGGCAACGGCCTCGCACCGGTAGCGAGGGGGACCAGGCTCAGCGCCACCGGCTCGATCGCGCCCGATACCGCACAGTGCCCGAAGCCCCCGCCCAACTTTCCTCGGCGAGCTTTCACGTTCCCGCCCAGCAGCTAGGCGACTGCTCATATACTCGTTCATACGAGTTCCTTTACGCTGGTAGGCCGCTTGGGCAGTGGGTTAGCGCTAGACGAGTTTGACGCCGTCGTGTGCTCGTACGGCGGGTGGCGATGTGGCGTCGAGGGCGTCCAGGACGCGGATCGCGTACGCCTCGTCGGCGAGTTCGGTGACTTCCTCACGGGTTGCCCAGCGCAGGGCGCGGGTTTCCTCGCCGGTCGTGGGGGTGCCGTCGAGGGCTTCGCAGCGGAAGACCATGGAGACGATCAAGCCGGTCATGTTCTTGTAGATGCCGGTGAGGGTCGCCGGGAGGGCGATCTTGATGCCGGTCTCTTCGAGGACTTCGCGCTGAAGCGCTTCGGGGATCGTCTCGCCTGGTTCGAGTACGCCACCAGGCGGTTCCCACTGGCTGTTGTCGCGGCGTTGGATCAGCAGAGCCCGGCTCTGGTCGTCAACGATGACTCCGGCGACGCTCACGGAGTGCGGACGCTCGGCGCTCACGGAACTTTCATCCCCTTCGGCTGGCTAGGCTTCCCACCGTAGCAACAGATGTCAGCCGCTCGTCTAGATACCTAAAGGAGTCAACATGCCCGCTCAGGGTACTGCCCTGCTCGGCGCGCTGGACCCCACCAGTGACCGCGCGGTGTTCCGGCAGATCGCCGACCAGCTCCGCGAGGCGATCGACAAGGGCCGGTTCAAGGAGGGCGACAAGCTCCCCTCCGAGACGGAGCTGGTCGAGCACTACGGCGTTTCGCGGATGACCGTCCGTAACTCCCTGTCCGTCCTCCAGGGTGAGGGCCTGGTGGTCTCCGAGCACGGCAAGGGCGTCTTCGTCCGGCCGCGTCCGCCGGTGCGACGGCTTGCCTCGGACCGTTTCGCTCGTCGTCACCGGGAACAGGGGAAGTCCGCGTTCACCGTGGAGGCCGAAGCCGCGGGCAGCCGGCCGGAGGTGGATAGCCTGGAGGTGAAGGAGGAGCGCCCCTCGCAGGACATCGCCACGCGCCTGGGTGGAGCGCGCCGCGTGCTGGCTCGGCGCCGTCGCTATCTGCTCGACGGTCGGCCGGTCGAGTTCGCCACCTCGTACATCCCGCTCGACCTGGCCACCGGCACCCCGATCGCCCAGCCGAACCCGGGCCCCGGCGGCATCTACGCCCGGCTGGAAGAGCTGGGGCACCGCCTCGACCACTTCGACGAGGAGATCCGCGCCCGGATGCCCACGCCCCAGGAGGTCAAGACGCTCCGGCTGGCCTCCGGCGTCCCGGTCATCCACCTGACCCGCACCGCACACGACACCGAAGGCCGCGTGGTCGAGGTCTGCGACACCGTGATGGCCGCCGACGCGTACGTCCTCAACTACCAGCTGCCTGCCCACTGATGACAGGGCGGAGGGAACATCGGTGCGCGCCTCCCGACCCTCCTCCGTCGACTCGTACGCTCGCCGCGCTGGCCCGCGCGGTCGCCGCGCATCGCAAGGGCCACGCACCCATCCGGGCCTTGCCTTCGCCTTCATGGCTTTCCCCGGCAGCAAGCCCAGACAGCCAATCAGCGCCACACGGCTGACACAGCGCCTCAACCGGCTCGGAACCGGCCCAACCAGGCTCGCAGCACTGCCGTCGCCGTCGACCGGCACACAACTTTTCCGCCGGCGGCTGGACCAAATTCGCTACCGAGATCACCCAACGAGCCCCGGCCACATCAACGAGGCAAAGCTGTAGCGATCTCCACTGATCAGTCCCGCAAGACCGACGGACGGCCCAGTTCGCCGACAAGGCGCCGGTACGTTTCGAAGGCCGGCTTCGGGGTGTAGTCGTCGTGCAGAAGGCCGAAGTGGTGGAAGAGCCCGTCGGCGGTGCTGTCGGCGTCTCGTAGGGCGAAGAACGAGTATCCGTCGATGTTCAGGTCAGTGGCGAGGGCGGCCACGGTTCGTACGACGGTTTCGAGTACCGCGGCCTGTCGGTGCTCGCTGCGGCCGGGGCCGGTGGGCCAGCCGTTCTCGCAGATGCGGATCGTGACGCTGTCGGGGATGCCGGCCTTCGGCAGATCGGTGTGCCGGAACGCGGTGAGGACCGCGGTGACCGCTTCCGTCAGCTGCTCGGCGGCGATGGGATGGAACACGTCCGGGAAGAAGTCCAGGCCGACGTAGTCCAGGCTCCGCCGGAAGCGATCGTCGGCCAGGGTGCCGAGCTCGGACCAGAAGGCGTCGGCCGGATTGAATGTCGGCACGGCGTTGAAGCCGACCGCCAGGCTGAGGCCCAGGGCCCGGGCCTCCTGCTTGGCCGCGACCACTCCCTCGACGAGCGCGTTCAGGACGTTGGGAATGCTGCCGTCGACCGCAGGCAGATCGGCATTTGGCTCTTCACAGATCTGGACGGACGCCAGGTGCGGCCCACTGGCACGGACGGCCTCGCGGACGAACTCCAGCCATCCCTCCAGCTCGCCGGACGGCTCACGGAACTGCAGCACGAGGTCCAGCTTGCGGCCCCGTTGGCAATACGTCAGGGGATCGGCGGGCGTGGGCGGTTCCAGCGGCGTCACGGTGCCGGCGAACGAGCGATAGGCGCGCACCGTCAGCGTGTCCCGGTCGCCTTGTAGTGCATCGAGCGCCTCGGTGATGCGGTCCGGCGCATCCGGGCGAACCGGGTGGACGATGCCCTGGTCGTCCCCCAGGAGGCCACCGGGATAGATGCCGAAGTCCAAAGCCATGGTTTCCCCGCCCCAGGAATCTTGGTGTCACTTCAAATTTGTGGTGACACTATCATTTCAGCATGGGCCTTCGAGAGATCAAGAAGCAGCAGACCCGCACGGCGATTGCCGACGCGGCCCTGCCCCTCTTCCTGGAGCACGGCTTCGACCAGGTCACGGTCGCCGAGGTGGCACGCCACGTAGGCGTCTCCACCAACACCGTGTTCAACTACTTCCCCACCAAGGAAGACCTCTTCTTCGATCGCCAAGCAGAAGCGGAGGGCCATCTCGCCACGCTGGTACGCAACCGTGCACCCGGCGCCTGCCCGGTGGAGACCATCCGTGACGACCTGCTGGCCGCCCTGCGGCGCGACGACCCCGCGATCGGACTCCACCCCGACGCTCCCCGGTTCTGGCAGGTCATCCATGGCAGCGCCGCACTGCGCGCACGCGAACGCGAGATCGGTGAACGCGCCGAGACCGCGCTGACGACCGCCCTGGCCGAACATCCGCCGCACACCGCCGATGGACCGGCCCCGACCGGCCACCCGATGCCTGCACTCCTCGCAGGTGCCATCGCCGGCACACACCGGGCCGCCTTGCGTGAACTGCGACGACGCATCGTGTCCGGCGAGCCACCCGCCGAAGCCCGTGACAGCGTCGCCACCGCGGCGGTCCACACCTTTGATCTGCTCTGTTACGGACTCCACACCGATGCCGACCAGACGTCGCGGGAGCTACGGCTCCCCCGGTGACGTCCCCGACCGCACCGAAGCGAGAGGCCGTGGCCCATATGGACCGGATGCTGGGCCGTGCCGCCGCTGAAAGCCGAAGACCCCCCGCCGCAAATCGGCGAGGGGCCTTCGGACCGGTGGGCACAGACGGATTCGAACCGCCGACATCTGCTTTGTAAGAGCAGCGCTCTACCGCTGAGCTATGCGCCCTGGTCGAGGCGACAGACTACCTTGACGTGCGGACCGAACTGCAAGCCAGTGGGGATCTCGCGAACTTACCGGTCGGTGTGTTCGTTTCTCCCGGGTGGGAGAATGGCAGCCGGTTCCGGGGCGATCCGATCGGGAGAGGGATGTGACGGCGACAGACACGCAGCCGTACGAGCAGCGGGCGCGCCGTCGGGCCCGTGGGGGGTCGTTGCGGGAGACGGTGGCGTTGGTGTTGCTGCCGTTGCCGTTGCTGGTCGCGGTGGCTCCGGCGGCGTTCGCCGGGGGCGGTACGCGGCGGTGGTTCGGGCGCGGGGACGGGCAGCGGGCCGAGGCGCAGGAGGCGAAGGACGCGGCCGCGGCGGCGTTCTACGAGCTGGACACCGCGCAGCGGGATCTGCGGATCTCGATCGAGACGATCACCGCGGTCGACAACTCGCCGCGGGCGCGCCGGGCGGCCGAGGAGTACCAGGGGTTCGTCCGGCGGATCGATGAGGTCAGCCAGGGGTACATCACCGCCGTCGACGCCCATGACCTGGACCGCGACGATCTGGACGGTGCGGCCGCCGGGCGGGCGCGGGCCGATCTGACGCGGGCCCGGGAGGAGCTGGAGCGCACCAAGGCGGATCTGGACCGTTTCGGGCAGGGGCTCGGCCCGCTGCTGGCGGCGGCGGAGACGCAGCTGGCGCGGCTGGCGCCCGCCGTGGAGCGGGCCCGGCAGGCGCTGCTCGCGGCGAGCAACGCGCTGGACGCCGTCCGCGCCAAGGGGCTGACGGCCGACGAGCCGGCGGCCCGGCTGGCGGCGCTCGCACCGGAGCTGACCAAGCTCAACGAGGGTGCGGGGCGGCACGGCGTACAGGAGACGGTCCGCCGCGCCGACGAGGTGTTGCGCCAGGCCGAGGCGGTGCGGGCGGAGGCCGAGCGGCTGCCGGAGCGGGCGGCGGAGATCGACAAGCGGCTGGTGTCGCTGCGTACCCGCGCGCAGGCGATCTCGACGCGTGCCGGGCAGGTCGATCCGGTGCTGAGCGAGTTGCGGCGGCGGTACAGCGCGGCGTGCTGGCAGGACCTCCAGCGCGTCCCCGAGCAGGCCGCGGAGTCCGTGGCGCAGGCCGAGACGGGGCTGCGCGAGGCCCAGCGGGCGCGGGACGAGCAGCGGTGGGCGGATGCGACGAGCCGGTTGGCGACGGTCCGGGCACTGCTGGACACCACGAACGAGGCGGTGTCGGCGGCCGGTGACCGGTTGCAGCGGCTCGACGCGGTCTCCTTCGACCGGCAGCAGGAGATCGACCGGACGCGGTTCGCGGTCCGCGACGCCCAGCGGCTGGCGATGACCGGCCGCAGCACGCCCGACCCCCGCCATGCGCGCCCGCTGGACGACGCGGTCGCCCGGCTGGACCGCGCGGTCGACGGTCTGGAGGGCCGCCACCCCGACTGGTGGCACTTCCTGACCGAGACGGAGGCGGTCCGCGAGACCGCCGCCCGGGTGGTCCGCGAGATCCGCGAGGAGCGGGGCGGGGGCTGAGCGGGGCGGCCGCGGGAGCCCCGGCCGCCCGGGGCGTGCCTTCCGGCCCCGGGCGCGGCCGGGTCGTCCGGGGCCCTTCGGGCGGGCCGGGTGTGGCCGGGCCCGCCCCGGCCACGCCGCCCGAGCGGTGCCTGCCCGTCCCGAGGAGCCGGGCCGTCGGCGGCCGGCTCACCCTCCGGACCGGGCCACCGCCCCTACCCCACCGCCTCCGCCTCGTCCCCCGCAGCGGCGCATTGGCGTGACGGAACGCGCTGGCGGATGCTGGTAAGCGACACAGCCCGGGCGGCACGTTCTGCGCGAGGGAGGTCGGAGATGGCTAGCACTGGGGCTACCGGAACACCGAAGGTCGGACCGCACGGTCTGCACGGGCCCTCGAATCTGTTCCGCGGAGGCAAGCTGCGGCACACCCGACTCGACGAGCATCTGCCGGTCGACCACCGGCTCAGCAAGGTCTACCGGGTCGGCGCGGGGCTGATGGGGCTGATCCTGGTCGCGTTCGGGATTCTCGGGCTGATCGACAAGATCGGGTTCTTCGACACCGGTGGCGCGACGGTCGCGGGGCTGAACACCAACGGCGCGCTGAGCGTGCTGTCGATCGTCGTGGGCGTGGTGCTCTTCGGTGGCATGGTCATCGGCGGCAACTTCGCCTCGACGCTCAACATCGTGCTGGGCGTGCTGTTCCTGCTGAGCGGGTTCGCGAACCTGGCGCTGCTGCAGACCGATGCGAACTTCCTCGCGTTCAAGATCCAGAACGTGCTGTTCAGCTTCGTGGTCGGCCTGTTGCTGGTGATCTTCGGTATGTACGGGCGGGTCAGCGGCGGGCTGTCGCACGACAACCCGTACTGGCGCGCCCGGCACCCGGAGGCGGCCCACCGGCCGACGCCCGCCCCCGGCCCGGCGGCCGCCCGGCAGGCGGCGGTGGAGCAGCTGCGCAGGGGCGAGGAGCCGGACACCGGCCGGGCCGGGGCCTGATCGCCGGGCCGGTCACCGGATCGGAAGTGCCGCCGCCGGGTGTCCGCCCGGCGGCGTCCCGTGCCGGGCGGAGCCGCGGCCGACCGCCGACGACGAGCCCGTAATCTGTCGCCATGCCTCGTTACGAGTACCGGTGCCGTCCCTGTGATTCCACCTTCGAGCTGAGCCGGCCGATGGCCGAGTCCGCCGCGCCCGCCGTCTGTCCGGCCGGGCACGAGGACACCGTCAAGCTGCTCTCGACCGTCGCCGTCGCCGGTTCCGCCCCGGCGCCCGCGCCCTCCGGCGGTGGGGGCGGCGGCTGCTGCGGGGGCGGCTGCTGCGGCTGAGCCCCGCCGCGCCACGGCGCCCCGGACGCGGGTACGGAAGAAGACCCCCGGTGTGATGGAGCTGTCCAGGAACACACCACGCCCGGAGGTCTTCACCTCCTACCGTATCTGCCGCTGACCTGCTCCGATGCCACCGGCCCCGAACCGCCCGGCGGCGCCGGGCCGCACCGTCACACCGGCGTGCCCAGGGCGCCGTCCCCCTCCCGTACCGCCTCGTGGAAGGCGCGGAGGATGCGTTCGCCCGCGGCGGCGCCGCGTTCGGTCAGGGCGGTGACCTGCGGGGCGTGCCAGTCGGTGGCGGCCAGTTCGCCGTGGCCGGGGCGCCAGGCGCGGTCCGCGGCGAGGAGGAGGTCGGCGTCGAGGAGGGAGTCGCCGGCGGCGAGGACCTCGGTGGCGCCGGTGCGGCGGCGGACCTCCGCGACCGCCGCGCTCTTGGTCAGCGGCTTCGGCACCGCGTAGACCTTGCGGCCCTGGAGCGAGACGGACCAGCCGCGGGCGTCCGCCCAGGCGGCCAGCGTCTCGATCCAGCCGTCGGGCAGCAGCGCCCGCTCCACGACGAGATAGCTGAAGAGGTCCTCGGCGGTGCGCGCCCGGAGCAGCCAGGCGGGGTCGGCGGCGCGGAGCAGATGGGCGTGGACCTCGTCGAGCGGTGCGCAGCCCTCGGCGAGGCGGGCGGCGACGGTGCGCTGCCAGTCGCGGTCCAGGACCCCGTCCACCAGCAGATGGCCGCCGTTGGCGCAGACCGCGAACCGCGGCGGCGGGCCGGGCAGGTGGATGCGCAGGTACTGCTCGCGGGTGCGGGTGGTGGCCGGGACGAAGAGGGCCCGGGCGGCCAGGTCGGCGAGGAGCGCCGCCGCGGTCTCCGTCAGGAAGGAGAGCGGCCGCCGCTCGTAGACCTCCACGCAGAGCAGGCGGGGCGCCTCGGCGTCCGGCATGGTGAGGTCCATGGCCGCCGCCGAGTAGATCAGGGTGCGGTCGAGGTCGCTGGCGACGAGGGTGTGCGTCATCAGGCCACCGCCCGTCCGTCGGCGCCGGTCGCGCCGCGGGTGTAGCGCGGGTGGATCAACCCGACGCAGGCGTAGGGGAGTTCGCCGACCTCCTCGACGGGGACGCCACGCTCCTCGGCGAGCAGGCGGACGTGGTCGAGGTCGGGTCCGGCGCCGCGGCGGGCGAGGATCTTCCAGGGGACCCGGCGCAGCAGCACCCGGGTGGTCTCCCCCACACCGGGCTTGACGAGGTTGATGTCGTCGATGCCGTACTCCTCGCTGATCCGCTCGACGGCGGCCCACCCCGCCCAGGTGGGGCTGCGGTCCTCGGCGGCCAGGCGGGCGGCGTCGGCGGCGGCGCCGTCCGTGACCTCGGCGAAGCGGGCGATGACCGCGTCGAGGAAGGTGCCGGAGAGGTCGGCGCCGGCCAGTTCGCGGTAGAACTTCGCGCCGTGGAAGTCGTCCGGGCCCACCAGGTCGTCGCGGAGGACGGTGCGGGATATCAGGCCGGAGACGGTGGAGTTGAGGCAGGCGGACGGGATGAGGAAGTCGTCGCGGGTGCCGTAGGTGTCGACGCAGCCGCCCGGGTCGGCGAGGACCGCGATGCGCGGGTCGAAGCCGGGAAACTCCGCGAGGGCGGCGGTGAGTTCACGGGTGATGGCGCCCTTGCCCGTCCAGCCGTCGACGAAGACGACGTCGGCCGGGTCGTGGTGGGCGGCGAGCCAGCGCAGTGCGGTGGTGTCGATGCCGCGGCCGCGGACGATGGAGACGGCGTAGTGCGGCAGGTCCAGGCCGTGGGCGTGCTGCGCCCAGCGGCGCATCAGCACGCCGACGGGCGTCCCGGCGCGGGCCAGCGAGACCAGCACCGGGCGGGGCGGCGGGCCCGTGAGCCGTCCGCGGCGGCGCGGGAGTTCGGCGAGGACGGTCTCGGTGACGGCGCCGACGGCGCGGGCGATCCGGGCGGCGGAGGTCTCCAGCGCGGCGTGGAACAGCTCCTGGTACCGCTGGGAGGGCTGGTACTCGACGGGCAGCGACTCCGCGTAGTGCGCGCCACCGCGCTGGATGGCCTCCTCGCGCTCCTCGGTCGGCGCCTCCAGCGTCACCGCGGACAGGTCCTGGAGCAGCCAGCCGACCTCCTCGGGGGCGTACGAGGAGAACGCGGGGCCGCGCAGCGGCTCGGGCAGGGGCATGGGCGGGGCCTGTCGGTGCGGTGCGGGGTCCGCGGCGGGCCGCGGGGTGTGGGCGGGGACGACGGCGAGGAGCAGCCGGTCGGTGTGGGCGGCGAGGCGGTCCAGCAGGCCGCCGGGGGCGTGGAGTTGGGGGGTGTCGCCGGGTGAGTCGACGACGGCGACGATCGCGTCGAAGCGGCGGGCCGGGTCGGCGCCGGGCGCGACGTTGTAGGCGTGGCGCGGGCCGGGGCCGTCGGCCGGGGCGTCGTGGGCGGGGAAGGTGAGGCGGGTGCGGAGGGCGTATCCGGGGTCGTCGACGGCGAGGACCGGGGAGCGGGTGGTGGTGGAGAAGAACACCGCGGGGCCGTCGTCCTCGCCGGTACCGCCCGCGGCCCAGGTCTCGGCGGCGCGTTCGGCGTCCAGCGCGCCGAAGCCGTCGGGGGCGCCGAGCCGTGCGTCGAGGGCGTGGGCCAGCCGCAGCGGGGCGTACATCAGCTCCTCGTTGCCGAGGACGAGGACGCGGCGGGCGCCTACGAGGTGGTCGTGGAGCCGGTCGGCCATGGCGGGCAGCGCCGCGTCCAGCCGGGTGCGGTGGGCGGGGGTGAAGCCGTGGCGGCCGCCGTCCGGCAGGCCGTCGGGCCAGCCCAGCTCGACCCGGACGGCGGCGTTCCGCGCCGCGGCGGGCGGCGCCTGCTCCGGGACGTCGTGCGCGGCGACCAGCTCCTGACCGCGCCGCAGGACGTCGGCGGGCAGCCGTACGCCGCCGGCGGCGAGCGCGAGGAGGTCGACGCGGGCGCCCAGATCGGCGGCGAACTTCTCCAGGTGGCGGCGGTCGCCCTCGGAGCGCATGTCGACGAGGGCGACGACGACGTACCGCTGCCGGGGGAAGCGGGCGTGCAGCGCCTTGATGGTGTTCAAGACCGTGCGGCCGGTGGAGAACTCGTCGTCGACGAGGACCAGCGGGCCGTCGCCCGCGAGCAGCGCCGGGTCCTCGGGCAGCAGCAGATGGGAGGTGGCGTGGGAGTGCTCCTCCTCGAAGCCGCCGGCCGGGGCGACGCCCGCCACCGGGCGGCGGGTGGAGTGCAGATACGGCGCGAGGCCCAGCCCGTCGGCGACGGAGTGGCCGAGTCCGGTGGCCGTCTCGGCGTATCCGAGGACCACCGCGCGGGACGCCGCGTCGTCACCGAGCAGCGCGCGGACCCGGCGGCCGAGCCCCACGCCGACGCCGTGCACCACCCCGGGCCGCTGCGGCACATGCTTGCCGAGCACATGCGAGACGAGCAGATGGGCCCGTTTGGGGTTGCGCCGCAGCGCCAGCCCCAACAGCCCGGGCAGCTGGTCCCCGCCACTGAGCGAGACCCCGAGCCGCCGAGCGACCCACTCTCCCGTCCACACCACGTGCTTCTTCTCCTCCGTCGACATCTCTGTGGGTACGGGCGCCGTGCCGGGCCCGCGGGGGCGGTCGCGCCGCCCGTCGTCCGTTCCGTCCGCCGCGGTCAGTCCTGCGGCACGCTCGCGGTGAGCAGTTCCACGAAGCCGACGCCCTCGCGGGCCACCCCGAACGCGTCGGCGCGCAGCAGGGTGCGCTCCGCCCAGGCGCGGTGCGGCTTCACCTCGTTCATCTTGTTGGTGTACGCGGAGCGCAGGACGCCGCCGTCGCCGCGTTCGGGCCGCAGGATGTCGGCGGCGTCGCTGAACTCCTCGTGGCTGACGACCGAGAGGGCGTGCACCGGTGCGACGTGCGAGGGGTGGATGCAGGTCTTGCCCAGCAGGCCGTTGGCGCGGTCGAGTTCGATCTCGCGCAGCAGTCCGTCCATGTCGTGCTCGATCAGCGCGGTCCGCAGCTCCTCGGCACGGCCCTGGAACGGGCTGCGGCGCAGCTGCGGTTTGAACATCCGCTCGTGCAGCCGGAAGTACTCCCACACCGGCCCGGTCACGGTGAAGCCGCTGCCGTCGGCCCGGCCCAGCACATTGACCACGTCGGCGATGACGGAGGCGACGATCTGGACGTCGTAGGCGGTCATGTCCGGCGCGCGGCGCAGTCCGTACGCGGAGCAGAAGTCGGTGACGCCCAGGCGCAGGGCGAGGACGCGGTCGCGGTGGGCGTCGACGGCCGTGGCGATCCCGGCGAGCGTGGTGCGGCGGCTCTCCAGGTGGAGCAGCTCGGGGGATTCCAGGACCGGCATGGCGAAGAGCCGCTGTCCGCAGGCGTCTTCGGCGGCGCCCAGCGCCGCCAGGAACGCGGCGCCGCGCTCGGCGGTGAACTTCGGCAGCACGAAGCCGGTAAGGCGGCGCACCGCGGGCCCCATCCGCCATGCGAGGTCGGTGATCTGCTCGGGGGTGCGGACGCGGATGAAGAGGAGGGGGAGGTCGGCGCCCTCCTCGGCCGCCTCGTCGAGCAGGGCGAACTGCCGGACGAGGTTGGCCTCTCCGGCCACCACCTCGGCGTCGCTGATGGAGTCCTCCAGGCAGAGGACCATCGAGACGACGCCGCGTCCGACCTGTTTACGGATGTCGTCGGCGAGCCGGGGCCGGGTGGCGGGGCTGTAGAGGGTGGCGCCGAGCGCGGTCGCGAGGGTGCGGGCGGGCGAGGCTGCGGTGAACTCCACCGGCTCCCGATGGAACAACTTCTTCCGGATGTCGGGCCCAAGATGCCCAAAATGCCGCATACAACTCCCCGTATACAGGCGCGAACCGGGCATACCCGCTGCGTCATGACCTCTGGATCCAGCCGATAATCGTACGTGTGAGGGGTGACGGAAAGTTCCCTCGGGCGGGAAATCGCCCCGGTACGGGGCGCCCCGCGCACCCGCCGGTCAGGGCCCCGCGTTGTCCGCCCGGCCATGCGGAGGGCAGGATTGCGCTATGACGCACGCCATGCTGAAAGGGTCGAACGTACCCGTGGACACCACGGCCGTACGCGCCGTCCTGCGGTGGACACCCGGCGCGGGCGTCCCGGACGTCGACGCCTCGGCACTGCTGGTCGGCCCCGACGGACGCGTGCGCTCCGACGCGGACTTCGTCTTCTACAACCAGCCGCAGCACCCCGGCTGCGGCGTCCGTCACCTGGCCAAGACCCCGGTCGGCGAGAGCCTGACCGACAGCCTGGAGGCGGACCTCACCACGCTCGACGCCTCCGTCGACCGCCTCGTCCTCACCGCCTCCGCCGACGGCGGCACCTTCGGCCACGTACCGGACCTGCGGGTCCTGCTCTACGACGCGGCGGGCGGCGACGGCGAACCGCTGCTGCTCTTCGACATCGCCCCCGACACCGGCGACGAGACCGCCCTGATCTGCGGCGAGCTGTACCGCCGCGCCGGCGGCTGGAAGTTCCGCGCCCTGGGCCAGGGGTACGACAGCGGACTGCTCGGTCTGGCCACGGAGTTCGGCATCTCGGTCGAGGAGGACGCCGGGAGCCGCACCCCCGAGCCGTCCGCCGCACCGGCCCCGCAGCCCGCCGCTCCCCCGCGCCCGGACGGCCCCCCGGCGGTGGACGCCGCCGACGCCCCGGCGTCCCCGCCGCCGTCCGCCTGGCCCGAGGAGGCCGCCGCCCCGCCGGTCGCCGCGCCGGGCGGCGTTCCCCCGGTGTCCGACCCGGACGCCGCGACCCAGCACGTCCCGGAGCCGGGACCACTCCCCGACTCCTTCCCGCTCGCCCCGCCGCAGAGCTCCCCGGCGACCGGCGGCTACGGCTATCCGCAGCACGTCCCCCCGCCGCCCACCCAGCCCCCGGGCCGGCCCGCCTACGGCTACCCGGGCCCGCCGCCCGTGCAGCAGCCCGGCCCGCAGCCGTACCAGCCGCAGCCCGCGTACGGCTATCCCCAGCAGCCCCCGGCCTACGGCTACCCGCAGCAACCGGCCGCGCCGGAGCCGACATTCGTCCTGCCGCCCCAGGGGCCGCAGTTCCAGCGGCGCTGAGAGCGCCGCGCCCCGGGGCGGACCCCACGACGGAGGCACGCCCCGGGGCGCGGCGGACGGCGGGCGGCCGGGGCCGGTCTCACGCCTTCGACTTGTAGCCCCTGCCCCACTGGAGCCCCCAGCCGTAGAGCCGGTCCAGCTCCGCCTGGAAGCCGTAGACGTACTTCACCTCGCGGCGCACCATCAGCTCGCCCTTGACGTTCTCCAACGTGAAGATCGCGCAGGACCGGGCCTGCGGCGCCCGCTCGTTGAGCGGGATCTCCACCCGTGGCCCGGTGGTCGGGAAGAGCGTGACCACTGCGTGCGTACGGTCGAAGGCGGGCGTGCCGTCGTAGATGTAGACGAAGATCAGCAGCCGCTTGATCTCGTCGCTCTGGTCCAAGTTGATGTACAGCGTCTCGCCGGACCCCGAACCGAACCGGTCGTCGCCGCTGAGCTGCACATACGGCGGGGAATTCAGCTCGCCGAGGAAGTCGCCGAGCGGCTGCACCACGCCCTTGGTGCCGTCCTTCAGCTCGTACATACAGGCCAGGTCGAGGTCGATCTGGACGACCGCCGGGCCCTGCGACTGCACCATGTCGGGTGTGAAGATCCGGCCCGGGTGCCGCAGCAGGGTACGCAGGCTCCGGCTGTTCCGCTCCCCCAGATCCGTGGTCCGCATCTGCCAGCTCAGATTGACCCGCATATGGCCGTGGTCCGCGCCCTGTTTGCTGAGCGAGACCACCGGTTTCCGCTTCGTCAGCTCGACGACGTACGAACCACCGCCGTTGTCGAACGCCTGCGCGCCGCCGCGCCAGAAGTTCCCGAGGAACGACACTTGCCCACCCCACTGCTCGGACCGATGACAACGGGGCGGCCCGAGGTCCGCACCCCGTGGCCGCCCCGCTGAGAGCGTTCCTCAATCAGGCCGGCGTCACACGCCGGAGGATACTTCGGCCTTCGGCTCGGCGCCGTCGCCGGGGCCGGTCTCGCGGCGGTTCTTCACCACCGAGGACCAGAAGGACAGCCCGATCAGCACGATGCCGATGAGACCGGTGACGACCTCGGGGATCTCGTACTTGATGGTGGCGATGAGGATGACGGCGAGCGCGCCGATCGCGTAGTGCGCGCCGTGCTCCAGGTAGACGTAGTCGTCGAGGGTGCCCTTGCGGACCAGGAAGACGGTCAGCGACCTGATGTACATCGCGCCGATGCCCAGACCCAGCGCCATCTCGAAGATGTCGTTGGTGATGGCGAACGCGCCGATGACGCCGTCGAAGGAGAACGACGCGTCGATGACCTCCAGATAGAGGAACATGAAGAACGCGGCCTTGCCGGCCAGGCCCATGACGGCGCCGTTGCCCTTCTTCGCAGGCGCCGCGCCCTCGCCCTCGTCCTCCTCGTCGTCCTCCAGCTTGTCCTCGAAGTACCCGGAGATACCGCCGACGACGAGGTAGGTGATCAGACCGGCGACACCGGCGAGCAGGACCGTGGCGGTCTTGTCACCGCCGCCGTGCGCGACATCGGTGGCGACCGTCATCGCGGCCACCAGCAGCACGACCAGCGCGACGATCACGGAGAGGGTTTCGAGCTTGCCGAGGCGGGCCATCGGCCGCTCGATCCAGGCGAGCCACTTGTGGTCCCGCTCCTCGAAAAGGAAGTCGAGGAAGATCATCAGCAGGAAGACGCCACCGAAGGCCGCGATGGCCGGGTGGGCGGCGGTGACCAGCTCCTGGTAATGGGCCTTGTCGTTGATGGCGAGATTGACCGCCTCGACCGGCCCGAGTTTCGCGGTGATCGCCACGATGACGACCGGGAACACCAGCCGCATACCGAAGACCGCGATCAAGATGCCGAAGGTCAGGAAGATCTTCTGCCAGAAAGCGTTCATCTTGCGCAGGATGCCCGCGTTGATGACCGCGTTGTCGAACGAGAGCGAGATCTCCAGGATGGACAGGATCCCGACGATCGCGAGGCCCTGCCACCCCCAGAGCACGCCGGCCACGGCGAGGCCGACCACCGTGACGGCGAACGACCAACCAAAGGTTTTCAGGAGCACTGCCTACCCATTTCCCTAGCTCTGCGGGCCCCCGCGTATACGGCGTGGCGCCTTTACGAAACGTTGACCCCGAAGTCTAGAGCGATGCCCCGCAGACCCGACGCGTACCCCTGTCCCACCGCGCGGAACTTCCATTCACCGTGGTAACGGTAGACCTCACCGAAGATCATCGCCGTTTCGGCGGAGGCGTCCTCGCTCAGGTCGTAGCGCGCGAGTTCGCTGCCGTCCGACTGATTCACGATGCGGATGAATGCGTTGCTCACCTGGCCGAAGCTCTGGCCGCGCAGATCCGCCTCATGGATCGACACCGGAAAGACGATCTTGTCGACCCCGTCGGGCACGCCGGTGAGGTCGACCAGGATCGACTCGTCGTCGCCCTCGCCCTCACCGGTGAGGTTGTCGCCGGTGTGCTCGACGGAGCCCTCGGGGCTCTTGAGGTTGTTGTAGAAGACGAAGTACTCGTCGCCCAGCACCCGGCCCCCGGCACACAGCAGCGCGCTGGCGTCCAGGTCGAAGGGGGCGCCTGTGGTGGACCGTGCGTCCCAGCCCAAGCCGACCATGATCTGCGTGAGGTCCGGCGCGGCCTTGGACAGGGAGACATTGCCTCCCTTGGCGAGTGTGACGCTCATGGTGTTCGGATCCTCCCCGGTGTCGTGACGGGCCGCGGCGCGCCCTGGGCCGCCGCCCCTGTTGCGCGCGTGCGGCGCCGCACCCCCTTGCGGGGCGTACGGCGCCGCACGTGGTCGAGCGGTGTCGCGGACCGCACGCCCCGGGGCGCGGGTCCGCGAGCGGTCAGACGTTGACGCCGAAGTCCTGCGCGATGCCGCGCAGCCCGGAGGCGTACCCCTGGCCGATGGCGCGGAACTTCCACTCCGCGCCGTTGCGATACAGCTCACCGAAGACCATGGCGGTCTCGGTCGAGGCGTCCTCGCTGAGGTCGTAGCGCGCCAGCTCGGTGCCGTCGGCCTGGTTGACGACGCGGATGTACGCGTTGCGGACCTGGCCGAAGCTCT
This sequence comes from Streptomyces sp. NPDC029159, assembly GCF_055564055.1. Lineage (NCBI taxonomy): Bacteria > Bacillati > Actinomycetota > Actinomycetes > Kitasatosporales > Streptomycetaceae > Streptomyces > Streptomyces sp. NPDC029159. The sequence goes on from NZ_JBVHWT010000009.1 coordinate 297,966, forward strand.
GCTGACGGGTCTCGGCGTCGTAGATCGACACCGGGAATACGATCTTCGCGACATCGGCGGGGACACCGGCGAGGTTGACCTTGATGGCCTCGTCGTCGCCCTCGCCCTCACCGGTGGTGTTGTCGCCGGTGTGCTCGACGGAACCGTCGGGGCTCTTCAGGTTGTTGAAGAACACGAAGTTCTGGTCGCTGCCCACCTTGCCCTGGTCGTTCGTCAGCAGAGCGCTGGCGTCCAGGTCGAAGTCCGTACCGGTGGTGGTACGCGCGTCCCAGCCCAGGCCGACGAGTACGGCGGTGAGATTGGGGGCTTCCTTCGTCAGCGAGACGTTGCCGCCCTTGCTGAGGCTGACTCCCACGAGTCCTCCCATAGGTTCGAGGGGTACGTCAAGATTTTTTGCGCCCCCATCGTGCATGGCATCGGATCAACGAATCGATCCTAGTGACCGGTTCCCGCCGATCGCAGATATCACCGGCGAATGTCGGCTGCGGCGGGAACCGGTGCCACCCACGGCGTCGCTCAGAGCGCGTCGAGCGCCTTGACGTACTCGTTCAGGTCGCGGGCGTCGGGCAGACCGTTGACGACCGACCAGCGCACCACGCCCTCCTTGTCGATGACGAAGGTGCCGCGCACCGCGCAGCCCTTCTCCTCGTCGAAGACGCCGTAGGCGCGCGACGCCTCACCGTGCGGCCAGAAGTCCGACAGCAGCGGGTACTCCAGGCCCTCCTGCTCGGCGAAGACGCGCAGCGAGAACGGGGAGTCGTTGGAGACCGCCAGCAGCTGGACGTCGTCGTTGACGAACTTGGGCAGCTCGTCGCGGAGCGCGCACAGCTCGCCGGTGCAGACGCCGGTGAAGGCGAAGGGGTAGAAGAGGAGGACGACGGCCTTCTCACCACGGAACTGGGAGAGCGTGACCAGCTCGCCGTGCTGGTTCTTCAGCTCGAAATCCGGAGCCTTCGTGCCGACCTCGATCGCCATGGGGTGCATCCCTTCGCTCACGTTCAACAGGTATCGGCCCAACCCTACGCGCCCGCCCGTGCGCGCCGGAGACCGTCCCCGGACGGCCCCGAGCCCCCTGCGGACGGATCCGGAGGGGGCTCGGGGTGCGGCTGAGGAAAGGGTGGCTCAGCGCTTGCCGGCCTTCGGCGAGACCAGTCGGCTGCCCGACCAGTCCTTGCCCGCGCTGATGCTCTTGGTCTGGGACAGACCCGCGGTCTGCGCGGCCTCATTGATGTCGCTCGGCTCGATGTAGCCATCGCGCCCGGTCTTGGGCGTCAGCAGCCACACGACGCCTCCCTCGTCGATCAGGCCGATGGCATCCACCAGCGCGTCCGTGAGGTCGCCGTCGTCGTCCCGGAACCACAGGACGACGGCATCCGCCACGTCGTCGTAGTCCTCGTCGACGAGGTCCTGGCCGATAACGGCCTCAATACCTTCGCGGAGATCGTGGTCGACGTCGTCGTCGTAGCCGATCTCCTGGACCACCTGTCCGGGCTCGAACCCCAGCCTGGCGGCAGGGTTGGTCCGCTCCTCCGCGTGGTCCGCGGTCGCGCTCACGGATTGCCTCCTGTCGTGTTTCGGAAATGCTCTGGAACGCTCCGCGCGTGCGCGGAGCATTGGGCGTAGTCCACACGGGCGGAACGGATCGCGCAAGTACCCGGCCGCGGAGACCGCCTAAACGGTGACGATTGGCGGCGTCTCGCCGCAACTGCGACCCCATCCGGGCAGGACGAAGTGATGCACCTCACGGCGATCTGCCGGGTTTGCGGTGTGGACAGTCACGACGATCCCACCTAGACGTTCTACCCGCCCCTCGGACACCCATGCGGGTTCCGTACCTCAGCACGTCACCCTCTGTCGACATGGGCGTATGGTTGCGATTTGGCCGACCTGTCACCACGGCCCGCGCCGCCGTCGGCTCCCCGCCTGGGGTTACCTCTCGGTAGAGATGACGTATCCCGATGGCGCGGTACACGATGGAAGGCGGCGCGACCACCGACAGACACCACAGAGAGACACCATCCGACCGCGTGCGCAGCAGCTATCGCGTGCAGAGCACGACATGACCCGAAACCGAAGGAACAGCGTGGCTTCCGGATCCGATCGAAACCCGATCATCATTGGCGGCCTTCCCAGCCAGGTCCCGGACTTCGATCCCGAAGAGACCCAGGAATGGCTCGACTCGCTCGACGCAGCCGTCGATGAGCGAGGCCGGGAACGAGCTCGCTACCTCATGCTTCGACTGATCGAGCGGGCCCGCGAGAAGCGCGTGGCCGTGCCCGAGATGCGCAGCACGGATTACGTCAACACCATCGCGACCAAGGACGAGCCGTTCTTCCCCGGTAACGAGGAGATCGAGCGCAAGGTCCTGAACGCGACCCGGTGGAACGCGGCCGTCATGGTCTCCCGGGCGCAGCGTCCCGGTATCGGTGTCGGTGGTCACATCGCCACGTTCGCCTCCTCCGCCTCCCTGTACGACGTGGGCTTCAACCACTTCTTCCGGGGCAAGGACGACGGCAAGGGCGGCGACCAGATCTTCTTCCAGGGCCACGCCTCCCCCGGCGTGTACGCCCGCGCGTATCTGCTCGACCGGCTCTCCCACGCCCAGCTGGACGCGTTCCGCCAGGAGAAGTCCAAGGCCCCCAACGGTCTGTCCAGCTACCCGCACCCGCGGCTGATGCCGGACTTCTGGGAGTTCCCGACCGTCTCGATGGGCCTGGGCCCGCTCGGCGCGATCTACCAGGCGCGGATGAACCGCTACATGGAGGCGCGCGGCATCGCCGACACCTCCGACAGCCACGTCTGGGCCTTCTTGGGCGACGGCGAGATGGACGAGCCGGAGTCGCTGGGACAGCTCTCCATCGCCGCGCGCGAGGGGCTGGACAACCTCACCTTCGTGGTCAACTGCAACCTGCAGCGCCTGGACGGCCCGGTCCGCGGCAACGGCAAGATCATGCAGGAGCTGGAGTCGCAGTTCCGGGGCGCCGGCTGGAACGTCATCAAGCTGGTCTGGGACCGCAGCTGGGACCCGCTGCTGGCGCAGGACCGCGACGGCATCCTGGTCAACAAGCTCAACACCACGCCCGACGGTCAGTTCCAGACGTACGCCACCGAGACCGGTGCGTACATCCGTGACCACTTCTTCGGCGGCGACCACCGGCTGCGCGCCATGGTCGAGAACATGACCGACGACCAGATCCTGCACCTGGGACGCGGCGGTCACGACCACAAGAAGATCTACGCGGCGTACGCGGCGGCCAAGGCGCACAAGGGCCAGCCGACGGTGATCCTCGCGCAGACCGTCAAGGGCTGGACGCTCGGCCCGAACTTCGAGGGCCGCAACGCGACCCACCAGATGAAGAAGCTCACGGTCGAGGACCTCAAGGGCTTCCGTGACCGGCTGCGGCTGCCGATCCCGGACAAGGACCTGGAGGATGGCCTGCCGCCGTACTACCACCCGGGCCGCGACTCCGAAGAGATCCAGTACATGCACGACCGCCGCAAGGCGCTGGGCGGCTATGTGCCGACCCGTGTCGTGCGTGCCAAGCCGCTGCCGCTGCCGGACGACAAGGCGTACGCCGGTGCCAAGAAGGGCTCCGGCCAGCAGAAGATCGCCACGACCATGGCGTTCGTCCGGGTCCTGAAGGACCTCATGCGGGACAAGGAGATCGGCAAGCGCTTCGTGCCGATCGCGCCCGACGAGTACCGCACCTTCGGCATGGACGCGTTCTTCCCGTCGGCGAAGATCTACAACCCGCTGGGCCAGATCTACGAGTCGGTCGACCGCGAGCTGCTGCTGGCGTACAAGGAGTCGCCGACCGGCCAGATGCTGCACGACGGCATCACCGAGGCCGGTTGCACCGCCTCGCTGATCGCCGCGGGCTCCGCCTACGCCACCCACGGCGAGCCGCTGATCCCGGTCTACGTCTTCTACTCGATGTTCGGCTTCCAGCGGACCGGCGACCAGTTCTGGCAGATGGCCGACCAGCTGGCGCGCGGTTTCGTGCTCGGTGCGACCGCCGGCCGTACGACGCTGACCGGCGAGGGCCTCCAGCACGCCGACGGCCACTCCCAGCTGCTGGCCTCGACCAACCCGGCGTGTGTCGCCTACGACCCGGCGTACGGGTACGAGATCGCGCACATCGTCAAGGACGGTCTGCGCCGGATGTACGGCGAGAACTCCGAGGACGTCTTCTACTACCTGACCGTCTACAACGAGCCGATCCAGCACCCGGCCGAGCCGTCCGACGTGGACGTCGAGGGCATCCTCAAGGGTCTGCACCGGATCAAGGCCGGGGAGAAGGGCGAGCACGCGGCCCAGATCCTCGCCTCGGGTGTCGCGGTGCCGTGGGCCGAGGAGGCCCAGCGGATTCTGGCGGACGAGTGGAACGTCAAGGCGGACGTCTGGTCGGCGACCTCCTGGAACGAGCTGCGCCGCGAGGCCGTCGAGGTCGAGCGCCACAACCTGCTCCACCCCGAGGAGGAGCAGCAGGTCCCGTACGTCACCCGCAAGCTGGCGGACGCGCCCGGCCCGAAGGTCGCGGTGTCGGACTGGATGCGTTCGGTGCCGGACCAGATCGCGCGCTGGGTGCCGGGTGCGTACCAGTCGCTGGGCGCCGACGGCTTCGGCTTCGCGGACACCCGCGGTGCCGCCCGTCGCTTCTTCCACATCGACGCGCAGTCGATCGTGCTCGGTGTGCTGACCGAGCTGGCGAAGGAGGGCAAGGTCGACCGCTCGCTGCTGAAGCAGGCCATCGACCGTTACGAGCTGCTGGACGTCACGGCCGCCGACGCCGGGGAGGCGGGCGGCGACGCCTGAGCCGGCGCACGGCCCCTGCCGCGCCCCCGACCGGTCCGCCGGTCGGGGGCGCGGCGCGTTTCCGGGCACGGCCGTGTCCGGGGTGCGGATCATCGCCGGTCAGCTCTCCCAGATCTTCACCGCGCGGAAGCGGTACGGCGAGCTGGGCAGCCAGCTGCCGCCGCCCGGGTAGGTGTCGAACTCGCCGGTCTCGGCACATGCGGCGCTCTGGTACGTGGTGACCGGACGGCCGGTGCGGTTGGCCAGCGAGGCGGCCGTGGTGCCCTTGGGCAGTGCGATGCAGCTGTCGATGTCGGTGTCGGCCAGCTCGAAGGTCTGCCGCTTGCCGCCGAACTTCGCCTCCGGCCAGACGCAGAGCTGCCCCTTGGCGCAGTCGCCGGAGGTGGCGCTGTTGCCGCCGGACGCCGCATGGGCTGTGGGAGCGGCGAGGACGGTGGGTGCGGTGAGGGTGGCGGTCAGCGCGGCGAGGCCGGTGACGAGCGCGGTGCTGCGGTACATACGCATCAGGAATCTCCCCCGTGAATACGGCGATGGGTGTGCCGCCGGCCGGTTGCCCGCGGCGGGTTCACTGCCGAGCTTCGGCGTCGGCCGGGGCGGCTGCCAAGCCCTCGGCGGCAGCACCACCCGGTGGGGCGATGTGGACGGAGCGTAGGGCTCGGGGCCAAGCCTTTGCGGCGTCAGGTTGACGTCCCGGCAGCGGTCCCGCGACGCCGCGGAAACCGTTCCTCCCGCCGGTACCAAGGGTTCTGCCGACCGGGCCGCGCGGCGGCCGCCGAGGAGAGTTCCCGTGCGGGACTCACCCGAAGGAGCGAAACCGGGCGGAAGCAGGGGCCAGGCGTGGCAAGCATCGACGTCCGCTGCCCGATGCGGCGCGTACGGCGGGGAGTTGACGCGTACGGCAGGGGAAATGCGCGGGGCGGCCGTGGCGACTGAGCCGAACGGCCGGGCGGAGGCCGGGCGACGCGGAGACGGGCCCGGGCCCGGGCCTCACGGCAGCACAACGGCGGGGGGGGGGGGGGGGGGGGGGGGGGGGGGGGGGGGGGGGGGGGGGGGGGGGGGGGGGGGGGGGGGGGGGGGGGGGGGGGGGGGGAGGGGGGGGG
>NZ_JBVHWT010000010.1:0-32674 GCF_055564055.1 Streptomyces sp. NPDC029159
GAGGGGGTGGGGGGGGGGTTTTTGGTTTTTGGGGGGGGGGGGGGGGGGGGGGGGGGGGGGGGGGTGTTGGGGGGGGGGGGGGGGGGGGGGGGGCGGCCCCCCCCCCCCCCCCCCCCCGCCCCCGGGCTCAGCGCACCGGCGTCTCGCTCCGCTCCACCCGCTGGGTGCCCGACCGCGTCCGGTAGGAGCGCACCAGCTTGCTGGTGGCCGCCGGGTCCCGCTTGTCGGAGACCGCGAAGTAGTCCATCTGCGTCCGCTCCGCGTCGATGTCGACGACTCCGTAGCCGTGCGCGTCCATGTCTAGCCACTGCACATGGCGGTTGGCGGCGCGGATCGCGGTCGCCGCGGGCAGCGAGAGCGTCCCCGGGGCGACGTGCAGGATGTCGTCGAGGTTGTCCGAGGTGACGGAGGTGACCACGAACTCCGTCGCCACCGGCGCGGTCGCCGGGTACGTCGCCGCCTTCATCGGGACGTCGTTGGCCCACGCCATGTGGATGTCGCCGGTCAGGAAGACGGTGTTGTCGATCCCGCGGTCGCTGAGGTGGCTCAGCAGTTCGCGGCGGTCGTCGGTGTAGCCGTCCCACTGGTCGGTGTTGACGGCGAGGCCCTCCTTGGGCAGGCCGAGGAGTTCGGCGAGCGGCTCCAGCAGATGCGCGGGCACGGAGCCGAACGCCACCTGGGAGATCATCACCGAGGTGCCGACCAGCCGCCATGCGGTGTCCGAGCGCTCCAGACCCGCCTTGAGCCAGTCCAGCTGGGCCCGCCCGGTGATCGTGCGGCCCGGGTCGTCGACCGCGCCGCTGCCCGGCTTCGCCTGCTCGTCGCGGAACGACCGCAGATCCAGCAGGTGCAGATCGGCGAGGGTGCCGAAGCGCAGCCGACGGTAGGTGGTCCCGGCGGTCGACGGGCGGACCGGCATCCACTCGAAGTACGCCTGCTTCGCCGCCGCCATCCGCGGCGCCCAGGGGCCCTCGGAGTCCGGCTGGTGGTTGACCGCCCCGCCCTGCCAGGCGTTGTCGGCGAACTCGTGGTCGTCCCACATCGCGATCACCGGGTGCGCGGCGTGCATCGCCGCGGCGTCCGGGTCGGTCTTGTGGACGCCGTGCCGGACGCGGTAGTCGGCGAGGGTGAGGAGTTCGTGGGCGGGGGAGTGCGGCCGGACGACCTCCTTGAACTCCGGGTACTCGCCGGACTTGTACTCGTAGAGGTAGTCGCCGAGGTGCAGCACCGCGTCCAGGTCGGTGCGGGCCGCGAGGTGGCGGTAGGCCGAGAAGTAGCCGGCCTCCCAGTTGGCGCAGGAGACCACGCCGAAGCGGACGTTGCCGGCGGCCGCGTCATGGGCCGGGGCGGTCCGGGTGCGGCCGACCGGGGAAGTCCGGCCGCCCGCGGTGAAGCGGTAGAAGTACGAGGTGGCCGGGCGCAGTCCGCGGACGTCGGCCTTGACGGTGTGGTCGGTGGCCGCGGCGGTCCGTACCGTGCCGCTCGCCACGACCTGCGTGAAGCCGCGGTCGGTGGCCACCTCCCACGCCACGTCGGTGGCCGCGCCGCGGCCCGAGCCGGGGACCGCGTCCGGGTCGGGCGTGACCCGGGTCCACAGCAGGACGCCGTCGGGCAGCGGGTCACCGGAGGCGACACCGTGCCGGAACTCCGGCGGGTCCGCCGCCGCGCTCCTGCCGGGTGAGGCGGACGGGGCCCGGGACGCGGCGGAGGCGGGGGCGGCCGCGGCGAGCGGCAGCAGGGCGGCGGTGGCGGCCGCGGCCGTCACGGCGGTACGGCGCGAGAGCTGGTCATGATCGGTCACGGCCGCTCACCCTACTGACCGGTACCGGCGGCGGGGAGACTCCGTACGCGCCGGAATCGGAAATTCTTTCGCCCGCCGCCTGCCGGACACCTGTCGCGCCTGGTCAGCGCGCGCTCGGGTCCTTCTCCCCCTTGGCGATACCGGGCGCGCCGCCCTCCGCGGCGCCCGGGTCCTTCTCGCCCTTCGCGATGCCGGGGGAGCCGCCGTCCTTGCCGCTCGGGTCCTTCTCACCCTTGGCGACGCCGGGTCCGGCCTCCGCCGGGCCGAACTCCTTGTCGATCATCTTCTTGAAGTTGGCGTCCGCGAGCTGGTTGTACTGCTCCCGCGTCATCCGCTGCTGCGGCACCGGCGGCAGCACCAGCTTCTTGTCGCCGTGCAGGAACGTCGGGGTGCCCTTGACGCCCTTGCGGCCGAACTGCGCGGTCATGTCCATCGCCCAGCGGTCGTAGGTGCCCTTCTTGACCGCCTGCTCGAAGCCCTTGTCGTGCGCCAGCTCCGGCACCTCGGACGCGATCTTGAGGAGGACGGAGTCCTTGGCGAACGCGTCGTCCTGCTCCTCGGGGTGGTTCTTCAGCGAGTAGAGCGCCGACTTGTACTTGAGGAACGCCTCCGGGCTGACGTTCAGGGCCGCGCCGAGTGCGCTGAGCGCGTTCTTGGAGCCCTCGCCGCCCTGGGCGCCGTCGAGGAAGGTGTAGATCGTGAAGCGGACCTTGTAGCGCCCGTCCTCGATGTCCTTGATCAGGGAGGCGCCGGAGGACTGCTCGAACGACGCGCACATCGGGCAGCGCAGATCCTCGAAGATCTCCAGGGTCTGCTGGGCGCTCTTGTCGCCGATCAGGATCTCGGTGCCGTTCTTGCCCTGCGTGTGCGCCGGGGCGACCGGCTCGGCCTCCTTGGCGGCCTCCCACCCGGTCGGCGCGGTCGCCTTCACCACGGCGTACCCGGCGCCGCCCGCGACGACCAGGATCCCCGCCACGACGGCGCCGACCGTCAGCTGGCGGCGTATCCGGTCCTTCTTCTTCTGCCGCTCCCGCTCGGCGCGGATCCGCTCACGGGCGGCCGACGGGGTCTTCTGGCTGGTGCCGTTGCTCATCTCTGTCCCGATCCCTCGGTGCTGCGGCTGGCAGTTACGTCGACGGCGTACGCACCGGACGGCGGTGGGCCGCGGTGCGGCAGACAGCGGATCAGACGGAGGGTGGGGGGCATGCCGGGAGTCTGCCATGTGCACGGCAGACTCCCGGGTCAAGATTTGGCATCGGGCGACGGGCGCGGGCCCGCCGTCCGGCCCGTTACTTCAGGCCCGCGTCGACGAGGCGGTTGAAGTCCTGCGGGGTGGTCGGGGCGACCTTGTTCGGGCCGCTGTCCAGGCCGATCACCTTGTCGTCGAGCTTGATCGTCGGGGTGTTGTTGACATGGTGCGAGTTGAACTCGACGGACATCTCCAGCGCCCAGCGGTCGTAGGTGCCCGCCTTCACGGACTTCTCGAAGTCCTTGTTGCCCTTCAGCGCGGGCACCGTGTCGGCGACCTTGATCAGGTAGGCGTCGTCGGCGAACTTGTCCGGACCCATCTCGTCCGGGTGGAACTCCTTGGAGTACAGGGCTTCCTTGTACTTGAGGAACGCCTCCGGGCCGACGTTCAGCGCCGAGCCCAGCGCGCTCAGCGCGTTCTTGGAGCCGGTGCCCTTGAGGTTGGTGTCCAGGAAGGTCGCCAGGTGGAACCGGGCCTTGTACTTGCCGTCCGCGATGTCCTTCTGGACGGTCTCGCCGACGTTCTGCTCGAAGCCCGCGCAGCCGGGGCAGCGCGGGTCCTCGAACAGGTCCAGGGTGTGCTTGGCGTCCGCCTTGCCGATGACGACGGTGGTGCCCTTGTCGCCGGCGGTGTGCGCGGGCTTGACCAGCTTGGCCTTGGCCGCCTTCGCCCACGCCTTGTCGTTGCCGGCCATGTCGCTGACGGTGGCGGTGTCGCCGGAGCCGCCGTCGCCGCCGCCCGACTTGGCGACCATGACGCCGATGCCGCCGGCGATCGCCAGCACCGCGACGATCGCGCCGCCGACGGTCAGCTGCCGCCGCAGCTTGTCCTTCTTCGCCTGCCGCTCACGCTCGGCACGCAGCCGCTCGCGTGCCGCCTGCTTGTTGGCCTGGGTGTTCCGGTTGCTCATGAGATGTCTCCGGGGAAATCCGTGGGAAGGGTGCGATGCGTCGGGCGCGTACGCCCCGGGGAGGGCGGTACGCGTGCTGCGGCTGCGGCTCCGGGGGAGGAGCTCAGGCAGCGAGCACGCAGGGCGGTCCACGGCGGACGACGGAGTGCACCAGCAGCGGTGGCCGGGGCGCGGGTGGGCCGTCGGCGGCGCGGCAGGCGGCCGGGCGCTCCGGGGCGGGCACCCGTACGGTCAGCGCGACGGCGGCCAGCAGCGGCCGGAACGCGAAGTGGGCGACCGCGCCGAGCAGCTGCGCCAGGGCCGCCTCGCCGCGGCGCAGCCAGGCGGCGGCCACCAGCCCGACCAGCAGATGCGCGGCGAGCAGCAGCCAGCCGGCCCCGGCGGGGAAGGCGGGCAGCGGCCCGGCGCCGTGGCCGGAGAACTGGGCCAGCGGGGTGCCGACGTCACCGCCGCCGCAGAGCAGATCGATGCCCAGGGTGTGCAGCGGACCGGTCACCGGGCCGCCGGAGCGGCCGTAGCAGGCGTGCTGGCCGTAGCTGAAGACCGCGTCGGCGGCCAGCTCCAGCGGCAGCAGCAGTGCGGCGATCCGCCCGAAGCTGCGCTCCCCTCCGGCCAGTGCGTAGGCGAGGGCGAAGACCCCGGCCGAGACGGCGGCGACGGTGGTCAGCGGCAGCGGCATCCGGGTCAGCAGCACATGGGACGCCGCGGACAGCGCCACGCACAGCGCTGTGAAAAGCGCCGCACGCACCGCCCGCAGGTGTGCCGCCGAGATGTCCATTGCCAGCGAGTGTGCCATGAACCCGTGCGGGTGTTCCCCGAGGGTGCGGGGACGGCGCCGCCCCCCGCGGCCGGGGCCGCGGGAGGGTGGCGGAGGGGTGCGCTCCGGGTCCCGGCGGAGCCTCGTTGTCGGCGTCGGGTCGTAGACTTCGAAGCTGCCCACACCATCCGCGGTGCGGCGCCCCGGGCGCCGTCCGTCCCCTCGCCGTGCCCTCGTCCGTCGCCCGTCTCCGGAGGTCTCCCGCCGTGGCCAAGCCGCCCTTCACGCACCTGCACGTCCACACCCAGTACTCACTGCTGGACGGTGCCGCGCGGCTCAAGGACATGTTCGCCGCGTGCAACGAGATGGGCATGACGCACATCGCCATGTCCGACCACGGCAACCTCCACGGCGCGTACGACTTCTTCCACTCCGCCCAGAAGGCCGGGGTCACCCCGATCATCGGCATCGAGGCGTATGTCGCCCCGGCCTCCCGCAAGCACAAGCGCAAGATCCAGTGGGGCCAGCCGCACCAGAAGCGCGACGACGTCTCCGGTTCCGGTGGTTACACCCACAAGACCATCTGGGCGGCGAACAAGACCGGCCTGCACAACCTCTTCCGCCTCTCCTCGGACGCCTACGCCGAGGGCTGGCTGCAGAAGTGGCCGCGGATGGACAAGGAGACCATCGCCCAGTGGTCCGAGGGCCTGATCGCCTCCACCGGCTGCCCCTCCGGCGAGCTCCAGACCCGCCTGCGGCTCGGCCAGTACGAGGAGGCGAAGAAGGCCGCCGGTGAGTACCAGGACATCTTCGGCAAGGACCGGTACTTCCTGGAGCTGATGGACCACGGCATCGACATCGAGCGCCGGGTCCGCGAGGACCTCCTCAGGATCGGTAAAGAGGTCGGCATCCCGCCGCTGGTCACCAACGACTCGCACTACACCTACGCGCACGAGGCCACCGCCCACGACGCGCTGCTGTGCATCCAGACCGGCAAGAACCTCTCCGACCCCGACCGCTTCCGTTTCGACGGCACCGGCTACTACCTCAAGTCCACCGACGAGATGTACGCCATCGACTCCTCGGACGCCTGGCAGGAGGGGTGCCGCAACACCCTCCTGGTCGCGCAGCAGATCGACACCGAGGGCATGTTCGAGAAGCGCGACCTGATGCCGAAGTTCGACATCCCCGAGGGGTACACCGAGGTCACCTGGTTCCAGGAGGAGGTCCGGCGCGGCATGGCCCGCCGCTTCCCCGGAGGCGTCCCCGACGACCGCCAGAAGCAGGCGGAGTACGAGATGGACATCATCATCCAGATGGGGTTCCCGGGGTACTTCCTCGTCGTCGCCGACTTCATCATGTGGGCGAAGAACAACGGCATCGCGGTGGGCCCGGGCCGAGGTTCCGCGGCCGGTTCGATCGTCGCGTACGCCATGGGCATCACCGACCTCGACCCGATCGAGCACGGTCTGATCTTCGAGCGGTTCCTCAACCCCGAGCGCGTCTCCATGCCCGACGTCGACATCGACTTCGACGAGCGCAGGCGCGTCGAGGTGATCCGGTACGTCACCGAGAAGTACGGCGCCGACAAGGTCGCCATGATCGGCACCTACGGCAAGATCAAGGCGAAGAACGCCATCAAGGACTCCGCCCGCGTCCTCGGCTACCCGTACGCGATGGGCGACCGCCTCACCAAGGCGATGCCCGCCGACGTCCTCGGCAAGGGCATCGACCTCGACGGCATCACCAACCCCAAGCACCCCCGCTACAGCGAGGCGGGCGAGATCCGGGGGATGTACGAGAACGAGCCGGACGTCAAGAAGGTCATCGACACCGCCAAGGGCGTCGAGGGCCTGGTCCGGCAGATGGGCGTGCACGCGGCCGGCGTGATCATGTCCAGCGAGCCGATCGTCGACCACGCCCCGCTCTGGACGCGGCACACCGACGGCGTGACCATCACGCAGTGGGACTACCCCCAGTGCGAGTCGCTCGGCCTGCTGAAGATGGACTTCCTGGGCCTGCGCAACCTCACCATCATGGACGACGCCCGCAAGATGGTGGAGGCCAACAAGGGCATCAAGCTGGACCTCCTGGAGATCCCGCTGGACGACCCCAAGACCTACGAACTCCTCTGCCGTGGTGACACGCTCGGCGTCTTCCAGTTCGACGGTGGTCCGATGCGGTCGCTGCTGCGCCAGATGCAGCCCGACAACTTCGAGGACATTTCCGCCGTCTCGGCCCTGTACCGCCCGGGCCCGATGGGCATGAACTCCCACACCAACTACGCCGAGCGCAAGAACGGCCGCCAGGAGATCACCCCGATCCACCCGGAGCTGGAGGAGCCGCTCAAGGAGGTCCTGGGTCTGACCTACGGCCTCATCGTCTACCAGGAGCAGGTCCAGAAGGCCGCCCAGATCGTCGCCGGGTACTCGCTCGGTGAGGCCGACATCCTCCGCCGCGTCATGGGCAAGAAGAAGCCCGAGGAGCTGGAGAAGAACTTCGTCCTCTTCCAGGCGGGCGCGAAGAAGAACGGCTTCAGCGACCAGGCGATCCAGGCACTGTGGGACGTCCTGGTCCCGTTCGCCGGCTACGCCTTCAACAAGGCGCACTCCTCCGCGTACGGCCTGGTCACCTACTGGACCGCCTATCTGAAGGCCAACTACCCGGCCGAGTACATGTCCGCGCTGCTCACCTCCGTGCGCGACGACAAGGACAAGTCGGCGGTCTATCTGAACGAGTGCCGCCGCATGGGCATCAAGGTGCTCCCGCCGAACGTCAACGAATCGCTGGCCAACTTCGCCGCCCAGGGCGACGACGTGATCCTCTTCGGCCTCACCGCGGTCCGTAACGTCGGTCAGAACGTCGTCGATTCGATCATCCGCTGCCGCAAGGCCAAGGGGAAATACCTCTCGTTCCCCGACTACCTCGACAAGGTCGACGCGGTCGTCTGCAACAAGCGCACCACCGAATCGCTGATCAAGGCGGGCGCTTTCGACGAGATGGGGCACACCCGCAAGGGCCTCACCGCGCAGTACGAGCCGATGATCGACAACGTCGTCCAGGTCAAGCGCAAGGAGGCCGAGGGGCAGTTCGACCTCTTCGGCGGCATGGGCGACGACAGCGCCGACGACGGCCCCGGTTTCGGTCTCGACGTCGAGTTCTCCGACGTCGAGTGGGACAAGACGTACCTCCTCGCCCAGGAGCGGGAGATGCTGGGCCTGTACGTCTCCGACCATCCGCTGTTCGGCCTCGAACACGTCCTGTCGGACAAGGCGGACGCCGCGATCTCCCAGCTGACCGGCGGCGACTACTCCGACGGCTCGATCGTCACCATCGGCGGCATCATCTCGGGCCTCCAGCGGAAGATGACCAAGCAGGGCAACGCCTGGGCCATCGCCACCGTCGAAGACCTCGCGGGCTCGCTGGACTGCATGTTCTTCCCCGCCACCTACCAGCTGGTCTCCACCCAGCTGGTCGAGGACGCGGTGGTCTTCGTCAAGGGACGCCTCGACAAGCGGGAGGACGTGCCGCGGCTGGTCGCCATGGAGATGATGGTCCCCGACCTCTCGGAGGCGGGCGCCAACGCCCCGGTGACGATCACCATCCCGACGCTGAAGGTCACCCCGCCGCTGGTCGAGAAGCTCGGCGAGGTGCTGACCAGCCACCGCGGCTCCACCGAGGTGCGGATCAAGCTCCAGGGCACCCGCAAGACCACGGTCCTCCGCCTCGACCGGCACCGCGTCACGCCCGACCCGTCGCTCTTCGGCGACCTGAAGGTGCTCCTCGGCCCGTCCTGCCTGGCCGGCTGAGCCCACCGAACCCCTGAGGGGCGCGCCCGGCTGCGGGCGCGCCCCTCAACTTCTGTGCGGCGGGCATCCGTTACGGCGCCGCCGGCCGCGGACGGGTCAGTTGTGCCCGAAGCGCCGCTGATGCTTGCGCGCGACGTCCGCCGGGCTGCCCTGCGCCGCCGGCTGCCGCTGCTGGATCGCCTCGATCGTCGACTTCTGCGCGTCCTCGCGGCCCTGTGTGGCCGGGCCGCCCCGCTGCTGCTGCTTACTTCGGTCCTTCTTGTGCTTGGCCATGACCGTGCCTCCTGAAGGGGATCCTGTGATCGGGCCGTGACCAGACTTACACGCGGGACGAAAGCGTGCATGTCCGGCAATTACCATGAGTGAGAAGGGGATCCGCCCACCACGTCCGCGCCCTCCGCCCGCGCTTACGCGCCATCCGCCACGCCGAAGATCGAGTTCCGGCAGTTAACCCCCGTACGGTCGGGCAGACTCGATGGAAAGCCGAAGGAAACTCGCACCGGGGGGCGATCGGACTTCAGCACCTCCAGGGAAGAGGGTGGATCGTGGATCGCTGCGTCGTCCTGGTGGACGCCGGTTACTTGCTCGGCGCCGCCGCCAGCCTGCTTGCCGGAGAACCCGCCCGGTCCCGGATCACCGTGGACCACGCGGCCCTCATCCAGGGCCTGCGCCGCCGCGCCGAGGCCGACACCGAACGGCCGCTGCTGCGGATCTACTGGTTCGACGGCGCCCCCGACCGCGTCCCGCAGCCCGAACACCGGCGGCTGCGCGTCATGCCCCGCGTCACCGTCCGCCTCGGCGCCCTGACCCGCAGCGACGGCCGCTGGGCGCAGAAGGGCGTGGACGCCGCCATGCACGCCGAGCTGACCGAACTCGCCCGCAACCGCGCCTGCTCCGACATCGTGCTGGTCACCGGCGACGGCGATCTGCTGCCCGGGCTGATGTCCGCCAAGGAACACGGCGTCGCCGTCCACCTCTGGGCCGTCCAGGCCGCCGACGGCGACTACAACCAGTCCGAGGACCTGGTCGCCGAGGCCGACGAGCGCCGCGTCCTGGACCGCGCCTGGATCACCCGCGCGGTCCGCGCCAAGGAGCTGGGCGGCCCCTGCCCCCCGCCGCCGGTGCCCCGCCCGGAGATCGCCGCGATCCTCTCCGCACCGCTGCCCGAGTCCGCGGTGGCCGCCGCTGCCGCCGCCGGGTCCGACCCCGACACCACCGACCGGCCGCGCGCCGCCGACGGCCCGGCGGCGCCCGCCTCCGCCCGGTCCGAAGGCCGCGAGTCCGCGCCCGCCGACACCAACGGCTCGGGCGCCGCCAAGGTCGTCCCCACCCCCAAGGACCTCGCCGGTCTCGGCCGCGCCCACGGCACCACCGCGTCCGCCACTCCGCAGCCGCCCGCCGCGTCCGCCACCCTGCGCTGGTCGTCCGACCGCGGCTGGGTCGAGCGCGGCGGCCCCGCGGGCGAGCCCTCCGAGACCGCCTCGCTGCCCACCCTCGCCCAGCTCACCAGCGCCGAACAGCGCTGGGCCGACCGCGAGGAGGACATCACCGCCGTCAGCGGCGACCCGTTCGAGGTCGGCCAGGTCTTCGCCCGCCGCTGGACCGACCGCCTCTCCGACACCGTCCACCTCCAGCAGCTCTCCACCGAGTACCCGCGCATCCCGCACCGCATCGACGGCGAACTGCTGCGCTACGCCGCCCGCTTCGGCCTCCTCGCCCACAAGGACGACCAGATCGACGAGCACGACCGGTACGCGATCCGGGCCGGGTTCTGGCGCGAGGTGGACCTGCGCACCGCCGCCGGACACCCCGCCACCGCCGACTGACACCGCCCGCCCGCCGCCCCGCGGGCCGGACGCGGCCCGCGGGCGCGTACCCTCATAGCTCGTGAGCACGGGCACGAAACAGGCGGAGCACGGCGGAACGGTCTGCGCCGTGCGGGACCTGACCAAGACGTACCCCGCGGTGCGCGGGCGCCGTGGCGCGGCGGGCACCCCCGCACTGCGCGCCAACGACGGCATCACCCTCGACGTCCACCGCGGCGAGATCTTCGGGCTGCTCGGCCCCAACGGCGCCGGGAAGTCCACCCTGGTCCGCCAGCTCACCGGCCTGCTGCGCCCCGACTCCGGCTCCGTCCACGTCCTCGGCCACGACGTGGCCCGCCACCCCGAGCGCGCCGCCCGCCTCCTCGGCTACCTCGGCCAGGAGTCGACCGCCCTCGACGAGATGACCGTCGCGCTGGCCGTGGAGACCACCGGCCGGCTGCGCGGCCTTAGCCCCGGCGAGGCCCGCGCCGAGCGCGACGCCATCCTCGCCGAACTCGCCCTCGACTCCCTCGCCGACCGTCCGCTGAAGAAGCTCTCCGGCGGTCAGCGCCGCCTCGCCTGCTTCGCCACCGTCCTCACCGGCGAGCGCCCGCTCCTCGTCCTGGACGAGCCGACCACCGGCATGGACCCGGTCGCTCGCCGCGCCGTCTGGGCCGCCGTCGACCGCCGCCGCGGCGAACGCGGCGCCACCGTGCTGCTGGTGACCCACAACGTCCTGGAGGCCGAGACCGTCCTGGACCGCGTCGCTGTGATCGACCGCGGCAAGGTCATCGCCTGCGACACGCCCGGCGGGCTGAAGGAGCGGGTCAGCGACGAGGTCCGCCTCGATCTGGTCTGGCGCGACCGGCCGCCGCTCGACGTCCCCGAGGTCGCGGCGCTGGAGCCCGCCGCCCAGGTCTCCGGCCGCCGCTGGACGCTCCGGCTCCCCGCCGACCGGGCCCGCGCGGCCGTCGCCGACGTCACCTCCGGCGCGGCCTTCGCGGCGCTGGACGATTTCACCCTCGCCACCCCGAGCCTGGAGGATGTCTACCTCGCGCTCGGCGGCCGTGCCGAGGGACTGGTCAAGGCGTGAAGGGCCGCGCCGCACCGAAAGGCAGAGTGAACGCGTGAGTGGGGTTTCGGCGCAGGCCGTGGCCGGGGCGGCAGCGACGGACGGGCGGGCCCGGTCCGGTACCGCCCCGGAAGCGCCCGACCCGGAGGCGTGGCCGGCTCCGCTGGCACCGCGCGCCCGGCTGCTGCCCGCGCTCGGCGCCGTCTACCGCGCCCAGCTCTCCCGCGCCCGGGTCGCCCGTATCCCGCTGCTCTTCGTCGCCACCTTCCAGTCCGTCGGGATCATGGTCCTGATGCGCGGGGTGGCCGACGGGCCCGCCGAGGCGCGCGCCGTGGTCGCCGGGTCCAGCGTCCTGGTCGTCGCGTTCGTCGCCCTCAACCTCCTCGCCCAGTACTTCGGGCAGCTGCGGGCCGGCGGCGGGCTCGACCACTACGCGACGCTGCCGGTGCCGCCCGCCGCCGTGGTGCTCGGCGCGGCCGCCGCCTACGCGTCGTTCACCGTCCCCGGCACGGTCGTCACGGCGGTCATCGGCTGTCTGCTGTTCCAGCTGCCGATGGCGCATCTGTGGGTGCTCGCCGCCGTGCTGCCGCTGGCCGGTGCGGCGCTCGCCGGGCTCGGTGCGTTCCTCGGGCTGCTCGCGCCGCGCCAGGAGCTGGCGACGCTCTGCGGGCAGCTCGGCATGTCGGCGGCGCTGCTGCTCGGCGTGCTGCCGGCCGAGCGGCTGCCCGCGCTCCTGGACCTCGCCCGCGATCTGCTGCCGTCGACGTACGGCGTGGAGGCGCTGATCCGCACCTTCGACGCGGACCCGGACTGGCTCGCGGTCGCCGCCGACCTGGGCGTCTGCGCCGCGGTGGGGCTGCTCGCGCTGACCGCCGCGACCTGGGCGTTCCGCCGCGCGGCGACCCGCTGACCGGCGGGCCGCGGGCCGTCGGCGCACCCACGCACCGTCCTGCCGCCGGAGTCCCCCTGCCCACCTGGCACGATGACGGGGTGACCGCACCGCTGACGCCACGCGACAACCAACCGCCCGAAGAGCCGCACACCCCGCCGACCGCCTCCGGCGCCGGTTCGTCGGCCGAGCCGCCCGCGCATCCGCCGACCGACGAGGCGCCGGTCGACCCGCCGCTCGGCCAGGAGCTGCGCGAGGCCGCGCTGACCGTGCTCGTGCTGGCGCTCGTCGGCGCACTGCTCGGCCTGCTCTGGCTCTGGCTGGCCCCGCGGATCCCGCTGGTCGCCGACGCCCACAACGTCTATCTCAAGGACACCGAGGGTGAGGAGGCGATCGGCGCCGACGGCGTCTTCCTGCTGCTCGGGGCCGGTTTCGGGATCGTCAGCACGGCCGTGCTCTTCTGGCTGCGCCGCCGCGGCGGCATCCCGCTGGTGGTCTCGCTGGCCGTCGGCGGACTGCTCGGCTCCGTCCTGGGCTGGCAGCTCGGCATGGTGCTGGGCCCGACCGACGACCTCGCCGCCCACGCCGCGCAGGTCGGCCCCGGTGTCGTCTTCGACGGACCGCTGCGCCTCCAGGCCATGGGCGTCCTGCTGGCCTGGCCGATCGCCGCGATGGCGACCCAGCTGGCGCTGACCGGCCTCTTCGGCCCGCGCGACGAGGAACCCCAGCTGCCGGGGACGCCGGTGCCGGGCGCGCCGGACCTGACGAAGGACGATCCGGCGGCCTGACGAGGGCGGGGACCGGCGCTCACCGGCCGGAAACCGCCGGTCACGGCACGGGGCACCGCGACCGGGAGCGGCCGGACGCGGTGCCCCGGTCCCGTCGGCCGACCGGACGCGGTGCCCGGCCCCCGTAAAGCTTCCGGCTCCGCCTCAGTCCCGCCCGATCGGTGCGACCACGGCCCCGGTGAGGGCGACGAGGTCCGCCGGGGCCAGTTCGACCTCCAGGCCGCGGCGGCCGGCCGAGACGCAGACCGTGGGGCGGCCCTCGGCCGAGGCGTCCACGACCGTCCGCAGCCGTTTGCGCTGGCCCAGCGGGGAGATGCCGCCGCGGACGTAGCCGGTGGCGCGCTCGGCGGTGGCCGGATCGGCCATCGCCGCCCGCTTGCCGCCCACCGCCGCGGCCAGCGCCTTGAGGTCGAGGGAGCCGGAGACCGGCACCACCGCGACGGTCAGCGCCCCGTCGACCTCCGCCAGCAGCGTCTTGAACACCTGCTCGGGCGCGACGCCGAGCGCCTCGGCGGCCTCCTCACCGTACGAGGCGGTGGCCGGATCGTGGGTGTAGGCGTGCACGGTGAAGGGCACCCCCGCGGCGGTCAGCGCGACCGTCGCCGGGGTACCGCCCGCCGCGGACTGCGCGCCCCGGTCCTTCTTCGACTTCTTGGACAACTCGTCGGCGCCTTGTGTCTCGGAAACAGGAAGCGGGCCCGCGGCCCGGTGTCAGTTGGGGCTGGTCGGCCGACGGGTCAGCTCCACGGCCGGCAGCGACGGGAGCTTACCGAGCACCGCCGACTCCTGGCGCAGGATTTTCAGCTCCTGACCGAGCCGGTCCGCGGTGTCCGGCGCCGCCAGCAGCCGCTGCTTGGCCGGTACGTCCAGCACCGCCGCCGCGGCGACCAGGTACGACAGCACCGACGGATCGCCCGGCAGATCCTGCCCGCCCGCCAGCGTCCGCTCGTTCGCCCAGGCCAGCCGCTTCTGATAGGTGCGGAACGCCCGGACCACACCGGACGCGAGCGCCCCGGCGCCCTCGCCGCCCTCCTCCGTCAGCTCCTCGACCTCGGCGGTCAGGTACTCCCCGGAGGCGTCGACCGACAGCAGCCGGAAGCGGGTGGTGCCGGTGGCCAGCACCTCGTAGCCGGCGTCCGCCTCGTCGGACTTGGCCCGGATCGTCGTCGCGTCGGCGACACAGCCGATGGTGTGGAACGCGGCCATCGGGTCGTCGCCGAACCCGGCGGCGGGCCCGCTCGCGGCCGGCAGCGTGGCGTCCGGCATGCCCTGGGCGGTCGGCGCCACCTCACGGCCGTCGCGGATCGCGATCACCCCGAAGCGGCGCTCGTCCTCGGGCCGCTCGCCGAGGTCGCGCATCAGCGCCCGGTAGCGCGCCTCGAAGACGTTCAGCGGGAGAACGAGTCCGGGGAAGAGCACCGAGTTGAGCGGGAACAGCGGCAGGCGTACGGAGGTCACAGCCGGTAAGCCTAGAGGCTGGGCCGCGCCGCCCGGAGGCCGGGCGCTACGCGGAGGGCGAAAGCCCCGGTGGCACCGGGCCCGGCGGGAGCGGAGCCGGGCCGGGTGCCGCCCGTAGGCCCCGCCCGCCCCGCTACTGCCGCCGCAGCAACCGCGAGGCGCCCGTCGCCACCGTCGTCGCCAGGATCCAGCCCGCGATGACCAGCACCGCCGCCACCCACTGCGCCCCGCCCCGCGGGTTCCACGCCCCGCGCTGGCCCAGGTCGATCACCGGCACCAGCAGATCCAGGACGTAGAGATACGGATTCCACGGCGGCGCCTCGTCGGCCTTGAGCGGCGGGGGCGGTGCGGAGGTGAAGAAGACCGTGCCCAGCGCCCACAGGATCGCCATCCACAGCGTGGCCCGCCCCGGGCGGTAGCCGTACGCCACCGTCCAGTCCTGGAGGTAGCCCCACGCCTTCCCGGCCACCGGCAGCGTCTCGCGGCGCCGCCGCTGCTTGGCCAGCAGCACCACCCGCGCATCCGCGTCCTCGCCGCTGGAGCGCAGCGCCGTGGCCAGCATCTCGTACGGCTCCGGCGCGTACTCCGGCGTCGCCGCGGCCACCCACTGCAACCGCGCCGTCAGCGGGAAGTGGCCCCGGGGGATCAGCGTCTCGTAGGCGAACCCGGCCATCTGGAGGCCGCCCGCGCCGGGCCAGCTGGCGGAGCGGTCGACGAGGTTGACGACCCGGGCGCCCGAGATGATCACCCGTCCGCGCTGCGGCCGCTCCCCGAGGAACCGCAGCTCGGGCGTCTGGATGCGGCGCAGCGACAGCTCCTGGTCGGACTCCATCACGAACCGCGCGTGCTCCAGGTCGACCGCGTCACCGAACCGGCCGTCGTCCAGCCGCATCCCGCCCTCGCACTCGAACCGCTGCATCCGCGTCCCGCGCGGCGGGGTGGTGACCGTGCCGTACGCCGGGGTGTGGACGGTGCCGAACGGGGGAGTGGCGCCGGAGGCGAACGGGGAGTTGGCCAGGCCCGCGGCGGTCAGGTGCAGAGTGCGCTCGACGGTCAGCTGCGGGGCGTTCAGCGCGCGGCGGCCGAAGGGGTTGCTCAGATGGCTGCCGCGCAGGCTCAGCGACCCGCCGACGGTCGCCCCGCGCAGCGACAGCTCGCCGTACGACTCCAACATCTCGGCCTGGAGGTCCTGGGTGACGGTCAGCCCGTCCGCCACGATCGAGCGGCCGTGGCGGTCCTTGTGCACCACCGCCTGGCTCAGCAGCAGATCCGTGCCGATGTGCGCGTCGGTCAGGCGGACGCCGGAGAGCACCACGCACCGCGGCAGATGGAGATCGCCCTCGGTGGTCAGCCGCGCCGCCTCCAGCCGGGGCAGCGCGCAGTTCACCAGCCGCACCGTCGTGAAGTGCGCCTCCGGTAAGACCACCTCGCCCTCGAACCGGCAGTCCCGCAGCTCGACGAATGGCTTGATCGAGCCGCCCGCGACGTCGAGGATGTCGGTGATGTACGCCCCGGTGACCTTCAGCGCCGAGACCCGCCCGGGCTGCGCCGGCGGCCCTTCCAGCAGCAGCAGCGCCAGCACCCGCGCGCGTATCCGGCGCTCCGGTCCCCACAGGTACCGGCCGTGCGGATCGTCCCGGGCCGGATCCCCGATGTGCAGGTCGCAGGTGCTGCCGTTGCGGAACGCCTGCCACATGCTCCATTCCGCCGATGTCAGCTGCAGATCCGCCGGTGCGTCGCCGTCCCCGGGCTCGATCACTGTCGTGTCCCCCCTTTCGTCGCTGTCCGGATGCGCCCGCGTGTCGGCCGCCGTCCGCGCGCCACACCGGTCCGCGGAGCGGGATCCGGAGGGTGGGCGGCGGGACACGCCGAAGCCGTCACCGGGCCTTTGCCCGCCCCGTGACCTGTTGAACACGCGTGGTCAGGGCCAACTCCGGTCAACTTCACCGGCCCGTCCGGAGCGCATTGTGGGGTGTATCACTGGGTGATACGGCGGGCCGGGCCCGAGGGCGGGTCTGAGACACTGGGAGGGTGATCTCCCGAATCGATCTGCGCGGTGACGCCCTTCCCGAGGGCGGCGCCCTGCGCGACCTGCTGCCCCGTGCCGAGTTCGACGTGGAAGCCGCCCTGGAGAAGGTGCGGCCCATCTGCGAGGACGTACGCCATCGCGGCACCGCCGCGCTGATCGAGTACGCGCGGCGGTTCGACGGAGTGGAGATCGAGCGGGTCCGGGTCCCGGACGAGGCGCTCGAGCGCGCCCTGGCCGAGCTGGACCCGGCGGTCCGCGCCGCCCTGGAGGAGTCCATCCGGCGCGCCCGCCTCGTCCACCGCGAGCAGCGCCGTACGGACACCACCACCAAGGTCGTCCCCGGCGGCACGGTCACCGAGCGCTGGGTGCCGGTCGAGCGGGTCGGGCTGTACGTCCCCGGCGGCCTCGCGGTCTACCCGTCGTCCGTCGTGATGAACGTCGTCCCCGCCCAGGAGGCCGGCGTCGAAGGCGTCGCGGTCACCTCTCCGCCCCAGAAGGAGTTCGGGGGCCTGCCGCACCCGACGATCCTCGCCGCCTGTGCGCTGCTCGGCGTCGACGAGGTCTACGCCGCCGGCGGCGCCCAGGCCATCGCGATGTTCGCGTACGGCACCGACGAGTGCCGTCCGGTCAACCTCGTCACCGGCCCCGGCAACATCTTCGTGGCCTCCGCCAAGCGCCTGCTCAAGGGCCGGATCGGCATCGACGCCGAGGCCGGGCCCACCGAGATCGCGGTGCTCGCCGACGCCACCGCCGACGCCCGCCATGTCGCCTCCGACCTGATCAGCCAGGCCGAGCACGACACGCTGGCCGCCGCCGTCCTCGTCACCGACTCCGCCGAGCTGGCCGACGCCGTCGAGGCCGAGCTGAAGACGCAGGTGGCCGCCACCAGGCACATCGAGCGGATCACCGAGGCGCTGGCCGGGCGGCAGTCCGCGATCGTCCTGGTCGACGGTATCGACGAGGGCCTGACGGTCGTCGACGCGTACGGCGCCGAGCACCTGGAGATCCAGACCGCCGACGCCTCCGCCGTCGCCGCCCGGGTCCGCAACGCCGGTGCGGTCTTCGTCGGCCCCTACGCCCCGGTCTCCCTGGGCGACTACTGCGCCGGCTCCAACCACGTCCTGCCGACGGGCGGCTGCGCCTGCCACTCCTCGGGCCTGTCCGTGCAGTCGTTCCTGCGCGGCATCCATGTCGTGGACTACTCCCGCGACGCGCTGGCCGAGGTCGCCCACCATGTGGTGACCCTCGCCGAGGCCGAGGATCTCCCGGCCCACGGCGCCGCGCTGAAGGCCCGGTTCGACTGGAAGGTCCCGCAGAGCAAGTGACGAACAGCTCCGACGCGTTCCCCTGGGACGCGCTCCCCATCCGGGACGAACTGCGCGGCAAGACCCCGTACGGCGCCCCGCAGCTGGACGTACCGGTCCGGCTGAACACCAACGAGAACCCCTACCCGCTCCCCGAGGAGCTGGTCCGGCGGATCGCCGAGCGGGTCGCGGACGCCGCCCGCGACCTCAACCGCTACCCGGACCGTGACGCCGTCGAGCTCCGCACCGAGCTGGCCCGCTACCTCACCCGCACCGGCGGCCACCCGGTCACCGCGGAGCAGGTCTGGGCGGCCAACGGCTCCAACGAGATCCTCCAGCAGCTGCTGCAGACCTTCGGCGGCCCCGGCCGCGCGGCCCTCGGCTTCGAGCCCTCGTACTCCATGCACGGGCTGATCTCCCGCGGCACCGGCACCGAGTGGATCTCCGGGCCCCGTAACGACGACTTCACCGTCGACGTCGCGGCGGCGACGGCGCTGATCGCCGAGCGCCGCCCCCACGTCGTCTTCGTCTGCTCGCCGAACAACCCGACCGGCACCGCCGTCGCCGCCGAGACGGTCCTCGCGCTGTACGACGCCGCGCAGGCCGCGCGGGCGGAGAGCGGCGGCGCGCTGGTGGTGATCGACGAGGCGTACGGCGAGTTCAGCCACCACCCCTCGCTGCTGCCGCTGATCGAGGGACGCCCCAACCTCGTCGTCTCGCGGACGATGTCCAAGGCGTTCGGCGCCGCCGGACTCCGCCTGGGCTACCTCGCCGCCGACCCGGCCGTGGTCGGCGCCGTCCAGCTGGTCCGGCTGCCCTACCACCTCTCCGCGGTCACCCAGGCGACGGCGCTGGCCGCCCTGGAGCACACCGACACCCTGCTGAAGTACGTCGAGCAGCTCAAGGCCGAGCGCGACCGGCTGGTCACGGAGCTGCGCGCGGCGGGCTGCGAGGTCGTCGACTCCGACGCCAACTTCGTGCAGTTCGGCCTCTTCGACGGGCCGGGCGGTGCGCACGCCGCCTGGCAGGCCCTCCTCGACCGGGGCGTCCTGGTCCGGGACAACGGCGTGCCGGGCTGGCTGCGGGTCTCCGCGGGCACCCCGGACGAGAACGACGCGTTCCTCGAAGCGGTACGCGGACTGATGAAGGAGCAGAGCGCATGAGCCGCGTCGGACGCGTCGAGCGCACCACCAAGGAAACCTCGGTGCTCGTCGAGATCAACCTCGACGGTACGGGCCAGGTCGATGTCTCGACGGGCGTGGGCTTCTACGACCACATGCTCGACCAGCTCGGCCGCCACGGTCTCTTCGACCTCACCGTCAAGACCGACGGCGATCTGCACATCGACACCCACCACACCATCGAGGACACCGCCCTCGCGCTCGGCGCCGCCTTCCGGCAGGCGCTCGGCGACAAGGTGGGCATCTACCGCTTCGGCAACTGCACCGTCCCGCTCGACGAGTCCCTCGCGCAGGTCACCGTCGATCTCTCCGGCCGCCCGTACCTCGTGCACACCGAGCCGGAGAACATGGCGCCGATGATCGGCACCTACGACACGACGATGACCCGCCACATCTTCGACTCGTTCGTCGCCCAGGCGCAGATCGCCCTGCACATCCACGTCCCGTACGGCCGCAACGCCCACCACATCGTGGAGTGCCAGTTCAAGGCGCTGGCGCGGGCGCTGCGGTACGCCAGCGAACGCGATCCGCGCGCCGCCGGAATTCTCCCGTCCACGAAGGGTGCCCTGTGAACGGCATGTCGACCGCCTTCATCCTGGTCGGTCTCTTCCTCGTCGGTGGCATCTACTCCTTCTGGAAGCAGAAGATGCCCCGCAGCCTGATCACGCTGCTGTCCATCGGCGCGGCGATGTGCCTCGTCGCCGGGGTGATGCGGCTGGAGGTGTGGAATTGACGGCCGCGAAGAAGGTCGTGGTCTTCGACTACGGCTTCGGTAACGTCCGCTCCGCCGAGCGCGCCCTGGCCCGCGCCGGGGCCGACGTGGAGATCACCGGCGACTACGACCGCGCGATGAACGCCGACGGGCTGCTGGTCCCCGGCGTCGGCGCGTTCGCCGCCTGTATGCAGGGGCTGCGCGACGCCCGCGGCGACTGGATCGTCGGCCGCCGGCTCTCCGGCGGCCGCCCGGTGATGGGCATCTGCGTCGGGATGCAGATCCTCTTCTCCCGCGGTATCGAGCACGGTGTGGAGACCGAGGGGCTGGACGAGTGGCCCGGCACGGTCGGCCCGCTCAAGGCCGACGTCGTCCCGCACATGGGCTGGAACACCGTGGCGGCGGCCGAGGGCTCCCGCCTCTTCGCCGGTCTGGGCGCGGACGCCCGCTACTACTTCGTCCACTCGTACGCGGCGCACGACTGGGAGCTGGAGATCGGCAACCCGCACATCGCCGCCCCCAAGGTCAGCTGGGCCACCCACGGTGCGCCCTTCGTGGCCGCGGTCGAGAACGGCCCGCTGTGGGCCACGCAGTTCCACCCCGAGAAGTCCGGCGACGCCGGAGCCCAGCTGCTGAGCAATTGGATCGAGACCCTGTGATGGCCCACCCGAAGCTCGAACTCCTCCCCGCCGTCGACGTCCGCGACGGCCAGGCCGTCCGGCTGGTGCACGGCGAGTCCGGCTCCGAGACCGCCTACGGCGACCCGCTCCAGGCGGCGCTGGCCTGGCAGCAGGCGGGTGCCGAGTGGCTGCACCTCGTCGACCTCGACGCGGCGTTCGGCACCGGCGACAACCGCGCGCAGATCGCCGAGGTCGCCCGCGCCATGGACATCAAGGTCGAGCTGTCCGGCGGTATCCGCGACGACGCCTCGCTCGCCGCGGCGCTCGCCACCGGCTGCCGCCGCGTCAACCTCGGCACCGCCGCGCTGGAGTCCCCCGAGTGGGTCGCCAAGGTCATCGCCGAGCACGGCGACAAGATCGCGGTGGGCCTGGACGTCCGCGGCACCACGCTCCGCGGCCGCGGCTGGACCCGCGACGGCGGCGACCTCTACGAGACGCTGGCCCGCCTCGACTCCGAGGGCTGCGCCCGCTACGTCGTCACCGACATCAACAAGGACGGCACCCTCCAGGGCCCCAACGTCGAACTGCTGAAGAACGTCTGCGCGGCCACCGACCGCCCGGTCGTCGCCTCCGGCGGCGTCTCCTCCCTCGACGACCTGCGTACGCTCGCGTCGCTGGTGCCCGAGGGTGTGGAAGGTGCGATCGTCGGCAAGGCGCTCTACGCGAAGGCGTTCACCCTGGAAGAGGCGCTGGCAGCAGTGGCCTGACCGGACGACCGAAAGGCGGCGTGATGACCATCGAGCGGGTACGGACCAGAAGTCCCTGGGAAGAGACGATCGGCTTCGCCCGCGCGGTGGCCGCCGGGGACCGGGTGCTGGTCGCCGGCACGCTGCCCTTCACCGACGACGGTGTGCTCCAGGGCGAGGGCGACCCCTACGAGCAGGCCCGGGCGGCCTTCGGGAACGCCCTGGCGGCCCTGGAGCCGTTCGGCCTGGACGCCGCCGCCGTGCTGCGCACCCGGATGTATCTGACCCATGTGCGGGACGTGGACGCGGTCGGCCGCGCCCACCGGGAGCTCTTCGACGCCGCGCCGCCGGCCGCGACCCTGATCGTGGTCTCCGGCTTCGTCGACCCCCGCGTGCTGGTCGAAGTGGAACTAGAAGCCTTCAAGCAACCCTCCGAAGGAGCCTGACGCCATGACCCTGGCGGTCCGTGTCATCCCCTGCCTGGACGTCGACAACGGCCGGGTCGTCAAGGGCGTGAACTTCCAGAACCTGCGCGATGCGGGCGACCCGGTCGAGATGGCCCGGATCTACGGTGAGGAGGGCGCCGACGAGCTGACCTTCCTCGACATCACCGCCTCCTCCGGCAACCGCGAGACCACCTACGACGTGGTCCGCCGCACCGCCGAGCAGGTCTTCATCCCGCTGACCGTCGGTGGCGGCGTCCGCACCGCCGAGGACGTCGACAAGCTGCTGCGGGCCGGCGCCGACAAGGTCGGGGTGAACACCGCGGCGCTGGCCCGGCCCGAGCTGATCCGGGAGATCGCCGAGCGGTTCGGCAGCCAGGTGCTGGTGCTCTCCGTCGACGCCCGCCGGGTGGCCGCGGCCGACGGCACCACCTCCTTCGAGGTGACCACGCACGGCGGGCGCCGTTCCGCCGGGGTCGACGCCGTCGAGTGGGCGCACCGCGCCGCCGAGATGGGCGCCGGGGAGATCCTGCTGAACTCCATGGACGCCGACGGCACCAAGGACGGCTACGACACCGAGATGATCGAGGCGGTCCGCAAGCACGTCTCCGTGCCGGTCATCGCCTCCGGCGGCGCCGGCCGGCTCGCCGACTTCGCCCCCGCGGTCGCGGCGGGCGCCGACGCGGTGCTGGCCGCCTCCGTCTTCCACTTCGGTGACTTGCGCATCGGCGAGGTCAAGGGGGCGCTGCGGGAGGCCGGGCACCCCGTTCGCTGACGACGGGCGCGGGGCGGGGCCGCGGGTGCGGTCCCGCCCCGCGCCTGCGCCTCAGATCCCCAGTGCCGCCTGCCGCGCCCCCGCCACCGCCTCCGGGTCGCCCGCCAGCTCCACGTCGGCGGCCTGCTGGCGTCCGTAGGCGAAGAGGGTCAGCTCACCGGGCTCGCCGACGACCGTCACCACCGGGGCGCCTCGCTGGGCGACGGCGGTGCGGCCGTCCGGGTGCCGTAGCACCAGGCCCACCGGCGACTTCCGGCCCAGCAGCTTCGCCATCTTCTCCAGCCGGGACCACAGCGCGTCCGCGAAGACCGGGTCCAGCTCCCGCGCCGACCAGTCCGGCTGCGCCCGCCGCACGTCCTCGGTGTGTACGTAGAACTCCACGGTGTTCGACGCCTCGTCGATCTGCTTCAGGGAGAACGGCGACATCCGCGGCGGACCGCTGCGGATCAGCCCCAGCAGCTCCTCGTACGGCTTGGCGGTGAACTCCTCCTGGACCCGCTCCAGGCGGGCCGCCAGTGGCTTGAACAGCAGGCCACCGGCCGCGTCCGCCCGGCGTTCGCGCACCACCACATGGGCGGCGAGATCGCGGGTGCGCCAGCCCTCGCAGAGCGTCGGCGCATCGGGGCCGACGCTCTCCAACAGGTCGGCGAGCAGGAGCCGTTCACGCTTCGCATGGGTCGACATACGGCCAGCCTACGACCGGCCCCGCCGCCCTGCCACGCCACGGCCGCCCGGTCAGGGGCCCTCCGCGGGTCCGCGGCGCCCACCACGCGTCCCCCGCACGGCACAATGGCCCCATGACCAGCCGCGCCACCGACACCGCAGCCCTCACCCCGGACGGCCCCGCCGCCCCCGGCAGCACCGCCCTCGACCCCGCCGTCGCGGGCCGCCTCAAGCGGGACGCCGACGGCCTCGTTCCGGCCATCGCCCAGCAGTACGGCACCGGCGAGGTCCTCATGCTGGGCTGGATGGACGACGAGGCGCTGCACCGCACCCTCACCACCGGCCGCTGCACCTACTGGTCGCGCAGCCGCCGCGAGTACTGGGTCAAGGGCGACACCTCCGGCCACGTCCAGCGCGTCCGTTCGGTGGCCCTGGACTGCGACGCCGACACCGTCCTGGTCACCGTCGAACAGACCGGCGCCGCCTGCCACACCGGGGCCCGCACCTGCTTCGACGCCGACGTTCTGCTCACGGACGGCGACCAGTAGGCTCCGCTGCCATGACCACGGGAACCACCGGCACCGCCACACCGGACCTCGACAGCTTCCGCACCCTCGCCAAGGACCGCCGGGTCGTCCCCGTCACCCGGCGCCTGCTGGCCGACGGCGACACCCCGGTGGGGCTCTACCGCAAACTCGCCGGTGAGCGGCCCGGCACCTTCCTCCTGGAGTCCGCCGAGAACGGCCGGACGTGGTCGCGGTACTCGTTCATCGGCGTCCGCAGCGCCGCGACCCTCACCGCCCGCGACGGCCAAGCCCACTGGCTGGGCACGCCGCCCGTGGGGATGCCCACCGGCGGCGATCCGCTGGCCGCGCTCCGCACCACCGTCGAGGCCCTGCACACCCCGCGTGACCTGCTGGAGGACGCCGGACTGCCACCCTTCACCGGCGGCATGGTCGGCTACCTCGGCTACGACGTCGTCCGCCGCCTGGAGAAGATCACCGAGCAGACCGAGGACGCGCTCGGGCTGCCGGAGCTGACCATGCTCCTCACCTCCGACCTCGCCGTCCTCGACCACTGGAACGGCACCGTCCTGCTGATCGCCAACGCGATCAACCACAACGACCTCGACACCGGCGTCGACGAGGCGTACGCGGACGCCGTCGCCCGCCTCGACGCGATGGCCGACGACCTCGCCCGCCCGGCGCCCGCGAGCGCCGCCGCGCTGCCGCCGTCGGAGCTGCCGCCGTTCACCGCCGAATGGGGCGGCGCCGCCTACCAGGAAGCCGTCGAGGACATCAAGGAGCGCATCCGCGCCGGTGAGGCGTTCCAGGTGGTGCCCTCGCAGCGCTTCGAGACGCCGTGCACGGCGAGCGCCCTGGACGTCTACCGGGTGCTGCGGGCCACCAACCCCAGCCCGTACATGTACCTCTTCCGCTTCGCGGGCGACGGTGAGCGCAGCGGGTTCGACGTGGTCGGCTCCAGCCCCGAGGCGCTGGTCAAGGTCGAGGACGGCCGGGCCATGGTCCACCCCATCGCCGGGACCCGGCCGCGCGGCGCCGGGGTCCAGGAGGACCAGGCCCTCGCCGACGAGCTGCTGGCCGACCCCAAGGAGCGCGCCGAGCACCTGATGCTCGTCGACCTGGGCCGCAACGACCTGGGCCGGGTCTGCGAGCCGGGCAGCGTCGAGGTCGTCGACTTCATGTCGGTCGAGCGGTACAGCCACGTCATGCACCTGGTCTCCACCGTCACCGGCACCGTCGCCGAGGGCCGCACCGCCTTCGACGTCCTCACCGCCTGCTTCCCCGCGGGCACCCTCTCCGGCGCGCCCAAGCCCCGCGCCCTGCAGATCATCGAGGAGCTGGAGCCGACCCGGCGCGGGCTGTACGGCGGCTGCGTCGGCTATCTGGACTTCGCCGGCGACTCCGACACCGCCATCGCCATCCGCACCGCCCTGCTGCGCGACGGCACCGCGTACGTCCAGGCCGGTGCGGGCGTCGTCGCCGACTCCGACCCGGTCGCCGAGGACACCGAGTGCCGCAACAAGGCCGCCGCCGTGCTGCGCGCCGTGCACACCGCCAACCGCCTCGGCGGCTGACCCCCGGCGCCTTCGGACCGCCCGCGGCGACCGGCCACCCCGTGGCCCGGCACCGCGGGCGGTGCGCGATAGTGGGGGAGTGAGTGCCGCAACCCCGCCCCCCGCCGCCACCGCGCCCGCGCCGTCCGCCCGGCCCCGCAGCGCCCGGCGCAGCCTCGCCGCCGCACTGCTGCTGGGCGCCGCCGGCTCCGCCCTCGTCCTGCTGGCGTCCGGCCGCGTCTGGTCCCGGGGCACCGCCGCCCTCGCCCAGGGCGATCTGCCGCGCACGGTGACCGGCTCCGACGTCACGGGTGTCCCCGCCGCGCTGGCCGTCGTCGGCCTCGCCGCGCTGGTCGCGGTCTTCGCGGTGCGGCGCGTCGGCCGGTACGCCGTCGCCGCCCTCCTCGCCCTCAGCGGCGCGGGCACCGCGCTCGCCGCGGCGGCCGGTTACGGCGACACCTCCGCACTGCGTGAGCAGGCCGCCACCGCCGTCGGGCTGAGCGGTACCGCTGTGCATCACGTCACGCACACCGTCTGGCCGTGGGTCTCCGCCGCGGGCGGTGTGCTGCTGCTGATCGCCGGTCTCCTCGCGCTGTTCTTCGGCCGCCACTGGCCCGCGATGTCGGGCCGTTACGAGCGCACACCGGGCGGTGCCCGCCCCCCGCGCCGGGCCGCCGCGCCGGTGGACCCGGACCGCCCGGAGGAGCTGTGGAAGTCGCTGGACCGCGGTGAGGACCCCACCCGGTAACGGGGTTTCCCCCGGCATCGGTGACAATGGACGGCGAGGTATCACCGCGCCCCGATCCGGCGCGACAGAGCTACGAGGAGCACTCATGTCGAGCAGTGGCCACGGACACACCCCCGCCGCCTGGACCGGCGTCATCATCTCGTTCATCGGCTTCTGCGTCGCGGGGGCCTTCCTGGTGCTGGGGAGCGTGCCCGGCTTCTGGGCCGGCATCGTTCTGACCCTTCTCGGTGCGGTCGTCGGCGGTGTGATGCGTCTCGCCGGTCTCGGCTCGGAGCCCCGGCGCTCAGCCGCCCCGGCCGTCGTGGCCCAGCCCCAGGAGGGCTGACCCCCTGGCGCCGGCCCCCGGCGCCACCACTGCTGCTCCGAAGGCGCCGCTTCCCGGTCGCCGTCCGTAAGGGCTGTCCCCCGTACGGATGCCGGGAAGCGGCGCCTTCGTGCATCCCCCGGGACAATCGGCCAGGTGAACGCACCCGTGGCCCCGCCCCGGCCCGCCGCCCCGCGCCCCGCCGTGCCGCCCGGCCGAGGGCGGAGGCCGCTGCGCCGTCTCGCCGCCCCGCTGGGCACGGCCGCCGCCGCGGTCGCCGCCTTCGGTTACGTCGGCGCGGTCGACCCGACCCGCCCCGGCCACTACCCGGTCTGCCCGCTGCTGCATCTGACCGGCGTCTTCTGCCCGGCCTGCGGCGGCCTGCGCAGCGCCCACGCGGTGGCCCACGGCGAGCTGCCCGCCGCGCTCGGCGCCAACGCCGTGGCGGTCCTCGCGTACGCCGCCTGCGCGGTGTTCTGGCTGGTCTGGACGGTCCGCGCGGTGCGCGGACTGCCGACCGCCGGGCCACGCCCGCGCCCGGTCCACTGGTGGGCGCTCACCGCCCTGCTGGCCCTCTTCACCCTCGTCCGCAACCTTCCCTTCGGCGCCTTCCTGCACCCCTGACCTGGGCGGCCGCTGTCCAGCTGCTGGGACCGGCGGCGGCCGGGTGCGGGACCTCGGGCCCCGGCCGGATACCATCGGAAGTGCCCACGGTGAGCAGCGCTCATCGCCCGGCGCCCGTCCCCTCCACCGCTGCAGAAGGAGGCCGCTCGCGTGAGTGTGCTCGACGAGATCATCGACGGAGTCCGCGCCGACCTCGCCGAGCGACAGGCGCGCGTCGGCCTCGACGAGCTGAAGGAGCGCGCCCGCGCCGCCCGCCCGGCCAAGGACGGCGTCGCCGCCCTCAAGGGCGAGAGCGTGACGGTCATCTGCGAGGTCAAGCGCTCCAGCCCCTCCAAGGGCGCACTCGCCGCCATCGCCGACCCGGCGGGCCTCGCCGCCGACTACGAGGCCGGTGGCGCCGCGGTCATCTCCGTCCTCACCGAGCAGCGCAAGTTCGGCGGCTCGCTCGCCGACCTCGAAGCGGTCCGCGCCCGGGTCGACATCCCGGTGCTGCGCAAGGACTTCATCGTCACCGCCTACCAGCTGTGGGAGGCCCGTGCGTACGGCGCCGACCTCGCGCTGCTGATCGTCGCCGCGCTGGAGCAGGAGGCGCTGGTCTCGCTCATCGAGCGGGCCGAGTCGATCGGTCTGACGCCGCTGGTCGAGGCGCATGACGAGGAGGAGGTCGCCCGCGCGGTCGACGCCGGCGCCAAGATCATCGGCGTGAACGCGCGCAACCTCAAGACCCTGGAGGTCGACCGCGGCAACTTCGCCCGGATCGCCCCCGAGATCCCCGACCACATCGTCAAGATCGCCGAGTCCGGCGTCCGCGGCCCGCACGACCTGATCGCGTACGCCAACGACGGCGCGGACGCCGTCCTCGTCGGCGAGTCGCTGGTCACCGGCAAGGACCCGCGCACCGCCGTCGCCGATCTGGTCGCCGCCGGCTCGCACCCCGCCATCCGGCACGGCCGGGCCTGAGGACGGACGCGACCCCATGACCGCCACCGGCAGCCACCGCACCGCCCGGGAGATGTTCCCGGGCGCCTGCGGCGTGCCCGCCGGTGCGCCCGCCGGGCCGGACGGCCTGCCCGGCCACGGCCCCTCGCCCGCCCTGGCGCCCCGGGCGCGCCGTGCCCCGCGCCGCGCGGCGGTCCGCTGCGCGCTGCCGCCCTGGCACCGCGGCTGCCGGGCCCCCGCCCGCCGTGTCCACGGCCGCCGGGTCAGGTACCACATCGGCTCCGAGCCCGGTCAGACCAACGGGATGCGATGGCGCCGGGGGCCCGTGCGCTGATGCGTGCGCGCCCCGGCGGACGGTGCGGCGGGTGTGCCGCTCCGGCCTGCCGGGACATCCTCCGGCGAGCGGCCGTAATGATCATCAGGTCGGTGGCGTCCCACCGGTGCCCTCGCGGGCCGGTCGCTCGTTAGGCAGGGCGCGGCGCTCCCACGGCCCGACGGATGCCCGACGGCCGTACGGCGACCGGGAGTCACCGGCGGCCGGATCCGTCGGCGTACCGCGCGCCCCGCGCAACGCCCGCGCGGGCGGCGCACGCCCCCCTTGCTTCTCCACACCCTTCCCATCCCTTTCTCACCTTTCCGACAGACCCAGTCCGGGGCGAGGGCCCCGGCAGAGGAGTGCGTCAGATGTCCTCCGATTTCTTCGTGCCCGACCCGGAGGGGCTGGTTCCCGGCCCCTCGGGCTACTTCGGCGCCTTCGGCGGCAAGTTCATCCCCGAGGCGCTGGTCGCCGCGGTCGACGAGGTGGCCGCCGAGTACGAGAAGGCCAAGGCCGACCCGGCGTTCGCCGCCGAGCTGGACGAGCTGATGGTCAACTACACGGGCCGTCCCAGCGCCCTCACCGAGGTGTCACGGTTCGCCGAACACGCCGGTGGCGCCCGGGTGTTCCTCAAGCGCGAGGACCTCAACCACACCGGCTCGCACAAGATCAACAACGTGCTCGGGCAGGCGCTGCTCACCAAGCGCATGGGCAAGACCCGCGTCATCGCGGAGACCGGCGCCGGTCAGCACGGCGTCGCCACCGCCACCGCCTGCGCCCTCTTCGGCCTCGACTGCACCATCTACATGGGCGAGATCGACACCGAGCGGCAGGCGCTGAACGTCGCCCGGATGCGGATGCTCGGCGCCGAGGTCATCGCCGTGACCTCCGGCAGCCGCACCCTGAAGGACGCCATCAACGAGGCGTTCCGCGACTGGGTCGCCAACGTCGACCGCACCCACTACCTCTTCGGCACGGTCGCGGGCCCGCACCCCTTCCCGGCGCTCGTCCGTGACTTCCACCGCGTCATCGGCGTCGAGGCGCGGCGGCAGATCGTCGAGCGCGCCGGGCGGCTGCCCGACGCCGCGCTCGCCTGCGTCGGGGGCGGCTCCAACGCCATCGGCCTCTTCCACGCCTTCCTGCCCGACGAGAGCGTGCGGCTGGTCGGCTGCGAGCCCGGCGGCCACGGCATCGCCACCGGCGAGCACGCCGCGACCCTCACCGAGGGCAGCCCGGGCATCCTGCACGGCTCGCGCTCGTACGTCCTCCAGGACGAGGACGGGCAGATCACCGAGCCGTACTCGATCTCCGCCGGTCTGGACTACCCGGGCATCGGCCCGGAGCACTCGTACCTCAAGGACAGCGGGCGGGCCGAGTACCGCGCGGTCACCGACGACGCGGCGATGCAGGCGCTGCGGCTGCTGTCGCGCACCGAGGGCATCATCCCGGCCATCGAGAGCGCCCACGCGCTGGCCGGCGCGCTGGAGCTGGGCCGCGAGCTGGGCCCCGACGGCCTGCTGTTGGTCAACCTCTCGGGCCGGGGCGACAAGGACATGGACACCGCGGCCCGCTACTTCGGGCTGTACGACAACGCGGGCGAGCGCGCCGGCGTCGGCGAGGGGGAGAAGTGATGACGGAGGCGACGGGCAACATCGCCCTGCTGGACTCGGTGCTGGCGACGGCGCGCGAGGAGAACCGCGCCGCGCTGGTCGGCTACCTTCCCGCCGGTTTCCCGACCGTGGACGGCGGCATCCGGGCGGCGACCGCGATGCTGGAGGGCGGCTGCGACATCGTCGAGATCGGCCTGCCGCACAGCGACCCGGTCCTCGACGGGCCGGTCATCCAGACCGCGGACGACATCGCGCTCCGCGGCGGTGTGCGGATCCCCGACGTGATCCGCACGGTCGGCGAGGCACACGCCGCCACCGGTGCGCCGGTGCTCTGCATGACGTACTGGAACCCGGTCTACCGCTACGGCGTCGAGCGGTTCGCCGCCGAGATGGCCGCCGCGGGCGGCGCCGGGTGCATCCTGCCGGACCTGCCGGTCCAGGAGGCCGCTCAGTGGTGTGCGGCGGCGGAGAAGCACGGTCTGGCGACCGTCTTCGTCGTCGCCCCCAGCAGCCGCGACGCCCGCCTCGCCGAGATCACCGCGGCGGGCAGCGGCTTCGTCTACGCGGCGTCGCTGATGGGCGTCACCGGCACCCGTGAGTCGGTCGGCCACGAGGCGCAGGAGCTGGTCCGCCGCACCCGCGCCACCACCGACCTGCCGGTCTGCGTCGGCCTCGGGGTCTCCAACCCCGAACAGGCCGCGGAGGTCGCGCAGTTCGCCGACGGCGTGATCGTCGGCTCGGCGTTCGTGCAGCGGATGCTGGCCGACGAGCACGATCTGGAGGCCGGGCTCGCCGGGGTCCGGACGCTGGCCGGGGAGCTGGCCGCCGGGGTGCGCAAGCGCTCCTGAGGCCGGGGCGGGCCGCGGGCACGGGTGTGCGGCGCGGCGGGTTCCGTCCCCCGATAGGGCGAACATCGGTGCGGAGGGGTGCGGCAGCGCCCCTCCGCTTCGTTTTCCTGGGGTGAGCCAGAAGAACGATGACGGTAAGAGCAACGCCCGCGAGCGGTTGAAGGCACAGCGTGAGAAGGAGAAGGCCAAGGCCCGGCGCAACCGCCAGGCGATCGTCGGCGGAGCGGTGGTCCTGGCCCTCGCGGTGGCCGGCGCCATCGCCGTCTGGGCCTCCCACTCCGGCGGGGACGAGGAGAGCGCCAAGCCGCTGGCGGTGCCGAAGGGCGCGCGCGGCGGCGACAAACCGGCGGTGCCGGTCGGCTCGGCCGGTGCCCCCTCCACGCTGACGGTCTGGGAGGACTTCCGCTGCCCCGCCTGCCAGCAGTTCGAGACCGGCTTCCGCCCGGTCATCCATGAGCTGGAGGACTCCGGGCAGCTGAAGAGCGAGTACCACCTCGTCACGATCATCGACGGCAACGGAGGCGGCACCGGCTCCCTCAACGCCGCCAACGCCGCGCTCTGCGCCCAGCACGCCGGTCGCTTCCGCGGGTACCACGACGTCCTCTACAGCAACCAGCCGCCGGAGCAGCAGGACGCGTTCGCCGACAAGAAGAAGCTGATCCGGCTCGCCGACAAGGTTCCGGGGCTGGCCGGTGACGCGTTCACGCAGTGCGTCGAGTCCGGTACGTACAACGACTTCGTCAAGCGGTCCAACGACGCGTTCGCCAAGACCGGCTTCCGCGGCACCCCGACCGTGCTGCTCAACGGCAAGGATCTGGCAAAGGAGAAGAACGGGCAGTTCACGCCCGCGGACTTCAAGAAGATGGTGCTCGACGCCAACAAGGGCAAGCAGCCCGCGAAGCCCGCCACGCCGGTGCACTGAGCGGGCGGTGCGGGGCCCGCCCGGGTCGGTCGCGAAGGTGTGACGGTCGTTACGCAGCCGTTGCCGGGCGGGTTGTCGCCGACCCCGTTCGGCGGGGTAGCGTCGTGACTGCCATGGACCTCGCATTCATTCCCAGCCCGTCGGTCGGCGTCGTGCACCTCGGCCCGATCCCGCTCCGGGGCTACGCGTTCTGCATCATCATCGGTGTCTTCCTGGGCGTCTGGCTCGGCAACAAGCGCTGGGTGCAGCGCGGCGGCCGGTCCGGCACGGTGGCGGACATCGCCGTCTGGGCGGTGCCCTTCGGCCTCGTCGGCGGACGGCTCTACCACGTCATCACGACGTACGAGCCGTACTTCGGCAAGGGCGGCCATCCGCTCGACGCCTTCAAGGTGTGGGAGGGCGGTCTCGGCATCTGGGGCGCGGTGGCGCTCGGCGCGGTCGGCGCCTGGATCGGCTGCCGCCGCCGCGGTATCCCGCTTCCCGCCTACTGCGACGCGCTCGCCCCCGGCCTCGCCATCGGCCAGGCCGTCGGCCGCTGGGGCAACTGGTTCAACCAGGAGCTGTACGGCCGGCCGACCGATGTGCCGTGGGCGCTGAAGATCAGCGACGACCCGGCGATCGGCCGCATCGGCGGCACCTACCACCCGACGTTCCTCTACGAGTGCCTGTGGTGCCTGGGCGTCGCCGCGCTGGTGATCTGGGCCGACAAGCGCTTCCGCCTCGGCCACGGCCGCGCCTTCGCGCTGTATGTCGCGGCGTACTGCGCGGGCCGCGCCTGGATCGAGGAGATGCGGGTCGACGAGGCGCACCACATCCTCGGTCTGCGGCTCAACGTCTGGACCGCGCTGATCGGCCTGGTCCTCGCCGTCCTCTACATGATCATCTCGTCCCGGCGGGTGCCGGGCCGCGAGGAGGTCGTCGAGCCGGGCGCCCAGGAGGCCCTGGCCGGTGCGGACGCGGACGGTGCGCCGGAGGGCGCGAAGCAGGCGGACGGGCCCGCGGAGAAGGAGCCCGACACCGCGGCCGACGAGGACGCCGGCGCCGAGGCCGCGAAGCCCGGTGCCGACGGCGGGGCGAAGACCGCCGGGAGCGGCGGCAAGAAGAGCTGAGAGGCGCCGTCGCCCCGGGCGGCGGCCGTATCCCCCACCGCGGGGGGGGGGGGGGGAGGGGGGGGGGGGGGGGGGGGGGGGGGGGGGGGGGGGGGGGGGGGGGGGGGGGGGGGGGGGGGGGGGGAAAGAAAAGAAGGGGGGGAGGGGGGGGGGGTTCTTTTTTCTG